>NZ_JAXIVS010000004.1:0-600000 GCF_034259325.1 Hyalangium ruber | reverse complement strand
CACAAGGGGGGAGCCAAGGCATTCGCCAACGGTGAGGTCCGGTTCGACTTCTCGCTGGTGGCGCCGACCAGCGCCCAGACGGTGACCCTCTACGCCAGTGGCAACTCGGTCAATGGCAACAGCCAGAACACCGGGGACAACGCGGCTTCGATCACCAAGGCCATCCAGGTGACGGGTGGAAGCACGGGCACGCCGGATGCCGGCACGGGCAATCCGGACGCGGGCTCGGGCGGCGGCGATGGGGATGAGGACGACGACGACGGCGGGGGTTGCTCCGCCGCCGGTGGCGCGCCCATGGTGCTGCTGCTCGCCCTGGTCGCCGCGCACATGCGTCGCCGCCGCGACTGAGTGAGGACCCCTCGGGAAGGCTCCGAGGCTCCTGCCCGGCTGCTCCGCGGCCGGGCCTGGGGAGGGGACGCGACAGGAGTGCAAGGCTGGCCCTAGCATCGCGCCCCCCTTGATGCGTCCTCTCCGTCTCCTCTTCGCTCTCTGTTTCACGCTCTCCCTCGCGTGCGCCTCCTCCCGTGGCGTGAGCCCCCGCTCCGCCCCGGTCGAGGAGGTGGCCGTTCCTCGTGGCGAGGGGGAGCTTCGCGTGATGACCTTCAACATCCAGTCCGGGGTTCGTGGGCTGGAGGGCGTGGCAGAGGTCATTCGTCAGGCCCGGCCCGACATCGTGGCGCTGCAGGAGGTCGATCGCGGCAGCCGACGGGCGCAGGGGCAGGACCAGGCGGCGGTGCTCGCCGAGCGGACGGGCCTGATGTACCAGGCCCACTTCCGCACCACCGACCTCTTTGGAGGTGCCTACGGCATCGCGTTGCTGTCCCGCTTCCCCGTGGAGGCGCTGGCCCAGTACCCGCTGCCCGTGCCGCGTGGCGCCGAGCCCCGCACCGTCGTCCATGCGGTGATGCAGGTGGGCGGACGCGAGGTGAGCATCTACCTCACGCACCTCATCCGGCAGCCCTTCAACAGCGATATCCGCATGCGCCAGAGCGCGATCATCACCGCGCTGCTCGCGAAGGACTCCCGGCCCAAGCTCCTCATGGGAGACCTCAACGACGGGCCGGACTCGCGCACGGTGCGGCTGCTGCGGCGCGACCTCACGGACGTCTTCGCCGCCAGCGGGCAGGGGGCCGAGGGCACCTATCCGCTGCCGCTGCCGTTCTCTCCCGCGCTGCGCATCGACTATGTGCTCGCCAGCGAGGCCTTCGTGCCGCTGCGCAGCCAGGTGCTGCGCGTGGCGGCGTCGGACCACTACCCCGTGATCGCGGATGTGCGGCTGAAGGAGGCTCCCGAGGAGCCGCTGGTGCGTGGCGCGGCCCCCTGAGCTCAGCTCGACCCAGGCCCCTGTCCGCTCACCCTCGGGAAGCGGCTCGCACCCGGGGTGCGTCGGCTGGCGGCTCGCGCGCGTGAGCGGGAGTGGAGGACCCGACACGGTTGGCCTACCCTGAGCGCCATGTGGCTCTCGGCCCTCAGAGCGCGGCTCGGCTCCGCCCAGCGACCGCTGCTGGCGCTGGTGGGCGTGCTCACCTGCGGCGTGTTCGGCCTGGCGTGGCGCGTGGACCGGTTCGGACAGCGCGAGCGGGCCACGCCAGCGGACGCCCTGGTGGTGCTGGGGGCGCGCGTGTTGCCGGGCGGCGTGCCTTCCGGAGCGCTGCAGGCGCGGGTGGAGAAGGCGGTGGAGCTCTACCAGCAAGGCGTCGCACCCCGGCTCGTCTTCTCCGGTGGCGTCGGCGTGAATCCTCCGTCCGAGGCCCAGGTCATGCGCGCGCTGGCGGTGCGGCTCGGCGTCCCCTCCGAGGCGTGTGTCCTGGAGGAGCAGAGCCACTCCACCGAGCAGAACGCGCGCTACAGCGCCCGATTGCTGCGCGAGCTGGGCGCCCGCCGCGTGGTGGTGGTCTCGGACCCGTACCACCTGCTGCGCGCGCGCCAGTACTTCCGGCTCCAGGGCCTCGAGGTCGCCACCAGCCCCGCGCTGCTCACCGAGCGAAACCTCGATACGGTGGACCGCTTCTACTGGACCGTGCGCGAGGCCATCGCCCTGTTGCTGCACCCCCGTGTGCTGCTCGCTTCTCCTCCCTCGGAGGAGGCCGGCACGGCTAATCGGGGAGCGTGAGCGCTCGCAGCGCCCGGGTGTCCTCCACCTGGACGCGCAGCAGCAGCACGCTGCCGGGCGCCGCCTCGCGCAGCGTGCGCACGAAGTCCGCCGCTCCTCGCACGGGCTTCTGGTTGGCCTCCACCACCACCATCCCCGGCATCAGCCCGGCGCGCTCGGCCGCGGAGCCTGGCAGCACGTTCGTGATGAGCGCACCTCGCGGTACGCCCTGCGCGCTCAGCCTCGGTGCCACGTCGCTCACGCCGAGCCCCACCCGCTGCTGGGATTCCTCCTCCGTGTGCGGCACCCCGCGCGTGGCCAGGCCCTCGAGGTCCGGCCGCGTCCCCAGCGTCACCTGGCGCTCGTGCTTCTTCCCTTCTCGGTAGAGCTCGAGCCGCACCTCCGTGCCGGGCCGCATCAGTCCCACCGCGCGCGTGAGCGAGCCCGCCGAGGTGATGGGCTTCTCGTTCAGGAACACGATGACGTCATCCGGCTCCAGGCCCGCCTTGGCGGACGGAGTTCCCTCCTCCACGCTCACCACGATGGCGCCGCTGCGCACTGTCAGCCCCAGCGCCTCGGCCAGCGCCGGCGTCAGGTCCTGCGCTCCGAGCCCGAGCCAGCCACGGGTGACGGCGCCCTCCTTCTCCAATTGGGGCAGCAGCACCTGCACCAGGTTGCTGGGCACCGCGAAGCCGATGCCCGTGCCTCCTCCCGCGATCGCCGTGTTGATGCCGATCACCTCGCCCTTCATGTTGAAGAGCGGGCCCCCCGAGTTGCCCGGGTTGATGGCCGCGTCGGTCTGCAGGAAGTCGTCATATGGACCCGCCTGGATGTCACGCGCCTTCGCCGAGAGGATGCCCAGGCTCACGCTGGAGGCCAGGCCAAAAGGGTTGCCGATGGCCAGCACCCAGTCGCCCACGCGCATGGCGTCCGAGTCTCCCAGCTTCACCACCGGCAGCTCCTTCACGTTCTGCCCTCGCAGGCGCAGCAGGGCCACGTCCGTCAGCGGATCCGTTCCCAGCAGCTCGGCCGGGAACTGGCGGCCGTCCAGGAGTTGCACCTGGATCTCCACGGCGTTCTCCACCACGTGGTTGTTGGTGAGCACCAGCCCCGTCGGATCAATGATGAAGCCCGAGCCGAGGCCACGGCGCTCGCCCTGCCAGGGGGGCGTTCCCCGGCGCGGGACTCCGCTCGCGCGGACCTCCACGTTCACCACGGCGGCCCGGACCGACTCCGTCAGCGGAGCCAGTGAGCCAAGCGCCTCGATGGGGGAGGGCAGCGTTACCTCCCGCGAGGTGTGGCCCGTCTCCGAGCTGGCGGGGACCTCGGGCTTCGATTCGTTGGGGGGCGACTCCTTCCCACAGCTCACCAGGGCCAGCGCCGCCAACAGCAGCGCGCTCACCCGACTGGACATTCGTGCCTTCATCGCGCTCCTTTCCCTTCTCCGGATAAGGCAGCGCGGACGCGGCGCAAGGTGGCTGGGGGTAGGAGAGGTGGGGCCGCAGAGGGAGCGAGTGGGCGCTCAGAGCGACTTCTCGCGCGTCCCCTCCGCCGCTGCCTCGGAGGGCGAGTCCAGCCGCCGGGTGATCTTCTCGATGATGCGGAAGAGCGCCTCGCGGTCCCCGCCATCCAGCAGTCCCAGCACCTGTCCCACCGCCTCGAGCAGGAAGCCATCGAGCTTCTGGTAGGTCTCCTGCCCTGCGGGCGTCAGGCGGCAATGCACCACCCGGCGATCGCCGGTGATGCGCTCGCGCTGGACGTGGCCCTCGCGCTCCAGGCGATCCACCACGCCCGTGACGGTCTTCTCGGTCACTCCCAGCCGCCGGGCCAGCTCGCCCATGGTGAGCGCGCCGTCGCGCCCCAGCCACAGCAGCGCGTGGACCTGGGGCGGGGTGAACTGGAGCTCCTCGCAGACGCTGGCGATGGGGTCACGGAGCGAGTGACGCCGGCCCATCGCGAACAGCAACTCCTGGAGCCGCGAGGCATCGCCGGTGAGGTCTTCCTCGATAGGGATATTCCGTGACACGGAATTTTGATTTATCGGGCACCCCGATGCGGGTCAATGGATTCAAGGAGCCCCTCTTGCGCACACCTCTGCTTGCTCTCTTGCTTACCTTTGCCTTCCCAGCCTCCGCCGCCGAGCGGGTGCTGGTATTTGCCGCAGCAAGCACCACGGATGCGCTCCAGGAGATCGGCCGCGCCTACACGCAAGAGCATGGGGCCACCGTGGAGTTTGCCTTTGGCGCCTCCAGCGACCTGGCGCGGCAGGCGGTGGCGGGCGCTCCCGCGGATGCCTTCCTCTCGGCCGATGTGGCGAAGATGGATCAGGTGGAGAAGGCCGGGCTGCTCCAGCCAGGCACGCGGGCGGACCTGCTCTCCAATCAGTTGGTGGTCGTGGTGCCGGTGGACTCGAAGCGGAAGGTGGCCTCCGCGGCCGACCTGCGCGGGGTGAAGCGGCTGGCGCTGGCGGATCCGGCGGCGGTGCCCGCGGGTCTCTATGCCAAGGCGTGGCTGGAGCGGACGGGCGTCTGGAAGGAGCTGGAGCCCCAGGTGGTGCCTTTGTTGGATGTGCGCGCGGCGCTCACCGCCGTGGAGGCCGGCCGGGTGGATGCCGGGGTGGTCTACGCCACGGATGCGGCGATGTCGAAGCGCGTGCGTGTGGTGTTCTCCGTTTCCGAGAAAGAGGGGCCGCGCATCGTCTACCCCGTGGCCGCCTTGTCGAAGGGCAAGGCCTCGGAGGGGGGCCAGACCTTCGTGCGCTTCCTTCAGGGGGACATCGCGCGGCGCATCTTCGAGCGCCATGGCTTCACCGTGCTGGCGGGGAAGCCCTCGCCGTGATGGAGGGCGAGCTTTCACTCGTCCTTTTCTCGTTGGCGGTGGCCGCGCTGGCCACCGTGCTCATCCTGCCGGCCGGAGTGGCGGTGGCCTATGGCCTGTCTCGGTGGGAGGGCGCCGGCAAGGGCTTCGTCGAGACGCTGCTGGTGCTTCCGCTGGTGCTTCCGCCCACGGCGGTGGGGCTGGTGCTGCTGGAGTTGCTCGCGCGCAACGGGCCGCTGGGGCGTGTGCTGGACTCGCTCGACATCGAGGTGGTCTTCACGCCCAAGGCCGTGGTGCTGGCCAGCGCGGTGATGGCCTTTCCGCTCCTGGTGCGCTCGGCGCGCGCGGGCTTCGAGGAGGTCGATCCTCGGCTGGTGGCGGTGGCGCGCACGCTGGGTGACTCGCGCGCGCGGGCCTTCTTCCGCGTGACGCTGCCGCTGGCCTGGCGCGGGCTGCTCACCGGTACGTTGCTCGCCTTCTCGCGCGCCCTGGGAGAGTTCGGCGCCACGGTGCTGGTTGCGGGCAACATCCCCGGGCGCACCCAGACACTGGCGCTCGCCATCTTCCACCGTACCCAGCTCGGGCAGGACGCGGAGGCGCTGCGGCTGGCGGGCGTGGCCACCTTCATCGCCTTCGCCGCCATCTTCACCACCGAGGTCCTGGCGCGCCGACGGGGCGCACGGGTCCGCGCATGATGGAGGTATCCCTGAGACTGCCGCTGGCGCGCTTCACCCTGGAGGTGGAGGTGCGCTTCTCCTCCGCGTCGGTGGCGGTGATGGGGCGCTCCGGCTCGGGGAAGACGTCGCTGCTGGAGACGCTGGCGGGGCTGCGTCGCGGCGCGCGGGGACGGCTGGAGGTGGGCGGCCGCGTGTTGATGGACTCGATGGCGGGCGTGGAGGTGCCTCCCGAGGCGCGGTGCATGGGCTACGTGCCCCAGGACTCGTTGCTCTTTCCCCACCTCACCGCGCGGGAGAACATCCGCTTCGGCGTGCGCAAGGGGCGGCCCTCGCGCGTGGAGGAGGCGGTGGCCCTGCTGGAGCTGGAGCCGCTGCTGCACCGCTACCCGGCCACGCTCTCGGGCGGGGAGCGGCAGCGCGTGGCGCTCGCGCGGGCCCTGGCGACGGATCCGGCGCTGCTGCTGCTGGATGAGCCGTTGGCCGCGCTGGACGTGGCCCTCAAGGAGCGGGTGCTGCCCTACCTGCTGCGCATCCGGGACGAGGCGCGGGTGCCGCTGCTCTACGTCACCCATCAGCTCGGCGAGGCGCGGGTGCTGGCCCAGGAAGCGCTGCTGCTGGAGGCGGGCCGCGTGCGAGCGGTGGGCCCCGCGGACCGGGTGTTCGGCGGCGCGGCGCGTGGGGTGCTGGGGCTGGAGGGAGAGGAGAACATCCTGGAGGGCGTGCTGGAGCGGCCGGCGGGAGGCGGGCTGCGCCTGCGCGTCTCCGAGGGCCTGGGCCTCTGGGTGCCGGAGGGCCCGGAGCTGAGCACGGGGGCGCGTGCCGCCTATGCGGTGCTCGCCGAGGACATCCTTCTGTCCATGGCGCCGCTTACCGGTGTCTCCGCGCGCAACGTGCTGGAGGGCGCCGTGTCCCGCGTGGAGGAGGCTGGCGTGGCGGACCGTGTCCTCATGGTGGAGGTGGCCGGCGTGCCGCTCGCCGTGCGGGTCACCGACGCGGCCGTGCGCGAGCTGGGCGTGGTGGTCGGCTCGCGCGTGTTCCTGGCGGTGAAGAGCTCCGCGTGCCGACGCCTGCGGTGAGGCGCGGCTGTTCGCCACGGGAAAGTCTCGCGTCAGGTGTCGGCTGAAGGAACTCGCTCTGTCATCCGTGTGACAATGCGCCGCTGGGGGCGTCAGGGGGGCTCCAATGCACCCTTCCCCGGTCGCTTCCGCCGCGTTCCTTGGTTAAGGCGAGAGTTCTCTGGAAGGAGCTTCATGCACAGCCTACCCACGCAGGCCCCCGCTCCCTTCATCCGCGCCGTTGGACGCGGCCTGCCGTCGCACTACGTGCCCCAGGAGCAGCTCATCAGCGCCTTCCGCGCCCTGTGGGCCACCAAGCACTTCAACCTCGAGCGGTTGGAGGATCTCCACCGCGCGGTGAACGTCTCCGGGCGCTTCCTGGCCGTGCCCGTCGACCAGTACCCTTCGATGGTCACCTTCCAGCAACGCAATGACGCGTGGATCCGCGTCGCGACCGAGCTGGGCGAGAAGGTGGTGCGCGAGGCGCTGGACAAGGCGGGGCTCACTCCGCGCGACGTGGACCACATCTTCTTCGTCACCGTGACGGGCCTGGCCACGCCCAGCATCGAGGCGCGGCTGACCAACCGGCTGGGCTTTCGCAATGACATCAAGCGCACGCCCATCTTCGGGTTGGGGTGCGTGGCGGGCGCGGCGGGCACGGCGCGGGCCGCCGACTACCTGCGCGGCTTTCCTGGCCACACCGCGCTCGTGCTCTCCGTGGAGCTGTGCTCGCTCACGCTCCAGCGCGAGGACCTGTCCATCCCCAACATCATCGCCTCGGGCCTCTTCGGAGATGGGGCCGCGTGCGTGGTGATGCAGGGGGCGGAGGCGAAGTCCAAGGGGCCTCGCGTGGTGGCCTCGCAGGCGGTGTTCTACCCGGACACCGAGCGCATCATGGGGTGGGATGTCGTCGACACCGGCTTCAAGGTGGTGCTGTCGGCCAAGGTGCCTCAGCTCGTGAGTGACCACATCCGCCGCAACGTGGATGACTTCCTCGCTCCGCATGGGCTGAAGCGCTCGGACATCCGGCACTGGGTGGCGCACACCGGTGGCCCCAAGGTGCTGCAGTCCTTCGAGGACAGCCTGGAGCTGCCCAAGAATGCCCTGGCCCGCTCGTGGAATTCGCTCAACGAGGTGGGCAACCTCTCCTCGGCCTCCGTGCTCTTCGTGCTCAGCGAGATGCTGGACTCCCAGGAGGCCAAGCCCGGGGACTGGGGCGTGATGATGGCGATGGGGCCGGGCTTCTGCGCCGAGCTGGTGCTGCTGCGATGGTGAGCGCGACGCAGGCGGTGTTCCTCGGGTTCATGGGGCTGCTCATCTGCGAGCGGCTCGTGGAGCTGTGGCTGTCCAAGCGCAACGCGGCCCGGGCCTTCGCGCGCGGCGGCGTCGAGCGGGGGCAGGGCCACTACCGGGTGATGGTGGTCTTTCACACCCTGTTCCTCTTCGCGTGCGTGGCGGAGGTGTTCCTCCTGAGGCGTCCGTTTCCCGGAGCCTGGGGGTGGGTGGCGCTCGGCGCGGCGGTGCTCGCGCAGGGCCTGCGCTACTGGGCCATCGCCACGCTCGGGGACCGGTGGAACTCGCGCATCATCGTCGTGCCGGACCTGGCTCCCGTCACGGGCGGGCCGTATCGCTTCCTGCGTCACCCCAACTACGTGGCCGTGGTGCTGGAGTTGCTCGCCGTGCCGCTCATTCATGGCGCGTGGCTGACGGCCGTGGTCTTCACCGTGGGCAACGCGGCCCTGCTCTTCGTGCGCATCCGCGCCGAGGAGGCCGCGCTCGGCATGGGGTATGCGCGGGCCTTCGAGGGTCGTCCTCGGTTCATCCCGGAGGTGCGCCGTGGCTGATCTGGAAGTCGAGGTGGTGGCGGAGATCCGCCGCATCCTCGTCGAGGAGCTGGAGTGGAAGGGGGCGGTGGAGCCCTCGCAGGAGCTGCTTCGTGATTTGCAGCTCGACAGCCTGGGGCTGACGGTGCTCGCCGTGGGGCTGGAGAACCGCTTCCGGGTGAAGCTGTCCGAGGAGGATGGCGCGGGCATTCACACCGTGAAGGACCTGGCGAGCCTGGTGGTGACGCGCGTGGTGGCCACGCCGGAGGAGCCGCGATGAAGGGGCCCGCGCTGCCGCAGGTGAAGCACGCCACCGTCACGGAGATGCTCGCCGCCACGGCGCGCACGGAGCTGGGGCTCATCTTCGTGGACGCCTCCGAGCGGGAGACGCCCATGCCGTGGGCGGACGTGTACCGCCGGGCTCAGCGCACCGCCGCCGGGTTGCGGCGCCTGGGCGTGGGGGAGGGGGACCGGGTGGCGATTCTCCTGCCCACCTCTCCGGGCTTCATGGATGCGTTCTTCGGCGCGCTGCTGGCCGGTGCGGTGCCCGTGCCGCTCTACCCGCCGGTGCGGCTGGGACGGCTCGAGGAGTACCACCGCTCCACCGCGCGGATGCTGGAGGTGACGGGCGCGGCGGTGGTGCTCACCGACTTGAAGGTGAAGCTGCTGCTGGGACCCTCGGTGGAGGCAGCTCGGCCGAGGCTCGGCTGTCGGACCGTGGAGGAGGTGTCTCGCGGCGAGGAGGCGCTGGCGGTGGCCGTGTCGCCTCAGGCGCTGGGCCTCATCCAGTTCTCCTCGGGCTCGACGGTGGACCCCAAGCCCGTGGCGCTCACCCATGCGGCGTTGATGGCGCAGCTGGCCGCGCTGCAGGCCGCCAGCCCCGTGGCGCCGGGCATACCCGCGGTGGGCGTGTCCTGGCTGCCGCTGTACCACGACATGGGGCTCATCGGCTGTCTGCTCTCGGCGCTGTACTACCCGGGCAGCATGGTGCTGATCCCTCCCGAGGTGTTCCTCGCCCGGCCCGCGCTGTGGCTGCGCGCCCTCTCGCGCCACAAGGCCTTCATCTCTCCCGCGCCCAACTTCGCCTACGGCCTGTGCCTCAAGCGCGTGAAGGACGAGGAACTCCAAGGCGTGGACCTCTCGGCGTGGCGCCACGCGCTCAATGGCGCCGAGCCCGTGTCCCTGGAGACGCTGCGCCGCTTCGTGGAGCGCTTCGGGCGGTTTGGCTTCTCCGCCGGCGCGCTGCGGCCGGTGTACGGTCTGTCCGAGGCCTCGTTGGCTGTCACCTTCCCGCCGGGCGGCCGAGGGCCTCGGTCGTTGGAGGTGGACATGGGCGTGCTGGCCCGCGAGGGGCGGGTGGTGGAAGGCTCTCGCGCCCTCGTGTCCGTGGGCAGCCCCGTGGCCGGCTTCGAGGTCGAGGTGCGCGATGAGCTGGGCCATGCGCTGGCCGAGCGGCACGTGGGGCGCGTCTTCGCGCGCGGGCCTTCGTTGATGAAGGAGTACTTCGGTGACGCGGCGGCCACGGCGCGGTCGCTGGATTCCGATGGCTGGCTGGACACCGGAGACCTGGGCTTCGTGGCGGACGGCGAGCTGTACCTCACCGGCCGCGCGAAGGACCTGGTCATCATTCGTGGGGCGAACCACGCGCCCCAGGCCTTCGAGGAGTGCTTGCAGCGGGTGGACGGGGTGCGTGCCGGCTGCGCGGTGGCGCTCGGCTTCACGCCAGAGGGGAGCGAGGACGAGGCGCTCTTGCTGCTCGCCGAGCGCGCCGGGTTGGAGGGGGAGGACGCGGCGGTGGAGGAGCGGGTTCGCGCGGCGGTGGTGGAGAGCACGGGTATTCGTCCGCACACCGTGCGGATGCTGGACCCCGGGACGTTGCCCCGCACCTCTAGCGGCAAGCTGCGCCGGACCGAGGCGCTGCGGCGCTATCTGAGCGGCGAGCTGAAGCCTCCGAAGAAGGTGGGCGCGGTGGGGCTCGCGGTGGAGATGGCCAAGAGCGCGCTGGCCTTCGTCCGCTCGGAGCAGGAGGGATGAAGCGGTACGACGTCGCCATCGCTGGCGGCGGGCCCGCGGGGCTGGCGGTGGCCATCACCGCGGCGCGGCGGGGGTTGAGCACGGTGGTGGTGGAGCGCTCCAGCGTGCCGGCGGACAAGGCGTGCGGCGAGGGGCTGATGCCCTCGGGCCTGGAGGTGCTGGAGCGGCTCGGCGCGCGGACCTTGCTGGACAGCGGCGACTGCTCGCCCTTCGTGGGCATTCGCTACGTGCAGGAGGATGGCAGCACGGCGGAGGGACTGCTGCCCGCGCCGGGCGGGCTGGGCGTTCGGCGGGTGGCGCTGTCGTTGGCGCTGAGCGCGCGGGCGCGAGAGGTGGGAGTGGAGCTGCGGGAGCGCACGGCGGTGGTGAGCCATCGGCGCGTAAGCGAAGGCGTGGAGTTGGAGACACCTCAGGGCCTCGTGGCGGCGCGCTTCCTCGTGGCGGCGGATGGGCTGGGCTCTCCGCTGCGGCGGGCGGAGGGGCTGGAGGTGGCGGTGAGCGGTCCTCGGCGCTTCGGGCTGCGGCGGCACTTCAAGGTGAAGCCGTGGACGCCCTACGTGGAGGTCCACTTCGCCCACGGCGTGGAGGCGTATGTAACTCCGGCCGGAGCCGAGCGCGTGGGGCTTGCCTTCCTCTGGGAGGATGGCGGACTGGAGCACGTCTCCTTCGATGCGCTGCTCGCTCGCTTCCCGTCGCTGGCGGAGCGGTTGAGCGCGGCGGAGCCAGACTCGAAGGCGCGCGGCGCGGGGCCGCTGGAGCGGGTGGCTCGGGCGCGGGTGGCGGACCGCTTCGCGCTGGTCGGGGACGCGGCCGGGTACGTGGACGCGGTGACGGGGGAGGGGCTCTCGTTGGCCTTCACCTGTGCCGAGGCGCTGGGACAGCTCCTGCCGGATGCGCTGGTAAAGGGCGCCACGCGCGAGACGCTGCTGCCCTATGAGCGGGTCTTCCAGCAGACCTTCCGCAAGTATGCGTGGATGGCGCGCGCGCTGCTCGTGCTGGCCCGACGCCCGAGGCTGCGCAGGCCCGTGGTGCGTTGGCTGGGCCATCAGCCCTGGCTCTTCGAGCGCATCCTCGCCTTCGTCGTGAAGTAACTCCGCTGCTATGGCTTGGGAGGCTGCCTCGGCAGGCGCACCGTGAAGAGGGTGCCCTCTTCCTGCGTGGAGCGCACGTCGATGGTGCCTTGGTGCGCCTCCACCACGTTGCGGACGATGTAGAGCCCCAGCCCGACACTGCGCTCCGTTCTGCCCACCTCGGTGGCTCCCCGCTGCATGGGCTCGAACAGGCGCAAGCGCGTCTCTTCCGTGATGGGGTCTCCCGTGTTGCGCACCTCGAGCGTCACCCAGTCGCCCACCCCGCGCGTCACCACCGTCACGGGTGTCCCCTCCGGGCTGTATTTCATCGCGTTCGAGAGCAGGTTGGTGAGCACCTGGGCCATGCGGTCGCTGTCCCAATGGCCTTGTGCGTCCCCCTCATGCCGCGCCTGGAGCTCCCGCTCGGGGTAGTTCATCTGCACCTCGTCCACCACCTGGCGGGTGAGCTCGTGCAGGTTCAGCGGCTGGGGCTTCACGGGAATGCTCCCTCCCAGCCGCGCCTGGGTGAAGTCCAGCAGGTCGCGCACCATGCGGGTGGCCCGCTCGGTGGAGCTCTGGATGCGAACGGCGGCCTTGGTGGTGCGCGCGTCGAGATCCTCCCGCCGCATCAGCGTGGTGGCGGTCAGGTGGATGGCGTTCAGGGGGTTTCTCAAGTCATGGCTGACGATGCCGATGAGCTGCTGCTCGAAGTCAGCCCGGTGGCGCGCGGATTCCTCCTGCTGCTCCAGGGCGAGCTGGGTCTGCCGGGCCATGTACTGCCGGCCGCGGGCGCGCAAGGCCGCCCTCATCGCCGTCACCAGCGTGGGCACGCGCATGGGGCGCTCCACGAACGTCACGTTGCCCAGGACTTCGAGCATCTGCTGCATCCGCGTCGTGGCCGCCACGCTCTCGATGGTGGCCGCGAAGATGACGACCGGAAGATCCGACCACGAGGGTTGCCGCTGGAGGCACTCCGAGAGATGGCCCTGCCCCTGGGGAGAGAGTGCCTCTTCGGCCAGCAACACCGCGCCGGCTCCCACCTCCAAGGCCTCGCAGAGCGCGAGGATGTCCCGGCAAGGCTCGGCGGCGAGGCCCGCCTTGTTCAGCACCTCGCAGGCCAGGGCCGCGTCCCGCCCGGTGGGGGCGAGGACGAGGATGCGCTGCTCGTGCGTACCCACCACGGCCTATGCCTGCTCTTTCAGCAGGGCCTGGTCCTGCCCGATGTAGGAAGGCGTGCCGGTGAGGATGCCCCGGAAGCCCGTGAGCGGCGGGCCGACATGGACGCCATCCGAGTCGACCTGGAACTCGCGGATGGTGTCCTCGTGCGTGCCCGTTCGCTTCTTCAGCACGGAGAGCGCCTTGCGCACCTTGCCGGCCGCCTCGAAGAAGCGGAACAGCATCACGGTGTCCGCCAGGTAGGTGATGTCGACGGGGGCTTGCATGCTCCCCACCAGCCCGTGCTGCGCCACCACCAGCAGCGTGGAGACGCCTTGCTGCGCCAGGTAGGTGAGCAGCTCGTGCATCTGGATGATGAGGTGACGCTCGTCGGGCATCGCCATCAGGTAGCCGTTGAGGCTGTCGATGATGACGACGCGCGCCCCGGATTGCTCAACGGCCTGGCGGACGAGGTGAGCGAACTCTCCCGGGGAGAGCTCGGCTGGGTCCACCTGCCGCAAGGAGAGACGGCCCTCGGCGGCGGCTTGCTCGAGCCGCAGGCCCATGCCGGAAGCCCGCGCGAAGAAGGTGCTGATGTTCTCGTCGAAGGTGAAGATCGCCACGTGCTCCTGGCGCTGCACCGCCGAGGCGATGTACTGCGCGGCGAGGCTGGACTTTCCCGTCCCCGCCGGCCCCAGCAGGAGGGTGCTGGAGCCGCGTTCGATTCCTCCGCCGAGCAGGGCGTCCAGCTCGGGCACGCCGCTGGGCAGCTTCTCGCGCGTGAAGTCCTTGTGGTGCTCCAACGCCACCAGTCGGGGGAAGACCTGGAGCCCGTTCTTCATGATGCAGTAGTCATGCTTGCCGCTGCGGATGTCGACGCCCCGCAGCTTCACCACCTCGAGCCGCCGCCGCGTCGCCCCGTACTCGGGCGACAGCTTCTCCAGGGCGATGACGCCATGGGCGAGGCTCTGCAGCTGCAGGTCTCCGCCGTTGGCCGTCCCATCATCCAGGAACAGGACGGTGCTGTTGCGGCCGGCGAAGTGTTGCTTGAGCGCGAGGATCTGCCGGCGGTAGCGCAGCGAGTCGCCCGCCAGCAGCCGCATCTCGGAGAGCGAGTCGAAGACGACGCGCAGGGGCCGGGTCCGCTCCACCAGGTCCAGCACCTTGGTGATGGTCTCGTGGAGCTCCACTTCGGCGGGGTGGAAGAGGGTGTTCTGCTGCTGCGCCTGGAGCATCTCCTCGAGCGAGGAGAGCTGGTGCAGGACGAGGCCGTCCAACGCCCAGCCGTGAGAGGAGGCCACGGCTCGCAGCTCCTCCTCCGTCTCGGAGAGGGTGACGTAGAGGCCCCGCTCGCCCAGGCGCTGGCCTTCCAGGAGGAACTGGAGCCCGAGCGTCGTCTTGCCCACCCCGGGTTCTCCCTGCAGCAGGTAGATGCGCTTGCGGGGAAGGCCTCCTCGGAGGATGGCATCGAGCCCCGCGACGCCGGTTGCCGCGAGTTCGGATGTGGGGTTGGACACTGCGGCTCCTTGCGTGGCGGGGTGGGTATAGGTCCACTCTGGCTCATTCGAGCCGCTCATCAATGGCTAACAGCCATGAGGCCCACTTCAGTGTCGAAAGCCTGTCAGGCAGGCGAGCTTACGGGCGCAGCTCCGCCAGCTTGGCCTTCACGGCCCCCGAGGCCGGCCCCGCGGGCAGCAGCTCCAGGTAGCGCGCGTACGCCTTCGCCGCGTCGGCGGTGCGGCCGAGCTTGTCGTAGGCGTCTCCCAGGTTGGGGTAGGCCACGGCCCGGCCCGCGTCCAGGGCGACGGTCTTCTCCAGCCACTTCGCCGCCTCCTCGTACTCGCCCACCTTGAAGAGGACAAAGCCCACGTTGTTGGCGGCCTGCGCGTTGGTGGCATCCAGCACGGCGGCGGTCTTGAACTCGGCGAGCGCCTCCGCGTAGCGCTTCTCCCGGTAGAGCGTCAGGCCCTGGTCGTTGTGCTGACGGGCCAGTTGCGCGGGCGCCAGGCTCGGGGCCACCAGCGCGGGGGTGCCCCCGTCGTCCAGCTTCGCCAGCTGGCTGCGGGCCTCCGCCAACTGCTTCGCCAGCGCCTGGTTGCGCTGCTGCTTCTCGGCGATCGCCTGGCGCACCTTGTCCAGCTCCGCGTTGAGCCGGATGGCCTCCGCGTCGAGCTGCTCGGAGGACTCGGTGAGGAACTCCCCGTCGTGGTTGAGCTGGAGGATGAACTCGCCGCCCTCGCTGCCCACCATGCTCCCGAAGGCCGGCGTCTGCCGCGACAGCGAGGACACCGTGGGCCCCACGTATGCCGCCAGCTCCGAGGCGGTGACGAAGCCGTCCGTGTTCAGGTCCGCCTTGCCCTCCATGCCCTGCAGCAGCGTCCACGTGAAGATGGAGTGCCCGTTGGGCCCCTGGTCCGCCACCTGCTCGTCCGCGCCACCCGCCGTGAGCACCTGCCGCGTGCTCCGCCGCGTCATCTCCTGGAGGTACTTGCGCACGTCGCCGCCCGGGGCCCCGCCGCGCGTGAGCGCCAGCCCGCTGTAGCACGCGTCCATCACGAAGAAGACGTGCTTGGCGGGGATGGCCTCGCTGATGTCCTGGAAGTTGGTCATCGAGATGGCCTGGCTCTGGTAGTTGCTCGTGTCCGCGTCGACCGGGACGATGTAGCCCAGGCTCTTGCCGTTGGGCAGCTTGCGCGTCACCCCGTGGCCCGCGAAGAAGACGAACACCCGATCGTCCCGGTGCACCTTGTCGGGGTTGGAGAGCACGTCGCCCAGCGCCGAGAGGATCTTCTCGCGCGTGGCCTCGCCATCCAGCAGCACCTGGATGTTCTCCGGCTTGAAGCGGTACTTGCTCACCAGCATCTCGCGCACGCCCTCGGCGTCATTCACCGCGTACGAGAGCTTGGGCCACTTCTGGTACGCGTTGATGCCGATGACCACCGCGAAGCTCTCGCGGTACAGGCTCGTCTCCGAGGGGGTGGGGGCGGGCGTGGGCGCGATGATGCTCCGGGTGCCGCCGTCCTCCGTGGCCTCGCCGAGGACGTTTGTGCCATCCCAGAGGACGAACTGGTAGCCGCGCGCCTGCAGCGTCTCCAGGATGAGCGGCAGCGCCTCCACCGACTGGCTGTGGACGTCGTGCAGGAGGATGACGCCGCGCCCGTACTTGTCCACCTCCTGCACCACGCGGTTGGCGATGGAGGTGGGGATGGGATCGCTCCAGTCCAGCGAGTCCACGTTCCACAGGAACGCCTTCATGCCGCGCTCGGTGAGCGCCGTCTGCACGCGCGCGTTGAAGGCGCCGTAGGGCGGCCGGAAGAGCTGCACCGGCGTGCCGGACACCTGCTCGATGATGAGCTTGGAGTTGTCGATCTCCTGCGTCAGCCGCTCCTCGCTCAGCTTCGGCAGGAAGGCGTGCGTGAGCGAGTGGTTGGCCAGCAGGTGCCCCCCTTGGATGATCTTCTCCGTGGAGGCGGAGGCGGAGGTCCGCTTGAGCGTGGTGCCCGCATCGGTGCCCTTGCTCTTGGCGGGCACGGCGACGTTCTGGCCCACCTCGAAGAAGATGGACTTCACCTTGTACTTCTCGAGGATGCCGAGGATGGCGGCCGTGTGGCGCGGGTGCGGACCGTCGTCGAAGGTGAGCACCAGCGTCTTGTCCGGCAGCGACTGGCCGGTGAGCATGAACGCGTGCTCCTTGCGAGGCCCCTTGCCGCGCATGCCCTCGTTGAGTGACTGCAGCGAGTCCTCGAAGGCCTTGAGGATGGAGTCGCGCGTGAAGAGCGTCTTCAGGAAGGCCAGGTACGACTCCCAGGCCTCGCGGCGCACCGTCATGCCGCGCGTCTCGTAGCGGCCGAAGATCTCCTTCAGCTCCTTCTCGTAGAGCGACTGGATCTCCTGGAGCGCCTTCTGGTCCTCCTCGATGCGGGTGAGCAGCGGGGCCTTCCAGGCCGGGGACTGCGGCAGCGACTCGATGGCCGCGCGCAGGTCCGCCACCGTGTCCTTGAAGGCGAGCTTGTCGCCGTCTCGCAGCTCGGGGGAGTTCTCCAGCCGCTCGAGGAACGCGGTGATGCCCGGAGGCGGAGCGGCGCTGCTGGCCGCCGCGGTCAGCTCCTCGCCGAACTGCTCGCCGAGCTCCTCCAGCGCGTGCCGGTTCTGCTCGAAGATCATCCGGCCAGCGACGGCCACCTTGTCCCGGGTCTCGTCATCGAGCGTGGCCGAGTCCGCGGCCAGGACGATGTTCTGCCGGTAGCGGGTGACGATCTCCGCCATGTCCGTGGCCAGGGTGGCGGGCGCCGTGAGCACGGGCGCCGGGGGCGCGGCGGGCGTGGGCGTGGAGGACGCCGCAGCGGGCGGAGTCGACGCCGGAGGAGCGGAGGCCGTGCCCTTACAGGACGCGAGGAGGCCCGCGGCGGCGAGCGCGAGGAGGCTCGCCCCGAAGCGGAGGGAACGGGGGAAGGCGAAGGTGTTGTGCATGCGACGGAAGGGGCTCCGGCCGCGAAGAATGCCGGGTGGCGACAGGGACGCCAAGTCGCACAGTGTGTGGTGGTGGCGCACAGGGGGCGTGGCCCGCATCCTTATATATGCGGGAACGCTCTCCTGGCTGCTCAGGGCGTTCGGAGGGGAGGCCAAAGCTCGCCGAGCTTCAGCTCGATGGCGTCGAATGGGGCTGCGCGGATGACGTCGTCCTCGCCATACACGCCCAGCTCGACCCAGCGTCCATCGGTCAGCTCGCTGACAGTGAGCGTCCGGGCCTCCAGATCGACGTACCAGAGGTGGCGGACGCCGATGCGCGCATAGAAGGGGCGCTTGATGCGCTGGTCGTAAGAGCGCGTGGTCGGAGAGAGGATCTCGCAGGCCCAGTCGGGAGCCTCAGTCCACCGCTCTTCGGGTAGCACTGGGAAGCGGTCTTGGCGCCAGCCTGCAATGTCCGGGACAAACTCCGGAGAACCTCTCGCTTGGATGCCGGGCGCGAAGATGATCCACCAGCTCTCCGAGGGAAGGGTTCGAGACCGACCTATGGTTCGCAGAGCTGCGAGAAGAGCACCGACAACATAGCCGTGCCTCGGATCTGGCAGAGGATGGATGTAGAGGGTTCCATCGATGATCTCCCCTCTGATGGTTTCGGGAAGGGCTTCGATGTCAGCCAGAGTGGCAGGACCTTGTAGGTTCTGTGCGCCGTAGACCACGTGGTAAGTGTGGAGGCACCTGCGGCGCTTTGCAAGCGAGCCTAATCCCCTTCAGGTAAGTGAGTGACGGCCCAACTCCCGAGAGAGGACCGCCGCTTCTCATGTGCATAGCCGCCCGCCAAGTCCTGAAGACAGCGCAGCGCCAGGTTGGCTCCGAGTCGTACTTCCGAGGCCACCCAGCGGCGCTGCCGCCCAACCTGTCTGATGTCGGACAGGTTTACCCAGGTTAGGAGGCTCTCTGGGCGTCACAGCTTCAGCCGCTTGAAGATGCCCTCGGGGATGGAGCGGATGATGAGCATGATGAGCGCCCAGATGCCTGGGACGTAGACCTCGTTCTTGCGCCCATCCGCCGCCCGGAGGATTCCCCGGGCCACCTTGTCCGGTGAGGCGAACAGCTTGTTCTTCGGCAGGTGCGCCGTCATCGGCGTGTCCACGAAGCCCGGCTTCACCGTCACCACCGCCACCCCCGAGGGCGCCAGCCGGTTGCGCAGCCCTTGGAGGAAGACATTCAGCGCACCCTTGGAGGCGCCGTACACGTAGTTGCTCTGCCGGCCGCGGTCTCCCGCCACCGAGGAGATGACCACCAGCGTGCCCGCCTTCTGCGCCTCGAAGCGGTTGGCCAGCACCGTCAGCAGCGAGGCCGCGCTCAGGAAGTTGGTGCGCAGCACCTGCTCGGCGTCCACCCAGGAGCGCTCGCATGCCTTCTGGTCTCCGAGCACGCCGTGCGCGATGAGCGCCCCGTCCAGTCCTCCGAGGGCCTGGGTCGCGCGCTCCACCAGCGCCTCGTGCGCGGCGGTGTCGTTGAGGTCTAGCGCCTGCTGCTCCACCTTGGCGGCGCCGCGCGTGGCCGCGTCCTTCGCCACCGCGTCCAGGTTCGTGGCGTTGCGGCCCACGAGGTACAGCGAGGCCCCACGCGCGGCGAGCAGCCGCACCGTGGATTGGGCAATGGCGCTCGTGGCGCCGAGGACGAGGACCTTCTTCATAGGGAGGATCTCAGAGGGACCGCGGGCAGCGGGGCACCCTCCTGTAGCGGAAGCGCAGCGGGTTGCACCGCGGGCGCCACCGTCACCCGGCGCCAGAAGGAAGAGGAGAAGGCGGGGTCCACGTACGCCTTGAAGCGCTCGAGCTGTGGGAAGTACGTCGCGAAGCTCTCCGCGCTCATCCGCGCGTCCTTCGCCGGGTACACCGCGCCGCCGGCTTCGCGGGTGATGCGGTCCAGCTCCGCCACCAGCCGCCAGGTGCGCTCGCCCCGGTTGGCGAAGTCCAGCGCCAGCGTCACTCCGGGCCGGGGGAAGGACAGCCAACCCGGAGAGGGCACGCCGCCGAACGTCTTCAGCACGTTCAGGAAGCTGGGCACCTCGCGCGCGCTGCGCTCGAGGATCTCCTGGATCGCGGCGCGCGCGGTGGCGTGGGGCACCACGCACTGGAACTGGAGGAACCCGTCGCGCCCGTAGATGCGGTTCCATCCCTGGACCGCATCCAGCGGATAGAAGAACGGGTCATAGTGCTGCAGGCGCTGGCCGCGCTTGAGGACGTTGGCGCGGTAGTAGAGCGCGTTGAAGGCGGCCACCGACAGCCGGTTGAGGCTGAAGCCCGGCATGTCGAAGGGCACCGCCAGCCCCGAGCCGTGGCTCAGGTGGCTCTTGGCCAGGGGCAGCCCGTCGAACTGCGGCGGAGCGAAGTTGCCCCGATAGAACAGGCCCCGGCCCACCTTCCGGCCCCGCGCCAGGCTGTCCACCCACGCCACGGTGAACTCGTGGTCCGGCTCCGACTCGCGGGACACGGCGAAGAACGCGTCCAGGTTCTCCAGCGGCACCGTCTCCGTGAGGACGAAGGGGTTGTGGATGGGCCGAAGCTGCACCTCGGCCCAGAGGATGAGCCCCGTGAGCCCCAGCCCGCCCACCGTGGCCTCGTACCAGTCCGGGTTCTCCTCCGGCGAGCACACGCGCCGGCTGCCATCCGAGCGCAGCAGCTCGAAGCGCCGCACATACCGCCCGAAGGTACCGGCGCGGTGGTGGTTCTTGCCGTGGACGTCGTTGGCGATCGCCCCACCCACGCTGACGAACTTGGTGCCCGGAGTCACCGGCAGGAACCAGCCCCGAGGAACCGCCAGCCGCAGCAGCGTGTCCAGGGTGACGCCCGCCTCGCAGCGCACCACGCCGGTGGCCGCATCGAAGCCCAGCAGCCGGTCCAGCGTGGCGGTCGTCAGCAGCGTGCCGCCCTCGTTGAGGCAGCTGTCGCCGTAGCTGCGGCCCTGGCCGTAGGGCAGCAGCGTGCCGCTCGTGGCGGGCAGCCGGTCCGTCTGCCAGACGATGGGGTGCGCTGCCTGCCGCGCGGCGCGCGGGAAGCGCCCCCAGGATTGAAACGCGTCGCTCATCCCGGCCTTCTCACGTGGCGGCCAGCAGCACCAGCACCGCCGCTGCTCCCACCGCGTAGCTCACCTTGTCCCGCAGCGCAAAGACGAGCGGATCCTCGTTCACCAGCCCGCGGTGCGCCAGCAGCCACACCCGGCTCACCCAGTACAGCATCACCGGGCACAGCAGCCACAGCCGCTCGGGGTGGCCGTAGAGCGCCGTCACGTCCTTGCTCGTGATGTAGAAGGCCAGCACCAGCACGGAGATGTAGCCGGCCGCCACGCCCAGGCTGGAGAGCTGCTCGTAGTCGCTGGCCAGGTAGCCCCGGCCCGGTGTCGCCTCCTCGTTGGAGGCCCGCAGGCCCCGCAGCTCGGACAGCCGCTTCACCAGCGCCAGCGACAGGAACAGGAACATGGAGAAGGTGAACAGCCAGCTCGAGGTGGGCACCCCCGTGGCCAGCGAGCCGCCGAAGATGCGCACCGTGTACAGGCCCGCGAGCACCAGCACATCGAGCACCATCACCTGCTTGAGGTGCATCGAGTACGCCAGCGTCGCCACGTAGTAGGTGGCGAGCAGCGCGGTGAAGGGCAGCGGCAGCAGGAGCAGCGCCACCGCGAAGCCGGCCACCAGCAGCACCGGGGCGAGCACCGCCCCCGCCCGCACCGGCAGGTCTCCCGAGGCGAAGGGGCGCCGGCGCTTGGTCGGGTGCCGCCGGTCCGAGTCCAGGTCCAGCAAGTCGTTGAGCACGTACACGCTGGAGGCGCACAGGCTGAAGGCCGCGAAGCCCAGCACCGCCTGCACGAGCAGCCCCAGGTTGGCGCCCTTGTGCGCCGCCATCAGCGGCACGAAGACGAGGATGTTCTTGGCCCACTGGTGGACCCGCAGCGCCTTCACCCACGTGCGCACGCCCGTGGAGGACGCCTCGAACACGCGCACCTCGCCACGGCCCAGCGCGCGCACCTTGCGCTGCAGCCCCGCCGAGCCATGCACCACCAGCGCCCGCCGGGCCTCGCGCCACAGCGCCAAGTCCACCTCGCCATCGCCCGCGTAGTCGAACTCGGGGTGGGCCTGCTTGAGCCGCTCCAGCTTGCGCGCGCCGGAGAGGTTCACCCGCCCGTCGCTGGCGTACACCTCGGAGAACAGGCCCAGGTGCGCGGCCACGGCCTCGGCGATGCTCTGGTCCGCCGCGGTGGCCAGCACCAGCTTGCGCCCCCGTGCCTTCTCCTCGGTGAGGAAGGCCCGCAGCGGCTCGCTGTAGGGCAGGCGCGCGGCGTCCAGCTGCACCCGCCGGCCCACCTCCGCCTTGAAGGCCGCCTTGCCCTTGAGCAGCCACAGCGCCGCCAGCACCAGCAGCAGCGGGTTGCGCTTGAGCAGCACCAGCAGGCTCTCGTGCAACGTGTCCGTGCGCACCAGCGTCCCGTCGAGGTCCACGACGAGCGGCACGTCCGGAGACGAAGCGGGGGCGGAGGGAGCGGAGGACATCGCGAGAGAGCTCGAGGCTAACGCAGGGAGAGCAGGGCGGGCGGCCCATTCGCGCCGGGCCGTGGGTCGTTCGGGGGCCGAGCGGGCGCGCTCACTCGGGGCGGGCGAGGATGAGCGTCTGCAGCGGCAGGTGGCGCACCGTCTGGGTCTTGGTGATGCGGAAGCCGGCGTCCTCCATGAAGCCCTCCACCTCGGCGGAGCTGTACGCGGCCGCCTTCGAGGTGAGGAAGTAGTGCAGGCCGATGAGGGCCGCGGTGGAGGGCGGAGCCTCGGTGTCCTCGCGCAGGTACTCCAGCACGGCGAGCGTGCCCTTGGGGGCCAGCGCGGCGCGCACCCGGCGCAGCAGCGCCACGTTCTGCGCGGGCGACAGGTGGTGGAGCACCTGGAACACGAGCACCGCGTCGTACGGGCCGCCCAGCTCGGAGGTGAGGATGTTGCCCTCGCGGTGCGTCACCACGTGCGTCAGCCCCGCGGCGGCGATGATCTCCCGCCCCACGCGCGCGCTGCCCTCCAGGTCCAGCACCGTGGCCTTCAGCCCCTTGTTGCGCTGACACAGCTCGGCGGAGAACCAGCCATGGGCCCCGCCCAGGTCCAGCACGTGCCGCGCGCCTCGGGGCAGGGAGATGGCGCCCGCCACCTCCGGCGCCGCCAGCCGCGCCAGCTGGTGCATGGCGTGGATGTAGTCCTTCCAGCGTGGGTCCTCCGGGGCGAAGTCGTGGATGTCCACCGACTTGCCGGTGCGCACCACGTTCTCCAACTGGCTCCACCAGTCCCACTGGGCGTAGTTGAACTCCAGGAAGGCGCCCATGTACTGGGAGGAGCGCGGGTCCAACCAGCGCTGGGCCCGCTCGTCCAGGGAGTAGCGGCCGCGCTTGCGCGTCACCACCTCGCAGGAGATCAGCGCCTCCAGCAGCGCGCGCGTGCCCTCGGGCGAGAGCTTCAGCCGCTCGGCCAGGGCCTCGGAGGTGGCGGGCCCCTCGGTGAGCGCCGTGTACACCCCCAGCCGCACGCCCGCCATCAACGTGCGCGCCGCCATCATCCCGAAGAAGGCCTGCACCACCGGGCGCGGCGCCAGGTTCAGAAAGTCCGCCACGCGCTCCAGCAGGCTGTCCGCCTTGAAGCCCAGCCTCACCCCTGCCTCCGTCTCCAGGTGACCACCACCAGCCCGAGGCCCACGAGCATCACCGCCGCCTCGGGCCCCAGCAGGCACCCCACGCGCTCCGCCTCGCGGATGCCGCTGTACTTGCACTTGCCCTGGGTGCAGGCGAAGCGGGGAGAGCAGTCGGCGGTGCTGTGGCAGTCGGTGACGACGCGGCCCACCCCGTCCTCACCCTCCGGGTTGTCGCGATCGGCGCCACCCTCACCCACCGAGGCGTCCGGCGCGGGGACCGTGACACCTCCATCCTCCTCGGGAGTCTCCTGGGCGTGGC
Source organism: Hyalangium ruber (assembly GCF_034259325.1). Classification (NCBI taxonomy): domain Bacteria; kingdom Pseudomonadati; phylum Myxococcota; class Myxococcia; order Myxococcales; family Archangiaceae; genus Hyalangium; species Hyalangium rubrum. The sequence continues at coordinate 576,828 of NZ_JAXIVS010000004.1, read as the reverse complement.
CAGAAGTTGGCACTCCAAGCCCCAGGAGCAGCAGGCAGGCGAGTAGGCGGGGATGCGGGAGGAGACGGTTCACGAGGGCGCCAACCTATCTTTCCGGCGGCCGGGATGCACCCTTTGGGAGCGCAAACAGTTTCCTGATCCCGGCCCCGAGGTTTTGCTAGGTTAGGGCCCTCGATGGCCCCTCGAATCCTCGTCGTGGACGACAACCCGGAGCTCCTCTCCCTTCTCACACAGCTCTTCGAGGATGCGGGCTACGAGGTGAGCGGCGCCAGCCGCGGCAAGCAGGCGATCGAGCTGGGGCGGACGCAGCCCCCGGCCGCGGCCGTCATCGACATCCTCCTGCCCGACATGATGGGCTACCACCTGGCTGATACCCTGCGTAAAGAGCAGCCCGCACTGCCGTTGCTCTTCATCACCGGGGTGTTCAAGGGCGGCAAGCACGCGCTGGAGGCCCGGCAGAAGTACTCGGCGGCGGGTTACTTCGAGAAGCCCTTCGAGGCGCAGAAGCTGCTGGAGGCGGTGGGCAAGCTGGTGCCGCCGGAGAAGAAGGCGGTGCCAGTGGCCTCGATGCAGGACGCGTTCGAGGTGGAGCTGGACATCGACGTGGAGGAGGAGGGGCCGCAGGACGCGATGGAGCTCACCGGCCGCATCAAGGTGACGGGCGGCGGCAACCTCTCGGCGGAGATTCGTGGCGCCAACCTTACGGCCAACCCCATGCAGAAGGCGCCGGTGACGCAGGTGCGTCCGCCGCAGCCGGGGCGGCCGCCGGATCCGGTGCCGGCGGGAGCGGGCGGGCCGGGCATGCGCCGGGGCGAGCTGAAGGACAACCTGCCGGCGCTGATTACGGCCTTCTACCTGTCGCGCGAGACGGGCGAGCTGGGCGTGCAGCGGGGCAAGGTGAAGAAGGTGGTGTACTTCGAGCACGGCACGCCGGTGTTCGCGCTGTCGAACCTGCTGGCGGACCGCTTCGGCCAGTTCCTGGTGCGAGTGGGGAAGATTCGGCCCGAGCAGTTGCAGGACGCGGCGACGGTGGCGAACAAGACGAACCGGCGCACGGGCGACGTGCTGGTGGAGCGCGGCCTGCTCAAGGACACGGAGCGGCTGTACTACGTGGGCCAGCAGGTGAAGGCGATCATCTACTCGCTCTTCTCGTGGGAGGACGGCACCTACGTGATGAGCTTCAAGGAGAAGGCCTCCACGGAGTCCATCAAGCTGGACCTGCACCCGGCGAACCTGATCGTCCGCGGGGTGAAGAAGCTCTACAAGCCGGAGCGCCTGCGTCGGCTGCTGCAGCCGGAGGATCGGCTGATTCCGGCGGTGGCGCCGGCCTACCAGCTCAACGAGGTGGAGCTGGAGCGCTGGGAGGCGGAGCTGTTGCCGCGCATCGACGGCAACCGGACGGTGGCGGAGCTCCTGGCATACGCCAACCGGCCCGAGCAGGTGGCCTACGGGTTCCTGGTGGCGATGATGGCGCTGGGCATCCTCGACCGCCGCACCTGAGCCGAGGGCTGGCTGGGCCCAGGATTCAGCGCGGACCGATGAACCAGACGATGTCTCCGACGTCGGGAGGGCGCCCCAGGGCGGCCCACTCCGCGTCGATCTTCGCGAGCTGCTCGTCCACGGAGCCCTCCCACAGTTGATACGCGCCTCCTGGCAGGAGTCTGGCTGCGCGGAGTGAGCCCTGGTGGAGGAGGGGCCGAAGCGCGCGCAGGGTCTCGAGGCGGAGTTCCGTCTCCGACGCTTCTGGCCAGAGCTGTCGAACATCGTCCGCGATCCACCACAGGCCGACGTCACTGCTCGCACAAACCTCGACCCATCGCTTTTGGGTGTCCTCCAGAGCGGTGTTGGTGGTCATGGGGTGAATTTAATCTCGCGGATCCCAATGCCGGGGATACAAGCAGTTCACGCCTATGCGCACTCCGACCTTCACCAAAGTCCTGCGTCGGATCGAGAGACTTCTGGCGGGAGGGCTGAACTATGTCGTCACCCTCGACGTGAAGGTGCTCGAACCGTCGGGCGAGGAGCTGTCCTGGCCCGAGGTGGTGCGCCGGTGCTACCCGGAGAGCGAGCCGCACACGGCGAAGGTTCGGCAGGTTCCGCTGGAGGAGATGAAGGCCGAGATCGACTCTAGCCTGGGCTACGAGGGCGACGAGGGAGCGGGGCCGAGGCTCACGGCGGCCAAGAGGAAGCAACTGGGGGAAGAGCTGCTCCCAGCGTTCTGGAGCGAGCTGGAAGCACTGCTCTCGCTGCGGGATACGGACATCTACGAGTACCCCAGTGACAAGGGCCTACCGGGCTACACCGTGTTCTGGTTCTACGCCTACGTGCTCCATGACCGGAAACAGGGGCGGTGGATAGTCCTCATGGGAAGCTCCTCCGACTGAGTTCACTTCCGGCTCAGGAGCCGTAAGCGAGCACGTCGAGCAGGAGCGGTAGGGCGGAGTCACCCTGGTTCGCGGCCAGGTACCGCACAGCCCGGGCGTACTGACTCAAGGCTTGCGCGGCCGGTGCGGTGCCAGGTGTCTGCGCCGGCTCCGAGAGAGCGCGCCCGCAGCGGCGGACGACGCGGGTGTGGAGGTAGCGAGCCAGCTGCGCGTGCAGATCCTTGGGACCGTGAGAGGCCCAGGCCATCACCTCCGAGCAGAAGCGTGCCCCGCCTTCGCCCGCCATATAGGCATTGAAGCCGTCATAGGTGGGTGCATGGGTGGTGGCCGCCTGGGCGTAGTGCCGGGCGGCGATGAGGCGCAGCTCCGAGTCGCCCGCCTCCTGGACCTGCTCCTTCCACTCAGGCCGCAGGCTCGCGCGGCCCAGCGCCTCGAGGTAGCCATCGAAGTTGCCTTTGAGGTGCAGCGCGTGCTCCGGCACCCAGGAGTCGCTCAGCGGGCGCAGCCCCCGCCGTGTGTCGGGCACGGGCAGCAATTGGAGCGCCGCGATCGCCATGGAGGCCCGCAGGTCCGCAGGCACCGCTTCATCACGGGCCTGCCGCGCCAGCGCGCCGCGCACCTCTTCCAAGGAAGTGCGCTCACGGAAAGCATAGAGGTGCCCGTTCTCGAAGTAGTCGTTCTGGAAGAGGGAGGCGAAGCCAACGCGCAGCAGCGCGGAGTGGAGGTGGTGTACCGGAACGATTGGCGTGGAAGTCTCCAGCCCTGTGAACACCTGGAAGTCCCACAGGTTGGTGTTCATCTGCAGCACGCCACCGGGCGCCAGCCGCGCGTGGGCCAGCGCGAAGAACTCCTGGGTGACGCAGTGGGCGGGCAACTGCTCGCCGGAGAAGACATCCACGACGATGTAGTCGTAGGCGCCCCGGTCCTCGCGCAGGAACAGGCGCGCGTCCTCGACGACGAAGCGCACCCGAGGCTGCTCGATACGGGGCACGAAGCGGCGTGCTAGGTCACTGACGAGCGGATCAATCTCCACCGCCGTGATCTCCGCCCGAGGATCAGCCTCCAGGAGAGCGGCCACGGCTCCCCCCAGCGCGCTGCCGAGGATGAGGTAGCGCCGGGCGCCGCGCGCCAGCCCCAGGTGGAGATAGGAGTTGGTGAACTGATCCTTCAGCGGCCGGCCCGGATAGACAGCGGAATGCACGAAGCTCCGGGACGGCATGTAATAGAGCACCGTGTCCCCGGCCTCATCGGTCGAGCGGAAGATCTTCACGTTCCCGTAGAGCGACTCGGCGGAGAAGACGAGCTGCCCCATCCGCGAAGGAGCGTTCACCCCCTCCGGACCACGCAGGAAGCCCGCGCCCACGCCCACCAGCAGCACGGCGGCCGTCACCCCCGCCGCACCGTGCCGACCCATCAGCGCGAACCCTCCCACCAGCGCCGCGCCCAGGAGACCGAGGAAGATCCACAGCGTGGAGGGCACGCCCAGCAGGGGAATGAACACGAAGGAAGGCAGCAGGGTGCCGACGATGCTGCCCACGGTGGACAGCGCCATCAGGTTGCCAGCGGTCGCGCCGACCCCACGAGCCTCGGCACCACCCTGGGCCGCACGAGCCGTCAGCACCTTGATGAGGAAGGGAGACACCTGGCTCAAGGCCAGCATGGGGCCCGCGTACAGCAGCAGCGTGGCCACGGCGGGGGGCACGGCGTGAATGGCCATCGACCCCCGGAATGCACCCCGCAGCGCGAAGCAGGCCTCCAGCAGCGGCTCCGATAGGAAGACGCCCGTTAGCGCCACATACACCCCCGCGCCCAGCAGCAGCCACAGCAGGAAGCCCAGGTCATACCGCCGCGAGAAGCGGCCGCCGAGGTAGTAGCCCGCGGAGAGGGAGATCATCACCAGCGCCAGCAGCACCCCCGTCACGTAGATGGAGGAGCCGAACGTGGTGGCGAGCACCCGGAAGGCGCACATCTCCAGCAGCATCACGCCGAAGCCGCCCAGGAAGGCGAGGCCGTGCAGATACACAGAGGAGAGGCGAGAGGAGGCGCCCGCGTCAGGCCGAGCGGTGTCCATCACGCCCTGCCTACAGCCGAGAGCCGATCCAGAACAGGCCGAGGGCGCCCGAGGTCAACGCGACAGCGCGATGCACCCAACCGGCGAGCCGCTCGCTCATGCGAGAGAAGCCCTCGGCGAAGATGAGCCCGACCACGCCCATGCCGATGAGGATGCCCAGGGCGAAGCCCGGCAGGTACGTCCACGCCGACAGGCTCATGCTGCCGCCCACCAGCAGCGGAGGCAGCGCCAGCAGCAGCGAGCGCACGCCGCTGACGGCCATGAGCGCGCCGGCCGCGGTGCTCACACCCTCGTGGATGTGGGAGTGCGGCTCGCCAGCGTGGCCCGGCAGGTGGGGGTGGCCGTGGCGAAGGCTGTTGGGGAACAGCAGCGCGGTGACGGCCAGGGCCACCAGCACACCGCCGCCGAACACCTCGGCCCAGCGCTCGAAGGCCTCGGACAGGCCGACGCCCGCCAGCAGGCAGAAGGCGGCCACCCCGCCCAGCACCGCCGCGTGGCCAAAGGCGAAGCGCAGGGCGGTGAGCAGGGCAGCGCGGCGCCGCCCGGTGCCCAGGGTACCGAGCGTGGCCATGGCGGCACAGTGGTCCGGCCCCACGGCGTGGAGCAACCCCTGGCCTAGACCGACGACGAATGCGAAGAAGACGGGCGACACTTCGGCGCACCCTACCCGCGCGCCGCTCCCATGGCCAGCACAGGAGAGCCCATGTCCTCCACTTTCCAACGACTCCCGGCCGCGGTGCTCCTTGCCCTGGGGCTGCTCGTGCTGCCCGCCTGTGACAAGGGCCCGGAGCAGCTCGCCAAGGCCCAGGCCCAGTACGCGGATCTCGTGCAGCGCGGAGTGAACCCGAGGGACCCGGCCTACGACGCGGTCATCGCCGCCTTCGAGGCCATCCCGAAGGACTCGAAGGCGCGGGCTGAGGCGGACGCGCGGCTCGCGGCGCTGAGGGCGCTCCGAGGGCCGATGCCGCCCCGGCCCCTGGCCACGCCCGGGGCAACAGGGCCGGGCACGGGCGAACTCGAGGCCCAGCGCGCCGCGTGCGAAGCGCTGGCGAAGGAGCTGGGCACGGCGCCCTCGGAGCGGCGGGAGACGGTACGGCAGGCGCTCGCGGAGTGCCGGGCCCGGCAGGTCCGGCTGGAAGCGGACTCCCACCCGCCGGGAGAGCACGGCCACGACCACGAGACCGACGCGGGGCGTTGAGCCTCGGGTGGGGTGAGCCAGAGGTGACGTGCGAAGTAGGGCTTGCGTCGGCCCCGGGGACGGGGTTACCAGAGGCCCCATGCCCCTCCCTCAAGTCGGCAGCCAGGCCCCCGCCTTCCAGCTCTCGGACCAGACCGGCAAGACGGTCTCCCTCTCCCAGTTCGCGGGGAAGCACGTCGTCCTCTACTTCTACCCGAAGGACAACACCTCGGGCTGCACGAAGGAGGCCTGTGACTTCCGCGATGAACACTCCGCGCTCGAGAAGGCCGGCGCGGTGGTGGTGGGCGTCTCTCCGGACTCGGTGAAGAGCCACGAGAAGTTCGTCGCCAAGTACAGCCTGCCCTTCACGCTGCTGGCGGATCCCGAGCACAAGCTCGCGGACGCCTACGGTGTCTGGGGAGAGAAGTCGCTCTACGGCCGCAAGTTCATGGGCATCACCCGCACCACGGTCCTCATCGACCCGCAGGGCCGGGTGAAGCAGGTGTGGCCCAAGGTGAAGGTGACGGGCCACGTCGGCGAGGTGCTCTCCGCGCTGAGCGGCGGCGATGCGGCCGAGCCCTCTGCGGAGCCTAAGAAGAAGGCATCGGCCGCGAAGGTGGCCAAGAAGGTCGGCGCCGCCGTGAAGAGCGCGGTGAAGAAGGTGGCCAAGAAGTCCCCGAGCCGCTGACCACGCGGGAGCGCTGAACCGCCCGCCAGGCACCCTGGAGGGCGGGCAGGCAGACAATCGGCCCTCGTCCTCCTCGCCCATTCCTCCATGTGCGAGCGAGGAGGCGTCACCACCCTGAGCGGAGCCTGCGCGCGTGTGCGTGCTGCTCGACGGGGGCCGATCATGTTGCACGATTCCATCGACACCACGCTCGTACCCACCTTCCCGCCAGAAGTGCTCGATGAGGTGAAGCGCGAGGGGGTGTTGCGCGAGTTCCAGCCGGGAGAGCCCCTCTTCACCGAGGGCCAGCACGACTACGACTTCTTCGTCGTCCTCTCGGGCGAGGTGCGCGTCACCCGCCGGCTGGGGAGCGAGGATCAGGTGCTGGCGGTACACCGGCCCGGAGCCTTCACCGGAGAAATCTCCCTGCTCTCGGGCGGGCCCGCCATCGCCACTGGGCGCGCCGTGGGGGAGACGCGCGTGCTGCAGGTGAAGGCGGAGGCGTTCCGCCGCATGGTGGCCGAGTGTACGCCGCTGGCGAGGTTCGTCCTCCAGACGTTGGTGACGCGCCGGCAGGACGCCGAGGCGCAGATCCGCCAGCAGGAGAAGCTGGCCGCGCTGGGGCGCATGGCGGCGGGGCTGATGCACGAGCTGAACAACCCGGCCTCGGCGGCGCGGCGCTCGGCGGAGCAACTGCGCGAGGAGTGCCTGGAGGCACAGCACCGGGCGCTGGCGCATGACGAGCGGCTGTCAGCGCCGCAGCGCGAGGTGCTCGCGGAGCTGATGCGGGACCTCCAATCCGCCACACCGCTCCAGCCGCTGGACGCGCTGGCGCAGAGTGATTTGGAGGACGGGCTGCTCGGGTGGCTGGAGAGCCATGGCATGGCCAATGCCTTCTCGCGCGCCACGACGCTGGGGACCGCGGGGGTGGACCTGCCGCACCTGGAGGTGCTGGGGGCCACGCTGGAGGGCGAGGCCCTGGAGGTGGGGCTGACGTGGCTGGAGAAGACGCTGCTGCTCACGCAGCTCACGGACGTGATGGATGCGAGCACCCAGCGCATCTGCTCGCTGATCGCCGCGGTCCGTCAGTACACCTATATGGACCGGGACTGGCTGCAGGAGGTGGATGTGCATGCCGGGCTCGAGGCGACGCTGGCCATGTTCGCCCACCGCCTGCGCGGCGGGGTGACGGTGACGCGCGACTATGACGGACACGTGCCGAAGCTCTGGGCTCACGGCAGCGAACTCAACCAGGTGTGGACCAACCTCATCGAGAACGCGCTGGACGCGATGAAGGACCAGGGCAACCTGCGCGTGAGCACCCGCCTGTGCGGGGACGAGGTCCACGTGGAGCTCTCGGACGATGGGCCGGGCGTGCCCGAGGAACTACAGGCGCGCGTCTTCGAGCCGTTCTTCACCACCAAGGCGCTGGGGAAGGGCACGGGGCTGGGGCTGGACATCGCCCTGCGCATCGTCGAGCGCCGGCTGGGAGGCCGCATCCGCCTCCAGTCGAGGCCAGGAGACACCTGCTTCCGCGTGGAGCTGCCGCTCAAGCCGGAGCTGCCTCACTGACGCTCCCCTGGAGGCTCTCCGCCCGAACTGACAGGGGCCGGGCCGGGTGCCGGGTGGGTGGTTGAGGCGCGGCGCGGTGCTCATCCCTTGAAGCGAGTGGGGGCTCGTGTGCCCCTTGGGAGATGGGACATGAGACACAGTGGCTTTCGACGGTGGATGTGGCTGGGAGGACTGGGCTCGGCGCTGGTGCTGAGCGTGGGGTGCGGCAGGCTTCCGCAGACCGGCGGCGAGCGACCGGATGATCCGCCCGAGAACTTCTTCGGGGGCCCCGTGCGCCACGTGCCCCAGGACTTCTACACCCACTACCAGGTCGACGCGAACCGGGGCTTCAACGGGACCATCGGGCAGCTCGGCTCGAGCATCGACCCGCGCACGCCCGAGAAGCTCGGCACGCAGGGCAACAGCCGGATGGAGGATGTGACCGGGTACATGGGCCGAGGCGTGACGACGCTGGGGGGCAACGAGGCCCCCACCAGCCAGGGCATCGGCGGCGGTGGCAACGCGGGCACAACCGACATGGGGTGGCGTGAGCACCGCGGCAACGAGACCCCCGCGCCTGACTGGGGCGACTACGGCAGCAAGCTCAACAAGTGAGGCGAGGCCAGGGCTAGACCAGCACCTCGGTCGGATCCTTTCCGGCGAAGGTGCTGGCGAGCCCGTCGGCGAGCGCGCGGTGCTCGGAGTCTCCGAGCGTGGCGAGCCGATCCTCGGCGGGGTGGGCGAAGCGGGCCTGGAGCCGTGCCAGGCGGCGATGAGCCTCGGTGATGCGCTCGCGCGGCACGCGGCCGGACTCGACGGCCTTCACCAGCGCCTCGATGCAGCGCCGCTGCACGTCCGCGTGGTGGCACACGAGGAACAGGTCCACGCCGGCCAGGGTGCCCTGCACGGTGGCCTCCTCCACGGAGTAGTGGCCCGCGATGGCCTTCATCTCCAGGTCATCCGAGACGAGCACCCCATCGAAGCCCAGCTCCTGACGCAGCACGCCGTGCAGCGCCTTGAGACTCATGGTGGCGGGCACGCCGGGCTCCAGCGCGTCGAAGAGGACGTGCGCCGTCATCAATGAGGCGAGGCCCGCTTGGGCGAAGGCGCGGAAGGGCACCAGCTCCACGCGGCGCAGGCGCTCCAGGTCATGCGGCAGGCGCGGCAGCGTGAGGTGGCTGTCGGTGGTGGTGTCGCCGTGGCCGGGGAAGTGCTTGCCGCACGAGGCCACGCCGCCGGCCTCCAGACCTCGGGCCAGGGCCACGCCGAGCCGCGCGACAACTTGGGCGTCGCGGCTGAAGCTGCGGTCGCCGATGACGGGGTTGGCGGGGTTGGTGTCCACATCGAGCACGGGGGCGAAGTCCCAGTCGAAGCCCATGGCGCGCAGCTCGTGCGCCAGCAGCCGGCCGACGCGCTCGGCGAGGCCCTCGTCGCCGCGCTGGCCCAGCTCGCGCATGGGAGGCAGGGCGGTGAAGGGAGCGCCCCGCAGCCGGGCCACGCGCCCGCCCTCCTGGTCCACCGAGAGGATGAAGGGGCGAGCCGCGCGGGACTTGATGTCGCGGCACAGGGCGGCGGTCTCCTGAGCGGAGCCCACGTTCCGCTTGAAGAGGATGGCACCGAAGATGCCGTCCTTCATGAGCGCTGCGAAGTCCGAGTCGATGCGCGTGCCGGGGAAGCCCACCATGAAGAGGCGGGCGCAGTCTTGGTAGAGAGCGGAGGCGGTCGTCACGGGCGGCACCTTACCCCGCTCTCCCGGGGCTCACAGCGGATGCGAGCGCGCTCTGCCCGCTCGTGAGCAGGCGGGCCGGCGGGCGTTGGGCTTTCCGAGGGGCCCCTGACACGCGCGTCGCACCTGACACGGCAGCTCCCTGGGGGAGCGGCTGGGCGGGAGCAGCTGGTACGTGCCTTGCTGTCCCCTGCGAGCCCTTCCACCCAGGAGATGTCCCCCTATGCGCGTGCCGCGCCTGACCCGCCGCCATGCCCCGTTGTCGCTGATGTTGCTGTTCATCGTCGTGGGCTGCCCCCAGCAAGGAGAGCGCCTGAAGCGAGAGGAGCTCCAACCCATCACCCACTCGCGGCTCGAGCGCTTCGAGTCGGAGGATGCGTTCAAGGCGCACTTGGACAAGGTGAAGGAGCTGCGGGAGCGCACGTCGAGCGGCGACGGGGGCCCGTCGTTCGGCTGCGGCTCCCCTCCTGTTCAGGACGACGGCGTCGCCTCCCCCTCCCCGGCGGACCCCTACGAGGAGGAGTCCATCACCAACAACCAGGAGGAGGGAGTCGACGAGGGCGGCATCGTCAAGGCGGTGGACGACTACTTCGTCATCCTGCGCCGGGGCCGCCTCTTCACCGTGCGCCAGGGCGAGGGCGCCGAGGCGCTGGTGCCGGTCCACCAGGTGGACTCCTATGCGCCCGGCTTCACCCGTGGCAGCTGGTACGACGAGATGCTGGTGCATGGCCGGCGCGTCATCGTCATTGGCTACAGCTACGAGGTGGGGGCCACGGAGGTGGTGCTGTTCCAGCTGGGCGATGATGGGCGGCTGACCCACGAGTCCTCGCACTTCCTGCGCTCGTTCGACTACTACTCGGTCCGCAACTACACGGGCCGGCGGGTGGGCAACACGCTCGTCTTCTACATTCCCCACTATCTGGGCGACGAGAAGGAGCTGCCGTCCATCAGCAGCTGGAACGGCCAGAACGGCACCTCGGGCTGGAGCAGCATGCTCTCCCAGGTGGAAATCTACCGGCCGGTGCAGCCGGCGCTTGGCACCACGTTGCACACGGTGGTGCGCTGCGACCTGGAAGCGCCCGCATTCACCTGCACGGCGCGCGCGGTGATGGGGCCCTCCTCGCGGACCTTCTATGTGTCGCGTGACGCGGCGTACGTCTGGGTGTCGGGGAACGCCGAGAGCTGGTACCTGGAGGACGAGCAGAAGGAGTCGCAGGACTCCTACGTGTACCGGCTGCCGTTGGATGGAGGGGAGCCCACGGTGCTGCGCGCGCGCGGCAACCCCATCGATCAGTTCTCCTTCCGGGAGAACGAGGACGGGCACCTGGAGGTGCTGCTGGGAGGGCAGGGCGAGGGGGACTCCATGTGGGGCCCGGAGGTCAACCGGGGCAGCGGGGAGTTCGCGCTGCTGCGCGCGCCGCTGTCCGCCTTCAGTGCAGATGCGCCGAAGGCCGCCGGGGAGCACTACACGCGGTTGCCGGGCCCGACGGGCTACAGGCTGCAGAACCGCTTCGTGGGCAACCACCTGCTGTGGAGCATGGACAGCTTCGTGGTGTCTGAACAGCCGCGGATCTGGGTGACGGACGTGCGCGCACCCGAGGCGGTGAAGGAGCTGGAGCTGGCGCATGGCGTGGAGCGCATCGAGGCCCTGGGTGCCGCGGGAGCGGTGGTGGTGGGCACGGATGGCACGAACCTGTACTTCACCGCGCTGAAGCTGGGAGACACGCCGGAGTTCCGGGGCCAGTACATGCGGCCGAGCGCCACGCAGGGCGAGACGCGCAGCCACGGCTTCTTCTTCAAGCCGGCCGAGGGGGGCGGCGGGGTGCTGGGGCTGCCAGCGCGGCTGAACGGCTCGTCCTGGATGCACCTGCGCTACGGCTCGGCCGAGGTGAACTTCCTGCGGGTGAGCCCGGAGCTGGGGCTGGCGCCGCTGGGTGCGCTCGTCGCCAGAGAAGAGTCGCGGGACGACGCGTGCGTGAAGTCGTGCGTGGACTGGTACGGCAACGCGCGCCCCATCTTCTACCGCAACCGCATCTTCGCGTTGATGGGCTACGAGCTCATCGAGGCGCAGGTGGGGCAGGAGGCGCTCCAGGAGACCTTCCGAGCGAGCTTCCTGGAAGCAGCGCGCTGAACCATTAACGGGGAGAGAACGAGGCACAGACGCGCACGCCGATTCGCGCGTCGCGTGCCATCGGGTCGCCCGGCGCGATGTTCGCGCTGAACGCGGTGAAGGCGTCGTAGTACCAGGCGCCTCCCCGATAGAGGACACGCCCGAACTCCTGGGTCTCCGAGCGCGTGATTTCGTAGGCGTTGCCGGCCATGTCCTCCAGGCCGAAGGGGCTCACCGAGGCGGGGTGAGCGCCCACCTCGTCCGGCCCGAAGGCCGTGGGCTGTCGGCTGTAGGTGGTGTCGATGTTGGTGTCATCGGGCAACAGCCGGTCACCGTGCGGATACAGGCGTCCATCGGCGCCACGGGCGGCGTACTCCCATTCGTTCTGGCCACACAGGCGCGCTCCCGGGAGCCTTCCCGAGCGGTCGAGCCAGTAGAAGTAGCCCTCCAGGTCCAAGGCGGAGACCCCCGAGAGGGGAAACTGGAGCCAGTTGGCGGTGTCGCGCCGGGTCCGGCCTGGATAGCGGAACGGCTCTCCCAGCTTCGCGGTGAAGACGTCCTTGCGCGAACCATGGAAGGAGAAGCTCCACCCCACGCCGGGCTGCTCTCGCAGCGTGACCGCCCCACCGTCGCCGAAGCGCGGCTCCGCGAGGAGCCGTCTCGCGGGCGCCTCTGGGGGCAGCGAGTCGAGGTAGGCCAGCCAGTCGCCGAACGTCACCTCCCGCTTGCCGATCAGATAGCCCTCGGTGAGACAGAGGCGGTGAAGCGGCGAGCTGTACATGAAGCGCCGCACCACCTCGGGCTCGGCGCTGCCTTGGAGGAAGCAGCCCGGGGGGACATAGGCATAGCCGTCAGGCACCGAGGTGGGGAGCACGAGGCGGAGCTGCTCGCGGGCGCCGGGGGTGAGCAGCAGCGGCAGCTTCACCGGCACGTGGCCGGGCTTCGTGAGGTGGAGGAGATAGGAGCCCTGGGGCAGGAGGACGCGGGCGATGGGTGTGGGGCCCAGGGCGCCGGCCTCCGGAACGGGCTCGAGGAGCCGCAACCCCTGCGCGTCGAAATAGCGCTCGACCTCGATGCGTGCGCCAGGAGGCTCCGTGACCAGCGCCAGCTCGGCGGGGGCCACGAGCCGCTGCCGCCACTCCGTGCCCTCCTTGGAGGTGTCGATGTTTTGCTCCAGGCGCTGCACCCACTCGTCATGTTCGCGCCGCTGATGAAAGAGCTCGGCGAGGAGCGCGCGTTCATAGAGGACCTCCGCGATGAGCCGGCGCGTGCCCGCATCGGCTCGATCGCGATCAAGGGCGCCGTCGAGGTCCCGGCTGGCCACGGCGTAGGCCGCGTCGGCCTGCTCTCGTAAGTCGAGCGCTTCGGCCCATTGCCGCTCAGCGGCCTCCAGCAGGCCATGGGGACTCGGTGCGGTTCCAGGCTTCGCGGACGGAGGCGCCCGGCCGTCGAACAGCGCCAGCGCATCCTCCCGACGCGCGCGGGCCTGCTCGGAGAGGGATCGCCCCGTGTCGAGTGCCTTGCGCGCCGTGTCGAGCTGGGCGGCGATGAAGCGCGTGTCCGCGAGGTGCTTCTGCAGGCGGAAGCCGCCATAGGAGGCACCCGCGGCGAGCGTAAGGAGCAGCACCGCGAGCCAGCGGCCCCACCGTTGGCGAACCACGGCGCGGCGAGAGGCGAGCAGAAAGGCCCGCTCGCGCGACCCCAGGGTGGACGGGTCCAACGGCCGCGCTTCATCGAGCTGCCGCTGGCCCCAGAGCGCATCCTGGGCGCGCCGCAGCCGCTCCCACTCGATGCTCGCCTCCTCGACGCGCTTGCGCACCGCTCGGTGGCCGATGTCGTCGTTGAGCCAGTCGCGCAGCGTGCCCCAGCTCTCGACGAGGGTGTCGTGGGCAATCTCACAGCGCGGCTGGCCGCCCACGGTGCGCGTGTGCAACAGGCGGCCTTCGACGAGCGCCCGAAGCGCGGCGCGGGAGGCCTCCGCCGACGTCTCGAGGAGCTCCTCTTCACCGCGCTCGATGCGCGTTCCGGCTTCTGTCACGAGTTGGAGGAGGAGCCGCCGCGCCGCCTCCCGCTCGGTTGGGCTCAGGCGTCGGAGCACCCCATCCGCGTGCCGGGACAGTGCTCCCGCCACGCCCCCCATCTCCTCGAGCGACGCCCGCGTGAGGTGGCCTTGCGCCGGGTTGCGGCGCTCCCACAGCTCGGCGAGCGCGAACTGAAGCAGGGGCAGACTGCCGGCGCTGTGTACGGTGGAGGCGACCAGCGTCTGGACGAGCTCATGGGACTCGAAGCCCACGCCGCGGCTGCGCGCGGGGCCGACGATGGCCTCGCGCACGTTGTCGGGGGACATGGGACGCAGGATGTAGAGCGCGCGTTCGGCCTCGCTGCCCAGGCCGGGCAGCGCGCACAAGCGCGTCAGGAAGTCACCGCGCACCGCTAGCAGCACGCGCAGGCCCGCCGACGGCAAGGCGAGCTCCCCGAGAAAGCGAGCGAAGTGCTCCGCCTGGACGGGCTCGGAGAGGGTGATGAGCTCCTCGAGCTGATCGATGAAGAGCAGCAGGCCCCGGCCGCTCGGATGCGCCTCGCGCAGCGCCCGCCCGAACGATGCAGGCGTCTCCGTGAGCGCGGTGACGAGCTCCTCCTCCTTCTGGTCAAGCACGGGGGCGAGCGCGGAGGCCAGGGCTTCGATCGGAAAGCGGCCAGGCCACAGGGTGACGGTGACCTGCTCGCGGCCCGCGTCCTGGGCACTGGCGACGATCCGGGGCAGGACGCCCGCGCGGCAGAGCGAGGACTTGCCGGCGCCAGAGTCCCCGGCGACGAGGACCATGGGCCGGTGGCGCAGGCGCTCGAGCACGGCGCGGATGTCGGCGTCTCGTCCGAAGAAGAGTGCCTGGTGCTCGGCCTCGAAGGGCGCGAGGCCGCGGTAGGGATTGCCCTCGAGCAGGGGCGTGGGGGCGATGCGACGCTCGAAGCGCTCCAGGGCTTCGCATAGAGCCTCTGCCGAGGCGAAGCGCTGCAACGGGTTGGGCGCCAGGCACCGCGCGATGAGGGCGGCGAAGTCCGGATCGACGCCCGGCCAGAGTGCGGGGGACGTGAAGTCCTGCGCAGACCGCGCGGAGGCACGGCGCGGCATCTCCCCCGTGCAGAGCTCGCGGAGGATGAGGCCCAGGCCATAGAGATCACTTCGCGGCGTCGCCGGAGCACGCTCCAGCAGCTCGGGTGCCATGTAGGGCAGCGTGCCGACGACGAGCTGCGCGCTTCCAGAGGTCGAGGCCGCACCTGGCTCGAAGTGATCGGCCAGCCCGAAGTCGAGCAGCTTGACCTCGCCCTCCTCGCTGATGATGGCGTTGGATGGCTTGAGATCGCGATGGAGCACGCCCTGGCGATGGGCCGCCGCGAGCCCTCTGGCAAGGCCAATGCCAAGGGTGAGCACCTGGCGCCACGGCAGCGGCAGGGGCAGCTCCGCGAGGCTCTGGCCGGCGATGTACTCGGAGGCGATGTACGGGTGTCCCAGGACTTCGCCAACGCGAAACACCGTGACGACGTTCGGGTGCTGGAGTCGAGCGAGCGCGCGCGCCTCGGTCTCGAAGTACGCACGAACCCAGGGCTCGGGCTGACTCGAGGCAATGAACTTCACCGCCACACGGCGATCCAGTGAGGTGTCGTGCGCCAGGTAGACGACGCCCATGCCGCCCCGGCCAATCAGCCGCTCGAGACGGAACTCGTTGAACACCTCGGGCGGTGTCCACGAGAGGCCCGGTTCCGGCGCGCCATCCATGGCTGGGACGGCGGGCCCAGGGATTTCCGGCGCTTCTCCCAGGCCGCCGCGGGTGACTTCGGCCAACAGAACCCTGCAGTCGGCGCAATCCGTGGCGTGGCGATGGGCCCGCTCCAGCTCTTCGTTCGAAAGCCTGCCGTCGAGGAGATCGACGAGGAGCTCGTCCGTCAGGCAGCTGGAAGCGCCGTGCCCACGATGGCTGGAGCTGGACTGACGCATGGAGTCGAGGGGCACCAAACTACCTATTCAGTCGGCTGGGTTCAATGGCACCCATTGCTGGCTTTGTGAAGCGCATGGTACAGGCAAACCATGGACCAGGGGCGTGATGGGGAGTTGGCCGCGACGTTTCTCGCGCACACGAAGGCGCGCCTCGCGCCACCCGCGGATTCCCAAGCACTTGAAAACCTGCTGGTGAGCGTTTGGCAGGGCGGCCGCGCGAAATGGCCGACGGTGGAGCTCCCTGCCAGGATGTTTGTGATTCACCTCGCTCAGCGGCTGCCCGAGGCAAGTCCCGACAGCCCCATCGCGCCGCTCCTCGAGCAGTTGTCGCTGGCGGAGCTTTACCTGGCATGTGCTTGTCTGCACGGGGTTCCCGCCGCGCTCGAGAACTTCGATCGGCACTACCTGGCGAAGCTGCCGGCGCTGCTTCGGGGGTCCAAGCAACCCGAGGTGGTGATCGATGATGTCTGCCAACTGGCGCGTGTGAAGATCCTGGTCGCCACGCCCGAAGGGCCACCCAAGATCGTCGAGTATACGGGGCGAGGCGCGCTGATGAACTGGGTGCGTGTCTCCGCCGTGCGCATCGCTATCAAGCTTCAGGCCGTCGAGAAGCCCGCGCCCGAGCACGATGCGGACACCGTCTTCGCGGCACTGCCGGCGCCAGGGGTCGACGCGGAACTGGATCTCATCAAGCGGCGCCACCACGCGGACTTTCGCCAGGCCATGCGTGAAGCCTTCTCCGCGCTCGCGGCGGACGAGCGGCACCTGCTGCGCCTCTACTTCGTCGATCAGCTCTCGATGTATGAGCTGGCCTCGCTGTTTCGCGTGAATCAATCGACGGTCTCTCGATGGCTGAAGAGTGCGCGGCAGACGGTCTATGAGGAGACCCGGCGCCACCTGCGGTCGCGCCTGGGCCTGTCCACCCGGGACTTCGATAGCTTCCTGGCGGTCGTCAACAGCCAGCTGGAGCTGAGCCTCAGCCAGCTCCTGGGGGAAAAAGACGGGGTGCCCCCGTTGCCCGAGCACGGCTGACACGGGGGCGCACGCGCGAGGTGTCCTACGGGCCCTCGCCTTGCGAGACGCCGCCCGTGGAGGCTCCATACGAGTGGTTGCGCAGCAGCGCTGCCCCGGGGCTCACGTCCACGCGCCGAGTCGTGCAGCGATCGCCTTCGCCCAGCTCCACCGCCATGTTGGTACGGAAGCGGTTGGGACACTCCTGGAGGACCGTCGCCAACGCGCGGCCGTCACGGGTGCGTGCCAGGCAGGTGGCTCCGTCGGGCCCCCACGCCGCCTCGAAAGAGGCCCTCGCGGGATCCCACTCCGCCGAGGCCTCGTGGGTCCGCGTGAGCATGCCGAGCCGATCGTACATATCGATGGTGGTGTCCTGGTGGGTATGGCTGCGGCCGTTGCCGCAGTAGTCGGCACGCGCCATGCGGGTACAGGCCTGGTGCAGGTCCGCCAGCGGCTGCCCGTCGCGGCTGGCCCAGGGCTTGTAGCCCCAGCGGACGCACTTGGTGATGGCACCGTTCTCACAGGCGAAGGTGAACCTGCCGGGGACCGCCTTGCTCGCGCCGCTCTCATCCCAGAGGCTGCTCACGGCGAGCGCTCGGGGATCGGGCACGTTGTTCAGGGCGACGCAGGGGTTCTCCCACTCCTGGGCCACCGCGTTCCAGGCCTCGATGCGGTACCAGACCATCCCGGGGTCCTCGTGGGAGGGCTCGGCGCCGCAGATGGACACCTCCACGGGCTTGCCGGCGCTGTCGGTGCCCTGGAGCACGGTGCCGACGATACTCTTGGCCGCGGAGGGCACGGCGACCAGGCGCCCGCCTTCGATCTTCAGCGCCTTCACGTCCCCATCCGCCTGCCGCAAGGGCTCGAGGGCGGCTGAGACGAGCACGCTGCTGAGCTCGGGGGCGAGCTTCTCGGTATCCCAGCTGCGCTTGGTGCCCCAGAGCATCGTCCCCTGAGGCTTGGCGATGCGGTGGGCCGACTGGGACTGACACCGCTTGGCATAGCGCTCGGCGTCCGAGAGTGGAGCCACTGCGCCTGTGGCGGCTGGAGTGCCGGCGTGCGCTAGCACGGGCAACTGAAGGAACATCCAGGCCAGCAGATACTTGTTCATGTGCGTCACGATTTTTCCCCCTGGAATTCACATCCGCGGGCTCGAACCAACCGCCCACGAATGAAGAGAGCCGGGAGGGTGAAAAATCATGCAGAGGATCTCGTTGATCGAATCCACCGCGGCCCGAGATTTGCGAACAGACCTCTGCTGACGGAGGCATGGATGGGCATTCGCGCAGGCGCGGTGGGGGCAGGGCTCGCGGTCATCGCATTGTTCTCGGTGGGATGCGGTGACCGGAGCAGGACAGTCGACCCCTTGGAGACAACTGAGGAGCCCGGTTCCCCAGAGGGAAACGAAGTTCCCTCCGAGCCCCCTTCCGTTCCCCCTGTGGATGCCGGCACTCCCCCGGACTCCACGCCCGGGGAGGACGGGGGGACGGAGCCCGACGCCGGCACACCGCCGGATGCAGGGACACCGGACGCGGGGCCATGGCCCACGGACGCGATGCTCAACTACACGCGGTCGTATGGCGTCGGCACACCGCAGAGCGTGGGGCTCGATGAAGGGCTGAACCTGTGGCTCCTCGACGGCCACCGCATCGGCGTGCTGCGTCCGGGGGATACGGCTCCGACGTGGACCTCGGGCGTGGGACAGGCGCGCCAGCCATTCAGCCGAGACTCACTGGCCATCGGCTCGACGGTCATCTGTGGCGGTGAGGCCGGGCGCGCATATGTGGGGTACCGCGCTGCTGAGATGAAGCGGGCGGAAGGGATTTCGCAGCGCACGTACATCCCAGGACCGGGCGAGGCGAATTACACGCCCGAGCGCTATGCCGAGTACCAGAAGGGAGACCTCGACGCGGTCCGCCTCCAGCCGGATGGAACCGTCGCGCTCGAGGAGCACATCTGGCGCACCACCGGTGCGTCGAACGCGGGCAAGCAGATCGGCATCCACAACACGAACGACTTCCACTACGAGGAGGACCGCACCGTGCTGAGCTGCGCGAGGGTGACGCGCGGTCCGTATCGCGGGGACCTCTACATCACGACGAACCACGGGGTGACGCGCATCCAGGGGCTCACGTACAACAGCCACCGTCACCCGGGCTGGTATCTCATCACCACGGAGCCGGATGGCTCTAAGGCCGAGTCGCTCCAATGCCCGCAGATGCACGGGCTCGGCATCGCGCCCAACGGAGATGTCCTGGTCGCGAACGAGCAGATGCTCGGAGTGCTCATCCCGAGCGGGAAGCTCGAGGAGTGGGACCGCGAGTACACCTGGGTAGGGCCGACGCCCTGGAGGTTCAAGGGGTTCAACGAGCAGCTCAACAGCCAGGCGGAGAATGATCTCTGGCGCGCCTTCGAGCAGACGGTATCGGGCCGCTACTACCTGGGCAGCGCGGAGTTCGGTGTCTGGGCCATGACGCCGAAGTCCCGCTCCACGGGCAACTGGTCGAAGCTGGCCGGGCTGCCGATGGAGCGAATCCTGGCGCTCAAGGCGACGGACGATGGCGCGCTCTACATCGGCACCAATGGCGCGGGCCTCTGGCGGCTCGAACCGGACGGCGTGACATTGGCTCGAGTGCAAGAGGTGTCGGGTCAACGCGTCTTGCAGCTCGTCTACGAACCCACCGTAACGCCGAGCATGCTGCTCGTGCTCACCGACCAGGGACTGACCGTTATTCGAGGGAATTAGCGCGGCAGCGTCTGATACACCTATACGGCCGAGGGCCGCATGTCGGGCGTCACCTCAGATTTCTGCGTACAGCACGAACCCAGCCACCGGCATGCGCGCGTGAGGGACGAGCGTCTGCACGAGGAAAAGGTTGTCGCAGTGCGTGGAATTGGGCCCACCGAACACGGTCATGATGGCCTCGTCAACGCACCCCTCGGTGGGGAGAAAGACGCTTGGTGCGCTCGCGAGCTTCCGAACGACATGGGCGGGATGGGCTCGCCACGTGTAGACGCCACGGTCGATGTCGGCGCCTATCTCGCCGAGCCAATGCAGCAGGTCCGCCTGCTCCTGTGCACTGCTGGAGTCGGGCCACCACCCGGCAACGCGTGCCTCTGGCATCGCCTCCGCTGCCCATGAAGCAACGGCTGATGGGTCGATGAGGTGAAAGCGCACGTTGAAGCGGTCCTCTGGAGGGTGGCTGCCCCAGTAGCGCGTCACATCCACTCCCACGAACCCGGAGCGCTCCACGCGCCCACCGCCATCCACCTCCAGCAGGAAGTCCGAGGTGGAATCGTAGATGTTGTACTGGAAGGCTGGCACGCCCAGGCGCGCGGCAAGGCGTGCGAGAAGCGGCGGGTTGCCCTGCATGAGCAGCTCGAAGGGCGCGGTGCGCAGCACTGTCCAACCCGGGGCGCCTTGAAAGCCCGCCACGCCCCAGCGTTGAACTTCGTCGCCGAGCCCATATTGCATGGGATCGTACGGGGCTGGAGTTCGCGGCTTGGGCGTCGTGAGCCGTCGGCCTCCCTCCGTCAACAAGCGCGAGAGTTCCTTCTCTACCTGGTTCGTGTCCGCACTTTGGATGAAGGCAAGGTTGAGCCACGTTCCCATAGATGATGAACCTTGAGCGGTGTCCACTCCGGTCGCAAGCCTGGTGGCGGCTGCTGCTCAGCACCAGGTCATGATGACGATGGTGAGGTCGGGGGCCTCACGCTCCAGAGCGGCTTTGTGCGCGGCGCTGCGCACGCCAACCTGGAAGTCAAATCCACAGGCCATTGCGAGGCTGCGCTCGCGCTGCAGTTCCGCTGCACCGGCCCAGCAGGCGAGCCTGGAGGCGCGAGGGCCGCACCGGCCCAGCTCTCCGTGCCCCACGTGGCGCACGCTCCACGAGGCTCAGCAGGCGAGCCTCGACGTGCGGGGCTGCACCGGCCCAACTTCCTGTGTCCGACGTGGCGCGCGCTGCACCGGCCCAGCAGGCGAGCCTGGAGGCGCGAGGGCTGCACCGGCCCAGCTCCCCATGTCCGACGCGGCCCGCTCCACGGCCCGAGCTGGCGCTGTCCGACGCGGGACGCCGCCCCTCCAAGCCCGGACTAGACCTCCTCGAACCTCGTGCCTGTGGCGCCCATGCCCTCCAATGCGTCCTTGATCTCCCCGGAGACGATCAGCGGGCCTATCCACCCTTCGCAACGGAACACGTTGGCGCTGCCCGCCTTGGCCTTGTCGATACGCATGTCACGCACGGAGGCATAGCGACCGACCATGTGCGGGGCTCCGTCTTCGTGAGTCCAGAGACGGATCCGGGACGCCTGTTCGTCGATACAGCGGATGAGGCGCGTGGCCACGAGGATGAGGTGCTGATCCGGTTGGCCCGCCACGTCCACGGGGATCAGTTGCACGTCGTCCGGGGCCATCTCCGCGAACATAGACGCCACGCGGACATGGACCACCGGGAGGCCGACGGCTGCAAAAGTGAAGTCCAGCGGCTGGCCCGCGATCTCGACGGTAATCCTCAAGCGATCCGTGATGTGGACGGGGGCCCCGCGCCTGAAAAGCCCCTCGTCCACTTGCTCGCCGCGACTGTTCGTCGGCATGTCAAGGTGCCATCGGTGCGGGACATTCACATCGTCGGCTAGTTCGAAAAAACGCTTGGGCATAGGCTCCGTTTAATGTGGTTACTGCCGGGTGACGAGTTGGTTCAGCTCTGTCCCCGGGGTTGCGATTTCCTTCGCCAGAGCCTTGAGGGCCCGCGTCAACCCCTCACGGCACTCCACGACGCTACGACAGTTCAACGTGGCATCGTCCAGTTCCTTGAGGACGAGTTGGTGATACCGCTCAGGGTGCGGTCCATAGTGGCCCGGCAGAGGCATCTTGTTCGCCGGATCCTCCATCGACATTCCCGCCTTGGCGAAGATCTGCCGGAACCTCGGTGTCCACGGGCCCCCACGTTTGGTGTCCTTGTCGTTGCAGACAGTGGCGATGTGGTGCGTCTCGATACAGGGGCCCGTGCCGCCACTGCCACTGGCTCCCATCGTCACTGCCGTGGCCGCCACCGTCACGCTCACGCCCTCGGCGCCGAGCGCGATCTCCTCCACCGAGCCCAACGCGGACACCGAGATTCTGGCCGTGCCCTCGGCCTGCGCGGCCACCTGCGCCGAGCCGGGCAGCGTTGGCACCTTTGCCGCGAACAGCTGCGCCGTCGAGCCGATGGCCGCCATCAGCAGCAAGACGAACGCGCGCGCTGCCTCTCGCCCGATGATCTTCCCGAAACGCTCTCCCGCATCGCGGATCTGCTCGAAGGTGGCCGCCACCTTCACCTCGTCCATCAACCGACTCCAGCCGTTCACCAGGTTGATCAGCGTGTCAACGCCGACATACAGAATCAGTCCCACTCCGATCACCGCCACCAGCGCCGGAGCCACCGGGTTGATCGCCATGATCAGCAGCATGGACCCCAACGTCCACAAGACCGTTTGGATGAGCGCGCGCACTTCCACCATCTCCCCCAGCGCCTTCTTCATCTCGTCAATGACCGGGCTCTTACTGAGAGCCAGTGCCCAGATGTAGCGGCCGTGCATGTCCAGGTAGCGCCCTGCCACCAGCGCCCCCCCGAGACAGTCGCCGTAGACGTTGTAAACGCGTTGGCACCAGAGCCGGTAGCGCTCCGCCGTCGCAAGGTCGTCTTTCGTCAACGCCCCTTCCAGAGGCTCGCCCGGCCCCAGCGACACCAGCTTCCGGTCCTTTTGCAGCCAGAGGTAGTTGCCGAACTGCGGGTCCATCTGAAACATCTTCTCCACCGTCTGACGCGGAGTGCCTGACAGCCGCACCTCACGCGCAAGGCGCCTCATGGCCTGCTGGAATTCCTCGCGGTCCACCACGACGGGTTGCACGTCAGCGGTGCGGGGAAGGTGGACAACGGCTCTACCCTGGCCGGTGTCCTCCACGCGGGGGACCTTCGGGATGCTGCTGCACCCCACGCACAACACCAGGAACAGCGCTTCGGCCTTCCACAGCAGCCGCCAAAGATTCACGTGTCACCCCCCTTCTTGCGAGCAAGGGCGCAGGCTAGAGGGCTGCAACAGAGAAGAGGAGGAGCCGACGGGTGACGCCCGTTTTGCACCCCCGCCCACCCTGCGGGGGCGGCTCCCGCCCGATGCTGACGCCTGGCTGTTCGCCACGTCCCCGCTTCCTTCCCAGGTGGCGCCGCCCCGCTTCGGGTGTCATGCCTGCCGGGTTGCTCGCCACGCTCCCAGGTCGTCGCGGCTCCACGGCCTGCCTGGACGCTTGCCAGCTCCCACCGATCACAACGTGCCCAACATCGTTGCGGCCTCCACGGGCAAGCTGGCGCTGTCCGACGCGCGCGCTCCACCGGGCTGAGCTGGGAGCCCTCGACGGTTTCTCTCATCCTGGCGCGCTCCACCGCGCCCCGCTCCATCTGTCCGACGCGCGCGAGGGCTCTACGGGGCCCGCTCCACCTGACCGATGCGCGCGGGCTCCATGAGGCCCGGCAGGCCCGCCTCGACGCGCGGGGGCTGCGCCGCGCCCGGCTCCACCTGTCCGACGCGGCGCGCGCGGGCTGCACCGGGACCAGCTCCCGTGTCCGACGCGGCGCGCGCGGGCCCGGCAGGCGAGCTTGGACGCGCGCGGGGCTGCACCGGCCCAGCTCCCCGTGTCCGAGACGAACGCAGTTCCATCACTTGTTTCCTGCTCACGATGCTCTGAAGGGCGGGCGAGTACGTGTCGAAGTTGTCGGTCTTGACCTCCCAGAGAGTGCGTGTGGCCGGTTGCAGCGCATCGAAGGCTTTACCGTTGACGAGCGCGTTGGCGCCCCGGAAGGAGTTGAGCGGGACATTGTCGGCACACGTGTTGTGCAAGGAGTTTCCCCCCTTGGGTGGCACTCGCTTGGGAGTGCATTCCGACCGACGCTCTCGCGGATCCGGTGATGCTGGGGGCTGAGGGGGAAACCAGTCTCTGCCCAACCCGCTTGGCTGAACTCTCGCTGTCGGCGCAACCGGTGGGGACTCGGGCCTTGCGGTTTCCACCGAGTCCTCAGCCTCGGGGCCAGGTCGGTGGCTGCGCTCATGAGCCTCCAGTTCCTCAGAGATAGCGATGCCCACCACCACGACGCCGATGACGACCACGGCTCCCACTGCCAGGTAGGGCTGGGACAGCAGGCAAATCCCCACCATCGCTGGCATGGCGATCGCTCCCGCTGAGGCCACCGCGCACCGCCCCTCGCTATCGTTGAAGCGGACCTTCCGCGTATCGAGAGCGTAGTAGCACCGCTCCACCAGTGCGGCCCAGGGCTGGGATGCCTCTTGCACCACACACCGCCCATCGTCTCGCCAGGGCAACTGCGCCGCGCTCTGAAGGTTGGCGAGCCGCTGGCTGTGGGGGCGCGGGGCTTTGGCTCTCGGCTCCGTCGTCGCGCAGGCGGAGATGAAGAGGAGCAGCGCGCTGCACGCCTGGAGGTTCATGTGCATGCATCCTCCGACGAGGTTGCTATTGCGTGACAGTGCTCGTCAGCGACACGGCCGAGAATGGAGCAAAGCCGTGGAGCATGACGTACCAGGTCCCCGGTGTCGGAGCGTTGAGGATGCAGGTCTCCGCGTTGCCGGTAATGAAGGGAGCGCAGTCATAGGTGCTGGTGGAGGGCAGCGTTCCGGCTTTGACATACAGGTCCACATCGCCTGTCCCACCGCTGGTGCTGAAGGTCAGCTGCGTGGTGCCCACCGGAACCTCCAGCCGGAAGTAGCGCACATCCGCCTGCGGGTTGGAGATGTCGCTGACGGGGGTACCTGCCCTCAGCCGCGAGCCGATGAAGCCCGTGTACAGCAGCCGGTTCGGGGTGGGCGGCGTGGGAGGCGGCGTCAGCACTCCGGTGGTGGCGTTGCTGATGATCGCCGAGTTCACCGCCGCGGGCGTGGCCGAAGGGACGACCTCCAGCCAGAGCGCAGCAGCGCCCGCGCCGAAGGCCGCGCCCACCGAGCCGCTGATGTTGGAGACGGCCGTGTCGTTGGTGTGCCAGGCCGAGATGATGTTGGCACCTGGCGCGAACAGGTCCACGCAGCTGCCAGTGCCCGAGAAGGAACTCACCGTATCCGTGGCGGAGGAGGAGCCCACGGTCAAGACCGCGGGGATGCGGGCCGGAGATTGCGTGCATGAATCCCCGCCGCTGCTGCCGGCGGACGCCACATAGGTGACGCCAGCGGCGATCGAGTTGTTGACGGCCGCGTCCAGCGCGGCGCTGGCGGGGCCGCTGAGCCCGAGCAGCGCCACGGCCGGCTTGATGTGGTTGGCGGTCACCCAGTCCACGCCGGTGATGACACCGGAGGTGGTGCCCGTGCCCGTGCAGTTCAGCACGCGCACCGAGTGCAAGCGGGTGCTCCGGGCCACGCCGTACGTGTTGCCACCGATGACCGCGGCCCAGTGGGTGCCGACACCGTTGCAGTCGCTTGCGCCATTGCCGTCGGAGATGACGGTGAAGTCGCCGGTGGCCCGGCCACCGAACTCCGTATGGGTCGTGCGGATGCCCGTGCTGATGACATAGGCGTGGGTGCCCACGCCGGTGCCGAAGTAGGTGTACTGGTTGTCGAGCGGCAGGTTGCGCTGATCAATGCGGTCCTTCCCCACGTTGCCCGGAGGGGACTGGACGAAGTCGACCTGCACCAGGCCATCCTCTTCCACGGAGGCCACCGCCGGGTTGCGGGCGAGCGCGAGCGCCTGCTCCTCCGTCATGCGCACCGCGAAGCCACGCAAGGCCCTCTCGTAGACCTGGAGCACCTGTCCGCCATGACGGGCCGCGAGCGTGGTCGCCATCGAGGACACGCTTTGGGTCGTCACGCCCTCGGGCGGCTGCGCGAGCACGACCACGTACTGGTCTCGGATGGGGTGCTCGGCACGGATGAGCTGGGGGCTGGTGCTCAGCGCTTCAGCGCTCCCTACCGAGGGCAGGTTCGCCTCAGGACCACATGCGGCCAGAACCAGCCAGGACAGTACCCCCAGGGCCTTCCGTGAGTTGCTCATGCGTGCTTCCTCCTTGTTCACTCCCAGTATGTCCCCCATCCTTGGACGGTCAAGCCGCATGGAGGATGGCGGCGTGCTTCGTGAGAGGGTAGCGCCACGATGATTCTCGATACGGACCGGCTGATTCTTCGCGAGCTCACGCTCGAGGACGCACCCTTCATTCTCGAACTGGTCAACGAGCCCTCGTGGCTGCGGTTCATCGGCGACAGGGGAGTGAGAGATCTCGACGGTGCCCGCGCCTACCTCCAGAAGGGGCCCCTCGTCATGTACGCCAGCCACGGCTTCGGGCTGTACCGGGTCGAGCGGAAGGAGGACGGCACGCTCATGGGCATGTGTGGCCTGATCAAGCGCGAGGGCCTACCGCATGCGGATATCGGCTTCGCGTTCTTCCCCCGCTTCTGGGGGCAGGGCTACGCGCGAGAGGCGGCGAGCGCCGTGCTCTCCCACAGCAGGACGAAGTTGGGGCTGGAGCACGTCTTGGCGATCGTGGACCCCGACAATCAAAGCTCGATCAAGCTTCTCGAGACGCTGGGCTTCCGGTTCCAACGAATGGTGCGGATGCCTGGAGCCACCGCGGATATCCGGCTGTACGAACTCCACCAGCCCCAACAGGGCCCCCAGGCGTCCTAGGCCTCAGCAGCGCACGAGCCCCGTCAAGGTTTCCCTCCCAGCACCACCACGATCTGGCCAGGGCTCTGCCAGTCCAGGCTCCGGAGCTCCGATGACCGGACGTCGGCCAGCTTGGCGAAGGCCCTGCCGAGCAGGGTATCGGGCAGGACGAGGTAGTAGGCATCGAACTTGCGGGGACTCTGGGCCGGGCCCCGCTTGACCACCCGGGCTCCCTCGGCTTCGAGCTTCTGCTGCAGTGCATCCAGCCGCTCGGAGCCCGCGCCCGCGTCGAGCAACTCCACCGTCGCTCCGCGCAGCGGGTGCGCCGCGGCATCGAGGCGCGCCCTCAAGGAAGCCACCTGCGTCGAGCCCAGGGACTCCAGGCGCTTCAGCTGCTTCTCCGCATCGCGCAGCAACTCCTCGCTGCGAGAGGGAGCCAGGGGGACCTCGGCCAGTATTCCCTCCACCAGTCGTTCCTCGGCGGCCAGCGAGGCAGCTGGCGCGAACGCCTCTGGAGGCAGGTTCGCATCGGCTTCCCAGCCCACCAGATTGGCATCGGAGGCCAGCTCGATGGCCTTACCCCCTAGCTCTGCCATCAGAGAGCGGTCCTCGGCGATGAAGATCTCGCCCGCCTTGCCCTTGAGCGTCGCGGGCTCGGCGCCATACGCCCGAAGCGGCCCCTGGGTGAGGAGCAGCTCTCCGTTGGGGGCTTCTTCCTTTCCGTCCTCGCAGTACTCCTCGGGGCGCCTCCAGTAGATGTAGACCGCGAGCTGGTACGAGTCGTTCCAGTGCAGTCCGTACCGCAGCTTGGGGTCGAAGCGGATGCAGTCGCGCTCGAGTGCATCGAAGGCCTGGCGGGCCAGGGTGGGGAACTGGGGATTCAGGCTCGCCATGGGCACGGACTTGCCCGTGCGAAGATCGATCGTCTCCGGGACAGGGATGCGCACCTGCCCGCCCGCATCGAGGCTCAGGTAGGGCCCGGCGATGGCGGTGATGGGGCCGGTGCGCATGCGGCTCTCCTCGTGGCAGTCCTTCTTTGGAGGTAGCAGCTCCCGGCCGGCGCCTCCTCCCACGGGCACGAGGTGGAAGCGGTTCTGGATGAAGCCCTCGCTCGTCTTGCCACACTTCTGGGGGCCGGAGACCGTGGACACCTGAAGCTCCTGGGGCTTGCCGTCCACCAGGAGGACGATCCCCGCCCGGCGCTGGACCTTGCCGCTCGTATCGACCTGCACCGTCTCGTAGCGGGTGTGTCCCGGCGCTGCCTCGGAGGCCAGGATGGCGCGGAACCCTTCCGCTCCCGAGGCCTGCTGGGTGAGCAGCATCATCCCGGTGAAGAGCAGCGCGTCCTTCCGTCTCATCCGTTCCTCCTGGGTGCGCTCCAGCCTGGGTCCGAGGCGCTGGCATCGTCAATGCGTCAGGGAGCAGTCTACAGTGGAAGGATGCGTTCTCTGGCCGTGCTCCCAGTGCTCCTTCTCGCCGGCTGTCTGAGCCGGAAGCTCCCACACCCGAATGCCGTCGGTCACAACAACGCCTGCGTGGAGTCCCTCAACGCACGGGACTGCAAGACCGCGGAGGCCTATTGTGATCACGCGCTCGAGTTCTCCCCGGACTATCCAGAGGCGCTGGCCAACAAGGGACTCATCTCCTTGTATTGCCAGGACGACAAGGCACGGGCGCGGGAGTTCTTCATCCAAGCGCTGCGCCACAACCCGGAGTTCGCGCAGGCCTACAACAACCTCGGCATGTTGGATCTGGAGGAGAAAAGCTACGCCTCCGCCGAGAAATACTTTCGCCGCGCGCTGGAGGTGAACCCGGACTACGCCGAGGCGCGCTGGAACCTCGCGCGGCTGCTGAAGCTCACGGATCGGCCCGACGAGTCGGAGAAGCAGCTGCGGCAACTGCTCGCCTCGAACCCATCCCTGGCGGATGCGCGGGACCTGCTGGGTGTCCTGAGGCTGGAGGCCGGAGACCTCGAGGAGGCCATCACGCAACTGGATGCCGCAGTGCTCCTGGTGCCGGACCACCCGCTCTACCGCTTCCACCGGGGCGTGGCCTACGCGAGAGCTGGCCGGCTGGAGGAAGCGAAGGACGACTTCCGCGCCTGCCTCCGCGCGGAACCCAACAACTCGGAGTGCCGACACAACCTGGAGTTGCTCGACAAGGGGGCATGAGCCCGGGGGGCCGTTGAAAGGGTCGGCAACAGCGCGACGAGGGTTGTTGCCGGTCAGGGCTTCAGGAAGCGGTCGATCCGCTCGACGGCCAACTGCATCTTCTGCCTGGCCGAAGGGTTTGCCGAATGAATGGAGATGCGCGGAGGGATGAAACCGCGCGTCGCCACGGCGGCTTCGATCCAGCACAGGACGTCATATCCAGTCCCGTGGAGGTCATCTCCGAGATCGTGGTCGAGGCTGATCGCCGTGACTTGGCCGGTCTCCAGCAGAGCGATGGCGTCCTCTGGCCATCGTGCTGCCACCCAACCATCGGGGGTCGCACGTTCGTCATCGAGGTAGACCTTCACGGGAGACTCCACGGGTAGACGGCGGTGGCAGAGAGGGGCCTCTTCATAGAGTAGCCGCTGAGCTGCGGAAGGCGGGAATTTGCTATGGATGAAGCGCCTGACCGGCAGCGACTCACGGAGGAGCGGGGATGCACCGCAGCGTGGCCTTCACTCCCGATGACACGCGCGAATGGGGATTGCCCCTGGCGGGTCCAGGGCTGCTGCTGGACGTTCCCCAGGAGGGCCCCTGGGCCCAACGTCCCGCTTTGCACTTCGATGCCGTGCCGGGCTACCGGCTACGTCTGAGCAGTGGAGGCCAGCCGTTGCTTTGGCTGCGAATCGACGGCTGGTGGGACCGGTGCGGCTTCCTTCGGGGAGCGCCGGGAGTTCCCTCGGGGCTCCCTCCGCTGTCGGCGTCTGAGGTGCGCGAGGTGACGCATGCTCCAGACTCCTCGCTCTGGTGGGAGGCGTGGATGTGGCGCATGGGGCGCGCCCTGGCCCAGCCCGAACATCCGATGCTCCACGCGGGGCGCTGGTGCTTGCGCCCGGTGCGCGCCATTCGCGCCCCTGAGGCGGATCGCTACCCCATCAGTACGATGGAGTGGCGGTTTGGCCAGCCTCCCTCCTCGCCGCACTCCCTCGAAGGGATCCTGCGCTTCGAGCGCTTCTGGGTGGAGGACTGGACGGCGTACGGGCCTCCCTCGGAAGAGGGAATGTTCCAGGGGGCCGTCGTGCCCCTGCGCGCGCCTTCGTCCGAAGAGGACGGCCGGGTGAAGAGCTGGCGCAAGCGCGCGCGTGACGGGACGTTGCCTCCCGCGTTGCTGCTCTACGTGGATCTCCTCGGCAAGTGGCTGCTGCTCGACGGCCACGACCGGGTCCACGCCGCTCTGCTCGAGAACGTGGTTCCTCCGCTGCTGGGGCTCTGGCCCGTCCATGAGGAGGTACTGCCCTCGAGCCCCGAGGGGCAGCAAGGGGTTCTTCAGGCCGCGGAGTTCCATCTGCGCGACGGGGCACCGCCCAGCGTCGTCAACCGGGTCAACCGCATGCTGCTGCTCAACTTCCAGGGGAGCCGTCGCAGCACCGTGACGCGGGCCTGGCCCATGAAAGGAGGGCTCTCGGCCTGGAGGGCCGAGGTGCTCGCCTCGCGGCGTTGGAACCCTTTCCCCGCGGACTCCAGGGACTGGGAGTGGTTCGTGTCGCCCTGTTAGATTCCGCGCCCGTATCCCCAGAGGGCATTCATGAGTCAGGCCAGACCCGTCGAAGCGGGTGTCTCCACCGACGCGTCGGTCCCATCCAAGCCTCCCTCCTCGCTTCCGGAAGTCTCCGGCATCGGGGATGCCGCCACGCTGCCATCACCTCGGGTGCTCCCGGAGAATCCCCTTCCAGGCCAGCGGGTGCCCATGGTGGACCCCGCGTATTACCTCGTGGAGGGAGAGCTCGCGCACGGCGGCATCGGCCGCATCCTCCGCGCCCGGGACCTGAGGCTCGGCCGGCCCGTGGCCCTCAAGCAGATGCTCTCGCCCTCTCCGGAGGCCGAGTCCCGCTTCATGACCGAGGCGCTCGTCACCGCTCGGCTGCAGCACCCGTCGATCATGCCGGTGTACGAGGCGGGCCGCTGGCCCGACGGCGAGCTCTTCTATTCGATGAAGCTCGTCTCCGGACGCTCGCTCGCGGACGTCCTCTCCGAGCCCCGGACGCTGGAGGAGCGGCTGGCCCTCTTGCCTCATGTGTTGGCGGTGGCCGAGGCCATGGCCTATGCCCACTCCGAGCGGATCATCCACCGCGACCTCAAGCCCGCCAACGTCCTGGTGGGAGGGTTCGGTGAGACGGTGGTCATCGACTGGGGTCTGGCCAAGGATCTCTCCCGCACGGAGAGCCCCGCCGCTCCGGATGCCCGCTCTGCCGGGGGCAACTCCATGGATGGAGGCCTGACCCGTGTCGGCACGGTGATGGGGACTCCCGCGTACATGCCACCGGAGCAGGCCGCGGGCCAGCCCGTGGACGAGCGTGCCGACGTCTATTCCCTGGGCGCCATCCTCTATCACCTGCTCGCGGGCTCCCGTCCTTATGAGGGGGAGACCTCGGATCAGGTCCTGGCGCGGGTGATGAGCGGCCCGCCGCCCCTGCTCGCCAGCCTCCAGGACTTCATCCCGAGGGACCTGCTGGCCATCGTGACCAAGGCGATGGCGCGCCAGCCCGCCGAGCGCTACCCCACCGCGCGCGAGATGGCGGAGGACTTGCGGCGCTTCCAGACGGGACAGATCGTCGGGGCGTACGCGTATTCGCGGATGGAGCTGGTGCGCCGCTTCGTGCGGCGCTACCGGGCCGCGGTGTCGGTTACGGCGGTGGCCCTGCTGCTGCTCGCCACCCTGGGCGTGGAGAGCTTCCGTCGGGTCTCCGCCGAGCGAGACGCCGCCCATGAGGCCCGGCGGCAGGCGCGGGCCCAGACCGATGAGCTCCTGCTGACCAAGGCGCGGGCGACCGTGGAGGAGGCCCCCAACGAAGCCCTCGAGCCGCTCCGGCAGCTGCCGCCCGACTTCGAGCGCTGGTCCGCCGCGCGGACGATCGCAGCGGACGCCCAGGCCCATGGCTTCGTCACCGTGTTGCGCGGTCACACCCAGCACATCAATGACATCGCCTTCACGGACGATGGCAAGGCGCTCGTCTCCGCCAGCGACGACCGTACGCTGCGCGTCTGGGCCCTCGAGCAGGGCAGGGCGCCGCTCCTGTTGCAGGGGCACGAAGACGAGGTGTGGCGCATCCGGGTGCTCCCGGGAGGCCAGGGCTTCCTCTCCAGCGACAGACAAGGCGTCCTGCGCCAGTGGAGCCCCACCACCCAGGAGGTCAAGGTCCTCTCGACGCTGCCGGGGCCCGTGTCGGCGATCACCTTGGGCTGCCAGGGCCGGTGCCTGCTCGCCGCCACCCAGACGGATGACGTGCTTCATTCCTGGGACCTGGTCACGGGGCAGGCCCGCACGTTCCACACGGGGGTCGAGGGCATCGAGGAGCTGGTGGCGTCGCCGCTGGGCTCATGGGTGTTCGTGCGAGGCCACCGCAACGCCGCTTCGGCCCTGGGGAACGTGGAGCAAGGGTCCTTTCAGCTGTGGACGCAGGTCCGGCCAACGGTGGGGACATTCTCCCCGGACGGTCGCCTCTTCACGGTGGATACCCAGGGAGAGCTCCACGCATGGACGCCCGGAGCCAGCCAGGGGCAGCGGCTGGCGCGGAACCTGGGGATCGGCACGGCGCTTACTTTCGTGCCGGGCACACCCTGGGTGGCGATTGGCACCCAGGAGGGGGTGATCCGGCTGTGGAACCAGACGACGCGCCAGACGCGGGAGCTCAGCCACCATGAAGGGCTCGTCAACAGCCTGGATGTCACCTCGGATGGCCGCTACCTCGCCTCGGCGAGCGCCGACCGGACGGCGATCCTCTGGGAGCTGGAGACCGGAGAGTTCCGCGTGCTGCGAGGGCCCCGGCAACAGGCTCACCTCGTCCTGTTCTCGCCGGATGACCGGCACCTGGCCGTGGCCAGCTTCAATGGGCAGTTGCGCCTCTTCTCCATGGAGACGAAGACCCACCACGTGCTCTCGGCGGGCGAGGGTCCCCAGGGCTCGCTGGTGCTCTCCTCCGACGGCCAACGGCTGGCCGCGCTGTCCGAGCAGGGAGAGCTGCGGCTGCTCGAGGACTCCTCGGGCAAAGCCCTCTTGGAGGCACCCGGCTTCGCTCCGGACGCGATGAGCTTCTCCCCGGACGGTCAGTGGCTGGCCGCGGGGGGACTGGATGGCCGGGTTCACCTGTACGTGTCCGCCACCGGAAGCGCGCAGCCACCCCTGCTGGGACATGAGGCCCCCATCACGACCGTCACCTTCTCCGGGGACGGCGGGAGCCTCGCCACCGCGGATGAGAAGGGGGACGTGTGGCTGTGGAGGCCCGCCTCGGGCAAGGGACGCCGGCTTGGAGCCCACGGGGCGAAGGTGTGGCAGCTCGCGTTCTCACCCGATGGCGGCAGCCTTGCCTCCGCGGGCGATGACGGCACGGTGCGACTGTGGAACGTAGTGACGGGCGAGTCCCACCCCCTGCCCGGTCACAAGGGCGCCGTGCGCGCGGTGGCCTTCTCCCCGGACGGCCATCACCTCGTCATGGGAGGAATGGATCAGCTCGTGTTCTGGGACCTGGGCAGTGGCCAGAGCCTGCACCAGAACACGGGCGGTGGGGACGTCGTGGAGGTGCGCTACTCGCCTCTGGGCGACGTGGTGGCCAGCCGCAACCTGAAGGATGGGCGCGTGATGCTCTGGGACGGGCGGACGGGAGCGCCGCGCCGCGAGCTGAGGGCGCATCAAGGCGATGTGCTGGGCCTGGCCTTCTCGCCCGATGGGACGCGCCTGGCCTCGGCGAGCCTCGACAAGACCGTGCGGCTGTGGGACGTGGCCACCGGCGAGAGCCGCGCGCTGCGAGGCCACACCGGGCAGGTGGAGGCGGTGGTCTTCTTCCCGGACGGCAAGCGCCTCGTCTCCACGGGACAGGACGGCAGCATCCGGCTCTGGCCGGATGACCTGCCGCTGGAGCCGGAAGCCCTGCGCGCCTGGATGAACACCTTCACGAGCGAGACGCCGCCGCCATCCCCTTCCGGGCCTTGAGCCTCCGCCCGGGCTCAGGCCACGGCGGGCGGTGCGGCCTCGGGGTACTTCTGGCGCAGCAACTCGTCGGTCTTCACGACGGCGAGCCCGTGACGCTTGAGCCGGGTGAGCACCTCGCCCAGCACGCGCACCGTCTGCGGGTGGATGTCGTGGAAGAGGATGGCACCGCCGGTGGACTGCACGCCGCCCGGCACGGCGAAGATGCTCGACAGGATGCGCGAGTCGGCGTTGCGGTGGCGCCAGTCCCACGAGTCCACGTTCCACAGCACCGCCATCTGCCCCTGGGCGTGGATGACGTCCTTCACCACGGAGTCCATCGAACCGTACGGCGGCCGTACCTGCCACAGCGGGTAGGAGCGCCCCAGCGCCGCGTCCACCGCCGCCTGTGTCGCGGCGAGCTGCCGCACCACCTCGGCCCGGTCCACCTTGACGTAGTCGGGGTGGTTCTCGCTGTGGTTCCCCAGGCTGTGGCCCTCGGCGACGATGCGGCGGATCAGCGCCGGGTACTCGCGCGCCTTCTTCCCCAGCACGAAGAAGGTGGCCTTGGCACCCGCGCCCTTGAGCGCGTCCAGCACCTTGGGGGTGTTCACCGGGTGCGGCCCGTCATCGAAGGTGAGCGCCGCCTTGCCCGGGAAGCGCTCGGGCCAGAAGATGCCGCGCACGGGCGGGGGCTGCAGCGGCGCCTGCGCGGGGTTCACCGGAGGCAGCTCGATCGTCATGCCCACGGGCAGCCGGTTGGGGTCCGGGAGGATGTCCTTGTTGAGCGCGGCGATCTCCGTCCACCGACGCACATCCCCCAGCTTGGCTTTGGCGATGGAGCCCAGGGTGTCCTTCGCATGGATGGTGTAGGTGACGTTACGGCGGGGGGAGGCGGAAGCCGAGGCCGTGGAGCCAGTGCTCTGCATGCGGGTGCCCTCCGGGAGGTCCAGACATTCTAGACGGGAGCCTCCGACATAAGGACCGGCCGCCACCGCCGCAACGCGCGGAAAGGCATATCTTTGACGCTATGCGTCATTCTGCATTTACCTGCAAGCAGGTGGGCGAGGGAGTGGCGTCCGAGCGGCCCGACAGGCCACCGTGGCGGGTAGGGAAGAATCCTGCGGATCTGTGGCCACGGAGAGCACCTCGGGCGTGGTAGAACCAGAGGGCATGCATGAAGCGCTCGAGGTTCTCCTCGCCGATGGTGTGATTGATGAGGTGGTGGCCCGCCTCAAGAGTGGCAAGGAGGCCGACGTGTACATCGCCACTCACGGCGACCAGTACGTGGCGGCGAAGATCTACAAAGAGCGCACCCAGCGCAATTTCAAGAACAACTCCGGCTACAAGGAAGGGCGGCTGGTTCGCAACAGCCGCACCCGGCGGGCCATGGAGAAGGGCAGCCGCTTCGGGCAGGAGGCCGCCGAGGACGCGTGGAAGACGGCCGAGTCCGAGGCGCTCTCCAAGCTGTACACGGCCGGCGTGCGTGTGCCCGCGCCGGTGATGTTCTACGAGGGCGTGCTGTTGATGGAGCTGGTGGTCGACGTGGAGGGTCAGCCCGCCGCGCGCCTCATCGACGGGCTGTTCACGCCGGAGAGCGCCAACGAGTACTACCGGGACCTGCGGCAGCAAGCGGTGAAGATGCTCTGCTGCGACATCATCCATGGCGACCTGAGCGCGTACAACATCCTGCTCGGCGCCAACGGGCCCACCATCATCGACTTTCCGCAGATCGTCTCCGCGTCGGCCAACAGTCGGGCGGAGTTCTTCTTCAAGCGTGACCTGGACAACCTGCGCCTCTTCTTCGCCGACCAGGACCGGAGCCTGCTGGGGCGTGCGGGGGACGCGGCGGAGATCTGGCGGGCCTACGTGCGGCGCGAGCTGACGCCGGACTTCGAGCCCACCGGCCGCGCCGTGCCCGAGACGAAGGGGCAGCGGGGCGGGGAGCGGCATGGCGGCAGGCCTCAGCGTCCGGAAGGGGCTCCTCGTCACGGGGAGTCGCACGGCCACGGAGGCTCACCGCGCCACACCGGGGAGCACGGCGGCCGGCAAGGCGCCCACCGCCACGGGGAGCAGCAGAACCCCCCTGGAGGGTCTCGTCACCGGGAGTCGCAGGGGCGCCACGGAGGCCCGCGCCACGGTGAGCAGCAGAGGCAATCCGGCACGCCTCGGCACGCTGAGCAGCAGGGGCAATCCGGCACGCCCCGGCACGCTGAGCAGCAAGGCCACCCCAGCGCGGCGCACCACGGTGAGCGGCAAGGTCACCCGGCAGCGTCCCACTCGGGCGAGCCGCGGGGCCATGGAGGAGCGTCCCGGCACGGTGAGCAGCGGCACCGGGGAGCGCCCCGCAACGGTGAGTCACGAGGCCCTCGGGGCATGCCCCGGCATGGAGAGGCCCGAGGCCAGGGAGGTGCGCCGCACCAGGGGGAGCCCCATGGCCCCCCCGCGGCGCAGCGCCACGGTGATGCGCAAGGTCACCGAGGAGGCCCCCGCCAGGGTGAGGCACAAGGTCACCGGGGAGGCCCTCGTCACGGTGAATCGCAGGGCCACCGGGGCCCCCCGCGACAGAGCGAGGCCCAGGGCCATCGCGGAGCCCGTCCCCAGCGTCCGGGCACACCGGGTCGGCGCGGCGCGAGCCCCGCGGTCTCCTACGTCTCCCGGCTCGGCGGAACGCCTTCACAGGGGCCCGGCGAGGGCACCTGAGTCACCCCAGCCCTCACGCTCAGGCGGAGGGAGGCTCGGGGGCGGCGACGGTGCGCGGATCCAAAGGTAGCTCCACCGTGAAGGTGGAGCCCTGGCCCGGCTGGCTCTCGACCTGGATGTGGCCGCCCATCGCCTCGATGATGGTGCGAGTGATGTAGAGCCCCAGCCCCAGGCCCCCGTAGTGGCGCTCGGACACGGCGCGCTCGAAGCGGCCGAAGATGCGAGGCAGGTACTCGGGCGCGATGCCGATGCCCTCATCCCGCACGAGCAGGCACGCCTTGCCTTCGCTCACCCGCAGGCGCACGTCCACCGGCTTGCCGGCGCCGTACTTGAGGGCATTGTCGATGAGGTTGGTGACGACCTGCTCCAGGCGGAGCCGGTCCCAGTGGCCGACCACCACCCCCTGGGCCTCCAGCGAGAGCGAGGTGCCGAGCCGCGCCGCCTCGGGCTCGTAGCGCCCCACCACCTCGCGGACGATCGTCGTCAGGTCCACGTCCTCGAACTCCAGCCGCAGCTTGCCGCCAGAGATGCGCGTCACGTCCAGCAGGTCGCTCACCAGCTCCGACAGCTTCTTCACCTGGCGGGTGCCAATGGCGACATAGTCCTCCACGGACCTGCGCAGCGGCGAGTCGGGCTGCTTGCGCACCTCGCGCGAGAGCATCTGCAACTTCAGGCTCAGCGGCGTGAGCGGCGTCTTCAGCTCATGGCTGGCGATGGAGAGGAACTCGTCGCGCAGGCGGATGGCCTCCTGGGCCTCGCGGTAGAGCCGTGCGTTCTCCACGGAGAGGGCCGCGCGGCGCGCCAGCTCCTCCATATAGGTGAGGTCCTCGGCGGTGTACCGCCGGCCCGAGCGCGAGGTGAGGAAGCTGAGCACGCCGAGCACGCGCCCGCGCACCTCCAGGGGCACGCAGATGAGGGAGCGCACCTGGGTGGCGAGCAGCACCTCGGCATGCTCCGCGCTGTGCGTCCGCGCCCGGATGCTCTCGGCGGTGAAGTTCTCGATGAGCAGCGCCTTGCCCTCGAGGAGGGCCTGGGTGGGCGGATGCTGGACGTTGCCGTCCGGCATGAGCCCGAAGTCCTTCATCCGCTGCGCGAGCGCGGCGTCCTCCTCCGTGGCGGTGGTCACCTCCACCCGCCGGAACGCCCCGTCTGGCTGCTGCAGGTCGATGACGCACCAGTCTGCGAGCGCGGGCACTGCGAGCCGCGCCAGGTTGCGCAGGGTGGCCTCATAGTCCAGCGAGGAGGCCATCACGGCGCTCGCCTCGGCCAGGAAGCGCGCGTTGGCCGCCGCGCGCGCTCGAGCCTCCTCCGCCTGCCGTTGCTGGGTGATGTCGCGCTGGATGCCCCAGGCCGCGATGAGCGCGCCCTCCCGCACCATGCCGATGAGGTTGTTGACGATGATCTTCGGATTCCCGTTGTGGTCCATCTCGTGGGAGACCGAGTTTTCTATCCGGTAGCCATTGCGGATGAAGGACCGCATGTACTCGATGTTGCGCGGGTCCTCGCGCACGAGCAGCTGCTCCAGCCGGGCTCCCACCAGCGCGCTGGCGCCCTCGAGGCCATACATGCGCGCCATGGCGTCGTTGCACTCGGCCACGTAGCCCAGGCGCAGCATGTCATCGACCTGCTGCTCCTCGGGCGTGGAGGTGGAGACCGGCTCCACGGTCTCGACGCGGAAGATGCCCTCGCTGCTCTGGCTGACGAAGGTCCGGTAGCGCTCCTCGCTGCGCTTGAGCTCGGCGGCCAGCGCCTCGGCCTCCCGGCGGGCGCGCACCGAGGCGGTGATGTCGACGCCGAAGCAGGCGATGCCGTCGATCGTCCCGCGCGCATCCCGCATCGCCTGGTAGATGACGTCCAGCCACACCTCCTTGTCCCCGCCTTCGGGTTGGAGGAACTTCAAGGACATCTCTCGGCCGATGAAGGGCTCTCCCGTGGAGTAGACGCTGTCGAGGATGTCCACCAGCCCCTGGCGCTCGGCGTCGGGCAGGGCCTCGCGGACGCCCCTGCCCAGCAGCTTGCGATTGCCAAACAACGTGTCGTTCAGCGGGTTGGACAGCGTGTAGACGTGCTGTGGCCCTCGCAGCAACGCGACGCAGGCGGGCGCCTGCATGAGCAGGCTCTGGAGCCGACTTCGCTCGATCTCCGCCTCGGTGCGGGCCGCGCGCTCTCGCTCCAGGAGCTGGTTGCGCTCGGCATCCGTCCTGCGCAGGGCCACGTTCAGCCGGGTGACGAGCAGCGACAGCACCAGGAAGATGCCCAGGGAGACCATGTCCCCGGGTTGCAGCTGGAACGCGTCATGGGGCGGCAGGAAGAAGTAGTCCACTGCCAGCATGGACAGCGCGGTGGCCACCAGGGCCGGTCCCCACCTGCCCCACCAGCCAGCCAGCACGATGGCCCCGTAGAAGAACAGGAACGGGCTATTGGACATGAAGGGCCAGAAGGCCTTCTGGAGCAGCAGCGCCCCCAGGACGCTCAGGAGCGCCAGGGCATAATGTCCAACAGGGGACGTCCACAGGCGCTGCGGCCCCGAGGTCCGCGGCGCCTGCGCGGGAGGGTTGGCACGCGACGGCTCGGTCACGGCCAGAGGGGCCATGGCCGGGGAGGACTTAAGAGCTGGCTGCTCGCGCGTCGCCACGGTGCCGGGTTCCAATCAGGTGGCATAACACCTCTGCCAAGGTCCACTAGAACCCATTTCGGCGGGGCTACCAGTTCTCAACGACTCCCAAGTCGCTCGCCTGGCTGGCCGCCGAGGCCGAGTTGCCGCGTTGGGAGCGAAGATCGGCTACTTGCGCAGCAGGGTGCCCTCCAGGAAGAAGGCGGCGCACGCGGCGACGATGAGCCACGTCCACAGCGGCACCTTCGGGCGCTCGGCGTCCCCGCTGGAGGCCTTCACCGTCTCCTCGCCGAAGTAGGCGGTGAGCGTGTCGGGGGGGATGCGGGTGAGGTCGCTCTCGGCGGGGTCCAGCGTCACGGCGAAGTCGAGCGCCTGCAGGGGCTTGCCGTCAGCGGCCAGCGCCGCGTACACGCCCGGCTCGGCCAGCGGGCCGGCCACCACGGTGCCATCCTGCTGGGCCTTCACGGGCACCTCGGCGCCGCTGGGGGCGCGCACCGAGGCGAGGCTCTGCCCGCTCTCGGGCCGCAGCGTCACCGTCTCGCCGACGCGTACGCGCTGCTCCTCGCGCTCCTCCAGTGAGCCGGTGAGGTAGGCGGCGAAGCGCTGCATCAGCGGCAGGAAGCTCGTGCGGATGGCGAAGTCACTCCAGTCTCGGTCCACGGTGCTGGTGAAGAGCGCCACGCGGCCCTTGCCCCGCCGGGCCACGGCCACCGCGGGCGCGCCATCCTCATAGGTGGCCAGCACCTGGCTTGCGCCGGAGGCCCCGGGGTTGTCGGCCTCCAGCAGCATGTAGCGGTAGAAGCGGGCGCCCACGAGGCCCTCTTCGGCGCGGCCAGTGAAGGGCGAGAAGAGCGAGTGCTCCACCTGCACCTGCGCCAGCTTCGCCGCCTTGGTCTCGGAGTCGGGGTCCTCGCGCTCCACGCTGGTGCGCACCAGCCGCAGCGGCCGGGGCAGCAGCGCGCCGAGCCGGCCATTGTACGCGTCGGGGTCCACCCGGTCGCCCACGCTGATGAAGAGGCCGCCGCCCGACGCCACGAAGGAGCCCAGGCGCTCCGCCTCTTCCTTGCCGGGAGCGGGCACGTTGAGCAGCAGCACCAGGTCATACGCGGAGAAGTCCTCGCGCAGGCCGGCGTCCGTATCCCTCAGCTCCACCTCCACGGGCGAGCCCGGGGCGGACAGGGCCGCCTCCACGAAGAAGGCCTCGTCGCGGTAGCGCGTGGCGTGCGGAGAGCCGTTGACGATGAGCGCCTTGAGCGCGCGGGGCACCGGCAGCACGAAGGCGCGGCGGTCGTCGTCGGGCAGCGCGTCGGCCGCCAGCGTCACCTCGCCCTCCACGGTGCCGCCCTGGGGGAAGCGCACCGTGAGCGCCTTCTGCGCGGTGCCGTTGGCGGGCACCTCCACGAAGCCCTTGGCCAGCGTGGACTCGCCGGTGCGCACCGCGGCCTCCAGGTCCCGGATGGGGTTGGGGCCGAAGTTCTTCACCGTGAAGGTGAACTGGAAGGAGCGCGGCCCCGCCTGCAGCGCGGGTTCGATCTTCAAGTCCACCAAGGCGTGGTTGGGCAGCGCCTCCTCGCCGGCGGCCACATCGCGCAGCACCACCTCGGGGCGCACCAGCTTGCCGGTGGGGTCCTTCACGGCGGGCGCGGGCGCCTCGAGCCGCAGCGCGGAGGCCGTCATGTCCGAGACGAGCACCAGCCGCTTGCCCGGCATGGGGTTCTCCTCGAGAGCGCGCGCGGCCATGTCCATGCAGCGCGAGAGGTCCGCGGCGG
This sequence comes from Hyalangium ruber, assembly GCF_034259325.1. Classification (NCBI taxonomy): domain Bacteria; kingdom Pseudomonadati; phylum Myxococcota; class Myxococcia; order Myxococcales; family Archangiaceae; genus Hyalangium; species Hyalangium rubrum. The sequence continues at coordinate 536,304 of NZ_JAXIVS010000004.1, read as the reverse complement.
CGTAGGTGGGCTTCGCCTCGTCGATGAGGGCGCGCAGGCGGGCGCGATCGAAGCCAGGCGGAGGAGGCGCGGCGGGGTTGTCGGTACACACCAGCACCGTGGCGGGCTCCTCGGCCAGCAGGTCCTTGAGGGCGTCGCGCGCCTCGTCCCGTCCCTGCTCGAAGAGCGAGGTGCCGTCGGCCCAGCGCATGGAGAGCGAGGCATCCAGCACCACGGCGGTGGCGGCGGGGCCCTTGGCGGTGGCGGCGGCCTGCGCGTCCTGGCGCAACTCCGGCCGGGCCAGGGCAAAGGGGATGGCCAGCAGGATGAGGGTGCGCAGCATGTAGAGCAGCAGCCGCTTGAGCTTGAGGCGGCTGGCGGTGCGCTTCTGGCTGCGCAGCACGAAGGCCATGGGCGGGAAGGGGTGCGGGCGCGGCCTCCGCCGGTCGAACAGGTGGACCAGCAGGGGGATGAGCGCGCCCAGTGCGCCCAGCAGCATCCACGGGTTGCCGAACGTCATCGCCGCCTCCCACGCCGCCCCAGGAAGCGCAGCAGCACCTCGTCCAGGCGCTCGTCGGTGCGCACCAGCTCGTAGTCCACGTCCGCCTCGGCGCACGCGCTCTTCACGCTGGCCAGGAAGGCGTTGAACTCCTCCAGGTAGCTCTCCTTGATTTCACGCGGGTTCACCTCGATGCGCCCATCTCCTTCCATGTCCAGGAAGAGGGTCGGGTCATCGAAGGGGAAGCTCAGCTCCGCGGGGTCCACCACGTGGAAGAGCGCCACGTCGTTCTTTCGCTGGCGCAGGGCGAGGATGCGCTTGAGCGCGTCCTGGCGGTCATCCAAGAGGTCCGAGAGGACGAAGACGGTGGAGCGACGCGGCAGCACCTCGGCGAGGTGGTCGGCGGCGCCCGCGAGGTCCGTGGAGCCGTTGGCCTGGGCGTGCTCCAGCGCATCCAGCAGCACGTTGAGGTGGCCGGCGGAGGCGCGCGGGGGCACGTCCTTGAAGCCGCCGCCCGCCATGACGGCGAGGCCCGCCGCGTCCTGCTGGCGCACGAGCAGGTAGCACAGCGCGCCCGCCAGGGTGGTGGCCACCTCGAGCTTGGAGAGGGCGCCGCTGCGGTAGCCCATGGAGGCGGAGGCATCCACCACCATGACGGAGCGCAGGTTCGTCTCGTGCTCGAAGCGCTTGACGTAGTACTTGTCGAACTTGCCGTAGGCCTTCCAGTCGAGGTGGCGCAGCTCGTCGCCGGGGGCGTACTCCTTGTGCTCGGCGAACTCCACGCTCTGGCCCTGGTGGGGGCTCTTGTGGAGGCCGGACAGCACGCCCTCCATGACCGCGCGGGCGCGCAGCTTCACTCCCTGGAGGCGGGACAGCGTCTGGGCGTCGAGCAGCGCCATGGGGGCGGGCGGTTACCCCTTCACCGTGGCGACGAGCTGATCCACGAGCTTCACGGAGGTGATGCCCTCGCTCTCGGCGGTGAAGTTGGGCAGCACGCGGTGGCGCAGCACGGGGCGGGCCAGGGCGCGCACGTCCTCCACGGTGGCGACGAAGCGCCCGGAGAGGATAGCGCGGGCCTTGGCGGCGAGCACCAGGTACTGGCTGGCGCGCGGGCCGGCGCCCCAGGAGACGTTCTTGGCGACGAAGTCGGGCACGCCCTGCTCCTTGGGGCGGGTGTTGCGCACCAGCTCCACGGCGTAGCGCACCACGTGGTCGGGCACTGGCACGCGGCGCACCAGGTCCTGCAGGGCGATGATGCGCTCGGGGGAGAGGATCTTCTCGAGCTTGGCTTGGGTGGCGCCGGTGGTGCTCTTGACGATCTGCACCTCTTCCTCGGCGGTGGGGTAGCCCACGTCCACCAGGAACATGAAGCGGTCGAGCTGGGCCTCGGGCAGCGGATAGGTGCCCTCCTGCTCGATGGGGTTCTGGGTGGCGAAGACGAGGAAGGGCAGCTCCAGGGGGTAGGTCCGGCCGCCGGCGGTGATTCGGTACTCCTGCATGGCCTGGAGGAGGGCAGCCTGCGTCTTCGGCGGGGTGCGGTTCACCTCATCGGCGAGGATGATGTTGGCGAACAGGGGGCCCTGCATGAAGCGGAAGGCGCGGCGCCCGGTGGCCTTGTCCTCTTCGAGGATGTCGGTGCCGGTGATGTCCGAGGGCATCAGGTCCGGGGTGAACTGGATGCGATTGAAGGACAGGTTGAGGACGTCGGCCAGGGTGGAGATGAGCAGCGTCTTGGCCAGGCCGGGCACGCCGACGAAGAGACAGTGGCCGCGGCTGAAGAGGGCGATGAGCAGGTGCTCGACGACGTCGCGCTGGCCGACGACGCGCTTTTCGATCTGCTCGACAATCTCTGCGCGGGCCTTGGCGAGCTCCTCGACGGCGCGGAGGTCCTCGTTGGCGGGGGACTCCAGCGAGGGGGCGGGGGTAGGGGCGGCGCTTTCCATGGAGCGGTTCTCTTAACCGGGGCGAGGCGCGGGGACCAAGGGTTTCGGCGCATCGCGTCCAGAATGGATGTCCGGCGGGCAACCCCTGGGGCGGGCTCCTATTCCTGGCGGGGGCCAGGTAGCCTGGAACCCGGGAACTCGGGTGCCTGCCCTCCGAGGGGAGAGGGGCAGGGTGGGAGCGGGCTACACCTCCGCGAACTTCGTGCCCGTGGCGCCCATGCGCTCCAAGGCCTCTTTGATGTCTCCGGAGACGACAAGGGCGGTTTCCCACCCCTGCGGGCGGAAGACCTTGGCGTCCCCGACCTGCGCTCTGTCGATGCGCATGTGATCCACGGCGTAATACTTCCCGACCATCTCGGGAAGGCCATCCGCTGGCTGCCAGAACTGGACCTTGGAGGCGTTCTCGTCAATGCAGCGGAGCGACCTCGTGGCGACGAGGATGAGGTACTGATCGGGCTGGCCCTCGATGTCCACAGGGAGGAGTTGCACGTCACGAGGGGCGAGCTCCATGAACACGGAAGCAACTCGGACGTGGACGACGGGGATCCTGATCCCCGCCTCGGAGAAATCCAGGGGTCTGCCCGCGATCTCGATGGGAATCCTCAATCGTCCCTCGAGATGCACGAGGGCTCCACTCTTGAAGTCCCAGTCATCTACTTCCTGGCCGTGGCTGTCCCGGGGAGTGTCCAGGTGCCAGCGATTCGGGAAGGAGACATCATCGTCCAGTTCGAAGAAGCGCTGCGGCATGGGCCTCCCTAACGAGCCAGTGCCTGGAGTGAACGCATGAATTCTTCAGGTGTCAGCTTCACGGGTTCCACTTCGGAAGGGCGGGGAATGTGGACGATGGATTTACCCTCGCCCGTGTTCAGAGCGTGTTGAGCCAGAGCGAGCGTCCGAAGCATGGAGTGCTCGCATGGCAGCAGCAGTGGCGCTCATCCCGTGCGCAGCGTGTTGCCGATTCTGGGCAGGCCGATGTCTTAGGGGCCTCATCACTTGGCCCGGCCCGCAGGCCTACTGTTCGGAAATGTCGGGGGTTTCGAACATAAAAGTCCCGACATTTCCGAACAGTCGCTCATGAGGGGCAACTCCGAGGGTGCTGAGCGCTGCAGGAGGCGGTTGAAGGTTGATCAAGGTCACCGTGACTTCTGATGCTCAACGCCCCTGCGAGCGGCCATGCGCCGGCAATGGGATTTCCCGCTTGCATGGCTGCCGCTGTTCAACACCCTCTCAGCCAGACCACGTGTTGAGTGTTGCTGCACCCCAGTACCATCAACGCCAGAAACAGCGCACCCGCCCGACGCGAACTCATGGGCTTTTCCGATCAGCGAGGAGGTACTCAGGATAGGGCGGACCTCAGCTCCACGATAGGCTGGGGCCATGAAAGACAAAGAGAAGCCTTCTTCTGTCGTCGATCTGGCCGATCGACGGCCGACTCCGAAGGAGCTTCCCGCCTTCGCGCCGCCCGAGCCGGATCCGGAAGAGACCCGGACCCGCGAGGAGTTCTGGGCCGCGATGGCGCCTTTCCATGACGGGCTCCAGCAGGTCGAGGCGGAGCTTCTCTCCCGGCTCATTCGCCTGGTGCTCCCCGAACTGAAGCGCCTCACGTTGTTCCCCATCCGGGACGTCGTCCGCAAGCCACGCGGCCTGCCCGAGAAGCTCCTGCAGGAGTGGGAGGCGCGGCTTGGGTCCGTGCCGGCCAGGATACGCGAGGCGAAGTGGCTGGATGAGCGCGCCTATCCTCTCGAACGAGGAGACTCCATTCGTGGCATCGAGGAGGCGCGGAAAGAGGACAGCGGCGTCATCTCGGGCCGCACGTTGTACCTGCTCGGAGATGGCCGCCTGGGCCTCATCGAGCTGTCGGGCCTGTGGAAGATGAAGGCCCCGGGCCAGTACGACACCCTCAGCACCTTCGCGGATGCGGAGCTCATCGAGCCCTTGCGAGCCGTGAAGGAGTTCCACCTGCATGATCTCGTGGCCTCGCTCCGTTACATCCTGTGGAACGATCGAGGCATGTCGTCAGGGCCGCCAGAAGCGGACCTCGAACTGCGACGCTCGCGCTTCACGGCCACGGTGAAGGATCTCTCCAAGGCCGCCATCGCCTACACGGACCGGATCCGCCGGGCGGGGATTGGCCCGGTTTGACAAGGGAGTCACCAGCTCATGCCCGATGGACTCCAGCGACGACGCGCATGCGCGGCTCCATTGAGCTGCCTCCCACATTGGAGCATCCTGCCACTGCTCTGCGCTACGCTCCTTCTATCGGTGGCGGGGTGCTCCAAGACCCCCACGGATCCACACGCTCAGTCTCCTGACGCATCCGGTGTGGCATCGACCAGTCCCAGCGAGCCTGTTGCTCCCCCCTCCAACGGTCACGGTGCGAGGAAGGGACTGGAGTTGCTGCCTTTCCATGGGCGCCTTCACGAGTTGGTGGGGGAGCGAGATGAGACCAACCGCTACGCATCCACCGTGCAGATTGAGGGGGACGCACCCTGGGAACCGGAGGGTTGCAGCGGCATTCTCCTCCACCCGCGCCTCGTCCTCACGGCAGGCCATTGCGCTTGCGACTGGCGTCAGCAGCGCTCGACGCGTGACGGAGGACCCCAGGTTGTCGATGGCGAAGCCTGCGCGGGACAGGCGCGGGTGACGGCGATTCTCCACGAGCCTGCGGCAGAGTCCTCCAAGCCAACAGTCGTCGCGCACAGCCAGGAAGGAACGGTTCGTCTCCACCCTGAGTTCGAGCTCCGCCTGGATGCCGAGGGGCAGGTGCTAACGAGCCGTGCGGATCTCGCGGTGATTCTCCTGGAGGAGCCGCTGAACTTGGAGATTTCTCAGGTGCAGTGGGCCGCGACCGAGGCTCAGATGGGAGAGCCGCTGGTCACGGCCGGGTTCGGAAATGAGCGGGGGCTCGCCCGCATTCATGGGGCTCGCTACTTCAAGAGGGGCACGGTCACGCAGGTGCTTCCATCGCAGCCGGGACGGGTTTTCTATGAGCCTGTGGGGGCCCACTTCAACACGGGCTACAGCGGGGGCCCCTGCTTTCTCGAAAGTGGGAAGAGCCGTCGGCTCGTCGGCATCGTCGGTCTGGGAACAGAGCAGGAGATGTCATTCACGAGCATCTATTTCCACCGGAACTGGGTGAATGCCGAACTCGCGCGCGTGACCGCGGCAGGTTCCGTTACTCCCCCAGGACCGTAGGAGGTGCTGGATGCGGATTCAGCCGTGGAGAAGCTTCAGGGCTGTAGGCAGGACACGAGCCCGGTCCACCGCTTCGGTGCTCCTGCTGCTGCTCGGTAGCGGGTGCGCGGGAAGCACGGAGGTACGCGGACTCGAGCCCGAATCCTCCTTGAGGCCCAGATGGCGCGCTGCCTCGCTGCGCTTGCAAGTGCGCCATGGCCAGGAGGATTTCGAGAATCTTTACCTCTCCACTGTGTCGGTCGAGCAGCCCGGCCAGGAGAGGGCTTGCACTGGAGTCCTGGTTCATTCGCTCCTCGTCCTCACCGCGGCGCACTGCGTTTGTCCCACTGTCGGCACCTCACTCGACAGCGGGAGGTGCCTGAAAACCGCGAGCGTCACGGCCTATACCTACAAGAAGCAAGGGAAGGGATATGCCATGGCCCCGCGCACCCGGCAGGGGACCGTTCAACCTCATGCCAGGTTCAACGTGCAACTCAACGAACAAGGCATCGTGAAGGCGTCCACCTCGGATCTGGCGGTGATTGCCTTGGACGAAGCTTTGGACGGCATCAGCATTGGCTTCGACCTGACGAAGACAGAGCCTGACGTCCATGATGAGCTGGTTGTGGTGGGGTATGGACGCACCGAGAAGGGCAAAGTGGGGAGGCGCTTCTACGGCAAGAACAACATCACGGACAAAGGCCGCTCCAATCTCGCGGACAGGGATGACAAAGACGTCTCCTTGCTGTTCGAGATGAGTGGGGCCCACGTGAGTGAAGGAGACAGCGGAGGCCCCTGCTTCGTTGAGGATGGGGAGAAGCGGTGGCTCGTGGGAATTACCGCTCAAGGCGATGGGACGACATCCCGCTTCACGAGCATCTACCGTCATCTGCCGTGGCTTCATGAGCAGATAGAAAAAGCGAAGCGCAGGAGCTTGTAAGCCCGCGCTCACGCGGACGTCTTCAAGCAGGTGGACAGCGCCCGAATCCGCCTGCCATCTTCACCGCCATGAGAAGGACCGCTCTGCTCTCGCTCCTCTCACTGGGGCTCTCCGCCCCGGTGATGGCCGCTCCCCCCGCTGCCGCCAAGCCTGCTCCCGCCAAGCCCATGTCTGCTCCCGCTGATCTCGAGGCCGAAACCCGTGCCTGGCACACCCGGCGCATCGAACGCCTGACCGCCGAGGATGGCTGGCTCTCCCTGGTGGGCCTGCACTGGCTCAAGGAGGGCGACAACCGCTTCGGTTCGGCCTCCGACAACGACCTCGTCTTCCCGGCCTCGGCCCCAGCGCACGCGGGCACCTTCACCCGCAAGGGCGACACGGTGAGCCTCTCCCTGAAGCCCGGCGTCTCCCTCACCCTGGAGGGCAAGCCCTTCACCGGTGGCGCGCTGCGCAGCGACGCCCAGGGCAGCCCGGACACACTGGCGCTCGGAACGATGCGCTTCTTCATCATCCGCCGTGGCGAACGGCTCGGCATCCGGGTGAAGGACCCGGAGGCGCCCACGCGCAAGAACTTCCACGGCATCCCCACCTACGCGCCCACCGCCGCCTGGCGCGTGGAGGCCCGCTTCGAGCCGGCCACCACCGAGCGCAAGCTCTCCGTCCCCAACGTGCTGGGCGAGGTGGAGGAGATGGTCGCCCCCGGCACCGCCGTCTTCACCGTGGGCGGCCAGGAGTATCGGCTCACGCCCGTGGACGATGGCTCTGGCCAGCTCTTCTTCATCTTCGGAGACCTGACCAACCGCGACGCGACGTACGGCGCCGGCCGCTTCCTCTACACGGACCTGCCGAAGGACGGGAAGGTGGTGCTGGACTTCAACCGCGCCTACAACCCGCCCTGCGCCTTCACCCCGTACGCCACCTGCCCGCTGCCGCCCTCGCAGAACCGCCTCAAGGTGCGCGTGGAGGCCGGAGAGAAGCGCTACGGCGACCACTGACCCTCGGCGCCCTCACGCCGCCGAGAGCTTCAGGTCCCGGTTCAGCCCGGTGTCCCGGCTCACGCGCCAGATCTTCTGGTCCAGGTAGTAGTGGTGCATGGCGAAGCCCCAGATGAAGCCGGCCATCAGCTCCTTGAGCGACAGGCCCGCGCCGAGCATCACCTGCGAGTCGAAGGTGCCGCAGCCGGGGAAGGCACCGAAGCCGCACCCCAACCCGCGATAGAGCAGGGTGAAGGCCACGCCGCACGCGAGGTAGATGAGGAAGCGCTGGCTGACGCGCGGGGCGAGCCCGAAGGTGGAGGGGTCCGCGCCCGGGGCGTGGTAGCGGTTGCGGTGATAGAACCAGACGATGCCGTGGTACTGCACGTTGTGGAACGCCGTCACCACCACGGAGACCATGAGGAACTCCACCCGCCCCACCACGGCGGGGGTGAACAGCAGCGCGCTCAGCCCGAGCGCTGCGGCCAGCAGCAGCACCTTGGGCCCATTCACCCCCAGCCCCGCGCGCCACCGCTGCACCTGCCGCGCGGCGAAGAGCGCCACCACCGCGAGCGTCGCCGCCCAGCAGGCCTGGGCCACCAACGCCTCCGGGCCTGGCTCCACGCCCAGCCCCAGCATCCGCCGGGCCGTCGGGTGGGTGAGCGCGAAGGCGAGGAACGGCGCCAGCAACCCGACGTACAGCGTGAGGCTGTCGATGCGTCGGTCCAGCGGGTGCATGTCCGCGTTCTTGCGCTGGTAGAGCGACATCAACCCGTAGTGCTGCCGCACCACGTGCCAGTAGGCCCAGACGCTGACGAAGGCCAGGAACAGGTCGAACGGCAGCCGCTGGCCGAGCGCCACCGACAGGCCGAACAGGGCCGGCCCCAGGGCGAACCACCCCAGGCTGCCCCAGAGCAACCGGCGGCGCGCCTGCCGCTCCCGACGGTCCAGGTAGGTTCTCGAGAGCGTGGCGAAGATGTGTGGCCCGTCCAGCGCGACGATCCACGCCCACCACAGCACCAGCCCGCTGATGCCTCCCCAGACGTGCAGGGCCAGCAGCAAGAGGCTGGCGCCCAGCCCGCCCACCGTGGAGAGCAGGTCATGGCGGCGATCCACGAGCCAGGCGCTGCGGACCGGCGCGGTGGAGGTCAGCGGGACAGCATTCATTCCAGGACTCCCGAAGGGCAACAGACGAGCTTCCGTCAAGGATGCCATGGGGCGGATCCGCTCGCTGGGTGAGGCATGCGCCTACACTCCTTGCTCTGTGTCCGGTCGAGCAGGCAGCGGGTCAATAAGGACTTGAGCGGAGGCAGGGTAGCCGCGACAGTGCTGATCCTATGGAAACGGGGCGGCGCGCGACAGACCGGAAGGCCGTGGGTCTGCTGGTGAAGCTCAAGCATTCGGATGTGGGGAGCTTCGCCGAGGAGTTCGCCACCAACTTGAGCCCTGGCGGCATGTTCATCCGGTCGCGGACCCCGCAGCCGGTGGGCACGCTTGTGAAGTTCGAGGTGCAGATCGCCGGCGGCGTGCGGGTGCTGCGCGGCACGGCCGTGGTGCGCTGGGTGCGCGACGTTCCCAACGCCGAGGGCCCGCCGGGCATGGGCCTGCAGTTCCAGGAATTGGATCCGGTCACCCAGGCGCTGATCGACCGGATGCTCCAGTTGAACAAGGCGAAGACGACGCCGGTGCCCGTGCAGTCTCCCGAGGCGCTCGCGCTCGAGCAGGAGATGCTGGCCAAGGGGTTGCTGCAACGCGGGGGGGCGCCCGCCGCCACGGGGGCTTTGCCGGCCATCGCGCCCGTCGTCGCGCCGGTGGCTCGCCCGGCGGTGCCCGCGAGCGCACCCGGAAAGCCGCCAGCGCGGGGCGCGCCTCCGCCGGTCCGAGAGGAGCCCGTTTCTCGCCCGATGGAGGATGCCGACCTGTCGGCGCTCCTCGATGACCTGGCGGACATCGGTACGCCGGGGAAGCCGGCTCTCGCTCCTCCGGTGGCGTCCAAGCCGCCGCCTCCTCCTCCGCCATCGCTCGTCACCCCGCCACCCGTGTCTCTGGAGGACGTGGACATCTCGGTGGATGACCTGCTCATCGCCACCCCGGCCGCGCCCGCTTCCTCGGAGGTGAAGTTCGAGGTCCTCGACGAGCCCATGCCCGACGTGGACTTCGAGATGGAGTCCCTGGGAGGCGACGTCCCGGTGGCGGTGGGGCTGCCGCTGGACGAGTCCGACATCATCCCCCCGCCGGAGCTGGATGCTCCCGTCATCCAGGGCGTCGCCCTGGTCGCCACGCCTCCGCCCGTGCCCGTCGCCCAGGCGCGCCCGGTCGCGCCACCCGCGCCGCCACCCGCGCCGGTGGTCCAGGCTCCGCCCGCGCCGCCGCCTGCTCCCGCGCCGGTGGCTCAGGCCCGCCCGCCCGCGCCGCCGCCCCCCAGGGGCACGGACGTTGATGGGGGCGAGGGCGCGCTTTCCCCCACCACCGAGGAAGCGGTCTTCAAGCCTGGGAGGGGCGTGGAGTTCGAGCTGAACCTGGGCGATGCACCGGCCCTGGAGCTGGACAAGCCGGGGCATGGGCCCTCGCGTGGCGCTCGAGGTCGGGCTGCCGCGCCGCCCCCGAAGGCGAAGGCGCCCGCGCCGCCCGTGGCGGGAGCCCCTTCCGCGCCCGTGACGGCCCGCCCCTCTCCCGCTGCGCCGCCGGTGCCTGCCGCCGCGCCGCCCGTGGCGAGCGCGCCCGAGGTACGCCGTGAGGCGCCGCGTGCGCCCGAGAGGCCCCCTGAGGGGTCCACGCAGGTGCTGGACTCTCCTCCGACCAGGCCCGTTCCTCCCGAGCCTCCCAGCACGATGTTGCTGCCGCCGACGGTCTTCCTCGCGCCGCCTCCGCAGCCGGTGGCGGGCACGGGGCCTGTCATTGGCATCGACCTGGGGACGACCAACTCGTGCGTGGCCATCATCTCCGGTGGCAAGCCCACCGTGCTGCGCTCGAAGGAGGGCTACAACACCATCCCCTCGGTCATCTCGGTCAACCCCCAGGGCAAGCTGCTCGTCAGCCATCGCGCGCGCAACCAGTTGGTGATGCGCCCCACGCAGTGCATCTACGGCGCGAAGCGGCTGGTGGGCCGCCCGTATGACAGCGCGGTGGTGAAGCAGGTTCGCGAGCGCTTCCACTACGAGATCGTCCCCGACGCGGCGGGCCGCGCGGCGGTGCGGCTGGCCGAGCACGTGCTCTCGCTGGAGGAGGTGCAGGGCCTCATCCTCCGCGAGTGCAAGGAGATGGCGGAGCAGCACCTCAACCAGAAGGTGGAGCGCGCGGTGGTGACGGTGCCCGCGTACTACTCCGAGCCGCAGCGCGAGGCGGTGCGCAAGGCGGGCATGCTGGCGGGGCTGAAGGTGGAGCGCATCCTCAACGAGCCCACCTCGGCGGCGCTGGCCTACGGCCTCAACCGCGAGCTGAACAAGCGGGTGCTCGTGTACGACCTGGGCGGCGGTACCTTCGACGCCACGGTGCTGCGCATCGAGAAGAACGTCTTCGAGGTGCTGGCCACGGGCGGCGACATCTTCCTGGGCGGCATCGACTTCGACAACGCCATCGTGGACTTCCTGATCGAGCGCTTCCAGCAGCTCGAGGGCATTCCGTTCATGGGAGACGGGGTGGCGCTGTCTCGGGTGAGCGACGCGGCGGAGAAGGTGAAGATCGCCCTGTCGGAGCGCAACCACTACGAGGTCCACATCCCCATGTTGATGGTGGATGACATCGGTCGGCAGCGGGAGCTGCGCTTCACGATGACGCGCGCGGAACTGGAGCGCCTGGCCGAGGGGCTGGTGACGCGCACGCTGGACGTGGTGCGCGATGTGCTGCTGGACGGGCGGCTGAAGCCCAGCGACATCGACGACATCATCCTGGTGGGTGGCCAGAGCCGAATGCCGCTGGTGCGCGAGAAGCTCAAGGCGCTGTTCGGCAAGACGGCGCACGCGAGCGTGAACGCGGACGAGGCGGTGGCGCTGGGCGCGGCGATGTACTCGACGGCACTGGACAAGGTGAGCAGCGTGGTGCTCATCGACGTGCTGCCGATGACGATCGGCCTGGCGATGCCGGGCGGCGCGTTCCAGCGCGTCATCGAGCGCAACACGCCGCTGCCAGCACAGCGCTCGTTCGCGGTGTCCACGGCGCGTGACGACGAGGAAGTGCTGGAGTTGTCCATCTTCCAGGGCGAGGACAACCACATCTCCGCCAACGAGTACCTGGGCACGGTACGGCTGGAGGGACTGCCCAAGGGGCCGAAGGGCTCGGTGCGGGTAGCGGTGACCATCAAGCTGGACGCGGAGTGCGTGCTGTACGTGGAGGCGCGCGAGTACACGACGCGGAGGATGGTGCGAGCGACGCTGGCCACGCGGTACACGCCGGACGAGCTGGCCAAGCAGCTCAAGGTGGACGCAGTCGCGGCACGGGCTGCCGAGGAGCGGCGAGGCGCGGACCTGAAAGAGCGCGCGGGCCGCTTCTGGAGCTTCCTGAAGAAGGTCGTGGGCCGGTCCTAGAGCCCGTGCCTCCCTGGCCCCCACCTTGGCCCTGCTGGTAAACGACGGGGATGCCGCGCTCCCGTCTGTTTCCCCTGGCCCTGGCCCTGCCCTGGTTGGCTTGTAGTCCGGACTCTCCGAGTGGAGGCTTCACTCCCTCGCCCAACACCCCGGGTTCACCGTCGAATCCGCAGACGCCCACCCGCGCGGAGATTGCCCCGGCCGCGGGCACCGAGTGGTTCCGCGAGGCGGTCTTCTACGAGGTGTTCGTCCGCAGCTTCCAGGACTCCAACGGCGACGGGAAGGGAGACCTGCCGGGACTCATCTCGCGCCTGGACTACCTCAACGACGGAGATCCGAACACCACGCAGGACCTGGGCGTGGACGTGCTGTGGCTGATGCCCGTGTTCGACTCGCCCAGCTACCACGGCTACGACGTGGTGGACTACGAGCGCATCGAGCCGGATTACGGCACCGTGGCGGACTTCGAGCGCCTGTGCGACGAGGCCCACCGCCGGGGCATGCGCGTCATCCTCGACTTCGTCATCAACCACTCGGGAGTGGATCACCCCTGGTTCGTGGAGTCCGCCTCCTCGCCCACCTCCGCGAAGCGGGATTGGTACCAGTGGCGGCAGCAGGACCCAGGGTGGAAGCAGCCTTGGAGCCAGTTCTCCAACACGCCCACGTGGCATGCGCGCAGCGGCGCTTACTACTACGGCGTGTTCTGGGGCGGCATGCCGGACCTGAACCTGCAGAACGCGCAGCTGCGCGCGGAGGTGAAGCGCCTGGCTTCGGTGTGGCTCGAGCGCGGCGCGGACGGCTTCCGCCTGGATGCGGCGCGCTACCTCATCGAGACGGGAGCCGGCTCGGGCCAGGCGGACACGCCGGAGACGCACGCCTTCTGGAAGGAGTTCTCCGCGTACGTGCGGCAGGTGAAGCCGGACGCGGTGCTGGTGGGGGAGAACTGGAGCACCACGCCCATCATCGCCCGCTACTACGGCTCCACGCAGCAGGTGCCGGGCGGGGATGAGCTGCCGCTGAACTTCAACTTCCCGCTCTCGGAGCAGATCATCGCCAGCCTGAACGCGAGCAACGCCGCGCCCATCGCCGCCAAGCTGGTGGAGATGGCCAGCGCCTACCCGGCGGGCATCAGCGACGCGCCCTTCCTGAGCAACCACGACACGGTGCGGGTGGCCACGCAGCTCGGTGGCAACACCGGTCGGATGGCCAGCGCGGCGGCGCTGCTGCTCACGCTGCCGGGCGCGCCCTTCCTCTATTACGGCGAGGAGGTGGGCATGGCCAACGGCACCACCAACAATGACGAGGCCAAGCGCACGCCCATGCCGTGGGACACGACGGCGGGAGGAGGCTTCTCCACAGCGACGCCGTGGTTCGGCTTCGCGCCGGGGCGCACCGCGGGCGCCAACGTAGCCGCGCAGACGAACGTCACGAGCTCGCTGCTGTCGCGCTACCGGGCGCTGATCCGGGCCCGCAAGTCCTCGGAGGCGCTGAGCCGGGGAGGGCTCAAGGTCTTCACGCCCACCACGGGTGTCCAGGGCGCGCTCTCCTTCGTGCGCACGCTGGGCGACGAGCGGGTGCTGGTCATGCACAACCTCACGGACTCCAACGTGTCCGTGGGCCCGGTCGCCGTGTCGGGCAGCTCGAGCGAGGTCCTCTTCACCGATCCGAACGTGTCGAACCTCTCGGGGACCCCAAGCGGGTGGCAGGCGAACCTGCCGCCGCGCGCCACGGGCATCTGGCGCATCAAGCCCTAGCCGCTACGGCGTTGCAGGAGGGGGCGCTGGGGCCACGGGAGCCACCGCGGGCCACGGCGGCGCATCCGGTCCCAGCACCTGCTCCTGGGTGATGCCCTCGGGCACCAGCAGATCCACCACGGGCGACTGCGTCGAAGCCCCGTACCGTCCGCCGCCAAACCGCTCTCGCGAGTCGCCCGAGCCGATGGGCAGCACCATCACCCCCCGTGTTCCTTCCTTGCCGAAGAGTGCGGGCAGATCCACCTTGGTTTCGAGCACCGCGCCCGTCACCGCGGCCGCATAGCCCCACTCGGGGCGGGCCGTGCCTCCGAAGAACTCCTGGGGCACGAAGAACTCCACCGTGGGCCCCCGGACGCGGATGCGCGTGGGGAAGAAGACGCGCGTCTCCAGCTCCCGCTCCACCGCCGCGTCCAGCTCGTGCTGCTCCTTCTCGCTCAGCGACGACTGCGTGCGCTGGCGCGCCTCACGCGCCTCCTTGCGCCACAGGCCCCGCAGGATGTCTCGCGCCTCGTACGGACGTGGCGTCAGCAAGATGGCTCGTTCCCACGCACTGCCTGGCGCCAGCGAGAGGTACCGGCCCGGCAGCGTGTCCGTGCGCCCCGCGTCCAGCACCCGGTCCATGTCCACGTAGACATCCACGTTGAAGGTGTAGAAGCCGTGGCGCGCTCGCTGCGCCTGCGTCTCCCCGGCGATGCTCACCGTGCGCCCGGCCTGCGGCGAGACGATGGGGCGCGCGAAGGTGGCCTCGAACCGCGTGCCGTCGTCCTCCGCATAGGCCGCCAGCGACACCAGATCCAACGTCCCCGGCGCCATGTCCTCGCGCAGCGGGTAGCGCAGCTCCCCGTCCCCGTGGTCATCCCCACGCGGGTCCGTCAGGGTGAACAGCGCGGAGCTACCGTGAGCGCCCCGGGACAGACAGGCGCTGGTCAGCAGGGCCCCCATCACGAGCAGCAACCACGAGCGGCGAGCGGCGGGCATGAAGACACTCCAGGGGAAAAAAGAGAGGCCCGGCGAGCGTCGCCGCGCGCCGGGCCCTTCTCAAGCAGGAAGCAAAGGGGGAACTAGAACTGCGCCTTCATGAAGGCCTTCAGGCGCATGTGCTTGAAGTCCCGCTCCTCCAGGCTGTTCCAGCCGCCGTAGCGGTTGCGGAAGCCCAGCGAACCCTCCTCGACGTTGTGGTCCGAGGCCGTCTGCTCGTCCGCCTGGATCGGCGAGAAGCCCGCGCCGAAGTCCGGATCGAACGTGCCGAACGCGTACTGGCCCTCGAGGCCGAACTCCACGCCCGCCAGGATGTACTTCGCCTTGACGATGACCGAGTTCTTGTCGTGCAGACCCGAGGCCATCTCGTGCAGGTTGTAGGCCTGGAACGCCGTGTTGCCGTCGAACAGATCCGCGATGTACTTCGTGTAGCTCAGCGAGGCGTACAGGTCGTCCGTGAGCTGGTAGCCCGCGCCCAGCGTCAGCGCGTAGTAGCGCAGCAGCCGGTCGTCATCCTTCAGGCTGTCGAAGGGCTTCCACTGGTAGCCCACGCTGCCGTCATCGTTGGTGACGGTGGGCGGGTTGCCGAACACGTCCGCCGTGGACAGGCCCGGCGCGTACTCGTTGCGCAGGTTCTCGCAGCCCTCCTCGGGGCTGCCGCACGAGCCCGCCTTGTAGGGCAAGAAGCGCTCGTCGTTGATGCGCTTGTCCGTCTCGTGGATGAACTTGGCCTTGCCGAAGATGTCGATGCCGCGGGCCACGTCCAGCACGTAGCGCGTCTTGAGCACGCCGATGTGGGTGCGCTTGTCCTGGAACGGCTGGTACGCGGTGCGGAAGTTGTGGCCCACGCCCGAGTCCAGCTCCGTCGTCGGGTACGGCGTCTGGGTGATGGACGTGTCGGCGTCGTCGTACGCCTGCCAGTTGGTGTCGTAGGTGATGAACGAGTACTCGCCGGACATGTCCAGCGCCCCGCTGCCCCACACCGGGTTGATGGTGACGCCCTTCCAGCCGATGGCCGTCTCCGCGAACGGCTCGTCGAAGTCCGTGAACTCGTTGTCCACGTTGATGGTGGCCACCTGCTGCGCCTCGTTCGTCCACCCGCCGTAGCCGATGCGCTGGGGGTTGTTCGTGAAGACGCCGTAGGAGCGGTTGTTCGGGCCCGGGAAGGCGAACGTCGGGTCATGACCCTCGGTGAGCAGCACGTCCGACTCGCGCCGCGCCGCCATGATGGCCACGTAGTCGGCGCCGATGCTGAAGCCCTGCAGGTTCACCGACAGGCCGATGTCCAGCGGGTCGTTCAGCGTCACGTCCACCCGGTAGCTCTGGTCCTCGCGGCGGCCCGCCGGCACCGGCGAGTAGCCATTGAGGCCGAACTCCTTGGGAGTCAGCACCGGGTCCGCGTTCGAGTACGAGTGATAGAGCGCGCCGCGGATGTCCACCTTGTCGCCCAGCCGCAGGCCCGCCTTCACGCCGCCCACGCCGTTGCGGAAGCGCGGCGTCAGGTCACGCCCATCGTCCAGGTTGTTGTCCACCGCGGTCGGAGCGAGCTCCGAGTCGTGGACGTAGCTGAAGATGCCGCCCACATCGAGCGCATCGCTCAGCGCCCACTTGGCCTGGAGGCCATAGGCGGCGTCGGCCGCGTGGAACACGCCCGTGCTGAAGGAGGGACCGGCCCACAGCTTCGGCAGGCTGATGCGCGTGGCATCCCAGGTGAACTTCCGCTCGAAGCTCGAGCCCTGGAGGAGGATGCCGTGCGCGTTGTCGCGGTCGATGTAGCGGATGCGGCCGATGACGTACGGGTCGAACTGGCCGAAGTCATTGGCGCCGATGGTGGCCGAGTCCACCAGGTAGCCCGGCGTCAGCACCACGGCCACGCCGCGCAGCTTGATGTACTGGTTGGAGCGCGGATCGAACTCGCCGCAGTTGCCCGCGACGCAGTTGGCCGTCTTGTCGCCGCCGAAGCCGCCAAAGTTCGTCCAGAAGTTCTGGCTGAAGCGGCTGTGAATGCGGCCCTTCACCTCCACCTGGCTGGACAGGCGCGCGTTGAGCAGCAGCTCCAGCTCGGTGCCCTGGCCGTTGTCGCCATAGCCCTCGCCGGGGATGGTGGTGAAGTTGTACATGGCGCCCTGGTCGCGCAGGTTGCCCCAGAGCCACTTGGTGTACGTCGTGCCGCCGATCTGCAGCTTGGGCGCGTCCTGGGCGATGGCCGCGGCAGGCAGCAGCGTGGTGGTCGCGGCGAGCGCCAACGCGCTCCTCCACAAAAACTTCTTCGACATGATGGGAACCCCTCCTCCAGGGCCAGACGGGGGCGCCGCGGAGCTCTCACCCCGCGGCGGTCCAGCCGTGTCCGTTTTGAATCCGTACCGCGTTACTTGGACTGACGCACCATCGTCAGCGTGGCCTTGGTCTTGGCGCTGCCGTCCTCGGCGCACTCGTACTTGAGCATGTCGTGCTGGGCCTTCTTCTCCGACTCCTCACCCTTGCCGCTGCCGGCCAGGAGGTCGAGCACGTGCGGGTCGCACTCGCCATCGTTGCCGCCGCCGAAGCGGTGCTGGCCCTCGTACTCGTTCACCTTGCGCGTCATCAGGTCACTGCCCGCGGGGAAGCCCTCGTTGGACTGCACCACCACCTGGTAGAGCCACTGCGTCGGGTCGCCCTGGAGCGTCGGGTCATCCACCGTGCCGGAAATCTTGCGGCCGGCGCCCTTGGTGCGGGCCGGGACGATGATGTCGCCCTTGAGCGAGGCGGCCTTGGTCTCGACCTCCTTCTTCACGCGGGCGGGCTCCTGCGGCGAGAGGATGACGACCTTCTCCCAGCCGTTGGCGGGGGCGAACTGGATGTTGAGGCCCGGCAGCCCCTCGGTGTGGCCGCTGCCCTCCTTGCCGTCGGTGTCGATGAAGATGAACACCATCTGCGTGGCGAAGCCCTTCCCCATGCGCCACGGGTCCTCCATGTTGGCGCCCAGGCTCGCGGTGAAGTCGATCTTGTTGCCCTTCTTCTCCGCGGTGAACTCGGTCAGGTCGAACGAGCCCTTCTTGTACACGGTGTCCGTCGGGTACTTGTAGGTGCCCGGGCCGTTGTCATCGCCGGACGGGTCCTTGAAGGTGACCTTGCTGTCGGCGAGGGCGGGGAGGCTCAGCAGCGAGGCGGCCAGGGTGAGGGTTGCGAGGCGGGTCTTCATGACGACTTCTCTCCTATGGAAAAACGACTTCAGCCCTTCACGCCACCGGCGGTGAGACCGGAGACGAGGTACTTCTGGAGGAACAGGAAGAGGAACACCACGGGGATGGACACGATGATGGAGCCCGCGGCGAAGTAGCCCCACTGCTGCGAGAAGCCGCCCACGAAGAAGCGCAGGCCCACGGGCGCCGTGTACATGGTCTCCTGTTCCATGAAGGTGGCTGCCAGGATGAACTCATTCCAGGCAGTCATGAAAGAAAACAACGCCGTCACCGCCACCGCCGGCTTCGCCAGGGGCAGGATGATGGTCCAGAAAATCCGGCCTACCGAGGCTCCCTCGATGAGCGCGGCCTCCTCCAGGTCCTTCGGGATGGTGTCGAAGTAGCCCTTGAGCATCCACACGCTGAAGGGAATGGAGGTGGTGGCGTAGACGATGATGAGGCCCAGGCGCGAGTTACCGAGCTTCAGCCACTGCACCAGGATGATGAACAGGGGGATGAGCATCAGCGTGCCCGGGAACATCTGGGACACGAGGAAGGACATCATCCCCACGCGCTGGCCGGGGAACTTGAAGCGGCTGAAGGCATAGGCCGCGGTGCAGGCCAGGAACACGCCCACCACGGTGGTGCCCGCCGCGATGATGGCGCTGTTGAGCATCCACTGCGCGAAGGGCTGGTCCGTCAGCACCGAGCTGAAGTTGGAGAAGGACCACTCCTCCGGCCACGGGGTGATGGCGCGCAGCCGGTCCGCCCAGGTGGGCTCGGCCGGCAGCGTGGCGATGGCCAGGTTCTGCCGTCCGGAGAAGGCGATCGTGACCACCCAGAGGATGGGGTAGATGGTGAAGAGGGTGAAAACCACCAGCAGCACGTGCAGCGGCAGGTGGGGCACGCCCTCGCGTCGGGTGGCCATCAGGTCGCCTCCGTGGCGCGGCTCATGCGGTTCTGCACCATGCTGTAGAGCAGCAGGATGCCGAAGATGACGGTGGAGTACGCCGCCGCGTACCCGTAGCGGTAGCGCTGGAAGGCGTATTTGTAGGCCTGGGTGACGAGGATCTCCGTGGAGTTGCCCGGCTCTCCCTCCGTCACCAGGAAGATGATGTTGAACATGTTGAAGGTCCACACCACCGACAGGATGATGGCGGGCACCAGCGCGGGCTTGAGCGAGGGCAGGGTGATGGCCAGGAACTGCTCCCAGCGGCTGGCCCCGTCCACGCGCGCCGCCTCGTAGAGCTCACCGGGGATGGACTGCAGCGCGCCCAGCGACACCACCATCATGAACGGGAAGGAGAGCCACCCGTTGGTGGCCAGCGCCGTGAGGTAGCTGGTTAGGGGAGACTCGAACCAGCTGATGCCCTGGCCGCCGAACATGCGCAGCACGTGGTTCACCACGCCGAACTGCTGGTGGAACATGCCCTTCCAGATGAGCGCGGTGATGTAGTTGGGCATGGCCCACGGCAGGATGAGCAGCACCCGGTAGATGGGGCGGAAGGCCAGGTTGGGCGTGTTGAGCACCAGCGCCAGCAGCAGGCCCACCGTCACGCCGATCGTCACGTTGGTGATGGTCCACACCACCGTGAACATCAGCGTCCAGTAGAAGTTGAGGTAGTTGACCCCACCCTCGGGCTTGAAGATGGTGAAGTCCCCGAGGATCTCCTGGTAGTTGCGCAGGCCGATCCAGATCTCCGGCAGGGGCTGGTTGGTGTTGTAGAGGTTGGCGTCGGTGAAGGAGAGGGTGATGCCGTAGAAGAAGGGGAAGAAGACCAGCACCAGCATGCCCAGCATGGCGGGCATGACGTAGGTGTAGGCCTGGCGGTACTCCACCGCCGTGGCCACCGTGCGGTGCAGGCCTCCCAGGCCGATGAAGGCCAGCAGCGCGAGCCCCACCACGCCCAGGCCCAGCAGGGCGCGCCGGGCCTCGCCGCGCAGCTTCTCCACGCGCGCGGTAAGCGCCTCCTCATTCACCGTGGCCTGGGCGGTGACGAGCCCCAGCGGCCGGCGGTACAGGTCCGAGTCCCAGGTGGCCGGCTGCAGCGCCGGCTCGGCGGCGAGGCTCTGCGCGGTGATGACCGTCTGCGCGCGCTCGGACATGGCGCGCAGCTGCTCGGCCACCGCCTCCTGCGTGCCACGCAGCCCGCCTTCGAGTGCCCCGAGCGAGTACGCGCCATAGCCGCCCAGGCCCGCCACGAAGACCACCGCCGCCACGGCGACGAGCTGCCACTGGCGACGCAGGGGAGCGAAGGACGCTCCAGCCAGCACCAGCAGCGGCAGCAGGAAGGCCAGCAGCGCGGGCCCCAGCGGGGGACGGTCCACCTTCGGCAGCGGCGGCGTGGCCAGCTCCACCATGCCCACCACCGTGCCCTCCACCGACACCGGGGCCGACAGCAACTGCCCACCGTCGGGCAGCACCTGGGCCTGGATCTCCGCCTTGCTGACGCTGCCCTGCTGCTGGTTGGTCTCCACCGCGCGGCGCAGGTCATTGCCGCGGTCGTAGAGCGGCTTCTCCTCGCGCGCGAGCCGGCGCGGCGCGGCCTTCTCTCCCTGATCCTCCGGGAAGGTGGAGGCCTCCATGCTGCGGCCGGAGATGGAGATGACGCGCACGGCGCTGCCCTTGGGCAGCAGGTCCTGCCAGGCGGTGACGATGGCGCGCACGCCGTCGCCGCTGCCACCCGCGCGCTCGACCAGATCGGTCACCGCGCGCAGGGAGATGAAGGCCCGGCGCTGCTCGCGCTCGAGCGAGGCGTCTTCGCGCGCCTGGAGCAGCAGCCCATAGGCGAGCGCCAACCCCAGCCCGAGGGCCAGGGCGAGGCCCACGAGCACGCGCGGGCGGCGCAGGCCTGGAGGAGTCTTCTCGGGAGGAGTCACTGAGGGGCCTGCGGCATTTCTGGGGAGCGGGGGGCCGCTGGAGCGGGCGGCGCCGGGGGAGGTGCCACCCGCGGGTTGGGGTGAAGCAGAACTCACTTCTTGCGCAGCCCGGCGACGTCCTTGGCGACGGCCTGCTGGGCGCCATCGAGGGCGGCCTTCGGCGTGGAGGTCTTCTTGAGGATGCCGTTCATGGCGCTGGTGGCCGGCGACCACACCATCGTCATCTCCGGCACGTTGGGCATGGGCACCGCCACCTCGACCTGATCACGGAACGCCTTGAGCTGCGGATCCTTGGAGACCTGGGCGTCGGTGTACACGTCCTTGTTGGCGGGGCTCTGGCGGCCCTCGAGCGCCAGCACCTTGGCGGCCTGCGCGTCGGTGAGGAACTTGGCGAACTCGAACGCCGCGTCCTTGTTCTGCGAGGGCGCCGTCACGTACACGCCCTCCACCGTCATCCACGGGCGCATGGGCTTGCCGCCCGCCTCGTCCAGCGTGGGCAGCGGGGCGATGCCGTAGTCGATGCCCTTGGCGATCTCCCCCAGGAACCAGGGGCCGTTGAACACCATGGCCGCCTTGCCATCGTTGAACAGCGAGGTGATGAGCGCCGTGGAGGGCTCGGCCGGGAGGATGCCGTCCTTCTCGATCCACTTGTTCAAGAACTCGATGGACTTCACGTTCTCGGGCTTGTTGAGCGTGGGGGTGAACTTGGCGTCGAACACCCCGCCGCCGAAGCCGTTCATCAGCGCCGCGTGGTAGTAGAAGTCGCTGTACGAGTAGGCCAGCCCGAAGCGCCCGGCCTTCTTGTCGGTGAGCTTCTTGGCCATCGTTACCAGCTCGCCCGAAGTCTTGGGCGGCGTGGGGACGAGCTTCTTGTTGTAGATGAGCGCGATGACCTTGTAGTTGAGCGGCAGGCCGTACGCGGTGCCCCGGTACGTCATCGCCTCCATCGTGGTGGGGATGAAGCGCTTCTTCAGGTTGTCATCCAGGTAGAAGTCGATGGGCTCGATGGTGTTGCCCGCCTCGATCCAGCCGCCCAGCCGGTCCTGCGCGAAGATGAAGAGGTCGGGCCCCTTTCCGCGCGGCACGGTGGCGGTGATCTTGTCGGCGAAGGCGTCGTAGGGCACCGCCAGCGCCTTGACGGTGTTGCCCTTGGCGGCGTTGTCCTTGTTGTACTGGGCCACCAGCTTCTCGAGCGCGGCCTTCTCCTCGGCGCGGTACGAGTGCCACAGGACGATCTCCGCCGCGGAGGCGGGCAGGGGCAGCAGGCCGAGCGCACACAGGCACACGGCCGCGGTCAGCAGTCGCAGGGTCTTCATGGAGGGCTCCGGGAAGTTCAGGCGGTGAGGCGTTGCTCGGTTTCGGCGTCGAAGAGGTGCAGCGCGTCCAACTCGATGACGATGGGGAGCGTCGTGCCGACCTCGGGGGTCTGCAGCGGCGGCAGGCGGGAGGTGAGGGTGAACTCACCCAGCTTCGAGTGGACGATCAGCTCGTTGCCCAGCGGTTCGACGATCTCCACCTTCGTCTGCAGCGTGGCCGCCTCGCCGCGGGCGCTCTGCCCGGCGGGCAGCAGGTGGTCGGGGCGGATGCCCACCTTGATCTTGCGGCCACCCTTGCCCGCCGTCATCGGGCGCAGGCTCTGGGGGACCGGCAGGGTGAAGCCCTCGCCCACCAGCGCGGTGCCGCTGGCGTCCAGGGTGGCGTCGAGGAAGTTCATCGGCGGGCTGCCGATGAACTGGGCCACGAAGATGTTGGCGGGGCGCTCGTACACCTCCAGCGGGGTGCCGAGCTGTTGCAGCTTGCCCTCTTTCATCACCGCGATGCGGTGGCCCATCGTCATCGCTTCGATCTGATCGTGCGTCACGTAGACGCTCGTCACCTGGAGGCGCTGCTGCAGCTTCTTGATCTCCGCGCGCATCGCCACGCGCAGCTTGGCGTCCAGGTTGGACAGCGGCTCGTCGAAGAGGAACACGGCCGGCTTGCGCACGATGGCGCGGCCGAGGGCCACGCGCTGGCGCTGGCCACCCGAGAGCTGCTTGGGCTTGCGGTCCAGCAGGTGCGAGATGGCGAGGATGTCCGCCGCCTCGTTCACCAGCTTGTCCATGTCCGGCTTGGCCGTCTTGCGGATCTTCAGGCCGAACTCGAGGTTCTCGCGCACCGTCATGTGCGGATAGAGGGCGTAGTTCTGGAACACCATGGCGACGTCCCGCTCCTTGGGGGGCAGGTCGTTCACCACGCGGCCACCGATGGAGACGGTGCCGCCGGTGATCTCCTCCAGGCCGGCGATCATCCGAAGCGCGGTGGACTTGCCGCACCCGGAGGGCCCCACCAGGACCAGGAACTCATGGTCTTTGATGTCGAGGTTGAGCCCCTCGATGATGGAGACCGCGCCGTACTGCTTCGCCACGTTCTTGAAGGTCACTTCGGCCATCAGGCCCTCTTCCCAAGCTTCGGGATGTCTTGGTTTCGTTTAGCCCGACTTCCCCAGGATGCGCGCCGCCAGCGGCTCGACGGTGAACTCCAGGGTAGGGCCTTCCAACCGGCCCCCGTTCAACAAGTCCTCGGCCGTCGTGGCTCCCCAGGGCGCAGGCCACGGCAGGGACACCGTCGCCGGCTTCTCGCCTCGGTTGATGGCCACCATCACCACGTCGCCCGACTCCGCGTCGTGCCGGAGGAACACGTACAGGTCCCCGTCGGTCGAGAGCCCCTGGTGCGTGCCGCGCGAGAGCGCCGGGTGCGCGCGGCGGATGGCGGTGAGCTTCTGGTACGTCTTGCGCAGCGCCTCGTCGCGCTTCTTGCCGGCGCCGGGCTTCACGCCGCGCTCGCCCCAGGGCATGTCGCTGCGGTTGGCGGGCCAGTCGCCGCCGGCGCGGGCCACCTCTTCGCCGTAATAGATGGTGGGGATGCCCGAGGAGGTGAGCTGGAGCACCGCGGCCAGGCGGAAGCGCGCCACGTCTCCCTCGAGCTGGAACAGCGCGCCCGGCACGTCGTGCGAGGACAGGAAGTGGGCCAGATGGTAGCCCTGGCGCACCTTGGCGCGGGACTTGAGGTAGCGGTCGAAGGCGATGGTGCGCCCGCGCCCCAACACGAAGGCGATGGCGTTGCCCTGGAAGCCGAAGTCGAAGCCGGCGTCCATCTCGTCCCCGGAGAACCACGGGTCGAGCGACTCGGCGTCCCCGCCCCACACCTCGCCCAGCAGGAAGAAGTCCTTGCTCACCTCTTCGCGGGTGCGGCGGCGGTGCTCCCTCCAGAAGTCGTGGTCGACGTGCTTCACCGTGTCCAGCCGGAAGCCGTCCACGCCCGAGCGCTTCGCCCAGGCGATCTGCGCGTCCAGCAGGTACTTGGCCACCTCGGGCTGCTCCGTCTTGAAGTCCGGCAGGCCGGAGACGCAACTCGTCAGGTCGTCCTGGCCGCAGGTGCCCTTGTCCTCCGAGCGCAGCCAGCCCTTCGTCTCGGGCTTCGTCAGGTAGCGCGAGTTGTAGCCCGGGTGGTTGTAGACGACGTCCAGCAGCACGCGGATGCCCCGCTGGTGGCAGGCCTCCACCAGGGCGCGCAGGTCCTCCTCGGAGCCGAAGCGTGAATCCAGCGCGTGGAAGTCATCGGCCCAGTAGCCGTGGTAGCCCCAGTCCGGAAAGCCCGCGCCGGTGACGAAGCCGTCGATGTTCTTCACCACCGGGGTGATCCACAGCGCCGTCACGCCCAGCGAGCTCAGCTCGTCGAGCTGCTGCCGCAGGCCCTTCAGGTCTCCGCCGTGGAAGGTGCCCTGGGCGCTGACGTCCACCGAGGCGTTGTTGCCCGCATCTCCATCCGCGAAGCGGTCCACCACGACGAAGTAGAGGATCTCGTCGGCCCAGCGGCGCGGCTTGGGAGCAGGCGTGGGGGCGGGCGCTGGAGCCGCCGCCGTGGGAGGACTCGCCGGGGCGGGAGCTGGAGCGGTCGCCGGAGCTGGATGTGCGCAACTCGCCAGATGAAGCGTGACCAGCAGCGTCAACGCCACGAGGCCAACATGGAGAACGCGCTGGGTGGCCAGTGGGGCGGGCGAGGGGACCTGCATTCGCGCGGGACTGTTTCACAGAACGCCGGGCAGGTGAACTGTCTCGCTGCTCGGCAGGGAGACCTACCCCGTCGGATTTGCTCCCAAGCCGCTCATGATGCGCCGCGTCGTCACCCCGTGCGGACAGGGGATGACGCGCGGCGTTTGACGCGGTGCGTTCCTACGCTACGGGTCTCAGCGGTAGGGCGAGGGCTCTTCGGGCCACGCGTTGGGCTCACCCCGTCCCGCGTCGTGGATGACGATGACCTCGCGGGCCACATTCTCCTTCTCGTTGTTGTCCCACGCGGTGCGTACCTGGGAGCCCGGCTCCAGGTACTCGCGGGCGATGGGGCCGCTGCCCTCATTGCGGAACAGCGTCTGCTCATCCACGCGCAGCGTGCGCTCGAAGCCTCTGTCGTCCTTGATGATGAGCGTGTCCTTGTAGTCGGCCACGACGGTGCCTTCGATGAGCAGCCCGCGCTCGCCCGAGGCGATGTTGGGGTTGCGGGCCACGTTGGCCGGTGTCGTCGTCGCCGATGAGTACCCCGCCGCGCTCGTGTCCGTCTGGCACCCCAGCAGGCACGCGGCGCCCACCACTGCCAACCCGAAGAGTCTCTTCATTCGTGATCAACCCCCGTTCGGCGGAACGCTCCGCCCATCCACGGGCACGGTGGCGACGCAACACGGCTGCTCGCAACCCTGGCCTGGGCCCCTGGAGGGCAGGCAAGCACGAGCGCCGACCTGCTAGTGTGCGCTCCCGCTCGGGTGTCGGGGCGGAGCTGAGCTCGCTAGACCCCAGCGCTTTTCAAAATCCCTGGAGGTGTGTCCTGAAGGTTTCGACCCTTTCCCTGTTACCGGTGCGTCCGCTCGCGCTCTGTGCGCTGCTGGCCGCCGTGCATGTCCCGTGGCTGGCCGCCGCGGCGCCCACAAGCGTGACGCTGGTGGGAGATCTCCAGAGCGAGCTGGGCTGCGCGAGCGACTCGGACCCGTCCTGCACGGCCACCCAGCTCGAGCCCGAGGCGAGCGATGGCGTGTGGCAGAAGAGCTTCAACGTCCCGGCGGGCACCTGGCACTACAAGGTCGCCCTCGACGGCTCGGCCTCGAACACGCACCCGAGCGGCGCGGACCTCACGCTGACGCTGTCGGCCCCCACGTCGGTGAAGTTCTACTACGACCCCATCTCCCACTTCGTCAGCGACAGCGTGAAGCGCATCGCGGTGGCTCCTGGCAGCTTCCAGAGCGAAGTGGGCTGCCCCGGTGACTGGCAGCCGGATTGTCTCAAGACCTGGCTGCAGGATCCGGATGGGAACGGCATCTTCGTCTACACCACCACGTCCATTCCGGTGGGTACGTATGAGGCCAAGGTCGCTATCAACGAGAGCTGGAGCGAGGCCTACGGCGATCGCAGCGGCAACAACGTCGTCTTCACCGTCACGCAGGCCGGCGAGCTGGTGACGTTCTCCTGGGATTCCGTCTCCAAGCGGGTGTCCATCCGTCCGGCGAACGCGCCCACGGGGGACATCCTGATGGCGCGGGTGCATTGGCTGACGCCCGACACGCTGGCGTGGGACTTCGAGGTGCCCCCCACGGGCGGAGGGACCTATCAGCTCTACCACGAGCCCTCGGGGGCGATGCAGCTGGGGAGCACGGGGATCCAGGGCGGCACCGCCATCCCGCTCACGGTGGACCCGGCGGGCTTGAGCACCGAGCTGAAGGCCCGCTTCCCGCACCTGTCCAATGCCGTCGTGCTGAAGCTGCCGCAGGCCCAGGTGGCCAACGTCCCGGCACTGCTCAAGGGGCAGCTCGCCCTGTCGCTCACGTCGTCCGCGGGCCGGGTGGTGGATGCCACCTCGGTGCAGATGGCTGGCGTGCTGGACGAGCTCTACACGTACCCGGGCGAGCTGGGCGCTACCTTCGATGCGGAGGGCACGCCCACGCTGCGCGTCTGGGCCCCCACGGCGCGCAGCGTGAAGCTGCTGATCTTCGATGACTCGACGGCGGCCACTCCGGCCGAGATCCTCGACATGACCGCGGGTGAGCAGGGCACGTGGTCCGTCACGGGCACCGCCGCGTGGGCCGGCAAGTTCTACCTCTATGAGGTCGAGGTCTACGTGCGCCGGGAGCAGGCGGTGCGGACCAACCGCGTCACCGATCCGTACTCGGTCAGCCTGTCCATGAACAGCACGCGCAGTCAGATCATCGATCTGAACGCGCCGACGCTCGCCCCGCAGGGGTGGAGCGAGCTGGCGAAGCCCGCGCTGGCGGCGCCCGAGGACATCGTCCTCTACGAGCTGCACGTGCGCGACTTCAGCATCAACGACGCCACCGTCCCGGAGGCCGAGCGCGGCACCTTCAAGGCCTTCACCCGTGACTCCAACGGCACCAGGCACCTCACACGGATCGCCAAGGCGGGCGTGACGCACGTCCACCTGCTGCCGGTGTTCGACATCGCCACCATCAACGAGAACAAGGCCGCGCACCAGCAGCCCGCCGGGGACCTGGCCGCGCTGCCTCCGGACTCGGAGCAGCAACAGGCGGCGGTGAACGCGGTGCGCGACGCGGACGCCTTCAACTGGGGCTATGACCCGTACCACTACACCGTGCCCGAGGGCAGCTACTCCACCAATCCGGACGGGACGGCGCGCATCGTCGAGTTCCGCGAGATGGTGCAGTCGCTCAATCAGCGCGGCCTGCGCGTGGTGATGGACGTGGTCTACAACCACACCAACTCGGCGGGGCAGGACCCGCTGTCGGTGCTGGACCGCATCGTCCCGGGCTACTACCACCGGCTCAGCGCCGACGGGAACGTGGAGACCTCCACGTGCTGCCAGAACACGGCCACCGAGAACGCGATGATGGAGAAGCTCATGGTGGACTCGCTCGTCACCTGGGCGAAGCTCTACAAGGTGGATGGCTTCCGCTTCGACCTGATGGGCCACCACATGAAGGCCAACATGGAGAAGGTGCGCGCGGCGCTCAATGCGCTCACCTTGAGCCAGGACGGCGTGAATGGTCGCGCCATCTACGTCTACGGCGAGGGCTGGAACTTCGGCGAGGTGGCCAACGGCGCCCGGGGCAAGAACGCCACCCAGCTCAACATGCCGGGCACGGGCATCGGCACCTTCAGCGACCGCTTGCGCGACGCGGCCCGTGGCGGCGGCCCGTTCAGCGGCCTGCAGGAGCAGGGCTTCATCAGCGGCCTCTTCACGGATCCGAACTCCACCGACCAGGGCACGCCCCAGCAGCAGAAGAGCCTGCTGTTGCAGCACATGGACCGGATTCGCGTGGGGCTCGCGGGCAACCTCCGGGACTACAGCCTCACGGCCTCGGACGGCACCTCGAAGAAGGGCTCGGAGCTGAAGTACGGCAGCGACCCGGCCGGCTACACGCTGGACCCGCAGGAGGTCATCACCTACGTCTCGGCCCATGACAACGAGACGCTGTTCGACGCCGTGCAGCTCAAGGCGCCGCGCAACGCCTCGATGGACACGCGGGTGCGCATGCACAACATGGGCATCAGCCTGGTGGCGCTGGGCCAGGGCATTCCGTTCTTCCACGCGGGCGACGAGCTGCTGCGCTCCAAGTCGCTGGACCGCAACAGCTTCAACTCGGGCGACTGGTTCAACAAGCTGGACTGGACCTACCAGTCCAACAACTGGGGCGTGGGCCTGCCGCCGGCCGCTGACAACCAGACCCAGTGGCCCATCATGAAGCCGCTGCTGGCCGATCCGGCGCTCAAGCCGGGGCCTGCCCACATCACCCGCGCCCTCGAGCACTTCGAGGAGGTGATCCGCATCCGCAAGAGCTCGAACGTGTTCCGGCTCCGCACCGCGGGAGACATCCAGCGGCGCGTGCGCTTCCTGAACACCGGTCCGGAGCAGATCCCCGGCCTCATCGTCATGGCCATCGAGGGTGACCAGTACGGCAAGCGGAGCGAGTACCGGAACGCGGTGGTGCTCTTCAACGGCAGCGATGAGGAGCAGCGCTTCACGGAGGACACGCTCAAGGACTCAGGGCTGGAGCTGCACCCGGTGCTCAAGGAGTCCACGGACCCGGCGGCGCGTACGTCCGCGTTCGACGCGACCGTGGGCACCTTCACCGTGCCGGCGCGCACCACGGCCGTGTTCGTGGAGGGGATGCCTGCTTCCAAGACGGTCCCCGTCTCCGGTGAGCTGACCGAGTCGAGCGGCTGCGCGGCGGGTGGCGCGGTCTTCAGCGCCTTCGCCCTGCTGCTGGGCCTGGGCGCGCTGCGGCGTCCGCGCCGTCGCTCGCGGTAACGGAGTGGACTCCGGCGCCCTGCTCCGAGGAAGGGCAGGGCGCCGGATGTCGCGCTACTGGCCTGGCGGCACCACGAAGAGGGTGACGCTGCCGGCCGGTACGGTGGTGGTGAGGCGCGTGCCCGAGAGCGTCACGTCCGCCTTCCGTGTGAGGCTGTTGGCCGAGGTGAGCTGCCACACCTGGGCAAACCCCTTGGGCAGGAAGCCGGCCAGCTCGAGGCTGACGCTCGCGCTGCCCGAGAGGAACTTGCCCACCACCATGATGGTGAGCGCGCCATCCGAGGAGCGCTGCGCCGCGTACGTCGACACCGTGTCCGGATCCGGCGCGGTGGCCGCCACGCTCACGTCTCCGAAGGTGGAGCGCTGGCCGTCATAGTTGCGGTACAGCTTGATGGCTTTGTACGTGGGCGTGGATGCGGCGGGCGTTCCCCAGCGCACCGCCATGTCCAGCCCCTCGCGTCCGAAGAGGCCCAGCAGGTCCGCCTGGGCCGTGGCCCCGTTGATGTGGCCCTCGGCACCCCAGTGGTACTCGGTGAGCCCCACGCGGGTGCCCGGGTAATAGGTGTTCACCCAGGAGCGCATCCGGGGAATGAGCTGGACCCGGTCGTTGATCCACGACTCGTCCACGTAGTTGGCGTCCCACAGCGCGCGCGTGGAGCGGTTGCGCCGCAGCTGCATCTCGGTGGAGGTGTCGTCGCTGTATTCGCCGCCCTGCGGGTAGTAGTGCAGGGTGAAGACATCCAGCGTGCGCCGGCCAGTGCGCACGGCCTCCTGCCGCAGTTGGTCCAGCAGCCAGGGCAGGTAGTCCATGCCTCCGTGCGCGGCGCGGTCGGGCAGCGCCGCGGGCGGCGGGTAGTTGTTGGCCTGGGCGTATTGCTGGTCGTAGCCACTGTAGAAGTAGCCGCTCCAGCCCCACTCCTCCGGGCCCACCAGGCGCGCGCTCGGGTCCACTGCCTTCACGGCGGCGCCGTAGGCGATCATCCGGTCTCGCACCTCCTCCATCGTCGCGCCCGTGGGGCGGACATCCCGGTGCGTCACGTGCCAGAGGCTCGGCTCGTTATCGAGGAGGTAGTAGCGCACGCCGCCTTGGGCCGCCGTTCCCCACCGGCCCACGAGGTGCCACAGCCAGCTCTGCTGGAAGGCCGGGGTGGCCGGCGTGTTGGCGTCGTGTGGATCATTTCCGGTGATGGGGATTCCGTCGAGCCGCACGCCATTGCCCGCGTCCGGGAACCACTGCCAGTCCTTGTAGAGCTGGGGGCCGTACTTGAGGATGGAGAAGCTCGACAGCTTCAGGCGTGCCAGCCCGAGCTTCGCCACCCAGCCCAGCGTCGGCACGGTGAGCATGGACGCGGCGCCAGCGCTCCGGGTGGCCGAGACGAAGGCATCCGCGGAGCCGCCGGGTGTGCCCAGCGTCGACTCGGGCACGCTCTGGAAGTACCAGTCACTGCCCCGGTTGGAGGCGTCCTGCTGCCAGTTGTAGCGGCTGGTGTGGTTCCCGCCGTTGCGGTTGAGCGGCACGTTCAGGTCCATCAGCTGCGCGGCCGTGGCGAAGGCCACGCCGTAAATTTCCGGCGAGATCGCACGGCGGTTCGCCCTCGCGTCGACGCGGATGCTCACCGTGGGGATGGGGGAGGGAGGCAGCGGCTTCGCGAGCGGAGATGCTTCCGGATCGCCCCAGGCCTGTCGCGGCACGGAGCTGATCAACAGGACACACGTTCCGAGCCACGTCAGCGTTCGAGCTGTCATGGGACACTCCTTTGAATGTGAGGTGAAGGGGAGCCAGCCTCCGGAGGCCGTGGAAGGGGATGCGCACCTTCTTGGAACTTGGGAAGCGTGGGTCTGGGTGCGCGCGTGCGATGCCACGACTGGCATGACACTTCCCGGGCCTGGCGTGCGAAGGGCGACTTCGCACACGCGCGCGACATGTACGGGAAGGCGCTATCGTTCGTGCGGTGACGGCGCGCTTCGTTCAGAGGGTGTTGGAGTTCCAGTGTCTCGCCGAGCGCTGTGAGGACACCTGCTGTGTCGGGCTGCGGGTGCCGGTGAGCGAGGAGCGCCTGTGGCAGTTGCGGCAGGTGGTGGCGGGTGGGCCAGACGAGGCGCGGGTGGACGCCGTCGTTCATGTCGAGCCTGCTCGGCCGCCCTCCGAGCGAGCGTTCATCGAGATGCGCTCGGATGGGAGCTGTCCCTTCTTCGACACCGAGCGGCTCTGCTCACTCCAGCGTCGTTACGGAGAGCAGGTGCTCTCCGATGCGTGTGTCAGCTTCCCTCGCGTCGCATGGAAGACGGCCGAGGGCGTGGAGGTGGCGGGCTCGCTGGCGTGCCCGGAGATGGCGCGGCTGGTGCTGCTGAAGGAGGGGGCTCCGGAGCTGGTTCCTGGACCGATGGCGCAGGTGCCTCGACCGGAGGCGGCGCGGCCCATGCCGGGCACGCCGGGGGACGCGTACGTCGTCCACTTCGAGGCCATTCGTGCCGCCGCGCTGCGGCTCCTGCACCGGGGTGAGTTCCCGCTCGCCTCTCGGCTGGCGATGCTCGGGCAGTTGGCGTTCCGGTTGGACTCTGTCTTCCGGGGCGCGGAGCCTTTCGAGGGCGACGCGGCGCAGGCTGGGGCGGTGCTGGCCGAGGTGCTCCCGGCTTTCGAGGTGACGGAGACGCTGGAGGAGATGCATCAGGGCTTCTCCGCGCTGGAGATTCCGGGAGGGCCCTGCGCGGGATTGCTCTCCTCGTTGTTGAAGTCCCGGATGGGAGTGGCGCGGGGGGAGCGCTTCGCTCCGTTCGCGCGGGGCGTGCTGGCCTCACTCGCAGGCTCCGAGGATGGCGCGGGTGAGCCAGACAGCATGTGGCGGGAGTACGTCGCACGGTGGAGCCGGCTGGAGGCGTCGCACGGCGAACGCGTCGCGCAATACTTCCTACACTACACGGTGAACCAGTGGCTCCGCTCTCCGTTCACCGAGGCGCCGGATCTGCTCGCGTATGTGTTCCGCTTGGCGCTGCGCGTGGCGCTGCTACGGCTGACGCTGGTGGGCCACCCGGAGGTGGCGGCGTTGCTTGCTTCAGGGAATGCTTCCGAGGACTCCCGCGCCGTGCTGGATCGATCGGCGGTGGAGTGCTTCTCCCTCGTGTCCCGGCATGTGGAGCAGGCGCCGGAGGTGTTGGCGCTGGTGAAGAACCTCGCGGGCTCCGGCGGCGCGGAGACGTTGGGCAAGACGCTGGTGTTCGCTCGGTTCTGCTGATGTGCAATTGACGTGCGGTAGGCTCGCGAAGCGGTCCGCCCTGTGTGGGCATCTCCTGGAGGTTTCATATGCGACGTACTCTCGCGGCGTTCTGGCTTTCCCTCGGTCTGGTGGCCTGTGGTGGCACCGTGGACACCTCGGAGACTCCGGAGGAGCTCCAGGAGCGCCAGGTGGAGCAGGCCGGTCCGCCCGCACTGCTCCCGTACTGTTGGAACCATGAAGGGACGCGGTGTCTGACGCCAGGCAAGACCCAGAACTGCACGGACGGAATCTGGTCCGACTACGTCTGCACCTGCCGAACCAACTACACCTGGGACTGCCCCGAGGTCCGCTGATCAATGCTCCGCGGGATGCTCGCGATCGAGCGTCTCGCGAGCCCGAGGGTGTGCTGACGAGGATGGGCGCCCTCGGGCTTCCTCGTGCTCGGGGGGGCGTTGCCAGGGCCACTGGCCCTCGAGCTCCACCGTGAGCGTGAAGCTGAGGAACGTTCGGATGACCACGATGAGGCCCAGCACCACCACGCCCTCGAGCGTCGGCTTCTCGCTGACCGTGCGGATGATGTCCGCCGCCACGAGGAACTCGAGGCCCAGCAGGATGGCCCGCCCCAGGTCCTGCCTGAACTGCCGATAGGGACTCACCGCCGCCGGACGCCTGCCACGCAGGGCGAGCAACACCAGCGACAGGACGGCGCCGAGGACCATTACGGCGACCCCGACGGCCTCCATCACCTGTCCGGCCAGGACGACCCAGTGGCTGAACGTCATTGGCTCCCCCGGGGCTCAAACTAGCCACCGCTGGAGGAGCGAACCGCCGCCTTGCGCAAGCTCGGATGGCTGGGGGCTCACCGGGCGAACGGCCACGGTGAGCCCAGCGCCTTCTTCCTACTGGCCGCCGTCCTTCTTCTGGGCCTCGGCGGGCGGGGTGTCCGCGGGAGTGGGGACGTTCACCTCGGACAGTTGCTCGGGGCTGCCCAGGAAGCCCACGGCCACCTGGTTGATCTGATTGGTCTTCATGCCCGTGAGCAGCACGGCCGCCTCGCGGGTGCGCGAGGCCAGCGCCGTCTCTCCCAGGGAGTCGTGGATGCGCGTGAGCGCCACGTGGATCTCCGGGTCGAACGGGTTGGAGGCCAGCGCCTCCAGGTAGGCCGCCTTCGACTTCTCGTAGTCCTTGCGGAACAGCATGAGCCGGCCCAGGTGGACGTTCGTCTGCGGCGAGCCCGGGTGTACCCGCAGCGAGCCGCGCAGCACCTGCTCCGCCTCATCCAGCCGCTTCAGCTCCAGGAGCGCCAAGGCGTACTTGTTCGACACCGACTCGTACTTGTCCCCGACGAGCTGGTGCGCCTTGGCGTACTCCGCCGCCGCGGCCTTGATGCGCTTGCGCTCACGCAGGAGCTCGCCCAGGTGCGCGAACTTGCGCGCCGGCACCTCCGTCACCTCGATGAAGTCGCCGAAGGAGATTTCACGTCCCTTCTTCGCGTCGTCCTTCTCCTTGGCGTGCTCCTTGAGCACCACCTCGTCGCGAGGCAGCAGCTCCTTGGGGAAGTTCTGCTTCCTGATGTGCGAGAGCCACGACTTCTCGAAGAGGCCGAACGGCATGCCCGTGGCCGCCTCCACCGCCTTGCGGTCCGTCAGCCCGTTGCGCATCTCCTGCACGATGGTGCGCAGCCCGTTGGTGCCCTTCGTCTGGTGGACATAGTCGATGGCGTAATAGACCTCGGCGAACGCCAGCGCCGCGTCCTCCGCCGTGGGCAGCATGGCGATCGACGGGTGCATCTTCTCGAACGGCACCAGCGTGTCGGCCCGCACCCGCTTGCCCAGCAGCGCCATCATCGCCGGCGTCATCGCCTGGCCGCCCTGGCCCCGCCACCGCGACTCGAGGAACTTCGCCAGCCCCTCGTGCAGCCAGATGGGCACGTTGTTGCGGCTCATCTGGCTCACCACCAGATGCACGTACTCGTGCGCCAGCGTGTCCTGCCAGTCATAGCCCCGCGCCACCGCCTTGGGGCTCGTGACCATGATCTTGCTGAACTTGCAGATGGCGATGGTGCCCGTCGTCTGGATCTGCTCGTAGGTGAGCGTGCTCACCTTGGACAGCTCGCGCGCGTTGTTCACCACCTCCACGCGCACCTTGCCGCCCGGTGGCGTCCATCCCATGTCCTCCACCATCGACCGGTAGATGGCCTCCAGCGTCTCCATCGCGTAGGGCACGAGGATCTCGTCCTTGCCCTTCGGGTAGAAGAAGATGAAGTGGTCGCTCTCGGCGCGCGCGTGGTTCTTGAAGATGGCGCGCGTCTCCTTCGCCAGCCGCAGGTAGCTGCCCGGCTTGTCCTCTACCTTCGCCTCTTGCAGGAACTCCACCGCCTCTTCGTAGCGGCCCTCCTCGAAGGCGATGCGGCCGTGGAAGTACTTCAGCGGTTCGACGCCCTCGGGCAGGAGTTGCTCCAGCTCTCCGAGCTCCCGCTTGGCTCCTGGCACGTCCCAGGAGTCCAGCGCCTGCTCCAGCTTCTCCAGCCGCTCCTTGGCCTCGCTGCGCTCGTCGGCCCGCGCAGGCAGTACGGCCAGCGCGAGGAACAGCGACAGCACGGGGGCGATGACCCGTCGCGCCATGCGCGGATAGGTGTCCAGGTTGCGCGTCACTTCACCAGCTCCTCGTAGTAGCGCTTCACCTGCTCCCGGTAACGTTCGGGCGCCCCCTGCTTCATCGCGTCCAGCAGGTCCTTGCGGAACTCCTTGGGCGCCTGGAAGGCGTCTTCGTCCGGCAGCTCCACCTTGTCTCGGGGGTCGCCGTTGCCCTCACGGCGCCCACCCATCCCCATCGGCAGCGGCAGCCCGCCACGGCCCTGGCCCTGCTGGCTCTCCTTCATCTGCTGCTGGAAGCGCCGCAGGCCCTCCATCGCCGCCTGCTGCTGCCCGTAGCCGCGCCCGGGGTCCTTGCCTTCCATGCGCTGAGCCGCCTCGCCCATGCGCTGGCCGATCTCCTCCATCTGCTCTCCGGCCTCCTGGCCGAAGACGGGCGCCATCTGCTGCATCTCCTCCATCTGCTGGCGCAAGCCCTGAGCCTGCTGCTCCAGCTGGCCCTGCCGCTCGGAGAGCTGCTGCAGCTGCTGGCGCTCCTGTGGCCCCAGCTGAGAGCCCGGCTCCGGGAAGAGCGACTGCAGCTTCTGGCTCACCTCCTGAACCGTCTTCGCGTCGCGGTTGAGCTTGTCGGCCAGCTCCGCCGACTGCTCTCGCGCGTCCGCGGGGTTGCCGAACATCTCGTCCAGCTTGCGCTGGTGCTCGCCCATCGCCGCCAGCTGCTGTGCCATGTCCTCGGAGCGCTGGGCCGCGTCCGCCGCCAGGTCGAAGGCGTCCGACTTCAGCGCGTTCTTGAGGTTCTCCAGCTCCGCCTGCGCCTCGGCCATGGTGCCCGCCGCGCGCCGGTGCAGCTGCTCCGGCTTGAGCTCCTGGTAGTCCTTCTGCACCTGCTCCACCTGGCGCAGCAGGTCTTCCTTCATCTTCTGGCCCTTCTCGCTCAGGCGCTCCTTGTTCTGGTTGCGGGCCTTGTCGCGCAGCTGCTTGGTGGCGTCGGCCACCTGCTGCTGCTCCTGCATCGTCTTCTGCAGGTCGTCCATGAACTTGCCGAACTTGCCCGCCAGCTCCGGGTACTGCTCGCCGCCGAACTCCTCCTGCGCCTTGTTCAGGCCCTGCATCATCTCGTCCATCTGCATGGACAGCTCTTGCAGCTTGGCCAGCGCCTCGTCCGCCTTGCCCTCGCGCATCAGCTTTTCCACGTCGTCCAGCGCGCTGGAGACGTCCTGGTCCTTCATCATCTCCGCCAGGGCCTCGGAGTTGAGGTGCTCGTCGCGGATGCCCTTGCGCATCTCCGCCATGCGCTGCATCAGCTGCGCCATGCGCTCGCGCAGCTGCTGGATCTGCTGCAGCACCTCCTGGCGGGCCGCGTCGGTGGGGCTGGCCTTGTACTGCTCGATGAGCCGCGCCAGCTCCCGGCGCTCGCCGTTGAGCTCCTCGGCCATCTCCTTGAGCGCGTCCAGCTTGTGCCGATCCAGCAGCGACTCCAGGTAGAGGATGTGCTTCTCCGTCTCGGTGATTTCGTCGTTCACCGCCGCCGTCAGCCGCGTACCGGTGCCGAAGTCCTCGCCGCGCTGCTTCTGGGTGCGCAGGTAGAGGCGGCGGAAGTCCGCCGTGGTGGTGATCTTCTTCGACATGCCATCGGCGATGTTGGCCAGCGCCGCGACGAGCTCCTGGGGCGCGTCGCGCTCGCGCGACAGCTCCGTGGCCAGCGTGCGCATGTCCCCCACGAGCTGCTGTCCGCTGGCGTCCACCTTCTGGCCCGCGGTGATGCTCTCGGGAGTCTTCTCCTTCTCCCGGTCCGAGCCCTCGAGCCGATCGGCCAGGTGGTCCACCAGCCGGCCCCAGAGCGCCTCGGCCTTCTGCAGCGCGGCGCGGCGGTGCTCGGCGGCGCTGTAGATGCGCAGCATCTGCGTGCGGCTGACGCCCTTCTTGGGGCCCTCCACCGCGTCGTTGTCCCGCGCCTCGACGTAGTAGGTGATGCGGTCGCCCGGCTTCACCTTCAAGGTGCCCAGGTCCCACGTGTAGGTGCCCCGGTTGCGGCGGCCGTCCTCGCGCGGCAGCGGCACGCGCGTCTCCTGCTGCGCGCCGGGAGTGCGGAACACCAGCGCCACCTCGCCCAGGCCATAGTCATCGGTGGCCTCGAACTTGAGCGTCACCTTCTGGCCCGGATCCACCTCCAGCTCCGCGGCCGGGGTGAGCAGCGCCACCTGGGGCGGCGCGTCCACGTCGACGTTGACGGGGATGTCCGGCCCCACCACCGGGTCGCTGCCCTCGCGGTGGAAGACGAAGTGGTAGTGGCCACCCTTCTTCGCCACGAAGGAGCCCGTCAGCTCGCGCAGGCCCTCGACCTTGAGCGGCAGCGCCTCGCCGTTGACGACCAGCTCGGCGCGCTCCACCTCGCGGTCCGAGCGCGTCTTGAGCACCACCTCGGTGCCGGCTGGCGCGCTCACCTCACCGTTGGTGCCCGCCACCGTGCGCGGCGTGAGCCCCGTGTAGGCGGGGTAGCGGTACGTCAGCTCGATGTCGCCAGTGATGGGCTCGCGCTGAGCGGTGGGAGCGGCCTTGACGGTCGCCTCCCAGGCCTTCGCCACGCCCTCGCGCCAGCGGCCTCCCGCGAGCGCCAGGGCCACCACCGTCGCCAGGACGAGGGCGCCCAGCACCTGGCCCGCGCGCCGCAAGCGCTTGCCGTCCACCACGTCGGCGGGGTCGACCTGCCGCGCCCGCCAATCCATCTGCTCCAGGAAGGCGCCGACGAGCGCCTCCGAGTGGTGCTCCGGTCCGTTCTTCCCGGTGAGCTCCACCGCGGCGAGCACGTCCAGGGAGAGCTCCGGCCGCCGCGTTCCCACCAGCCGCGCCGTGCGGACGTCGTCGCCCACCATGCGCCGGGACAGGAAGAGGCCCAGGGTACACGCCACGGCCACGCCCACCAGGGGCGCCAGCAGCAGCACCCACCGGGAGAGGCCCGGAGCGACGAGCCCGAGGAAGCCACCGGCCAGGCCCAGCACCAGGAGGGCGCCCACGCCGAGCATGCCGCCTTCCAGCCAGAGCTGCCGCCGCTGGCGGGCGCGCACGGCGTCAAGGAGGGCCTGCACCTCGCGCCCATGCGACGGGACCCGACGGGAGGCCGGTGCCGGTGGCGTGGGAGGAGGGGGAGGTGGGAGTTCCGGGCCTGGGGTCTGCGGGGTTTCGAGGTTCACTGGCTCGTCCGCTCAATGGCGAGGCAACCCGCAGGTGGGCCGCCTATTTCCCAATTCTGTAGCAAGCTGGCCCCGCGCGCGCGGCCCACATCGCGACAGGGCCTCGATCCGTCGAGGGCTCTGTCGAGCGGTGGAAGGCCGGGCTGGGCGAGCGTTCAGCGGGGGGCAATCGGCCGGCGGGCCGAGGAGGCAGCCGAGGGGTCGGCCGAGGTGGGGTTACCGCCCAATTCCTCGGCGAGCGCGGTGAGGACGTCCTGGGTATGGAGGATGCGCGCCCGGGTCATCTTCGAGAGCACGCGCTGGACAGCCGACTCCACCGTTCCCGTGGAGGGCACATCGAGCTCTCGTCCCGCATCGGTGAGGGCGAAGAGCGCCTTGCGCCCGTCGAGTGGATCGGCCTTGCGCTCGAGCAGGCCGCGCTTCTCCAGCCGCTTGAGCACTCCGGTCAGCGTGCTGGGGTGGACGTGGAGGATCTGCGCGAGCGTGCCGGCGGTGATTCCCGGGAAGCGTCCTACCAATCGGAGCACCAGCCGCTGCGGACCGGTGACTCCCAGGCTCGACTCCATCCGCTTGGAGGTGGACTGGAGGCCATGGTCCACGGCCCACAGGAGCCGCATGAAGTCGAGGACCTCTCCGAGCTGAGGGCCGCGCGGTTTGTCCTGCGTGGCCAGTGCTGGCTCGATGCCCTCATCCAGCTCCTTGGTGGATTCCGTTTCCTTCAACTCCGCCTCCGTGTCGCCCATCACGAGGTTCTAGCGCGGACTGACCTCGGACTCACCGAGAACATCGACCGACTTGCCATGAAGGGCAAGCCGTGGAGCAACCAATCAGACGACCTGGGACGTTGGAAACCTCCGCGCTGGGTCCCCAAGTCATGACGCAGTGTGTCTTGGATGTGAGGTAATGCCCTGGATTCCTTGGAAAATCCGACGTAGCCATGGGGCCGCTCCGGCCAGGATGTCACCGGAGCGGCCTGCTCGCCATGAGCTCAGTGCCTCGACTTCCGCTTCTTCTTCGGCTTGTCCGAGGCGTTGTCGGGCTTCTCCGCCTTCAGGGTCGTGGGTCCCGTCAGGGTCAGGTACGGCTTGAGCTTCTCCACCTTCTTCTTCCCGAAGCCCTTCACCTTCACCAACTCCTCGATGCGCTGGAAGGGCCGCTTCTGCCGGTGGGCGAGGATGCTCTCGGCTGCCTTCAGCCCCACGCCCGGCAGTTGATCCAGCTCCTTCTCGGAGGCCTCGTTCAGGTTCACCACGCCCGAGTACTGCGTGCGGCCTCGGCCCGCTTCCGCCACCCCAGGGCTCAGCAGCACCAGCCCGAGCACCATCCCCCACGCCACCATCACCGCACGCGCGCTCACGAGTGGCCTCCCACGAGCTCCGACTCCAGCCCCGCCTCGGCGGTGTAGCGCCCGCCCCCCGCCTGCACCCCGTCGCGCTTCTCCGCCGCCTCGCGCACGTGCAGCTTCCCGTCCAAGGGCAGCACGTCCAGCAGCACGTTCAGCGAGCCGTCCTTGTTCACGAAGGCGCTCCCCGCCCGCACCCAGATGCTCCCGCCCTTGCCCTCCCGAATGGAGAACACCGCCAACCGCTTTCCTGCCGTCAGCATCTTCCTACCTCGCTCCTTCACACTCTCCCTCGCCACCACGGCGAGGTGCCTCACCGGCTTCGACCGCCTGAGGTCCCTCGCGCCTGGAGCAGGCGCCGTGCCAACGGTCTTTCCCTCGGAGCAGACCGGGAGCCCGTCCACGCTCGTGCGAAGGGAGTCCACCGCCGTGGACTCTTCAACCTGTGAGATAGATCGGAGGCCGCGCAACCCTCGAAGGAGTCCTGCTTGTTGAGCCCCGCCCTTCTCACCGCCCTCCTGCTCGCGGGCGCTCCCGCGTCAGAGGCCCGCGCCGTTCATG
Organism: Hyalangium ruber; assembly: GCF_034259325.1. Taxonomy (NCBI): domain Bacteria; kingdom Pseudomonadati; phylum Myxococcota; class Myxococcia; order Myxococcales; family Archangiaceae; genus Hyalangium; species Hyalangium rubrum. The sequence continues at coordinate 496,289 of NZ_JAXIVS010000004.1, read as the reverse complement.
AGTCGGCCCTGATCATCGATGGCCACATGGACACGCCCCTGCGTCTTCTGGACGAGGGCTTCGACCTCGGCTCCGACACGCCCGTCACCGAGGGGCACGTGGACCTCGGCAAGGCCCGCGCCGGCAACCTCGGCGCCGTCTTCTTCTCCATCTGGGTGGACCCCGCCGCGAACCAGGGCCGCTATGCCCACCGGGCCCTGCGCCTCATCGATGCCGTCCTGATGCAGATCGAACGTCACCCGGATCAGATGGTGCTCGCGCTGTCCGCCCAGGACATCATCGACGCTCGCGCCAGCCAGCCGAAGAAGCTCGCCTCGCTCATGGGCATCGAGGGCGGCCACGTCATCGAGAACGACCTCGGCCTGCTGCGCGACTTCTACCGGCTCGGCGCCCGGTACATGACCCTCACCTGGAGCAACACGAACGAGTGGGCCGACTCCTCCGGCGACATCCAGGACCGCAAGGTGAAGCACCACGGCGGGCTGAGCCCGTTCGGCGAGGAGGTCGTCCGCGAGATGAACCGCCTCGGAATGCTCGTGGACATCTCCCACGTGTCCGACGAGACCTTCTTCGACACGCTGAAGGTGACCCGCGCGCCCGTCATCGCCTCCCACTCGTCCGCCCGCGCGCTCACCCAGAGCCCGCGCAACATGACCGACGACATGCTGCGCGCGGTGGCCGCCAACAAGGGCGTCGTGATGGTGAACTTCTTCTCCGCCTTCATCGATGACGCGTTCCGCAAGGCCCAGGACGCCCAGAACGCGGAGCGCAAGGCCGCCCTCGCCGCGCAGAAGGCCCGGCTCAAGAAGGGCGCGGGTCCGCTCCCGGTCATCGACATGGCCACCGAGCGGCAGTGGTCCAGCAAGCTCGAGCGCCCACCCCTCGAGGCGCTCATTGATCACATCGACCATGTCGCCAAGGTGGCCGGCGTGGACCACGTGGGGTTGGGCTCGGACTTCGATGGCGTGTCCTCCACGCCCGAGGGCATCGACTCCGTCGCCGATCTGCCGCGCATCACCGAGGCGCTGCTCGCGCGCGGCTACTCCCCGGAGCAGGTCCACAAGATCCTCGGCGGCAACCTCCTTCGCGTCTTCCGAGAGGCCGAGCGCGTCAGCCGCGAGCTGCGCGCCGCGCCCCCACCGCGTTGAAGAGTCCACACTCTCGGGGGGGACTGGTCAGGGCCGAGGGGCGTGCGCAGCTTCCGGCACTGATTTCGAGCACGGGAGGGTGGCGTCGTGGCGCTCAGGTTCTCCGTTCTGGCCTCGCAGCTTCTCTATGATCGAGAGACGGTCCTGCGCGCCGTCTCCTGGCCGGTGCTGGTGTGGGAGTCACCGCCCCATCGGCCGGATCCCCACCTGGGCTTCATCGACTCCACGGTGCCCAATACCCGGCTCCGCAGGCCCACCACCGTCGAGCCCCTCGTGTTCGAGCTGCGCAGGCGCACTCCCGGTGGTCTGGACCTCACCCTGGGTCGCGGTCCCGACAATGATCTCGTCATCGAGGACGCTACCGTCTCGCGCACCCACGCCTTCTTCCGTCAGGAGCCACACACCGGCACCTGGCACGTGGTGGATGCCGAGAGCCACAACGGCACCTTCCTCGCCGGGGTGATCATCGTCCCCGGCCGGCCCATGCCGTTGTTCGAGCGCGCCGCGCTGCGCTTCGGAGGCGTGGAGGTGGCCTTCCTTCAAGCATCCGCCTTCGAGCAGTACGTCCACGCCCGCGCGATGATGCCTCGGGGCGCGCTTGACGCACGCGGTGTGAGCCCCTAGAAGGGGCCCGCCTTTGGGTGCCCACGTCGGGCACGCAAGAGGGAAGCCGGTGGAAGTCCGGCGCGGTCCCGCCACTGTGAGTGGGCAGCCCTGTCGGTCAGGGCCGGGGTCCTCGGCAGTTCCCACTCTGGAGCGGTGCTCCGGGGGAAGGGAGAGGGCTCCTTCCGGAGAGGCGCAGCGTGCGCCCTCATGCCGGAGCCCATGAGCCAGGAGACCTGCCCAGAGGTTCGGTCGTCCTTATAAGGACGCCGGCTGGCCTTCTCTCTTCGATGGAGAGAGCGGAAGGCGGAGCATGGGGCGGTCATTCCTCGCCGCGCCGGGCTTGTGCCTGGCGCTCATGATGGGCGGACTGGCGCGGGCCGAAGAGGCTCCGGCGCCAGAGGGTGAGGTCTTCACCGTCCCCACCGTGGAGGTTCGCGAGACCGCGGCCCCGGAGCCTCCGGACGCGGCGAGCCAGCGCGACCCCAGCGGTGCGCTCACCGTCATCGAGACGGCCGACTTCGGTGGGGCGGCGAAGGACGCCGCCGAGGTGCTCTCCACCTCCGCGGGCGTGGTGGTGCAGGACAGCGGCGGCTACGGCCAGAGCAAGAACCTGGTGGTGCGCGGGGCCTCCTCCAACGGGACCCTGGTCCTGCTGGATGGCATTCCCCTCAACGGCGCGGGTGGAATCGCCGACCTCTCGCGCGTCCCGCTGGCGTTGGTGGAGCGCTTCGAGGTGCTGCGCGGCGGCGTGGGTGCGCGCTACGGCTCGGGCGGGCTGGGCGGCGTGGTGAACGTCATCACCCGGCGCCCTGACGCGGCGGCCCGTGTGGCGGGAGAGGCCACCTACGGCAGCTGGGACACGGCGCTCGGGTGGCTGTCGGCGACGGGCCCGGTGCTGGGCGGCGAGGGGCTGGTGCTGCTCCACGGAGGACGCTCCTCGGGAGACTTTCCCTTCCTCTTCGACACGAGCCCCGCGCTGCCGGGAGATGCGCTCGAGGAGCGCCGCCGGACGAACAACGACGCGCGGGGAGCGGGCGGGATGCTGCGGCTGCGGCACCCCCTAGGGGAGCACTTCGAGGTGGACGTGCTGGGCGAGCTGTCCCTGGACGAGCGGGGACTGGCGGGCACCGCGACCAACCCCATTCCCGACGCGCGGCAGGGCAACGGGCGGGGCTCGGCCAGCGTGCGACTCATGGGTGAGCTGGGCTCGGTGCGCGGCTCCGCGCGTGCCTGGTTCCGGAGAGATCGCCTCAGCCTGTCCAACGGTCCGCAGGCGCTCCAGGGCACCCAGGCGCAGCGCGTGGGAGGCGTGGAGCTGGAGGCGCGCACGCTGCTGGGAGGGTGGCACGGCGTGTCGGCGGTGCTGACCGTGTCGGGCGAGGACGTCTCTGGAGTGGAGGAGGCCACGGTGGGCACCACTCGCCCGAGCCGGGGGCAGGCCAGCATCATGGTGATGGACGAGCTGGTGCTCGCCGGAGGGCGGCTGCTCCTCGCGCCGTCGCTGCGTGTGGAGCGCGCGGGTTCATACACGCTGCTGTCTCCGAAGGTGGGCGCCACGCTGACGCTGCCAGCGGGCCTGGAGCTGCGCGCCAATGCGGGGCAGTCGCACCGCGCGCCCTCCTTCCTGGAGCTGTACATCCGCCAGGGGCTGCTGCTGCCCAATGCCGCGCTGCGCCCGGAGCGGGTGCTGTACGCGGACGTGGCGGTGGTCCACCGCACGGAGCGCTCCCTGGCCTCCGTGGGCGGCTTCTACAGCCTCTACGAGGACCTCATCGCCTACGAGCTGTTCCCGCCCTTCGCCGCCAAGCCCTACAACTTCGCCGCCGCGAGCGTGGCCGGGCTGGAGGCCGAGGGCGAGTGGCGTCCATACCCGTGGGTGGCCGGGGCGCTGAGCTACACCCTGCTGGTCTCGCGCAACCTTCGGGACGACCCGCGCTACTACCTCAAGGAGCTGCCGTACCGGCCGCGCCACAAGCTGAGCGCGCGCATGTCCGGCGGCCCGCGCTGGCTCACCGGGCGCGTGGAGGTGATGGCGCAGTCGGTCCAGTACGTCAATCGCACGGAGGAGGCGGAGCTTCCGGGACGCACGTTCGTCCACGCCGGCCTCTCCAGCAGCTTCGGGCGCGCTCCCGAGCTGACCCTCTCGGTGGAGCTGAAGAATGTCTTCGACGCGCACGCCGAGGACCTCGACGGCTACCCCCTCCCGGGCCGCTCCGCCTACGTGACGCTGGCGGCGGCGTTCGGCGGCCCTCCCCCCACACCCCCAAAACCCAGAACGGATTCACCATGAGCATGGATGTGAGCAGGGAGCACGTGGCTCCCCGGTGGTTGGCAGTGACGGTGGCGGCCCTCGGATTGCTGCTGAGCGGCTGTCCGGAGACAGGCGCCGACTGTGGCGAAGGCCTCACGAGCTGCTTCGATACCTGCCAGGACACGCGCAGCGCGACGCTCCACTGTGGCGCCTGTGGCGCCGCGTGCGGCCGGGGGCAGGTGTGCGTGGAGGGCAACTGCGAGTGTCGCGACGGCGCGATAACGTGTGGAGGGCAGTGCGTCACCACCGCGTCGGACCCGCTCAACTGCGGCAGCTGCGGCATCGCCTGCGGGCCGGGCAACGTGTGTGAGGCGGGCCAGTGCCGGGTGAACTGCTCCGAGGGTGCCACGCGCTGCGGGAATGCGTGCGTGAACCTGATGACGAGCGCCAGCAACTGCGGCGCCTGCGGCAACGCCTGCGGGGACGCGAAGAGCTGCCACGACGGCGTGTGTACCTATGACATCGTCGCCGCCTGCTTCAACACCGGCCAGGTGGTGGGGCTCCAGGCCGGCGCGGACATCAAGGGCCCCAACGTGGCCATTGGCGAGCTGCCCCAGTCGGTGGCGCGCATGCAGGACGTGCTGCTGGTGCTCGACGCCGCCAAGCGGGTGCGCGAGGCCAAGCTGGTGGACTACGCGGCGCTGCCCGGCGCGCCGGCCACGGGAGATGCGCCCAACCAAATGCTCGTGGATGACCCCTACGTCTATGTCATCAACTCCCTGAGCAACACGCTCCTGGTGTTCCGGCGCCAGGCGGAGCCAGGGACGCTCACCGATGGCACCCGCTTCCCGCAGGGGCTGCAGCTGCAGCCCGTGGCCAGCGTGGACTTCGGCGCCAACACCAACCCGTTCGCCATGGCGAAGCTCGGCACGGACCTGTGGGTCTCGCTCTATGGCAACCTGGGCGGAGACACGTCCGCCGGCGGCAAGGTGGCGCGCGTGAATCTGGCCAACCCGCTCGAGCCCGCGCTGAGCATCCCGTTCATTCAGCTCCCCACGGGCGAGGAGCTCCGGCCCTTCCCCGGCAGCAGTCCCATCCCCTCGCCCTCGGGCATCGTCGCGCACGGCGGCAAGCTGTACACCGCCCTCAACAACCTGGACCCGAACGTCTTCTCCCCGGGTGGCCCCGGGCTCGTGGCCCGCATCGACCCGCAGAGCCGGGAGGTGCGGTACCTGTCGCTGGGGGATGACTGCCTCAACCCGGGGTGGCTCGCTCCCGTGGGAGACAAGCTGCTGGTGAGCTGCTCCGGCCGGGTCGTCTATGACGGCACCTTCACCCGCGTGGTGGCCGTGGAGAAGGGCGGTCTGGTGCTGCTCGATGCGCAGGATGCGGTGGTGGCCACCTATCCGCTCGCCTGCCCGGAGGGGAGCGGGGACACCTGCCCGCCGCCGTCCATCAGCCGCTTCACCGTGGTGGGCAACCGCGCCTACCTGGGCGACAGCACCGCGGGCCGCGTCTTCGTCGTCGAGGTCTCCGGCAACCAGCTCATCGAGCGGCGGGGCCTGGGCACGGGCTCCCAGCCGCCCATCCTCGCGTGCCAGCGCTCCTCGGGCTTCTCCCTCGTTGGAGATATCGTCGCCATTCCGTAGGAGGTCTCCATGTGGATGATGCGCATCGCCTCGCTGCTTCTGCTCGCCGTGCTGGGCCTGTCCCGCGCGGCGCACGCGGCCGACTCCCAACGCGGGCCTCGCCTCCTGGGGCCCAAGCGCGAGGGGAAGGTGCGGCGGGTGGTGACGCTGGCTCCCTCCCTCACGGAGATGGTGCTCGCCATGGGCGCCGGGGACACGCTCGTGGGCGTGTCCCGCTTCGATGAGGACAAGGCCGTGGCGGCCCTGCCTCGCGTGGGTGGCTTCGTGGACCCATCCGTGGAGGCCGTCATCGCCCTCAAGCCGGACCTCGTGCTCGTGCAGCCGGGCCCGGGCAACCAGCGGCCCGTGGAGCGCATGGCGGAGCTGGGCGTACCCGTGCTCCTGTTGCCGCTGCACACCGTGGCCGACACGCTCGCCGCCCTGCGCGCGGTGGGCACGGCGCTGGGGCGCGCGAAGGAGGCCGAGGCCTTCGTCTCGCGCATCGAGGCCACGCGCACGCGCATCCGGGAGGCGGCCAAGAAGCGGCCCACTCCCCGGGTGTTGCTCGTCTACGGCTTCGAGCCGCTCGTTGTTGCTGGGCCCGGCTCCTTCGCCGACGAGCTGCTGCGGGACGCGGGCGCCGTCAACGTCGCGGCCGACAGCGGCTCGGCCTACCCCGTCTATTCCGTGGAGCGTGCCGTGCGGGCCCGGCCGGATGTGGTGGTGGACGCGGCCGACGTGGACGTAGGCAAGGAGAAGCTCCGGAACCTCTCCGGGCTGGCCTCCGCGCGCTGGGTGGAGGTGCCCTCGTTCGCGCTGCTTCAGCCAGGGCCCTCGTTGGGCAAGGGGCTGGAGGAGCTGTTCGGTCTGCTCCATCCGGACATGCCCAAGTGAACCTCTCGGTGGGACAGTCGCCAGGCCTGGGCCGGAGGCTGCGCGCCTCGCGCGTGCTGGGCCTGTGCGTCTCGGGTCTGGCGCTGATGGTCGTCGCCTTCGCCATCGCCGTGCGCTTTGGCGAGCAGCCCATCTCCCTGACCGCCGCACTCGGAGACCCTCAGTCCACCGACGCCGTCATCTTCTGGTCCCTGCGCCTGCCCCGCGCGCTGCTGGGCGTCATCGTCGGTGCGGGGCTCGCGGCCTCGGGCGCCACCTTGCAAGGGCTGCTGCGCAACCCGCTCGCGGATCCGTTCGTGCTCGGAGTCTCCGGCGGCGCGGCCCTGGGGGCGACGCTCGCACTGGCGCTCGGCTTGGCCACCGTGGGGCAGGTGGCTCCCAGCCTCCTGGGCGGCCTGGAGCGCCTGTCCGCGCCCGCGCTGCTGGCCTTCGTCGGAGCTGGGGCCTCCGTGCTCTTCGTGCTCGCCGCGAGCCGAGGGCACTCCAGCCGCGCTCCTTACGCCGCGCTGCTCACCGGCGTCGTCTTCAACGCCTTCGCCTCCGCCGCCATCACCCTCGTCAAGACGCTGTCGGACCCGGACCGCCTGGGGGAGATCCTCTACTGGCTCGCCGGAGCGCTGGGCTACGAGCGCGGCGCCACGCTCGGGCTCGCCGCGCTGCTGCAGGGTGGGGCGCTGGCGGTGATGGTCGCGCTCTCTGGACGGCTGAACCTCATGACGCTCGGGGACGAGGACGCGGCGGCCCTGGGCGTCCCCGTGGCGCGCACGCGGCGCCTGTTGCTGCTGGCCACCAGCGCCAGCGTCGCGGGGGCCGTGGCCCTCACCGGACTCATCGGCTTCGTGGGCCTCATCGTCCCGCACCTGCTGCGGCTGGCCTTCGGGCCTGACCAGCGCCTGCTGGTGCCCCTGTCCGCCCTGGGCGGCGCCGCGTTCCTGGTGCTGGCGGACCTGCTGGCGCGCCTGTCCTTCGCCCTCGTCGGCGCCGAGCCTCCTGTCGGTGTCATCACCGCGCTGCTCGGAGGGCCGCTCTTCCTGGCGCTCCTGTCCCGGCGTGGGCGCACCCTGGGGGCGTGAGGGGACTGCTCAGGTTCCTGGCGCCTTCATGTCGCGCCAGTCCACCCGGTAGAGCGTCAGGGGCGCGTCCTTGCCCTTGACCTGGACGGGGGGCAGCAGCTCCAGCTTCCAGCGCTGCCGCTCCACCAGCCGGTCATAGGTGCTCTGGGTGATGAGGACCTCGCCCGACTGGGCGGCGCTGCACACCCGGCTGGCCACGTTGGTGGTGTCGCCGATGGTGGCGTACTGCAGGAAGCGGTTGGAGCCGATGTTGCCCGCCGCCACCGGGCCGGTGTTCAGGCCGATGTGGACCCGGATCTCCTCCTGCTGGCGGGCGCGCCGGCGCTCGTTGAGCGGTACCAGTTCCTGCTGCATCCGCACCGCCGCCCACAGCGCGCGGTCCGCGTCATCCGGGTGCGAGAACGGCGCGCCCCAGATGGCCATCAGCGCATCGCCGATGTACTTCTCGAGCGTCCCCTCCTGCTCGAACACGATGTCCGCCATGACGGGGAAGTACTCGTTGAGCATGTCCACCACTTCGATGGGCCGCATCCGCGAGGACATCTGCGTGAAGCCGGCGATGTCCGAGAAGAGGGTGGTGACCTCCGTCTCTCTCGCGCCTAGCACCATGCCCGAGGAGGACTGCTCCAGCCGCTTGAGGGCGCTGGGCGGGAAGAAGCGCTGGTAGTTGCTGCGGACGACGGCCTCCTGCTCGATGCGCCGGTAGAGCATCGAGTTCTCCAGGGCGATGGCCACCTGATTGGCGAAGGAGGACAGGAACTCGAGGTCCTCCTGGGAGAAGCGCTCTGGAATTCGCAGGTTGTCCACGTAGAGCACGCCCAGCAGCTCGTCGCGCACCTTGAGCGGCGCGCACATGGCCGCGTAGATGGACTGCTGCATGACGGACTCGGACGTCTCCAGCCGAGGGTCCAGCCGCGCGTCGGAGAACAGCGCCGCCACGCCGTGCTGCTGCACGTAGTTGACGATGTGCTTGCTGTAGATTTGCCCGGGGCTCTTGACCTCCTCCGAGGTCCGCGTCACCCGAGGCAGCAGCGCCCCTGTGCGCGGCTCCACCAGGAGGATGACCGCCCGGTCCACCTCAAGGATCTGGAACACCAGGTTCAGCGAGCGCTCCATCAGGCTGTCGATGGTGCCCGGCGAGGAGAGCAGCTGGCTGACCTTGAGGAGGATCTGCAGCTTGTCCCGCCCGCGCTCGGCCTCGGCCAGGGCGCTGAGCTTGAGCGCCGAGGTGCGCGAGCCCTCCAGGCCCAGGCCGCCCAGCAGCTCCTGCATGCTCACCTGCGAGAGCGTGGGGGCGGTGTGGGTCATCGTGGGGTTGACCACTTGCTCCACGCTCTGGGCCACGAGTCGGAAGTGGACCGCCCCACAGGTGAAGGTGTCGCCGGGCTGCAGCTCGCAGCTCGCTTTCACGCGGGTGCCGCGGATGAAGGTGCCGTTCTTGCTGTCCAGGTCGGTCAGGACCACCTTGCCATGGGAGGTCTCGAGCCGGGCGTGATGGCGCGACAGGCTCTTGTGGAGGATGGAGACCTGGTTCTCCGGGTCTCGGCCGATGAGCGTGCTGCCCGGGCCGAGGGGGAAGACCTGCTCGTCGGACAGTCCGGGGTTCATGATGAGCTGCAGCACCGGCACGGAGACCCTCCTGGGTTGCCTCATTCTGCCCAAGCGCCGTGACCCTGTGCCAGGGCCCTCCGGCCAGGTTCGCGCACGAAGTGTGGGAGCGTGGTTGGCAAGCAGGCGTCCGGTGGTCGATCGTTATCCTTATATGACTCCCAAGCCTCCCGGGTTGCTCGTCCGCTACATCCAGCAGGGCCGGTGCGTGGTGTTCGTCGGCGCGGGCCTGTCGTCCGCGGCGGGGCTGCCCACTTGGCGCAAGCTGCTGCTGGAGGTCGTCGACGACATGGTCGCCGCGCTGCCAGAGGGGGAGACCCATCAGGCGGAGCTCCAGAGGCTCGTGGAGCAAGGCAAGCTCCTGGAGGTGGCCGACTTCTGCAAGGAGGAGCTGGGCGCGGCCTACCACCAGTTCCTCACCGACAAGCTGCGCGGCGACAAGGAGGCGCTACCGGCAGTGCATCAGACGCTGATGCAGCTGCCCTTCAGTGCCTGGGTGACGACCAACTACGACAAGCTGCTGGAGCGGGCGTACGCGGCCGAGAAGGGCGCCTATCCCAAGACGCTCACCCACAAGGACACCGAGGCGCTGGGCGGGCTGCTCTTCAACGGTGGGCCGTTCATCCTCAAGGCGCACGGCGACATCGACCGGCCCGAGACGGTGGTGCTCACCTCGCGCGACTACAGCGAAATCATCCACGCCAACCCCGCCTTCAACGAGGTCTTCACGGGCCTGCTGCTCACCAAGGCCCTGTTCTTCGTGGGCTACTCGCTGTCGGATCCGGACTTCCGCTTGCTGATGGACCGACAGCTCACGCACTTCCGGGGCTATGTCCCCGAGCGCTACGCGCTGATGACGGACCTGGGCCCGGTGGAGCGAGACGTGCTCTGGCGCACGGCGCGCATCCGGGTCATCCCCTATACGAGTGGGAAGCACGAGGAGGTGCCCCTCTTCCTGCGGGCCTTGAAGGACGCGGTGACTCCCAAGCCGGTCGCTGTGGAGTCCCCTGCGCAGATGAAGGTGGTGCCGCAGAACATGGCCGCTCCCGTGGCGCCTCCCATCCCCGCGCCGCACCCCAGCGACTCCAGGGTTCCGGCACGAGCTCCGAGCCCCGTACCGCAATCCCCCGGCGGTCTCCTGTCCCGGCTGCTCGAGCCGCTGGGCGTCTCCCACCCCTCCGAGGAGAGCACGGAGGACGAGGCCACTCTTTCCGCCGGGCCCGTGCCCCAGGCCGCTCCCGCGGTGCCCCAGCCCGCCGCGACCCGGACCGCTGCCTCCATCGAGCCGCAGCACCTGTTCCTCGAGTCCGCGGAAGGCAGGCTCCAGCTCCGGCTGATCCAGGGCAAGCCGGAGTCCACGGTGCAGGGCGTCGCGCCCTCGGCATTGACCGAGGACCTGTGGCTGTCCCTGAAGCGGGCACTGGAAGAGGGCGCGAAGTCTCACGCCTGGCTCTACACCCACGTCCCCAAGCTCTTCGCGAAGTACCTGCCGGGCCCCGTGCTCGAGGCGCTGGGCGCTCCCAGCGTCTCACCGCAGGCGCCGCTCGTGCTGCATGGCGCTCCGGAGCTGGCGCGCTTCCCCTGGGAGTTGCTCCCGCTTCGGGACGCGCCCGTGGCCCTGGCGAGGAAGGTGGTGCGTGCTCCGGTGGGCGTCGCGCGTCAGGCGCGGGGAACTCCACGGGTTCGCTCCTCCCCCCGCGTCCTCCTCATCGAGGGAGGTGGGTCGACCAGTGGCGGCGCGCGGCAAGAGATTGACGCGCTCGCTCGCCTGTACGGGCGTTCGCTGGGGATCTCCTGCACGGTGCTGCGAGGAGAGGACGCGATGTTCAACCGCGTCATGGCGGAGCTGGACCGGGAGCTGCCGGACCTCCTGCACTACACAGGAGGCGTGGGTCAGGTGGACGGCGAGCTCTACCTGGAGCTTCCCGGGGCCATGGAGCTGTCCTCGGGCGCCCTCCGCTCGGTCCTCGACCGGGGCCAGCTGCCCTTCCTGGTCGTGAACGCCCCCTCCTCGGCCTTTGTCCCCCATGCGTTCGGCGTACACGCCGGAGCGAGGGGCTACCAGCGGCTGCCCGTGCCGAACTCCCGGGTTTCCCTCTTCGAGGGGCGCGAGGGCTTCATGGACCTGGCGACCCAGGTGGGCGTGGGCGCCTTCGTGGGGGCCTTCGACATGCCGAGCGCCGAGGCGGGCACGGCCTTCATGGCCGCGCTGCACCGCGACCTCTTGCTGCGCTTGCCCATCGCCGACGCCGTCCGCCGCGCGCGGGTGGAGACGCTCCAGAAGTTCCCCGAGGACCCCACGGCCCGCCAGTACGTCCTCAGCGGAGACGGAGCGTTGTCCTTCCCCGCCGCGGGGGACGACGAGGGTTAGGAATGACGCGGTGCGAGAGGAGCACACCCCACGGGCGCGTGAAATCACGGCGCCCGTTACGTAGAACTTCCTCGGAAGCACAGCGGGTCGTGTAATCTCTGGCTTGCGATGTGGCAGATCATCATCAACGGCCCAGGCTACTTCGACACTCCTTACGATTTACCTGAAGGAGCCACCAGCCTTGGCCGGGCGGATGAGAACGACATCGTGCTGGGAGGCGACCTCGTCTCCCGCAAGCACGCCCGGCTGCTCGTGGAGGGCGACTCGCTGCGCATCGAGGACCTGGGCAGCCGCAACGGCAGCCGGGTCAACGGCATCCCCCTGCAGGGCAGCCGCGAGCTGACTCCCGGAGACACCGTCTCCCTGGGGGAGAACTCCCTGGCCATCCGCCAGCCGCACACCGTGGAGAGCGCCGCCACGGAGATGGTGGACCTGGGCGCGGGTGGCGTGCGCCGCTTCGGCCACGGGGAGGACGTCAGCCCTTCCGTCATCCTCGCCAAGAACGTGAAGGACCTGGACGTGCTGCGGGCGCTGGACAACTTCGCGCCCGTCCCGTTCGACGACGCCCAGTCCGGCCCCTCGCCCCTGTCGCCAAGCAGCGCCTCTCCGAAGGCCTCCTACGAGACGCTGGTGCTGCTGTTCCGCACCGCCGAGGCGCTGGCCACCGCCGAGACGCTCACGTCGTTCCTCGAGTCCTCCATGGACCGGGTCATCGAGCGCACCGAGGCCACCACGGCGGTGGTGCTCCTGCGCCACTCCAGCGGGGTGTTCGTGCCCGCCGCCGTGCGCCACCGGGGCAAGCTCGCCAAGGGCGAGGTGCCCGTCTCGGACGCCATCGTCGAGGAGGCCCTGCGCCAGGGCAGCGCGCTGGCCGTGGGAGACGTGCGCGATGACCGCCGCTTCGCTGGCCGCGAGAGCGTCATCCTCTACGGCGTGGACCGGGTGCTGTGCATCCCCATCGGCCGCGAGGCGCCCTTCTCGGGCGTGCTCTACGTCAACACCCCGGCCGAAGGGGAGACGACGCTGGAGATCATGCTCGACGCCTGCACCGCCGTGGCGCACCTGGTGGCCAGCGGGCTGCAGCGCTTCTCGAACAAGGAGAGCAGCGGCGGGGGTGGGGCCAGCACGGGCCTTCGCCGCACCCTGGAGCGCTTCCACGCGCCGGAGGTGGCCGAGCGCCGCGCCGGCGAGGCCCAGCGTGCCGGAGGCCGGCTGCCGGGGCTGGAGGAGCGGCCTCTCACGGTGCTGCACGCGGAGCTGGCGGGCTTCGGGGCGCTGAGCGCACGCCTGGGCCCGGTGCGCGCCACGGCCGTCCTCAATGACTTCCACCAGAAGATGGGCGGGCTGCTCTTCAGCTTCGAGGGCTCGGTGGAGACGTTCATCGGCGAGTCCGTGCGCGCCCTGTTCGGCGTGCCCTACGGCAAGCCGGATGACGCGGTGCGTGCGGTGCGGGCGGGGCTGGCGATCCAGGCGGACTGGGAGCGGGCCATGTCCCGCCGGCCCCCGGACGAGCGGTGCGAGCTGCGCATCGGCATCCACACCACCAAGGCGCTGGTGGGGATGATCGGCCTCGAGCCGCGCCTGGACCTGACCGCCGTGGGCGAGGGGATGCCCGTGGCCGCGTGGCTGGCGGCCACCGCCGCCCCTGGCCAGGTGCTGATTACGGGCAAGACGCTGGCCTCCGTGGGGGCCCGCTTCGACGTCATGCCCCTGGGAGAGCGCCTCTTGCGGGCCCCCAAGGAGAAGATGGCGGCCTTCGAAGTGCTGGAGGAGGACATCCCCCAGCTCACCAACCCCGGCGTAGTCAAGTAGGGTGGGATCGGCCATCTGGACGCCTTCGTCCGGTTGACCGGTTGAAGAGGTAGGCCCGAACCGGCTTGAATGCGAGGTTCTTGGGCTCCCAGACCGAATGACCTCTTCCTCGCCATCAGCCCGGCTGCGTCCCTTCCGGCCGCAACCGTTCGGCCGGTACACGCTCCTGTCCCACCTCGCCACGGGGGGCATGGGGGAGATCTACCTGGCACGGCTGGAGGGCGCGCAGGGCTTCGAGAAGCTGTGCGTCATCAAGAAGATCCTCCCGCAGCTGGCCGAGGATACGGAGTTCGTCGACCGCTTCGTGGGCGAGGCGCGCACGCTGGTGAAGCTCAGCCACGGCTCCATCGCGCAGGTGCTGGACATGGGGCTGCACGAGGGCGAGGCGTACATGGCCCTCGAGTACGTGGACGGCAAGGACCTGCGCAAGGTGGCCGGGCGGGTGCGGGACCGGCAGATGCCGCTGCCGCTCACCTTCATCCTGTTCGTGATGGCGCGGGTGCTGGACGCCCTGGCGTACGCGCACCGCAAGCGCGACGACGACGAGAAGGAGATCCACCTCGTCCACCGGGACATCTCCCCGCAGAACATCCTCATCTCCTATGAGGGGGAGGTGAAGGTCATCGACTTCGGGCTGGCCAAGAGCCGGCTGTCTGCGGCGAAGACCAACCCGAGCATCATCCTGGGCAAGTTCCTCTACATGTCGCCGGAGCAGGCGCGCCACCAGCAGGTGGACCGCCGCAGCGACCTGTACGCGGTGGGGCTGTGCCTCTACGAGCTCATCTCCGGCAAGAACCCCTTCGACAGCGTCCACGCCGGCGACCTGATGTCCGTGGTGGCCAACCCGCGCATCACCCCGCTGAGCGAAGTGGAGCCGATGACTCCGCCGGCGGTGGCGCAATTGGTGATGAAGGCGCTGGCGGTGGAGCCGGGGCAGCGCTTCCAGACGGCCGAGGAGTTCCGGGGCAGGCTGCAGAGCTGCTTGCTGGAGATCGACCCGAGCGCGGGGCCCGAGAGCGTCACCCGCTTCATGCGCGACCTGTTCTCCGCCGAGTACCAGAGCGAGCGCAAGATGCTGGCGCAGCTCAAGGACGTGCCGCGCGCGGGCAACGAGGAGTCCTCGCGCTCCGAGGAGTCCACGGACCCGGCGGGGCGGCTCCCCAAGCCCCTGCTGCCCCCGCGTACCATCAAGCTGGATGGGCCCGTCGAGCCGCTCTCGTTCCAGCCCACGCCGCGCGGCCGTGACGGCAGCCCGGTGAACGAGGGCGATACCCGGCCCGGTGTGCCGCTGGAGGAGACGCGCCCCGCGGCCTCCGTCGAGGCGCTCGAGGTACCCCGGTCCCGCTCGCGGCCCGCGTTGTCCGCCACCTCCCTCACGACCGATACCGCCTCCGTGGAGATGCGCCCCGAGGCTCCCGAGCGCCCCCCGCCGCCGGTGCCCTTGGCCGTGGCCGTGGCCGCGTCCGCGTCGCGCTCCCAGGCGCTGACGGTGGAGGTGCCGATTCCGCTCGTGCCGGCGGCCGCCATCCCGCCCGGGGTTCCTCCCCCGGCGGTCACCAGCCCGCAGCTTCCCCGGTCCCTGGAAGCTCCGCGCGCGGCTCCCCCGGCGGCCAGCCCCAGCGCGCGCCCCCCCGCGCCACCCCCGGCCGCCAGCGCGCCCCGGCCCCCGGAGCCGCCACGGCAGGCGGCGCCTCCTCCAGTACCCGCCAGCGCGCTGACTCCCGAGCCCCGGAGCACGGACACCGTTCGCGCCAACGCGCCGACGATCCAGATTCCCACGCCCTTCGTTCCCGAGCCCACGCCCGCCCCGGCCGCGCCTCCGCCACCGGCCTGGTTCTCCGCTCCCACGCAGGCGCCCTCGCAGCGGGAGGCCTCGGAGGCTCGGAGCGCGCCTCCTCCCGAGGGGCCGCGGACCTCCACCTCGGCCATGGATACCCTGCCGCCCGTGCGCGAGTCCGGCCGCGTCTCCGCCTCCCGCGCGGCGCTGGCCGAGGCCGGGAGCGCGGCGCCCCTCTCCGCGGAGGCCCTGCTGCAGCTGCTCCCGAGCGACACCCTGCCTCCGACGGGCTCCAACCGGCCGGGCATGGATGACACGCATCCGAGCTACCAGATGGCCGCCAACCCGGCCATCCCCGAGGACACGCAGCCGCGCGTCATGCTCGATGAGGCCGCCCTGAGCGCTCCGCCTGTCCCGGATGCGCCGGATCCAATCATCGTGGGAGGCACGCTGGAGGAGTCCTCCGGGGTGTCGCGCCCGAAGAACGCGCGCCGTCCGCGCCTGTCCTCTCCGGGGATGGCGCCAGTGACTCGGGGAGGCACCTCGCCTCGAAGCGGTCCGGTACGCGCGGTGGAGCCCGAGTCCGCTCCCGCGCCAGCTCCCGAGGAGGACGGGCTGGAGGCAAGGGATCCACGCGAGGACACCCGGAAGACGCCGATTCCCACCCGGCCGGGCGAGAACACGCGCCGCATCCACCGCGACGACACCAAGCGCCCGCAGAAGGCCGCGCCCGCCAAGAAGCGCTCCTGGGGATGGCT
This sequence comes from Hyalangium ruber, assembly GCF_034259325.1. Taxonomy (NCBI): domain Bacteria; kingdom Pseudomonadati; phylum Myxococcota; class Myxococcia; order Myxococcales; family Archangiaceae; genus Hyalangium; species Hyalangium rubrum. The sequence goes on along the minus strand of NZ_JAXIVS010000004.1, from coordinate 480,363 downwards.
CCTGGTGACGGTCCTGGTGCTGGGCATCACGGGTGGGGCCATGGCGATGGCGTTCCCCCACCTCAAGCCCCTGCTGAACTTCAAGCCGGTGCCGGTGAACCCACCGCCGAAGTCGGCGCTTGGGCGCTCGCCGCTGACTCCGGTTCCCGGGGCGGGTGCCTCGGCGCCCGGGGCTGAAGCGGCTCCCACGCCTGGCGGCGCGCAGGCGCCCGCGGTGGCGGAGGCCGCGACGCCCGGTGCTGAAACGCCCGAGGCCGAGGAGCCCATGATGGAGGACGAGATGCTCGTCCCCCTGATGGCCTCGCCGACATCGGCCCCCTCGTCCAAGAAGGCACCCGCGCGCCCCTCGAAGAAGCCGGCGCGCAAGGAAGCCAGCGAGCTGCAGAAGGAGTGGGGACTGGCGAGCCGGGCCTTCCAGAAGCTCACCGAGGTCCAGTCGTGCGAGAGCCCCAAGATTGGCATTCTCTGCAAGCGCTACGAGACGCTGCAGAATGACGTGGAGCAGGTCGGGGACTCGGGTGACAAAGAGGTGCTCGGCCGGGTGAAGAAGCTGCGCAAGGACATCCAGACCGCGACGGGCTCTCCGTAGGCCGGTGGAAGCGCTCCTCGACACCCAGGGCCTCTTGGCCGGCTATGGCGCGGCGCCGGTGCTCCAGGGCGTGGACCTCACGGTGCGCGCCCACGAGCTGTGGGCGGTGCTCGGCCCCAATGGCACGGGCAAGAGCACGCTCCTGCGTGGGGTGCTGGGCATGCTGCCGTGGACGCGCGGCACGGTGCGGCTGCTGGGGCGGGAGCGCGCGCGATGGGACGCGCGGGAGCTGGCCCGACGCGTGGCATGGGTGCCTCAGACCTTCGAGCCGGCGGAGGGCTTCAGCGGCCTGGAGCTGGTGTTGATGGGTCGCAGCCCGCACCTGGGGCTGTGGGGGCTCACCTCCGAGCGGGACGTGGCGCTGGCGCGCGCGGTGCTGGAGGAGCTGGGCGTGGCGTACCTGGCGGACCGGCCGGGCGAGGAGCTGTCGGGCGGCGAGCGGCGGATGTTGCTGCTGGCGCGCGGGCTGGTGCAGGAGCCGGCGCTGCTCCTGTTGGACGAGCCCACGGCGTTTCTCGACGTGGCCCACCAGGTGGGGGCGCTCGCCCGGGTGCGCGCGCGGGTGGACTCCGGCCTGGGCGCGGTGGCGGTGCTGCATGACGTCAACCTCGCCGCTGCCTTCGCCACCCACGTGCTGCTGCTGCGCGATGGCCGCGCGCTGGCGCAGGGGCCCGTGGACACGGTGCTGGAACGTGAGCGGCTCGAGGCCCTCTACGGCCTGCCCATGGAGATGGCGCTGGCCCCTTCCGGAGCGCGCCTCTTCGCGCCCCGGGCCCGCTAGCGCTCCTGCCGCGGGGTGGCCGCGCCCTGGTAGCTGTCGGCCAGCCCCAGCCCCAGCTCCTCCCGAGGCAGCTCGGTGGTACCGGAGCCTCCATAGGCCGGGCTCACCGGGGGCTCCTGCTGCGCGGGCGCGGCGGTGCCTCCGCCCATGGAGACCTCACGCTCCTGGCCGGGGAGGTCCTCACTGAACAGCTTCGGGGTCTGGGAGTGCCCGGGGCGCTCGCGCCAGGTGTCCTCGGTGTCGCCGGGCGCCTGCGGCAGCTGTGCCCCGGCGGGCCGCGAGGCCTCGGCGGCCGGAGATTTGTTGGCCTGGTTGATGGGAGTCTGGGTGTTCGAGCCCTCGGATTGGCCCATGTCCCCGCAGCCGACGCCGAGCACGCCGCCCGCGAGCAATCCCACCGCCACCATGCCTCGCAACAAGCCCTTCATCCCATCCTCCTCATCCAGGGTGGTGCTGCCTCTGAACGAAGGTAGGGACGGAGGTGGAGGCGACCACCCGAGGGCAAGGGCTCGGTCGGCTGGCTGCTGGGTCCACCGCCCGACGTTCCCCGGGGTGGGCCGAAGTCCGGCCTGTCCTCTCCGACACGGTGTGTCATGCTGAACGCCCATGTCGGTTTCCTCGAAGCTGCGCGCCTGGCAGCGGGACGCGGTGCGGCGGCTGTTGGCGGCAATCCAGCAACTGCGGTTGCCAGGACCCTCGGTGCTCCCCGTGGCGGGCGCGGTGGTGGGGGTCTACAGCGGCCTGGCCGCCGGGCTCTTCGCCAACCTCATCGCGCTCGTCCGGGGGCTGAGCCTCGGCTTCCCGCTGTTGGTGGAGGCCTTCCGGCCTGGCTCGGAGGCGCGGCTGCTCCTGTCCGAGGCGCTCACGGAGGCGCGCTGGCACTTCGAGTTCATCATCGTCGGGGTTCCCCTGGGGTTGGCGGCGCTGGGGCTGGCTCGCCTCATCGAGCCCGGCGATGGTCGGGAGGTGGTTCGGCGCCGCCTGGAGGTGCTGGCGCTGCTGGTGCTGGGAGCGCTGTCGCTCTACTACCCGCTGGTGGGGCTGGCGGCGGTGAACTCGATGCTGGGCCACGCGCCCGGCGCGAGCCGCAGCCTGGAGCACTTGCCGCCCTGGTTCGTGCTGCTGCTGCCGACGCTGGGCGGCGCCATGGTGGGGCGGCTCCTGCGCGACAGGCCGGAGACGCACGGCCACGGCGTGCCGGAGGTGGTGAACGCGGTGGAGCGCCAGGGGCGACTGCCGGCGCGGGATGGGTTGCTCAAGCTCCTGGCCTCGGCGGTGACGATTGGCACGGGTGGCTCGGCGGGGCGCGAGGGGCCCATCGTCTACGGCGGCGCGGCCTTCGGCTCCGAGGTGGGGCGCACCCTGGGCTTCACCCAGCGGGAGCTGGCCATCCTGATGGCGAGCGGCGCGGGCGCGGGCATCGCCGCCTCGTTCAATGCGCCAGTGGCCGGCGCCATCTTCGCGATGGAGATCCTCCTGCGCGAGTTCCAGCTGCGCGTCTTCTCTCCCATCATCCTCGCCAGCGTCACCGCCACCATGGTGGGGCGAGGCGTGATGGGCAGCGCGGCGATGCTCGAGCGCGTGGCGTACACGATGGTGAGCGGCTGGGAGGTGGTCTTCTACGGGCTGCTCGGGCTGGTGTGCGGCGGCCTGGCGTACACGTTCATCCAGGCGTTGCACGGCGTGGAGGAGTTCTTCCAGGGCCGGCGGCCCGGGCGGCTCTCGGAGCTGCTGGGGCAGCAGCCGTTGCCGGTGCGGGCGGCGCTCGGAGGGCTGCTGGTGGGAATCCTGGCGCTGGCCCACCCGGTGGTGTGGGGCACGGGGCACGAGTTCGCCAACGACGCGCTGGTGCGTGGGCTGTCGCTGGCGCTCCTGGCCTCGGGGTGCGTGCTCAAGCTGACGGCCACCGCGCTGACGCTGGGCTCGGGAGGCTCGGGGGGGACGTTCTTCCCGGTGACAGTCATTGGCGCGATGGCGGGCGGGGCCTTCGGCGAGGTGCTGCACGCGATGTTGCCGGGAGTCACGGCGCCCAGCGGGGCCTACGCCATGGTGGGCATGGGCGGGGCGGTGGCGGCGATGACGCGCGGACCGCTCACGGGGATGATGATGGTGTACGAGCTGAGCGGTAACTACGCCATCATCCTGCCGCTGATGGTGACGTGTACGCTGGCCTCGGCGCTCTGCCACGTGTTGGTGGAGCGGAGGGCGGCGCGCACGAAGGAGGAGGGCCTGGTGCTGCGCCGCTCGCCGGTGCGCGCCCTGGTCGTCTGGGAGGAGCCGGTGCTCCCGGAGATGCCGGCGGAGGCGCTGCGTGCGCGCCTGCTCTCCTCGAAGGCGACGGCGCTGCCGGTGCGGGACGCGGCGGGCAAGCTGCTCGGCGTGGTGGTGGCGAGCGCGCTGGGCGAGCGCCTGCGCCAGGCGGGGGAGGGGGCCACGGTGCAGGTATTAATGGATGCGGGACCCGTGCTCCCGGCGGATGCGCCCGTGTCCGAGGCGCTGGCGACCCTGGACTTGCAGGCCACGGGGGTACTGGCGGTGGAGGATGGGGCGCGGGTGGGCGTGGTGACGCGCCTGGGGCTGGAGGGCTTCCTCCAGGGGCGCCGCGGAGCCTCCTTGCCCACGCACGCGTTCGGCGTCACCGAACTGCGCCGCTAGGGCCACGGGTCGAGGGGCGGACGGGCGGAAAGGCCCTTGAGGGTCTCCCCGGAGGAAGGCGGGTTTGTGCCATATTGTTGCTGGTCAAAAAGGTCCCAGAGAGGCCTGATGGGAGCGTCTCGGCGCAAGCCCGAGGCGGCCGTGGGCCTGGAGGCCGCTGGCGGAGGCGAGGAAGGGACTGAAGGCAGTGGGCATGCGAGGACACCTGGGAGGGGCGTTGGTGCTGGCGGTGGTGGCCGCCGCCGTGGGGCTGGCGTTGTACGGCCGGGCCGCGGAGCGGACGGTCGACCAGGTCGAGCTGCATGAGCGCTCGGTGGTAGGCGGTGCTGGGGAGGGCCAGGAGCCTGGCGAGGCCTTGGCGTTCTCCGCGGACGAGACCCGAACGCTGCCCGTGGGCGAGTCGGCCAGCGAGGCGGACGGGCTGCTGGAGCTCCGGGTGACGGCCCGGGGGCGGCCCGCGGGGCGTGCGCAGGTGCGCCTCTACCGGCGTGGAGGCAGGGTGCCGGAGACGGGGCGGGTGGACTGGCGGATGGCGGCGGCGGGGGCTCCAGGAAATGACGGGCGGCTGCTGATGCCAGCGCGTGCCGGAGCCTATCTGGTGGTGGCGCGGGCGGAGGGCTTCGCGCCCACGTGGCGCGAGCTGGTACACCCGTTGGACGGGAACCGGACACCGGTACACCTGAAGCTGGAGGAAGCGGTGTCGCTCTCCGGGCTCACCGTGGCCCAGGGCACGGGCGCGCCGCTGTCTCGGGCCGAGCTGACGCTGACGCCTCACGTGAGCGCATGGGAGCAGGAGACGCGAGCGGACGCGCCGGCCGAGGAGCAGGTGACGGTGACGAGCGACGCGGCGGGCCGCTTCCACGTCGAGGGCCTGGCACCAGGCCTCTATACGGTGGAGGGGCGCGCGCCAGGTGTCTCGTTCACGGAGACGTGGAACCTGCGCGTGCCCTCGGCGTCCGAGCCGCTGCTGCTGGCGCTGCCGAGGTCCACGCGCGGCGAGCAACTCCAGGCGCCGCGTCAGCCCGCATCGAAGGAACTGCGCTGCGGCACCTGAGGCCTCGCGCCTACCCCGGCGGCCACTTCATCGGACGGCCGGCGACCAGGTGCAGGTGGATGTGGAACACCGTCTGCCCGGCGTCCTCGTTGCAGTTCATCACCAGGCGGTAGCCGCGCTCGGCGTGGCCGCGCTCGCGGGCCAGCTTGGCGGCCGCGGTATAGAGGTGGCCCACCGTCTCGCGGTCTTCCTGGGTGATGTCGTTCACCGTGGCGATGTGCCGCAGAGGAATGAAGAGCACGTGCGTGGGGGCCTGAGGGTTGATGTCCTCGAAGGCCATGCACACCTCATCCCGATAGACGACTTTGGCGGGAATCTGACCGTCGCGAATCTTGCAGAACAGGCAGTTGGACATGAGGAGGGCTTAGCAACCCACGGCGCGGCTGGGAACGGCTTCGCGCGTGCAAGCGTTGGCTCACGGCAATCGCCAGCTGTAGCCGGGGTCGGGCGCACAGGCGCGCACCGGCAACCGCAGCAGCAGGGTGTCCCCTTCTTGCGCCACCACCTCGCCCCCGAAGCCCTGGGAGGCGTGGGTGATGACGTAATTGAAGAGGCCCGAGCCGCGATCTGGCCCGAAGTGCGGGTACAGGGGGACGCGGCGGTGGAAGTAGCTGTAGCCCCCGCTCCAGGCGAGGTGTACGGCCTCGAGCTTGAGGCCGCACGTGTCCTCGCGCTGCCCGGCCACCATCAGCAGCCGGTTGACGGGGCCCGAGTCGTCATAGGCGCTCGCCCGGGGCTTGGCGTCCTCGTACTGCCCCAGGTCCCCGAAGGTGAGGCTCCCCGAGCGGAGGGCGGAGAAGGCGCCCACGCCCACCACCAGCAGGGCGAGCCCGGCGCGCAGGCGGGGCAACGTCAGCTGGTCCAGCGCTACCCCCATCCCCACGCCCGCCAGCGCGGTGAACAGGGGAAAGACAGGAACCAGGAAGCGCAGCTCCTTGTGCGGCTGGAGCGCATGGAGCAGGAAGAAGGAGGCCGCCATCGCCGTCAGGCCTGGAGCCCGGCGCAGCGCGAGCAGCCCGAGCGTCACCACCACCACCGTGACGCCGCGCATCCCGCCGAAGAGAACCCGGCCGTAGTAGCTGAAGGGCGCGGTGCCCCAGGCGCTGCCGCCCTGCTTCAGGACATTGAAGTCCAGGTACACGATGGCCGAGTGGAACCACCGGCCCCAGGTGAGCCGGTCCAGCAGCCCGAAGAGGACAGCCCACACGGCGAGCACGCCGAGCGCCACGCCCACCTCGCGCCACCGCCGTCGTGCCGCGAGCACCGCGAGCAGCCCCACGCAGAAGACGCTGCTCTGCAGGCGCAGCAGCACGGCCAGCCCCAGCAGCGAGGCACCCAGGACCAGGGCCCGCCGCGAGGCCCCGGGGCGCAGCGCCAGCGCCAACCCGAGCACCACCGGAAGGGCGGAGGCGTTCTCGCTCATGGCGCGGGGGGCGAAGTAGAGGGGCACGGCGGCCAGGGCCAGCAGCGAGGCGCCCGTGGCCGCGGCGAGCGGGGAGGCGCCATACGTCCGGGCCAGCCGGAAGCTGCCCCAGGCGGTGGCGGTGCCCAGCAGCGCGAAGGCCGTCTTGACGAAGCCCAGGTAGCCAGCGGGCGAGTCCAGCCCCAGCCCGCGCGCCAGCCCCATCAGCCCGGCCACCAGCCCGGGCAGGGCCCAGTTGCGTGCCCCGTCGATGAACTCCCAGGCAACGAGCCCGTAACCGAAGACGAGACGGTGCGCAGGCTCCAGGCTCTGGTAGATCTCATCCGGCCAGTACAGCCCGTCGTCCGTGAGGGCCAGCCGTACCCGGAGGACGGCCCCCACGGCAAGCGCGATCAGCAGCAGACCCTGCGCCAGCGGGGGCTCGACAGGGACGTGGGGAGGGGGGGCGGGGGAGGGCTGCACGTCGTGAACATTTCAAACGGTCCGCCGGGTGATATCCACTTCCTGACGATGAGCTCCACCCGTACCCTCCGCATCTCCGCGCTCCTCGAGGACCGCGACTACGACCTCAAGCTCACCCTCGTGGCGGGTGAGCGGGGGCTCCAACGTACGCTCAACTCCCCGCGCATCCAGAAGCCGGGCCTGGCGCTCACGGGCTTCACCGAGCACCTGCACCCGCACCGCGTGCAGGTGTTCGGCAACACGGAGATCTCCTTCCTGCGCACCATGTCGGAGGAAAAGCAGCGCGAGGTGCTGATGCGGCTGTTCAGCGCGGCGCTGGCGTGCGTGGTGGTGACCAAGGACCTGGAGCCTCCCCGGGTGCTGGTGGAGGCGTGCGAGGACTCGGGGTTGGCGCTGATGAAGACGCCGCTCCTGTCGAGCACCTTCATCCAGCAGGTGCAGGGCTTCCTGGAAGAGGCGCTCACCGAGACGAGCAGCCTGCACGGCGTGCTGATGGACGTGTTCGGCGTGGGCATCCTGCTCTTGGGCAAGAGCGGCATCGGCAAGAGCGAGATCGCCCTGGACCTGGTGATGCGCGGGCACCGGCTGGTGGCCGATGACATCGTCGACGTGGCGCGCCGCAAGCCGGGCGCGGTCTACGGGGCGGGCAACCCGGTCATCAAGCACCACATGGAGATCCGGGGCCTGGGCATCATCAACATCAAGGACCTGTTCGGCGTGGCGGCGGTGCGCGAGCAGAAGAAGATCGAGCTCGTCATCGAGCTGCACGAGTGGGACCCGAATCAGGAGTACGACCGGCTGGGAGTCGAGGACAAGTTCCTGGACATCATCGGGGTGGACGTGCCGTTGTCGGTGGTGCCAGTGCGCCCGGGGCGTAACATGGCTACCATCATCGAGGTGGCGGCGCGCAACCAGCTGCTCAAGCATCAAGGCCACCACTCGGCGCGGGAGTTCGCCGAGCGGCTCAACCGGGCCATCGCTGATGGGGCGATGCGCCGCACGCTGGGAGAAGAAGTCGAGTGAGCGCCCCCGCCAAGCACATCGTGATCATCACCGGCATGTCCGGCTCGGGTAAGTCCACGGCCATTCGGGCGTTGGAGGATTCGGGCTTCTTCTGCATCGACAACCTGCCGGTGCTGTTGTTGCCGAAGCTGACGGAGCTGGCCGGCAGCGGGCAGATCGAGCGGATGGCGCTCGTGGTGGACGTGCGCGAGGGCATCTTCCTCAAGGAGGCGCCCCGGGTGCTGGACGAGGTGCGCCGCGCCGGGCACCAGGTGGAGGTGCTCTTCCTGGACTCGAGCGATGACAGCCTCATCCGCCGCTTCAGCGAGACGCGGCGCCGCCACCCGCTGGCGCCCTCGGGCACGGTGGCGGATGGCATCACCGCCGAGCGCGAGGAGCTGCGCGACTTGCGGGAGCTGGCCGACCAGGTCATCGACTCATCGGCGCTGAACGTCCACGACTTGAAGCGCATGGTGCAGGCGCGCTTCAGCCCGGAACCGGCGGCGGGGCCCTCGCTGTCGGTGATGTCATTCGGCTACCGGCACGGGGTGCCGCCGCAGGCGGACCTGGTGCTGGACGTGCGGTTCCTGCCCAACCCCTACTTCGTGCCGGACCTGAAGGGGCTCACGGGGAAGAACCCGAGGGTGGCGGCGTACGTGCTGGAGCGCGAGGAGACGCAGCAGTTCCTGGAGAAGGTGGTGGACCTCTGCCGCTTCCTGTTCCCGCGCTACCAGAAGGAGGGCAAGGCGTACCTGACGGTGGCGCTGGGGTGTACGGGCGGCAAGCACCGCTCGGTGGCCATCGCGGCCGAGCTGACGCGGAGGCTCCAGCAAGAGATTCCGCGCATCCAGCTGTGGGACCGCGACATCGAGAAGGAGTAGCCTCCGGGCTCTTCGCACAGGCCCTGAAGCTCACTGCTCATCGGATGTCGGCAGACGCCCACGAGCCATCTGCGGCCAATAGCAACTGCCCTTCCACTCGTACCAGTCCTTCTCGCACGGAGGTTTGAAGTCTTCCGCGCGGATCCAGCAACCCCCGTTGATCTCCACCAGTCCACGAGGTTCGCATGGGGCACGCTTCTGCCCCTTTATCGGACCGCTGGGCATGTCGAGGCTCACCGCGCGGAGCTCGACGGGGCCGACCCCGCCGGGCAGCGCGGAGGCGATGGCCGCGCTTCCCAGGGCCACGCTGCCCCCATCCCGGCTTGTCTCGGGAGGTTCCTCGCTGGGCTCATGAAAGGGGGCCACGAGACGCGGCGAGGGGCGTGAGGCGAGGACCACCCCCATCCCAAGAAGCGCTACGAGCAACAGAGGGCGCAGGAGCGGAGTCCACTCGCGAGGGGGACCCGGGCGGCTGGCTCGCTCGGTCTTCAGCTGGCACGGGGCCGGCGCAATGGGCCTGTCCAACGCTGGAGCCGAGCTCGCCGCGGCTTCCTCCATCTCTTGGGCCAGCTGCCCGGCGGTGCCGCGAGCCTCGGGCGCGTCAGAGAGCATGCGCAGGATGAGGCGGTCCAGCACCGGGGCCACTGTTGCCCAGTCACTCGGGGCCAACAGCCTCGCGGGGCGTGAACGCTCCGGATCATCCAAGCAATCCGGGTCGGTGCGAGGCGGTGGGTAGCGTTCTGTCACGAGGCGGTAGGCCATGACCCCCAGAGCATAGATGTCATCCTCCGGGCGCGAGGTGTAGTGGGCCTCGAGGCCTCGGCGTAACTGGCAGCGGAAGCGCAGCAATTGAGGGCTGCGGTAGGGCTCGGTGCCCGGGGGAAGGGTGGAACCCGTGAGGGGGCGGGCACCCGGGTACCAGCAGGCTCCAAAGTCGAGCAGGACGGCATGGCCGTCCGCGTGTACCCGGATGTTGTCACCCTTCACGTCCCGGTGAACGCCGTACGCGTGGGTGGCCTGGAGCGCTCGTGCTACCTGGGCCAGCAGGCGCAGCGCCTGGCGTGAGGTAAGCTTGCCGTGGGGTACCCACTCATAGAGCGGTGAGCCTTCCACCCATTGCAGCACGAGGTAGGGGAACCGCTTGCCCTGCGCGTCAATCCACTCCCCCGCCCCACGCAGCCCTGGCACATTCGGATGGTCGAGCCGCGAGAGCAACGCCTGCTCGCGTGCGAAGCGTTCATCGCCCGGGTGGAGGGCCAGCTTCAGCGCGCAGATACCGGAAGGGCGCTCCTCGGCGGGCTCGACGCGGTACACCACGCCATAGCTTCCCTCGCCCACATATTCGAGCACCCGCCAGGAGCCGATACACATTTCCTGGGGGTGAGCAGGGGGATGCGCGTCAGGCGCAGAGGACATGCGGAGGGCCTCCAGGGTAGGAGTGCCAACCTATCTCATGGGTAGGTGAGCATGCACCTGTCTTGGCACGTCAGCTCACCGGTGAGCACTGGTCAGCAGAGGGCTCGGTGCTCACCGGTGAGCACTGACCAGCAGAGGGCTCAGTGCTCACCGGTGAGCACTGAGCGGCAGGGCTCAGCGCCGCGCCACATCCCACCAGCCGAAGTACATCGTCCGCTGCTCGGTGAGGTGTACCCAGCCCGGGGCGTGGGTGTAGCCCAGCGGCAGCAGCCCCGCCGCCGTGAGCGCCAGGGCCGTCTCCTCGAAAGAGGGGAAGGAGAGCCACACCTCAGGCCCCGCCGTCTGCACCTGTCTGCGAGGCGCCTCATGCCCCTCGAGCCCCGGGCGGCGCTCGAGCACGGTGAAGAGCATCCTCGCACCAGGCTTCATCGCGGTGCTGAAGTGGCCCAGTACCCGGCGCAGATCCTCACAGAAGTCCAGGCAGCCAATGGCCAGCACCACGTCGAAGCGCCCCAACTCGGGCGGAAGGGGCTCGTGGTAGCTGTGTACCCGCCACGTGCCCGAGGGCCGTCCCTGTCGCGCCAGCTCGAGCATCTCCGGGGACAGATCCAACCCCACCACCTCCACGGAGTCCGCCAGCCCTCGGGTCAGCAGCCCGGTGCCACACCCCACGTCCAGCACCCGGCAGCCAGGCGCCACCGCCTCCGCGAGGAAACGCTCGACCCTGTCTCCGTACCGATGGAGGGCGGGGAAAAGAACCTCATAGGCGGGGGCAATCTCCCCGTACACCTGCCGGACGTGCTCCTCGTTGGTGGGCGCAGCCATGACGTGCCCATCCTGACCCGGCGCACCCGTGGGTGGCCATAAGAGCGTGACAGGACTACGTAGCACGTCCCGTCGCGCGACACGACGGCCACGGTCCCCTCGGAGGCGGGGCGGACAGGCTGTACGGGCAACCAGCCGCGCGCGGCAAAAATGAGCCTACCTATTGCATCGGGTCCCTCATTCGGTGGACGCTGGGGACTGGATGAAGGCCAGCATCGGCCAGCGCGTATATGTGTCCTTCGGACTGCTCGTGGTGGCGTTCGCCATCCTGGGGGGCGCGCACATCGCCTCGTCCAACCGGCTTGCCCGCGAGGTGGAGTCCTCGCTGGAGCGCTCCTTCGCCGTGGCCATGGCGCTCTTCAAGCTGCGCACCGTGCATCAGCAGACCACGGTGCTGCTGGCCTCGGCCTTCGAGGGAAGCACGCCCGATGCCTCGGACCGGCTGGCCGTGCTGGAGGAGAGCTTCGCCGACTCGCTCGGCGCGCTGAAAGAGCAGGGCTACCCGGAGGAGCGGCTGGAGGCGCTGGAGCAGCGCTTCGCCGAGGCCATGCGGCTGGGCCGGGCGCTCGTCGCGGCCGCCGCCGAGCCCCAGCCAGAGGAGGCGCAGGGCATCGCCTCGCGCTTCCACAACCAGACCCGCGAGCTGGAGCAACTCTTGGAGCGCATGTCCCAGCAGGAGGCGACCCGCGTGCGCTCCTCGTTCCAGGAACTGCGACTGAACTTCCGCTGGGGAGCGCGCATCTTCGGAGTCGGGGTGATGGGCTGCATCACCGTGGCGCTGCTCCTGGCCTTCGGGTTGCGGCGCTCGCTCGTGCGGCCCCTGCGGGAGCTGACGCGGGTGACGCGCGACATCAGCCAGGACGGAGACCTGACGCTCGTGGTGCCGGTGCGCTCCGGCGACGAGGTGGGGCAGCTGGCGGGTGCCTTCCGCGAGATGGTGGAGCGCCTGCGCCTCATCCATCAGGAGCTGCGCTCCTCGAGCGGCACGCTGAGCGAGTCGGCCACACATATGCGATTCTCGGCTGAGCGGCAGCAGGCCACGGTGGGCACCCAGGCGATGGCGCTCCAGCAGACGCGGGTGACGGCGGAGGAGCTGCGGCAGACCTCCGCCATGGCCGCCCAGCGGGCCGACGCCGTGCTCAAGGTGGTGGAGCGCGCCGACGCGCTGGGTCGGGAGGGAGAGGCCTCCATCGCCTCGAGCGTGAACGGCATGGCGGAGCTGCAGGACCAGGTGCGGCAGATCGCCGAGCGCATCCGCCACCTGGGCGAGAGCACGCAGCAGATCGGCAACATCACCCGGACGGTGAAGGACCTGGCGGACCAGTCCAACGTGCTGGCGCTCAACGCCGCCATCGAGGCGGCGCGCAGCGGTGAGCACGGCAAGGGTTTCGGGGTGGTGGCGCGGGAGATCCGCTCGCTGGCGGACCGGTCCATCCAGGCCACGGTGCGGGTGCGGGAGCTGCTCGACACGGTGGGCCACTCGGTGACGGAGACGGTGACGATTACGCAGAAGGGCGCGGAGCGGATGCAGCTGGGCTTGGATCAGGTGCGCGCCACGGGCGAGAGCCTGCGAGAGATTTCAGCCATCATCCGGGGCAACGCGCTGGCGGTGCGGCAGATCGCCCTGGCGGTGAGCCAGCAGGACGCGGGCATCGGGCTCATCTTCGAGGCGGTGAACGAGCTGTCCACGATGATGGAGGACACGGAGCGGCAGCTCGACACGACGAAGGGCGCGGCGGTGGCGCTCGAGGATGTCTCGCGCAAGCTCACCGACATGGTGACGCGCTACCGCACCTAGGGATTTTCCGAGCACCGTGACACGCCTGTCGCAGGTGAGCAGCGGCTCTGTGCGCCTGTGCCGCAGGAAGGCACGCTGGCGCGGCGCTTGCTCAGGCGCAGGGCCATGTCACGACTCGCCACGCTGAGGTGGGGTGCCTTGGGGGTACGCCTGGGGCTCCTCGGGTGTCTGGGAAGTTCCGTCACTGCTTGGGCTACCGAGGTGCCCCGCGAAGAGCCCCCCTCCCGCTGGGGCATTGGGGCGGGGGTGGGCGTCGGCCACGCGTACGGGTTGCTCGGAGTACAGCTCCAGGTCCGGCGGGAACAGGTCGCCGGGTTTCTCACCTTCGGCATGCCCAACGTGCCGGTCGTGGGTGGGGGCCTCCGGTGGTACCCATCGGGCGACCGAGGGCCTGTCTTCTCGCTTCACGGCACCCACCTTCTGGAGTTCGAGCCGAGCGATTCGTTGACGGTCCTGTCGCTGACGGTGGGGTGGCGCTTCCGGTGGGAGCCCGGCGACTGGAAGCAGAAAGGACACGGGATCTTCGCCGAGGTGGGGGCGGGGCCCTCCTTCTTCTGGTATCGGGGCGAGGACGGGCCGAGCAAAGGCTTCGGCGCCCTGGGACCGGACTCCGAGGGGTTTCCGGACCTGGCCCTCGCCGTCGGCGTCGAGTGGTGACCTCTCCGTCGCGATAGGATGGGGACATGCCCCGTCTCCTCCTGTCGCTGTTGCTCCTCGTCTCCCCGGCGGCGCTCGCGCTCAACGTGGACTTCGTGCCGGATCCCCGTCCGGGCCACCAGGTGCTGGATCTGACGGGGACGCTGTCCGAGAGCGACATCGCGCGGATCGATGCCGTGAGCCACGGCAACGGCGAGCTGGTGGTGGTGGTGCTGGACAACCTGGATGGACAGGACCCCCGCGACTTCACGACACGGCTCTTCAACCACCTGAGGGTGGACTTGGGCAGCCGCAACCGAGGAGTCCTGTTCCTGGTGGCGCTGAGCGACCGCGCCGCGGAGATCGTCGTGGGTGATGGCTACCCCGGCTCGGTGACCTCCCGGACGGACGCCATCATGTCGAACACCATCATCCCCGGCTTCAGCCGGGGTGACGCGCGGGGTGCCATCGTGAGCGGAGCCGAGGAGCTGAGCCGCCGCGTGCTGAGCGGCTCGGCGGTGTCGAGCCCGTCCTCCTCGTACCAGAACAGCTATGTCGCCGGGTCTGCTACGTCCTCCTCGGGGGATGCGTTCCCCTGGGGACTCGGAGGGGCAGGCGCGTTGGGGCTCACCGGCCTGGCGGGGCGGGCGTGGCTGCGGCGGCGGCCTCGCAAGTGCGCCGGCTGCGCGACACAGATGGTGAAGCTGGACGAGCGCGCGGACAACGCGCACCTGACGGCCGCCGAGCGGCTGGAGGAGTCGCTGGGCAGCGTGGACTACGACGTGTGGCTGTGCGAGGGGTGCGGCCACACGGAGAAGCTGCGCTACGGGGCCATCTTCACCCAGTTCTCGAAGTGCGGGAGCTGCCGGGCCAAGACGCTGAAGACCACCTCGCGCACGCTCGTGAGCGCCACCGAGCACAGCTCCGGGACGGCCGAGGTGACGGAGCGCTGCGCGCACTGCAACTACGAGAACAAGTACACCCGGAGCATCCCCCGAAAGAGCTCCTCCAATCGGAGCTCCAGCAGCAGCAGCCGAAGCTCCTTCGGCAGCTCCAGCAGGAGCAGTGGGGGTTCCTCCTCGGGCCGAGGCAGCAGCGGGCGGTGGTAGTCGCCCAGCGCACGGGAGCGGCGTTTTGGGTGGTTTCTATAATGTAGAAATGCCTACCATGGGGTCATGAGCCCTACTGCGAAGAGGTTCGCGGCACTCTGTGCGGCGACGCTCCTGTCGAGCTGTGCGAGGCGAGAAGCTCCCATAGTGCGCGACGAGGCGGTGCCGGGTCCTGGAGCCCAGGCCAGTGTGGCGTTCCGTCCCTGCAACGTCTCCTGGGCGCCCCAGGAGGCCGAGTGTGGCACCCTCGCGGTGCCGGAGAACCCGGCGCAGCCGGGGGGACGGTCGCTCCAGCTGAGCATCTTGCGCCTGCGCGCGAGCGGCACGGCACCGGCCACGGGCGCCGTGCTCTACCTGCCGGGAGGACCGGGCCAGGCCGCGCGAGACGCGGCCTCCTGGATGAGCCAGGACTTCGCCGGCCTGCGAGGTGAGTGGGACCTGGTGTTCGTGGATCCTCGCGGCACTGGCGAATCGGCGCCGCTCGACTGTGAGCTCTTCGAGTCGGGAGATCCGCAGTCGTACCTCGGCGACTACTTCCCCCTCGCTGGAGTCGAGCGGTGCCGCCGAGAGCTGGAGCCGCGCGCGGATCTCACCCGCTACACCTCGACGTACGCGGCGGATGACCTCGAGGCGGTGCGCAGCGCCCTGGGCTCTCCGAAGGTGACCCTGGTCGCCGGGTCTTACGGTACGCGGACGGCGATTGCGTATCTGCGGCGTTACTCCGCGCAGGTCCACGCGGCCGTGTTGCATGGGGTCGTGCCTCCCTTCATGTCGACCCCGCTGCCGTTCGCGCGCGATACGGAGGATGCGCTCTCCGCGTGGATCGCCGCGTGTGCGGCCGACAAGGAGTGCGCTGCCGCCACGCCCGCGCTCCGTGCGGACATCACCGCGCTCATCGCGCGCCTCGACAGCGCTCCAGTCCAGGCGCCGCTGACCCTGCCGGATGGAAAGACCACGACGGTGCGCTTCTCGCGCGACCTCTTCGGCCAGACGGTCCGCGGCCTGCTCTACTCCCCCAATCGCGCGGTGCTGATCCCCGCTCTCGTGCGGCGTGCGCGGGAGGGCGACTTCGCGCCGCTGGCGAAGCTCGCCTACGAGAGCCGCAAGGACTTCGCGTCGATGGGGGAGGGGGCCTTCTTCTCCCAGACCTGCACGGAGGATGTCTGGCGCATTCGCGAGGAGGATGTGCCGGGCGCGACGGCCGGAACGCTCCTGGGGGACGGACGGGTCCGGCAGCAACTCCGGGCGTGCAAGCACTGGCCGCGCGGGGAGCTGCCGACGGACTTCGATGCGCCGCTGAAGGAGAGCGCTCCGGTATTGCTCGTGACCGGGCAGTGGGACCCTGCCACCCCGCCCCGCTGGGCCGAGCGAGCGGTGGGCATCCTCCCCGGGGCCAAGAGCGTCACGGTGCCGTTCGCGGGCCATGGCCTCCAGGAGTCCGCGCTCCAGTGTGTGATGCAACTGATGACCGGCTTCATTCGCCAGCCCTCGGCCAAGGCCCTCGACACCTCCTGCCTGGCGAAGGTTCAGCGCGAGCCCTTCAAGCTGACGCTCGACCCGTAAGTCGTAAGTAAGGACGTGTAGGTCACCCTTCCTGTTGCGGTCGTGTAATTTCGACACTAAGATGGTGTCGTTAATACACGATAAGGGAGGGGCCATGCCCATCCGGTACATCAAGGCAGCGCCAACGACGTACGTCATCCAGTTCCAGGACGGGCGGGTGAAGCGGGAGGGGCCAGGGCTGTCGTTCTTCTATTGGGCGGCGACGACGACGTTGGTGGGGGTGCCGCTGGCGAGCGCGGACGTCCCCTTCGCCTTCAACGAAATCACCCAGGACTTCCAGGCGGTGACGCTGCAGGGCCAGCTCACCTACCGAGTGGCGGATCCGAAGCGGCTGGCCTCGCTGCTGGACTACTCCATCACCCCCTCGGGCCGTTACCTCTCCAACGACCCGGAGAAGCTGGAGGAGCGCCTGGTGCAGGTGGCGCAGGTGCGCGCGCGCACGGTGGTGCAGGGCATGGGGCTGCGCGAGGTGCTGGGGCGCGCGGACGTGGTGGAGGGGCAGGTACTCGCTGCGCTGGGGGCCTCCGAGGCAGTGCGCCTGCTGGGCGTGGAGGTGATGGGCTTCTCGCTCCTGTCGGTGCGGCCCACGCCAGAGATGGCGCGGGCGCTGGAGGCCGAGGCGCGCGAGGGGCTGCAGCGCCGCGCGGACGAGGCCATCTACAGCCGCCGCAACGCCGCGGTGGAGCAGGAGCGCCGCATCAAGGAGAGCGAGCTGTCCACGGAGCTGGCGGTGGAGGAGAAGCGGCGGCAGATCCGCGAGGCGCAGATGGCCGCCGACATCGCCGTGGAGGAGCAGCGCTCGGCGCTCATGGAGCGCTGGAGCCAGAACGAGAAGCAGGCGGCCGACGCGCGCGCCTACGCGCTGGAGAAGGTGCTGGCGCCGGTGCGTAACGTGGACTGGAAGACGCTGATGGCGGCGGGTGGCGGCGGCAACGACCCCAAGCTCAACATCGCCCTGGCCTTCCGGGAGATGGCCGAGAACGCGCAGAAGATCGGCGAGCTGAACATGTCGCCCGAGCTGCTGAGCGGACTGTTGGGCCCCTCCACGCGCGAGCATGCTGAGCCTCGCCACGGCAAGGGCGGCAGGTGAGGGCGCCATGTTCGAGAAAATCGTCCTCGTCACCCGCAAGACGCGGCTGGCGGAGCTGGTGGAGCGGCTGAACACCCGAGCCCAGGCGCGCTTCTACCTGGAGCACGCCGGGCAGGACTTCGAGGACTACGCGCGCGAGGACGACACCTACCGCCGTGCGCTCGACGCGCTCCACGGCGAGCTGGGGCTGGGGCTGCCCGTGCAGCAGGTGGACCGTGCGCTGGTGCCCACCTTTCTCTTCACCGGCAAGGAGCTGGTGGTGGCGGTGGGGCAGGACGGGCTGGTGGCCAACGTGGCCAAGTACGTGGGAAGCCAGCCCCTGGTGGGCGTCAACCCGGACCCCTCCCGCTTCGACGGGGTGCTGCTGCCCTTCAAGGTGGGAGAGGCCCACGCGGCGGTGCGGCGGACGCTGGAGGCCAAGGCCCGGGTGCGCGAGGTGACGCTCGCCGAGGCGGCGCTGGCGGACGGGCAGCGGCTGCTGGCCTTCAACGACCTGTTCCTGGGGGCGCGCACGCACGTGTCGGCCCGCTACCGGCTGCGCTTCGAGGGCGCGGCCGAGGTCCAGTCCTCCAGCGGCCTGCTCGTCTCCACGGGAGCGGGCTCCAGCGGATGGCTCTCCTCCGTCTTCACCCTGGTCCGGCGCCTCACCGAGAGGACGGGCGGCGCCCCCGGCAATACCTGGAGCATGCAGTGGGAGGACCCGCGCCTGGCCTTCGTCGTGCGCGAGCCCTTCCTCAGCCGTCACTCCTCCGCGGAGCTGATCAACGGATTCGTCACCGCCGAGCACTCCCTGGTGGTCGAGTCGCGCATGCCCTCCGGGGGCGTCATCTTCAGCGATGGGGTCGAAGAAGACTTCCTGGCCTTCAACGCGGGGGCCACCGCCCACATCCGCCCCGCGGCGCAGCGGGCCCGGCTCGTGGTGCCGTAAGGCCGCCTGCCCTCCAGCCAAACGCCGCGTGTGGGCCAGAAAATCGGCCTCGGGGTGCATCTACAGCCCTGGCCTGGCATCTCACTCTTGTGGGAGGCTTGTGGGATGCTTCCCCGTCCGGTGGGCGACGGCGCCTTGCCTTACCGGCCTGGGAATAGTGGGCGCGGAACCGAGGGCAGTCTTACCTTTCAAGATAAGAGGGTAGGCTGGAGCAGGTCGAAGGGCGCGGAACCTTTCACCGGGGTTGCACGTCGTAGCATTCAGGCGTAGGACGCAAGCCTCGGGGGGTGGTGAGGAGTGAATATGGTCGGCCTCGTCGTCGCATCTCACGGGCGTCTGGCGGAAGAGCTGGTTGCCACCGCCGAGCAGATTGTGGGCAAGTTGCCCGCGGTCGCTACTTGCAACATCGAGCCGGGCACGTCCGTCGAGGACCTGCGCGTCAAGATGAAGCAGGCGGTGGCCAAGGTCGATGACGGGGAAGGTGTCATCGTCATGGCCGACCTCTTCGGCGGCACTCCCTGTAAGGAATCGTTGATGATGTGCCAGCGCGGCAACCTCGAGGTGCTGGCGGGCGTCAACCTTCCGATGATCCTCAAGGCGAACTCCCTGCGCGACGAGCACTTGCCGCTGCCGGAGATGGCCAACCTGCTGGCCTCGTACGGTCAGCGCAACATCACCTGCGCCTCCGCTCTGCTTCGCGAAGCTCAACAGTCGCCGCGAACTTGACGGCATGCCCTGGGTGGGCGATTCGAGGCTGCTGTGATCACCCTGGTCCGCGTCGACAACCGCCTCATCCACGGTCAGGTCGTCGAGGCCTGGCTTCCACACCTGAAGGTGCAGCGCGTCGTCGTGGCCGATGACGAGGCGGCTTCGAGCCCCCTCATCCGCGCCGCCATGGCGCTGGCCGTGCAGAGCGCCATCGAGGTGCAGATCCTCCCCCTGGCCCAGGTGGACTTCGCGGCCGTGTCCAAGGACGCGGTGCGCACGCTGGTGCTGCTCCGGGACGTGGCCTCGGTGCCCTTCGCCTTCGCGCACGGGCTGACGCTGGAACACCTGAACCTGGGCAACGTTCACTTCGGCGCCGGAAGGCGGCAGGTGTCCCCGTCCGTCTTCCTGGCGGAGGCGGAGCTGCAGGCGCTGCAGGGGCTGGCGGACAAGGGCGTCCGAGTAGAGGCGCGCGCCGTGCCTTCCGAGAAGGCGGTAGAGCTGGGAGAGCTGTCCGAGCGCTGGACCAAGGGAGGCTGAGCGCGTGAGCGTGGCCTGGACCCAGGTGCTGCTCGCGGGGCTCTGGGGCGGCGTGGTGGCGGTGGAGCGCAAGGCGTTCCTGCAGGCCATGCTCTCGCGCCCGCTGGTGTCCGCCACCGTCATGGGCGCGCTCCTGGGCGATGTGCGCGCCGGCCTCTACGTGGGCTTGCTGCTGGAGCTGTTCTACCTGGGCACCGCCAACCTGGGCGCCTCGCTGCCGGAGAACGACACGGTCTCGGCCACGGGCACCGCGGCGGCGGCGGCCACCATGGCGGCGGCCACGGGTGGGGGCTCCACGCAGGCGCTCTGGTCCATCGCCGTGCTGCTCTTCATCCCCCTGGGCCGGTTGGGCCGCGTGGGGGACCGGATGCTGGAAGGCTACATGGCGCGGCTGGCCCGGGTGGCGCTGGCCTCGGCCGAGGCGGGCAACCTCACGCGTGCCGTGCGGCAGAACCTGTGGGGCATGTGGCCCCACTTCGTCGTCTACGGGGCGGTGTCGGCCGCCTGCGCCCTGCTGGGCTTCTTCCTCGGGCCGTGGCTGGAGCACCTGCCGCTGGACCTGCTGCGAGGGCTGGCGTGGGCGTTTCCGGCCATGGCCTCGGTGGCGGCGGCGCTGGCGGCCCAGGGCAGCCACGCCAAGCGCGCTCCTTTGTATGCGGGCCTGGGCGCCGCGGTCGTCACGCTGGCGGTCATCCTCTTCGTTTATGGAGATCGCCGGTGAGCCCCGCCGAGCCCTTGAGCCGAGGGGTGCTGCTGCGGGTCTTCCTGCGCTCGCTCTTCCTGCAGGCCTCGTGGAACCCCAAGGGCATGCAGAACCTGGGGTTGGCCTACAGCCTCTTCCCCGCGCTGGAGCGGCTCTACCCGGAGAAGGCGGACCAGGAGGCGGCGGTGCGCCGGCACCTCGTCTTCTTCAACACCCACCCGTACGTGGCGGCCGCCATTCTTGGCGGGGTGCTCTACCACGAGCAGCGCATCGCCCGGGGCGAGGAGCCTCCCGACAAGGTGGTGGCCTTCAAGGCCGCGCTCATGGGGCCGCTGGCCGCGCTGGGGGACGGCTTCTTCTGGCTGTCGCTCAAGCCGGCGGTGGGCGCGGTGTGCGCCGCCTCGGTGCCCGTGCTGCACGCCTGGGCCGCGCTGCTCTTCCTGTTCCTCTACAACCTCGTCCACCTCACGTTGCGCGCCCGCCTCTTCTTCATGGGGCTGGTGCTGGGAGACCGGCTGGTGGAGGCGGTGGCTCGGGCCAACCTGCCCACCCGGGGGGCGCGGCTGCGCTCGGTGGCGGCGGCCTCCGCCGGGGGCCTGGCCGCATGGCTGGCGGTGGACCTGGGACGCACGGCCGGAGGCAACCATGCCCCCTGGCTGGTCGCCGGATGTCTGGCACTGGGCGTCGTGTCCTACATTCTCGTTCAACAGCGGGTGCCCAACTACGTCGTGCTGTACCTTGCCGCGGGGCTGGCGTGTGCGGCGGGGGCCTTTCTTTGAGAAAGGGGACTGGAACCTCACATGGCTAACGTCGTTGAAGGCACGTTCGAAATCATCAACGCGTTGGGGCTCCATGCCCGCGCGGCCGCGCAGCTCGTCAAGGTGGCCAACCGCTTCAAGTGCGAGACGCTCATCGAGCACCAGGGACAGAAGGCCAACGCCAAGTCCATCATGGGGGTGTTGATGTTGGCGGCGGGGCAGGGCACCCACGTGAAACTCACCTGCAAGGGGGATGACGCGGCGGCGTGCCTCGAGGAAATTCGAAAACTCATCGCCGACCGCTTCGGCGAGGGGCAGTAGGCTTCAGGAGGGTGAACGAGCAACCGTGAGCACGCAGGCCACTCCCACCACGAGCTTGAAGGGCATTGGCGCCTCCCCGGGTGTCTCGGTAGGCCATGCCTTCATCCTGGACCGCAAGCGGGTGCGCACCCCCAAGCTGCGGCTGGCTGAGGCGGAGGTGGAGCCCGAGCGCGCCAGGATGCGCTCCGCCCTGGAGAAGTCCGACGAGCAATTGGCCGAGCTCAAGGAGCAGATTGCGCGCACCGAGGGGCATGACCACGCGCTCATCCTCGAGGCGCATCGGCTGATGTTGCACGACCCGATGCTGGTGGACGAGGTGGACCGGCTCATCGTCCAGGACCGCATCAACGCCGAGTGGGCGGTGCGGCGGGTGGCGCGCAAGCTCAAGCACCTGTTCGACAACATCCCGGACGAGTACTTCCGCGAGCGGCGCTCGGACGTGGAGTACGTGGCCGACCGTGTGGTGCGCAACCTCATGGGGCAGGCGGTCGATGAGGAGGTGGAGATTCCGGAGGAGGCCATCGTGGTGGCGCACGATTTGTCGCCCGCGGACGCGGCGATGATGGTGCGCAGCGGGCGGGTGGCCGGCTTCATCACCGACCTGGGAGGGCAGACGAGCCACACGGCCATCGTCGCCCGAGCCCGGGAGATGCCCGCCGTGGTGGGTGCGGGCAAGGCCAGCGAGCAGATCTCCCCGGGGGACCTGGTGGCGCTGGATGGCTCCAGCGGCGTCATCCTGGTGAACCCGACGCCGGAGCAGATCGCCCTGTTCCGCGAGGCGCAGCGGGTGCAGCAGCAGAGCGAGGAGCTCGCGCTGCGTACCAAGGACCTGCCGGCGGTGAGCACGGAGGGCTACCGCATCCGGCTCAACGGGAACATGGAGTTCCTGGAGGAGATCCCCTCGCTGCTGGCGCACGGGGCGGAGGGCATCGGCCTATACCGCACCGAGTTCATGTTCCTGGACCGCAAGACGGTGCCCTCGGAGGAGGAGCACTACCGGGCTTACAAGCAGGTGCTGGAGGCGATGGGCGGGCGGCCCGTCACCATCCGCACGCTGGACCTGGGCGGCGACAAGGTGCCGGGCAAGGTGAAGCACGAGCGCGAGCCCAACCCGGCCATGGGCCTGCGAGCCATCCGCTACTGCCTCTCGCACCGGGACCTGTTCCGGGCGCAGCTCCGAGCCCTGCTGAGGGCGAGCGCCCACGGCAACCTGCGGCTGATGTTCCCGCTGATCTGCGGCATGAGCGAGCTGCGCGAGGCGCGCGCCGAGCTGGAGTCGTGCCGCACCGAGCTGAGCCGGGCGGGAGTGCCGCTGGGCAAGCGCTTCCCGGTGGGCATCATGGTGGAGACGCCGAGCGCGGCGCTCATCGCGGACCGGCTGGCGCAGGAGGCGGATTTCTTCTCGGTGGGGACGAACGACCTCATCCAGTACACGCTGGCGATCGACCGCCAGAACCGGGACGTGGCCTACCTCTACAAGCCACTGCACCTCTCGGTACTGCGCTCGCTGCAGAACATCGTCTCGGCGGCGAAGTCGGCGGGCATCCCCGTGTCCATGTGCGGAGAGATGGCCGGAGACCCCATCTACTCGCTGGTGCTGCTGGCGATGGGGTTCGACGAGCTGTCGATGACGTCGGGGCAGATCCCGGTGGTGAAGAACATCCTGCGGCGCTCGAGCCGCTCGGAGGCCGCGGAGCTGCTCAACAACGCCATGCAGTTGACGACGGCGGAGGAGATCGAGCGCTACATCCGCACGGAGATGGACCGGCGCTTCATCTCCTCGGAGCCCTGAGTGCCCGCGCCCCCTGAGCTCAGGGGGCGCCGCAGGCGAGCCACTGTCCCAGCCGCTCGCGCTCCTGGCGCGTGGGCTGGGGGGTGGAGACGGGGGGCATGGCGCTGTGGACGCCATTGGGCCCCGCCGCCGCGTGCGAGTCGATGGCCGCGGCCTGGCGGCGCACCTCCTCCAGCGTGTCGAAGTTCATGCCCTCCGGAGCGTCCCGACGCGCGCGGCCGGTGAGGCTCGCGCTGTGGCAACTCAGGCAGTAGCGCTCCATGAAGGCACTGCCGAAGTCCTGCGCGGTGGGGGCTCCGGCCGAGGGGCACGTCGCCCCCGAGGACCCTTCATGGTGATGCTCCTCCTCGCCTCCGCCTCCACAGCCCCCGTCATCTCCGTGCCCGAGACAGAGGGTGGCGGTGACGACGAACAGGCAGAGACGCGGCAGCGAGCGAGGGAGCATGGAGAGTTACCTCATGGCGCGGTGGCGAACGGATCCGAGAAGCGCGGGTCCGTGAGGAACTCAGTGTCGGTGAGGGACTCCAGGAAGGCGAGCACGTCTTCCCTCTCCTGGGGCGTGAGGGTGAAGCCGCGCACGAACTCGCTCTGGTAGGGGCTGGGCGCGGAGCCCTGGGCGCTGGCCCGGCCGCCGGCCGCGTAGTGGTCCAACACCTCGGAGAGCGTGGCGATGGAGCCATCGTGCATGTACGGCGCCGTCAGGGCGATGTTGCGCAGGGTGGGGGAGCGGTAGCGCCCGGTGTCCTCGGGCTTGCCGGTGAACTCCTTCAGCCCCTCGTCCGTGGCCGGGTAGGTGCCTCGCCCATCCACGTTGTAGAGGTTGGTGTTGTGGAAGGTGACCTCCGGGAAGGCGGTCAGCTTGTGCTTCACGGAGTCCGTGAAGGCAAAGCCCTGGTGGCAGTGGAAGCACTCCAGGCGCTCGGAGAAGAAGAGCGTCATGCCCCGCTTGGCCGACAGGGACAGGGCCTCCAGCTCATCGCGGTAGGTGTACCGGTCATACGGCGAGCCGCCGGACAGCAGCGTGCGCTCGAAGGAGGCGAGGGCGCGCACCACCGAGGCCATGGTGAGGGGCTGCTTCTCCTCGGGGAAGGCCTCGGCGAAGCGCTTCGGGTAGTGGGCATCCTCGGCCAGCCGCTGGAGCAGCACCTCCTCCTGGCCCGCGAGCCCCAATTCCACGGGGTGCTCGCCGAACAGCGGCACCAGGGCCTGGGCCTCCAGGTCCGGCACCACCGGGTTGGCCCAGGTGAGGCTGGCGGCATAGGCCACATTGCCCAGGGACATGGAGTTGCGCCGGTGGTGCTCGCCCGTGGAGCCCACCGCCGTGGGCAGCGTGTCCGTGAAGGCCTTGTCCTGGCGGTGGCAGCTCGCGCAGGACTGGGTGCCGTTGGCCGACAGCCGCGTGTCGTAGAAGAGGTGTCGCCCCAGCTCCACCTTGGCGGTGCTCATGGGGTTGTCCTCGGGCACGGCGGGCTCGGGGAAGCCGGGAGGCAGGTTCCACACGTAGGGCTCGGGCCCTGAGTCACCACACGCCGCGCAGAGCAGCAGGAGCCACCCCGCGCACCAGGCCTGAAGGACACCGCGTCTCATCGCTACTCCACTCGGAAGAAGGTCTGGTTGGCCGGGTTGGCCTGGGTGCCATTGAAGGCCAGGCCCAGGCGCTGGAAGATGGGACCACAGTCCGCGTCATTCGTGGCGGACATGCAGCCCGGCGCCGAATTCGCCTGATTGGTGTCCAGGTCGGAGCCCGCCAGCAGCGTCGCGACGTCCAGCACCACGTTCTGGGCCTTCTCCGGGTCGAAGCCGGCGAGCTCCACCTCGAAGCGGTTCTCCTGCTGGCAGGAGGTGACCTGGTTGGGGCCCGCCGTCTGGCACTCGGTGCTGCCCAGGTGGACGTTGTGCCCGCTGGGCAGGCCGGAGGTGCGGCCGTCCAGACGGATGAACTTGTAGCCCCCGGCCCAGCCCCAGAAGAGGGTGCTCACGTTGAGGGGGGTGCTCGCGACGGAGGCATCCTGGTGGTTCATCGCGAAGGGCACGCCCACCGTGAAGCGCAGGCCCGAGTAGTCGCCGGCGGGCACCGTGCCCATGATGCGGTTGTTGGTGGCCTCGGTGCCGTTGGAGCACAGGCCCGCCTTGTTCTCGAAGTCGAGCAGGGCCAGCCCGTCCTTCTGCCAGTCGCCGTTCTCGGTGAGCGTCACCGGCACCTCCTGGCCCCCGGTGGAGACGAGCCGCACGTTGTGGACGTAGAGGCGGAAGTCCTTGGGCTCGTAGCGCGTCGCCGTCGTGCCCAGGCCCGTGTACGTCTGCCCGCAGGCGAAGGCCTGGTTGCCCACCATGGGCTTGAAGGAGAGCAGGACGGTCTGCGGCGCGTCATCGCCTCCACACGCGGTGGAAGCCAAGGCGGTGAGGGCCAGGAGCGCGGCGCGCCCGAGAGAGGTGTGCATGGAAAGGGCTCCGGTGTGAAGCACCCGGCGGGACCGGGCGCGATCAGGCTGGCATACCAAGGCCCTGCTCCGGGGCCTACGCGGCATGTTGCCGCAGGGCCGCGCTCAGCGGGAGGGGGTGGATTCGCCGGGACGCCGAGCGAGCAAGCGGTGAGCCCTGGTGCGGCTCACCCTTGGGACTCGGGAGGCTTCTCGGAGGTGGTGTCCCCGTCCCGAGCGATGTGGCGCTTTCGGCGTACGCGCGCCAGGAAGTGCTCCACGGGGCGCAGGCCCGCGAGCACGAGCAGGGCCAGCCCTCCGGTGATGGCGGCGCCGTGGAGGAAGCCCAGCCCCGCCGCCAGCCCGATGGAGGCGGTGAGCCACAGGTTGGCCGCCGTGGTGAGCCCTCGGATGGAGTCGCCGTGGCGGAGGATGGCCCCGCCGCCCAGGAAGCCGATGCCCACCACCACCTGACTGGCGATACGGGTGATGTCCGCTCGCGTGCCCACGGGCACGTCGTCCACCAGCGGCTGGGCGGCGTAGATGCTCGCCAGGGTGAAGAGGCACGAGCCCAGGCTCACGAGCAGGTGGGTGCGCAGGCCCGCGCTCTGCCCGCGCAACTCCCGCTCCAGGCCCAGCAGGCCCCCGAGCAGGAAGGCCACGCCCAACCGCAGGGCGACGATGTGGGCGTCCATGGAGGACTACTCCCCCAGCTCGATCTTCTCGTCGATGTCTTGGTCGTTGAGCTGCGGGTTGGGCAGCGTGTCCAGGGTGGCCTGGAGCAGCTTGTAGGAGGGGACGACGTAGGGCTCCACCTCGGCACCGAACTGCTGCACGTACTGCGCGGTGCGCTCGCGGAACTTCTCGTCCACCGAGTCCCAGCCACCGGCGGCCTCGGCGCTCCACACATTCTCGCCGTCGGCGCAGCGCATCAGCCGCGCCCGCACCGCCACGTCCGCGCCGTCTCCGGTGCGCTTCACCTGCGGGTCGAGCAGCAGCACGCCCTCGAGGCCCTCGACGCACAGCGCCTTGAGGGCGGCGTCGTCCGTGGACTCGGCGCGGGTGATGTGCTCCTTCACCAGGAAGTCACGGTTCTGGTTGATGTACTGGCGGGCGATGAGGCTCCACATGTCGCCCAGGGCCTGCTTGCCGTCGGGCAGCGGTGCCGTCACCACCACGAGCCGCTTTACCCGTTGCTTGTCCACCTGCTCATAGTCGGGGCGGATGGTGCTGTTCTTCACCGCGGAGCAGCCGGCGAGCGTGGCCAGGCCCAGCACGAGCGCGAATCGCTTCGTCATGGTCGTCTCCCTCTCCTGGCCATGTAGGCCATGTGGGCGCGCGAACTCAAGGGAATGAAGTGCCGCGGAGGGTGTTCGGGGCCCCACTTTTTGGGAGATCCACATGCGAATCCTGTCGCTGGCTGTCGCAGGCCTGTTGTCCTCCTCGGCGTGGGCGGCCACGCCGACCGAGGACTTCCAGAAGCTGCTCGACGAGCACTGGGCCTGGCACCTCAAGGGCAACCCCATCCAGGCGACGGACCTCGGGGTACGCGACTACGACCGTGAACTGGGGAACCCCTCGCTCGCGGAGGCGGACAAGCGGGCGCGTGAGGCGCAGGCGTTCATCGCCCGGCTCGACAAGCTCGACAAGAGCCAGCTGTCCGAGGCCGACCGGGTAAACCTCACCGTCCTGAGGGGCGACCTCGCGCAGGAGGTGGAGGGCAACCGCTTCGGCCAGCGCACCATGCGGCTCAGCA
The DNA here is from genome assembly GCF_034259325.1 of Hyalangium ruber. Classification (NCBI taxonomy): domain Bacteria; kingdom Pseudomonadati; phylum Myxococcota; class Myxococcia; order Myxococcales; family Archangiaceae; genus Hyalangium; species Hyalangium rubrum. Next base: position 453,156 of record NZ_JAXIVS010000004.1, on the reverse strand, counting down.
GCCGGGGCGGCTGGCACGTCTTCCTGGCCCGGCTGCCCGACATGCTGCCCTTCTATACGAAGGCGGATTACGAGAGCTACCTCGCCCGGCTCGAGGCCTATCCGGCCTACAACAAGGCGTCGACGGAGGTGACGCGCGAGGCGCTCAAGGGCGGCTACGTGCAGCCCTGTGCTCCGATGGAGGGCTTCGAGAAGACGATCACCCCGCACATCGTCAGCGACCCGACGCAGTCGGTGTTCTACCAGCCCTTCGCCACGAAGCCGGCGAGCATCTCCGAGGCGGACTGGACGGCGCTCAAGACCCGGGCGCAGACGATCATCCGCACCCAGTTGGTGCCCGCCTACCGCGAGTTCCAGACCTTCTATACGAAGCAGTACGCGCCGAAGTGCCGCAAGACCGTGGGGGCCTCCACGATGCCGGGCGGCAAGGACTACTACGCCTGGCGCGTGCGGGTGATGACCACCACGGACATGACGCCCGAGCAGATCCACCAGCTCGGCCTCTCGGAGGTCGCGCGCATCCGCGCCGAGATGGAGCAGGTCATCCAGCGCGCTGGCTTCAAGGGCGACCGCAAGGCCTATGTGCAGTACCTGCGCACCGACCCGAAGCACTACCCGAAGACGGGCGAGGAGCTGATGAGGGAGGCCTCGCTCCTGGCCAAGCGCATCGACGGCGAGATGCCAAAGCTGTTCGGGCGCCTGCCCCGCCTGCCCTACACGGTGAAGGAGATTCCCGCCGACATCGCCGAGGGCACGACCACCGCCTACTACGAGGCGGGTGCCGCCGAGACCGGCCGTGCTGGCGTCTACCGCGTCAACACCAGCAAGCTCGACCAGCGCCCGCTGTTCGAGCTGCCCGCGCTCACCGTGCATGAGGCGGTGCCCGGCCACCACCAGCAGCTCGCCCTGCAGCAGGAACTGGAGCTGCCGAAGTTCCGCCGACACGCGGCCTTCTTCACCGCCTTCATCGAGGGCTGGGGGCTCTACTCGGAGCGCCTGGGCATCGAGATGGGCCTCTACGACACGCCGGAGAAGGACTTCGGGCGCCTGTCGTACGAGATGTGGCGGGCCTGCCGCCTCGTGGTGGACACCGGCATGCACGCCAAGGGCTGGACGCGTGAGCAGGCCATCGACTTCATGCTGGAGAACACCGCCCTGTCGCGCCACAACATCGAGGCCGAGGTCAACCGCTACATCACCTGGCCTGGGCAGGCGCTGGCCTACAAGATTGGCGAGCTGAAGATTCGCGAGCTGCGCGCCAAGGCCGAGCGTGAGCTGGGCGCGAAGTTCGACCTGCGCGCCTTCCACGACGCCGTCCTCGAGAACGGGGCCGTGCCGCTCGATGTGCTGGAGACGCACGTGAACGCCTGGATCGACCGGAGCAAGAAGGCCTGAGTCCGAACGGACCGATTTCTCAGCCTTCGAGAGTCCGAGGCCTCCGTGTCCCGCTCTGCTGAGTAGGGCACACGGAGGTTCGCGGGAGTGTGCGCGCTCGCACATTCACGCGTGGGGATCCTCTGGGCGGGACTCGCGCCCTCGCGAAACCGGATCAGCTTGTCCGGAATGCAAGTCGGCAAGTACCAGCTCATCCGAAAGATCGCCACGGGGGGCATGGCGGAGCTGTTCCTCGCCAAGGCCACCGGTCCTGGGGGCTTCGAGAAGACCCTGGTGCTCAAGCGCATCCTCCCGCACCTCGCGGAGGAGCCCTCCTTCGTGCAGATGTTCCTGTCCGAGGCGAGGCTGGCCTCGCAGCTCTCCCACACCAACATCGTTCAGATCTTCGATCTGGGCCGGGCCGGGAACGTCTACTACCTGGCCATGGAGTACATCGACGGGCCCAGCCTGCGCGCGCTGGTGCGGAGCGCCAGCGGGCTCGGCATTCCGCTGCCGCCCGAGCTGTGCGCGTGGATCATCGCCGAGGCCTGTGGAGGGCTGGCCTTCGCCCACGAGTTCTGCGACCCCGCGACGCGAAAGCCGTGGGAGCTCATCCACCGGGACGTGAGCCTGGACAACATCCTGCTGTCGAGCCAGGGCACGGTGAAGGTGGTGGACTTCGGCATCGCCAAGGCGGCCGGTCAGGTCCACCGGACGCAGACGGGCGTCGTCAAAGGCAAGCTCTCGTACATGGCGCCCGAGCAGCTGCGTGGCAATAACCTGGACCGGCGGGTGGACGTGTACGCGCTGGGCGTCGTCTTCTATGAGCTGCTGACGGGCCGCAAGCCGTTCGACGCGACCACCGAGGCGAGCATGGCCCGAGCCATCCTCTCCGAGCCGCTCATTCCCGCGCTGAAGCGCCGGCCGGATCTACCCTCGGCGGTCCAGCGGCTGCTCAATCGCGCCCTCGCCAAGGACCGTGAGCAGCGCTATCCGGACTGCCGCGCCTTCCAGGCGGATCTGGAGGCGTTCCTGCGCACCACCGGCAGGCCCGTGGGAGAGTCACAGGTGGCCCGGTTCATCACGCGCGTCACCACGGAGGTGCCGCGGACCCCGGTGCTCACGGCCCCGCCCGTGCTGCGCGCGGGGCTCATGGAGACCCGGGTGTCTGGAGAGCGGCGCGCCCACAAGCGCCCGCAGGAGGCCTCGAGGCAGGTGCCCGCCGCTTCGAGCGACGAGCTGACCGAACACTCGAGGCCGACCATCCGCATGGCCTCGCCCTTCGCGGAGTAAGGGCGAGACCCGGCGAGAGGGCTCAGGCTGCCTTGGTCTCGGAGTCAGTCGCGCCCGGGGAGGCGAGGTCCGAGGGAGGCTTCCCGCTCTTGCGCACGCGCTGATCGTGCAGCAGCTGCATCACCGCGGCGAGCACGGTGAAGGACACCACCAGCGTGGTGAAGAGGCCGATGGTGGCCACCAGGCCCATGGACTTCAGGCCGTTGTGCTTGGCGGCCAGGAGCGCCGCGAAGCCGGCCACCGCGGTGAGGGTGGAGGAGGCCACCGCGGCGCCGACGCTGCGCAGCGCCACCACCGGAGAGGTGCCTTCCAGGAAGCGGTGCAGCAGGTACAGACCGTGGCTGACGCCGAAGCCCAGGAGGATGGGCAGGATGATGATGTTCATGAAGTTCAGCCGCAGATCGAACAGCGACATGAACCCCAGCATCATCGCCAGGCCCACGGTGAGCGGAATCACCGAGGCGAGCGCCAGCGGCACGCTGCGGAAGTCGGCGAAGTGCATGACGAGGATCCACAGCGACACGAGCAGCACGGTGAGCTTGCCGTCGGCCAGCACGATGCGCGCCAGCCGCGCGTAGAGCTGCGCGGCGCCGGCGGCCCGGAACTCCTTGCCGTCGGCCGTCTTGATGATGCTGGTCTCGTCGGCGAACTGGAGCATCAGCTTGCCGTCCCACAGGTCCACGCTGGGGTAGATGAACGTCAGGTAGCCGTGGTTCTCCGGCTTCGTGGTGGGCAGGTGGCGGAACTGGTTGGCGTAGATGTCCGGCACGCCGTGGACGTCGAAGGGCTGGGCCGACAGCATCTTCTTGAAGAGGGCCGCCTTCTCCTGCATCTCCGGCGGCAGCGCCGCCACGTCGATCTCCTTCAGCTCCTCCTCCCACTCATCGAGGATCTTCCGGTTGGCCTTGGCGATCTCCGGCGGCGGGACGAAGGTGTAGATGCTCACCACCTGGTCGATGGACTTGTACTTCTCCGGGTGCCCGGTGAGCTCTTCGTAGACCTGCTTCGCCTCCTCGAGCGTCTTCGTGTAGACGGCGATGGGGTCGCTGGAGATCTGGAAGCGCGCGCTGATCTCGTCCTGCAGGCGCACCGAGGGCTGGCCCTCGGGGATGAGCGCGCGGGTGTTGTAGTTGAAGCCCACGCCGCGCTGGATGCGCTCGAAGAAGCTGAGCTTCTGGCCAGGGGCCGGATCGGAGCTGTTCCACGGCACGGCGGCGGCGCACACCAGCACGACGATGACGGTGCTCACGCCCAGCAGCAGGCGGGGACGCGGGAAGCGGACCTCCTTGCCCGAGGCGTTGGTGGCCGCCGGGGGCTGCATCACGCCGATGAGGCGCTGGGGCAGGGTGGGGTTGATGCGGCCAGCCAGCGCCAGCAGCGCGGGGCTCCAGGCGAACAGCGTGAAGCCGAGGATGAGCGTGCCGCAGCCGGCCAGGAAGCCGAACTGGCTGAAGCCGCGGAAGTCGCTGACCATCAGCACCATGAACGAGCCGGCCGTCACCACCGCGGACACCAGCGCGGGGCGGCCCGCGTTGATGATGGCGTCCCGGATGGCCACGTCGTACGGCTTGCCCGCGCCCAGCTCCAGCCTCGTGCGGAAGATGAAGTGGATGCCGAAGTCGATGCCGAACCCCATCAGGATTCCGCCGAGGATGCTGGTGATCATGTTGAGCTCACCCACGGTGGCGTAGGTGAAGCCCATGGTGATGAGGGTGCCGATCACCATGCCGCTCACCACGATGACCGTGGGAGCCCACTTGCGGAAGAAGGCGATGGTGATGGCCAGGATGGCCAGGAAGGCGATGACGGCCACCGGTCCCAGCGACTCCTCGATGGCGTACGAGTCATCGACCGCCGTCTTGTAGGAGCCGGTGAAGCCGTAGGCGACCGTCTTCGCGTCGCCCATCAAGTCGTAGTCCTCCACCAGCTTCACGCCCGCGGCGTTCGTCTTGGAGTACTCGGCCAGATCCTGGGTGAGCTTCTCGACGTAGGCCTTCGACTTGCCGAGCTCGTTGGTGTCCCACATCGGCTTGATGAGCATCATCATCATCTTCCGATCCTGGGAGATGTAGTAGTCGTCGCGGATGCTCTTCTTGCCGACGCTGGAGTACTTGTCGATCAGGTCCTGCAGCTCGAGCTTCACCGGCTCGGTCTTCTTCAGCTCGATGTAGAAGGGGTTGCTGCGGCGCAGCTGATCCTTCATGTACGCCATGATGCGGCGCTTGCCCTCGGCCAGGTCCTCCGTCTTGACGAAGAGGACCATGTTCTCCTGCACGAACTCGACCGGGAGCTTGTAGGTAAGGAAACGGACGTTCTCCTTGTCCGCCTGGATCTGCGCGGCAAGGTCATCCGCGACGCGCTTGAGGGTGGGCTCGTCCGAGCCGCGCAGCGCGAGCATGAGGTAGCCGCTGCCACCCACCATGTCGATGATGCGCTTGACCTCTTTCACCTCGGGCAGCTCTTGCGAGATGAGGTCGAGCTGATTCGAGTTGATGGTCAGCTTGCTCGCGCCCCACACGGAGGCGGCGAGCAACGCGAGGATGACGAGGAGGACGACGCCCGGCCTGCGGACCATGAAGCTGGCATAGGCGAGCGAGAATCGGTTGGGCGGGTGGGACGAGGTGCTCATTGCCGACGGACCCTACCGGCAAACGGCTCCGCTCGAAAGACAACGGTTGGGTGCCCGGCCGCTGGGGCTGCGGGCGGGGGTGGGATAATGGCCCCGCCGCTCAGGTACCGGGGCCACCTGCCAGGGGGGCCGAGGCCTCGGAGGACGCCTCCTCTGTCGGGGTGGGGGCGGCATCGCGAGGTGGGAGCAGGAAGGAGCGGGGCTCGCGCCACCAGCGCCGCAGCACCAGGCGGGCCAGCAGCACCCCATCGCGCGGGGTGACGTCCCGAGCGCGCAGGGCCAAGGCCAGGGCCAGGGCAAAGGAGACGCCGAAGTTGAGGATGCCCACGCCCACGGTCCCCAGGAGGGCGGCCAGGAACTCCCGGCTCATCACCGCATCGGGGCCCAGGGTGCAGCCGGCGACCGACAGCGCGCCAACGGTGAGGGTGACGTGGCGCACCTGGAGGGGAAGCCCGAAGAGGCGGCCAATCCCCGGGGCGACGCCCAGCAGCAGACCCAGCGAGACGTTGCCTCCCACGCCCGCCACGTGGCGCAGGGCGCCATCCGCCAGACGCTGTGCCCCCTGCTCGCCGAGCAACCTTCGCAGGCCCCGGTGGTGCGCGAGCGCCTCGGGGATGCGCCGGTAGACGAAGAAGTTCTCCAGCCACCCGGCCCCCACGCTGGAGAGCCAGAGAATGACTCCGGTGAAGGCCGCCCACAGGAGGGTGCCGCTGCGCCACGGGTGGAACGCATCCACCAGGGCTTGGGCGCGCTCCCGGGAGAGGAGCGGGTGCCCGGTGGCGAGCTGGAACGCCAGGGCCACGCCCACGGCGGCGGGCACCACGCAGCTCAGGTTCCCCAGGGCGGCGGCGAGCTGGGAGCGCGTCATCCGAGGGATGAGCTCCACCAGCCGCTTCAGCCGTCCCCCTTGAGGGTGGGAGTCCTCGCTGATGGCGCTCGCCAGCGCCGCGGCCGTCATGGACGGCTGCTTGGTGGCGAGGGCGAAGCCCAGCAACTGCATCAGCAGGAAGCCGCCGACGTAGATGACGGCGTAGGCCAGCCCCGAGAAGAAGGGCGAGAGGACGAGGCTGCCCAGGGAGAGGGTGACCGCGGCCATGAGCGCCGAGACGAGCCCACCTCCCGCGGCCGAATGCACCAGGGCGTGGAACTCGGCCCGCGTGGTGGTGATGGACTGCTCGCCCGAGTGGCCCGCGCGCTCGATGACCTTGCGCGCCAGCAGCCGCAGGTTGGTACGCGCCAGGTGCCGAACGGAGCGGTCCGCGTAGGCCTGGTGCAGCAGGTCCACGACCAACGCCAGCCCCTCGCGGCAGCGCGCTTCGCCCCGAGCGGTGCCCAGCACCCGCGCGATGGCGTCCATCCGGTCCAGCCCTCGGCGGAGTCGCTCCAGCCGGTAGACGAGATCGACGCTCACCCCGGACTGCTCCAGGTGGTGGGTGACCAGGGTCACCACCTGTCGGCACTCGGCCAGCGAGGCGCTCAGCTCCCGCAGGGTGTCGGGACCGGCATCCCGAGCGAGCACGCTGTCGCACGTGCGGCGCAGGCGCAGGAAGGGCGAGGCACGGAAGGACACCTGCGGGCTGCGGTCGCGCACGTCCTCCGCGAGCCCCAGCGCCGCCGTCTGGGTGGACAGCAGGATGAGCGCGTCCACCAGGTGGGCGCGGAGCAGGGCCGAGGGCGCCGGCAGGGGGTGCTGCGGCTCGCCCACCATGGCGAAGAGGCGTGTCAGCAGGGCGGTGGGCAGGGACTCCAGCCAGGCCAGCTCCGTGGGGCCCGGGAAGAGGCGCAGCAGCAACTCGGAGAGGCGCTCGGGGTCGGGTGGCGTCGGCAGCAGGTGTCGCAGCACCCGGTCCGTCAGCTCGGAGAAGAAGCCCTGGCGGCCGGGCAGCCCCACCTGGGCGAAGAGCTTCAGGGCGCGGGCTTCGGAGACGACGGAGGCCACCAGCCGTGCCACCGCCTTCCGCGTGGCGGACTCTCCCTCGAGGACGCGCACCAAGAGGGCCAGCCGGCCCTGGGCAACGGGCGCTTCGGGCTCATCGGCCTGGGCCAGGCCATGGACGGGGCGAGGTTCCCGGAGCCAGGCGACGCACCTCTCGACCCAGGCGAAGCGTTCCTCCAACGAGCCTTCGGTGGGAGGAGCGTAGAGCAGCCGGCACAGGGCCCGGATGGCCGCGTGGCCCGGGTCGCGCGGGGCATAGCGCACGCAGAAGGCGTCCACCTCGCGGGCCGAAGGCTCGCTGCGTGCGCGGGGAGGCTGGGAGATGTGAGAGGTGGACATCGGGCCGGGCGCTTCGCGGAGGAGACTGGAGCCTACACGGCTCTACGGTCTCCTCCCACCCTGGTGAAGCGCCCGGCGGGTGAGCGAACGGGCAGGTTACTTGATCTGCACCGAGGCGAGCTCCTTGTCCTTGGAGCGCATCGCGTCGAGCAGCGCGTCCCAGCCGCCATCCTTCAGCAGCGGGCGGACCTGATCATCGCGAATGCCGGTGAGCATCGAGTCGCCGAGCACCACCACGTCCACCACCTTCCAGCCGGCCTTGTCCTTGGCCAGGCTGTACTTGAGCTTGAGCTCCTGCTTCTTCATCGGGTGGTCGATGACGATGGTGGAGGCCACCTTCGCCTCCTCGCCCGTCACCTCGGGGTCCTCGTAGGTGATGGAGGCCAGGTTCTTGAAGTTGTCGCGGACCTTGGGGAAGGCGATCTTCGCGAACAGGTTGTGGAAGAGCTGGACGAACTCCTTGCGCTGCGCCTCGGTGCCCTTGTCCCACGCATCGCCCAGCAGGAAGCGGGCCTGCTGCTCACCGCCGAAGTGCTTGAGAGCGGCCACGTCCTTGTTGTAGCGCACGGACTGGACGACGGTCTTCACGGGCTTGGAGACTGCCTCGTTGGGCGCGGCGAGCGCCGGCAGAGAGAGAACGAGGGCAGCCAGAAGGGGCACGGAGCGGAGGCGAGCGTTCATACGAGTCCTTGTTCCTTGGGAAGCGAGGGCTTCCTGTAGCCCAGGGGAACGCGCGGCGCTCCGGAAAATTCACGCCGTGCCTTCCGGCTCCTGCCTGCCCGGCTGGTGCTCGCGGGGCGAATTCTCCGGGCGTTTTCGGGGTTTGACTCTCGAAGGAGCCCACGTCTAGTGTCGCCGCGCTATTCGTGGTTCCTGCCTGCCCGCTACTTTCGAGAAGACATGCCTACCGACTTCATGTTCACGTCTGAATCCGTTACCGAAGGCCACCCGGACAAGATCGCCGATCAGATCTCCGACGGGGTGCTGGACGCCATCCTCGCCAAGGATCCGCAGGGCCGCGTGGCCGTGGAGACCCTGGTCAAGACGGGCCTCGCCATCGTGGCGGGCGAGGTGACGACGAACTGTTACGTGGACATCCCGAAGATCGTCCGCAGCACCATCTGCCGCATCGGCTACACCGATAGCTCCATGGGCTATGACGGCAACACCTGCGGCGTCATGGTGGCCATCGAGGGCCAGAGCCAGGACATCGCGCGCGGCGTGGACAACAAGAAGGAGCAGGGCGCCGGCGACCAGGGCATGATGTTCGGCTTCGCCTGCGACGAGACGCCGGAGCTGATGCCGGCCCCGCTGCACTACGCCCACGCGCTGACCCGCCGGCTGGCCGAGGTGCGCCGCAAGCAGCACGACTGGATCCGCCCGGACGGCAAGAGCCAGGTCAGCGTGCAGTACAAGGATGGCCGCCCGGTGCGCATCGACACGGTGGTGGTGTCCACGCAGCACTCGGAGGACATCTCCAACAAGAAGATCCACGAGGCCATCCGCGAGGACGTCATCGCCAAGGCGCTGCCGGCCAAGCTCCTGGACAAGAAGACCAAGTTCTTCATCAACCCCACGGGCCGCTTCGTGGTGGGTGGCCCCATGGGCGACTCGGGCGTGACGGGCCGGAAGATCATCGTCGACACCTACGGCGGCATGGGCCGTCACGGTGGCGGCGCCTTCTCGGGCAAGGATCCGTCGAAGGTGGACCGCTCGGCTGCCTACATGGGCCGCTACATCGCCAAGAACGTGGTGGCCGCCGGGCTGGCGCGCCGCTGCGAGGTGCAGGTCTCCTACGCCATCGGCGTGGCGGACCCGGTCAGCGTGATGGTGGAGACGTTCGGCACCGCCACGGCGTCCGAGGAGAAGATCGCCGATGCGGTCCGCGACGTGTTCAACCTGCGTCCGCGCGGCATCATCGAGACCCTGGACCTGCTGCGGCCCATCTACCAGAAGACGGCCGCCTACGGTCACTTCGGCCGCTCGGAGAAGGAGTTCACCTGGGAGCGCACCGACAAGAAGGACGCGCTGGTCGACGCCCTGGGCGGTTCGGCGCGCCTGAAGGCGGTCGGCAACTCGTAAGCAGCTTCGGCCTGAGCGACGCTCCGGCTTGAATGAACGCGCGTGCCCCATCTAGGGTCACGCGCGTTTCTTTTTTCTCCAACCGAGGGAGCCACCGACATGGCCAAGCTCAGCAGCCTCAAGCGTCCGAAGAACAGCTTTGCCCCCGTGCACTGCGACATCAAGGACCCCTCGCTGGCGGACAAGGGGCGCGGCCGCATCGAGTGGGCGGGACGTACCATGCCGGTGCTGACGCAGATCCAGGAGCGCTTCCTTCGGCAGAAGCCCCTCAAGGGGATGAAGGTGACGGCGTGCCTGCACGTCACCGCCGAGACGGCCAACCTCATGGTGGCGCTCAAGGCGGGAGGGGCGGAGGTGTCGCTGTGTGCCTCCAACCCGCTGAGCACGCAGGACGACGTGGCCGCGGCGCTGGTGGCCGACTACGGCATGTCCATCTTCGCCATCAAGGGGGAGGACCACGAGACGTACTACCGCCACATCGACCAGGCGCTGGAGGGCGGGCCGCACCTCACCATGGATGACGGCGCGGACGTGGTGGGTGTGCTGCACAGCAAGCACCGGGACCTGATGAAGGATGTCATCGGAGGGACGGAGGAGACCACGACGGGCGTCATCCGCCTGCGCGCCATGGCGCGGGACCAGGTGCTGGGCTACCCCATCGTCGGGGTGAACGAGGCGAAGACGAAGCACCTGTTCGACAACCGCTACGGCACGGGCCAGTCGACGCTCGACGGTATCATCCGCGCCACCAACCGGATGCTGGCGGGCAGCGTGTTCGTGGTGGCGGGCTACGGCTGGTGTGGGCGGGGACTGGCGATGCGCGCCAAGGGCATGGGCGCCGATGTGGTCGTCACCGAGGTGGACCCCACCACGGCGCTCGAGGCGGTGATGGACGGCTACCGCGTCATGCCGATGGGCGAGGCGGCGAAGATCGGCGACTTCTTCTGCACGGTGACGGGCAACGTCAGCGTCATCCGCGCCGAGCACTTCGAGAAGATGAAGGATGGCGCCATCGTCTGCAACTCGGGCCACTTCAACGTGGAGCTGGACCTGAAGGCGCTGCACAAGCTGTCCAAGCGCCGCGCGTTCATCCGCGAGTTCGTGGAGGAGTTCACCCTGCGCAGTGGCAAGAAGGTCATCGTGCTGGGCGAGGGCCGCCTCATCAACCTGGCCTCGGCGGAAGGGCACCCCTCCAGCGTGATGGACATGTCCTTCGCCAACCAGGCGCTGTGCTCCGAGTGGATCGTCAAGAACCACGAGGCGCTGGAGAAGAAGGTCTACGGGGTGCCCGAGCACATCGATCAGGAGATCGCCCGGCTCAAGCTCAAGAGCCTGGGCGTGAAGATCGACGCGCTCACCAAGGAGCAGGTGAAGTACCTGGCATCCTGGAACGAGGGGACCTGAGAGGAAGGGAAGGGTTGCTGCCCGAGTGAAGAAGCCGCTGGTTTTTGGCGACCTTTTCAAGGTCTGGAGCGGGTTCGAACCGCGATCGAGTGTGAGTCGATTGTCCAGTGCGTGTAGGGCCTCTTCGGCCGGGCAGCTATCCAAGTAGACGAAATGTCCCCCGAAATCCTGACGGGGGATTTTTCACGCGGGAAAAGTCGCCAGCGTGAGCGCCTCGGGAGGCCCCGCCAGCTCGCGGGGCAGGCGCGGCACGCCGGACACGTAGCGCCAGCCTGTCCCGTCATGGCGGAAGTCCGAGCGCTCCACGAAGGAGCGGTCCTTGCCCTTCTCGAACACCTTGGCGAAGAAGAGCACCTGCGCCACGCCGTGCGCATCCGCCGGTCGGCGGTCCATCACCACCAGCCCGGGGTACTGGTGGCTCTGCGCGAAGGCGCGCAGCTCTCGCACCACCTCGGCCTCCGGTCGCGCCCGGTCCGGGTGCTCCGGGTGCAGCGTCTTCCAGAGGTAGGCCGCCTCCTTGAGGGCGAAGGCGCTGTAGCGCGAGCGCATCAGCGCCTCGGCGTCGGGCGGCTCGGCTTCGCCACGGTGGTAGGGCGCACAGCACTGGCGGTAGCGAAGGCCGGAGGAGCAGGGGCAGGGCGGGGCAGGGGGCATGAGCGTCGGACAGCAGCCTACCGCTAGCGAGGGGGTTGCCCACCTCCGGACGTATGCAGGGGTGGACAGTCCACCGGGTGGACATGGGCCTTGCGGGCAGGGGGTGAAGGGCTTACATCCGGGCTTCTTCCTATGAGTCTCATCGAAGCCATCGTCCTCGGGCTGGTCCAGGGGCTCACCGAGTTCCTCCCCATCAGCTCCACCGCGCACCTGCGCATCGTCCCGGAGCTGCTCGGCTGGAAGGATCCCGGCGCGGCCTACTCCGCCGTCATCCAGCTGGGCACCGTGGCCGCCGTGCTCATCTACTTCCGAGGCGACCTGGTGAAGCTCACCGTGGCCTTCTTCCAGGGCCTCGCGCGCCGCCAGCCGTTCGCCACCCTCGAGGCGCGGCTGGCCTGGTTCGTCCTCGTGGGCACCCTGCCCATCGGCGTGTGCGGCCTGGCCTTCAAGAAGTACATCGAGAGCTCGCTGCGCTCGCTCTACATCATCTCCGCCAGCCTCATCATCCTGGCGATCATCCTCTTCATCGTCGAGCGGATCGCCTCGCACAAGCGCACCGTGGCCGACATGGGCTGGAAGGATGCGCTGATCATCGGCGCGTGGCAGTCCGTGGCGCTCATCCCCGGCTCGTCGCGCTCGGGCACCACGCTCACCGGAGCCCTGTCGCTCGGCTTGCGGCGCGAGGACGCGGCGCGCTACTCCTTCCTGCTCTCCATCCCGGCCACCACCCTGGCGGGCGTCTTCGAGCTCAAGCACCTGCTGGAAGCCGACACCCGGCCCTCGGCGTTGACCCTGTGGGTGGGAACCCTGGTGGCCTTTGGCTCGGGCTGGGCGGCCATCGCCTGGCTGCTGCGCTATCTTCGCACCCGGTCGACGATGGTCTTCGTCGTGTATCGTGTGGCGCTGGGCCTGGCGCTGATCGGGCTGCTGCAGGCCGGGGTGCTCCAGCCGCTCTCGGGGGTGGAGAACCTCACGCCTCCGGAGCAGCCCCTGAAGCCTCCCGTAGAGAAGCAGGTAACGGACTGACGTGGACTCCTTCTTCGACACCCTCGAGGCCCGCATCGCCTCTCACCCGCCTCGGCCGCTGAACCTGCCGGGGCTGGTGCTGCGGGAGTCGGCGGTGCTCGTTCCGCTCTTCGAGCGCGACGGGGTGCCGCACATCCTCTTCACGCGTCGCCCCGCTCACCTGCGCACGCACGCCAACCAGTTCTCCTTCCCGGGAGGCGGCAGGGACCCCGAGGACGCCACGCCGCTGCACACCGCGCTCCGGGAGACCGAGGAGGAACTGGGCATCGACCGCTCGCGGGTCCGGGTGCTCGGCATGCTGGACGAGGTGCCCACCACCACCTCGTTCCGCATCCAGCCCTTCGTGGGCGTCATCCCTGGAGATGGGCAGTACCGGCCCAGCGCCGAGGAGGTGGCCTTCATCCTCGAGGTGCCGCTCGTCGGGCTGCTGGACCCCGCCATCCGCCGCACGGAGAAGCGCACCGTGCGCGAGGTGGAGTACGACGTGTTCTTCTATACCTACAACACCCACGTCATCTGGGGCGCCACGGCGCGCATCCTCTACGACTTGCTTCACCACGTTGCGGCGCTGCCCGCCAGTGTCTTCCGTGCCCCAGCGGGCAGGGGCACGGGGTAAGAGGCCACTCGCCCTGCTGGGCTAGGCCTTCCAGACCTCGCGGAACAGGCGGACGAAGTTGCCGCCGAGCACCTTGTCGACCCGCGCGGAGCTCCAGCCCAGAGCCCGCAGGTCCGCCGCGAGCCGGTCGTAGCGGTCCACGCTGTTGTAGCCCTCGACGAGGTTGAAGACGTCCGCCGTCTCTCCCGGAGCGGCGATGCCCCGCTTGGTGCGACTCTCGAAGAACTTTCGGTGCTCCTCGCGCATCTTGTCGTCGATCGTGTAGCCCATCAGCGGGTTGTCGGTGCCGATGCCGACGTGGTCCTCGCCGCAGACATTGACCGCATGGGCGAGGTGACGCTGGAGGTCCTCGGTCCCTGGCTGTCCCTGGGCCTTGATGAAGGGCATCAGGTACACGCCGAACACGCCGCCCTTGGCCGCCAGCGCCCGCAGCTCGGCATCATGGACGTTGCGCGGGAGGTCGACGAGCGCTCGGCAGCCGCTGTGGGTGATGGCGAGCGGCGCCTTGCTCTCGGCGATGCCCTCCGCGATGGTCCGCTGCCCGGCATGGCTGAGGTCCAGCAGGACGTTCGCCTCGTTGATCTTCGCGATCACCTCGCGCCCGAAGTCGGAGAGCCCCGCGTTCGCGCGTTCGAGGCATCCGTCGCCCGCGATGTTTCGCTTGTTGTAGGTGAGCTGCATCACCTTGACGCCAAGCGTGGCGAAGGTCGCGACCTTGTCCGGATCGGCCTCGAACGGGGTCGTGTCCTGGAAGTTGTAGATGAGCCCGAGCTTCCCCGCCTCGCGAGCGGCGCGAATGTCGGCGGCGCTCTCGATCTTGGCGAACAGCTTCGAGTGCCTTTGGATCAGCTGGTCCCACCAGGTGATTGACTCGACGGCACCTTGGAAGCGGCTTGGCCCATTGCCCACCTCGGCGATGGTGAGGCTGATCAGATCGATGCGGCGCTGCTTGATCGCGTCGATGAGCCGCTGGGTGGGGACAAGCTTTCCCTCTCCGGCGGGCTCGAGGCCATCGAGGGCGCCTTGCCCATCGACCCAGATCGAGCTGGCCTTGAGTGGACGGGATGGAGTGGCCGGCGTGTTCGCGGCAGCGGGAAGGGCAAGCCCCGCACCCACGGCACCTACAGAGACGAGGAATTGGCGACGGTTCATGGCGTTCGAGCATTGTAACGCCTCACATCTTCACTGCTCTCCCGTCTTCGACGTGCTTTACTGTCAGTAAAGGGGCCGGAATGGAGTGACGATGGGTAGCACTTTCGCAGTTCGTGGCTCGAGGCTCGGTTGGACCTGGTCCGTGGCATTGCTCCTGGGGTTGGCGGGAGGACTGGGCGGCTGTGGGGAAAACACCTGTGAGCCCGAGGGAGAGTTCTTCGCCCAATCCCGGCAGATTGGGGTGATCGCCGTGGACGAAGCGGCTGTCTATTGGACGGCCGTGTCCCAGGATGGGGACAAGCAACTCGGGGAGGTCTGGCGCAAGGCCAAGGACGGGGGCGACCCCCAACGGCTCTACCAGGGCACGGCGGATCCGATCTTCCCCTTCCCGGTGGTGAGCGCGGACGCCACCCACGCGTACTGGTTGGAGCCGTGCAGCCGGCCCGGGGACCCGCCCTGCGCGGAGGTGCGCCGGGTATCCAAGGCAGGAGGCACGGCCCAGACCCTGGTACGCGACCGGGTCTTCTCGTTCGTCTTGGATGGCGACAGGGTCTACTTCTCCACCAGCAGCCAGCAGCAGCGCAATGGCAATCCCTCGACTCCCGAGGCCGATGGGGCCGTGTGGTCGATGCCCAAGGACGGCAGCAGCCCGCCCGTGGCGCTGGTGGAGAACCTCGACAGGCTGCGGCACGTGGCTGTCGACGCCACGCACGTGTACTTCGTCGCCGCCAGGGCAACAGCCACGGGACGTGAGGCATTGATCTCCCGCGTCCCCAAGACGGGCGGAGCCGTGGAGATCGCCGCGCTGACCGGCATCAGCCCATACTCCTTCGTGCTGACGGACGAGTGGCTCGTCTTCCACATGGACAGGAGCCTGTCCAGAGTGGGCAAGGGTGAGCAGCAGCCCGCCTTCATCAAGAACTACACGGAAGACCCCGTGGACGGTCTCGTGGTGGTGGGGGACACGGTGTACTTCGGGGACTCGGGTCACACCGAGGGGACGACGCTGGACCCTGACGCCAGCAACTACATCTGCGGCGCCATTCGCTCGATTCCCCTCTCCGGGGGTGAGGTCAAGACCTTCTCCGAGGAGGAGATTCGTCCCCACTCGCTCATGACGGATGGGACGATGCTCTATTGGGTGAGCGGCTCGAGCGACTCCCCCTCCAATACGATCCGTCGCTCGAAGCTCTAAAGGGACCGGCCGGCGACGCCTGGGTGCTTCGCGAGCCAGGCGTCCACCTTCGCCACTCCCTCCGCATCCTTGGCTTGTTCGTACTCGGCGCGCGCCTTTCGGGCGCGCTCCAGTGCCTGTGAGCGCTGGGGTCCTCGCGTGTCCAGTGCCTGGGCCATTCCCAGGTACGCATCGCCCCGCTGACCCGGTGGGGCGAGCGCGAGGACTCGTTCGAAGAGCGGCAGGGCCCGCGCGGGCTCGTTCAGCTTCAGGTAGCTCTGCGCCAGGCCCGTCGCCGAGTAGCTCAGGTCCACGTGCGTCTTGCCCAGCGCCTTCTCCTTGATGGCGAGCGCCTTCTGGTAGCTCTCCCGGGCCTCCCGGTATTGCCCCTTGCCCAGGTAGGCCTCCCCCACCACGTCGTAGGTGCCGCCCACCTGGAGGTGCTCGGGGCCGAAGGTGGCAAGGTTGATCTCCAGCGCACGGCGCGCGTGGCCCAAGGACTTCTCGAAGTCGTTCAGGCTGAGGTGGGTCTGCGCCAGGGCGTAGTGGAGGTTGGCGGCCAGGGGGTGGTCGGCGCCACTGAGGCGCTCACGCAGCGCGAGCGCGTCGCTGATCGCTCGGCTTGCTTCCGCGAAGCGGCCCTCCTTGCGGTGGACGATGCCGATGTTGCCCAGGACATTGGCGCGGCGGGCATGCTCCGGGCCCAGGTGGCGCTCGACCAGCTCGAGCGACTTCTGGAAGGCCGTGAGCGCCTCGGGCTGGCGGTTCTGGCGCAGGTACGCCACGCCCAGGTTGTTGAGCAGCTCGCTCTCTATGTCGGGAGGGTGGGACAGGCGCACCAGCGCGGACTGCGCCAGCTGGCTCCACTGCAGCGTCGTGTCGAAGCGCTTCCGGTCGAAGCCCACCACGAAGACGAGCATGGTCGCCGCGCGGGCCACCACCTCGTCACTGCGCGCGGCGAAGGCGGTGCTGAGGGCCTCGAAGAGGTGGCGCTCCGCCGGCGCCAGCTCGTTGCGGCGCGCGAGCAGCCAGCCGTGCCGTAGCGTCGCCTCCGCCACCAGAGGTCGGTACCCGAGCGCGCTGGCCGCCTTCACCGCTGGCTCCGCCACCTTCAGCCCCTGCTCGTATCGGCCCGCGTCGGTCAGTGCCTTGAGCTGCGCCAGCTCGCCGGAGAGGCGCTCGATCTCCTCCCTCGTCTGAGGAGCGTCGGGAGCGGGCTCTACCTGGCTCAGCGCGTCCACGTTCTCGCAGCCGCGCACGGAGGGCAGGAGCGAGACGGTATCGGCCGCCTTGCCCAACAGGTCGGCGTCCGCCGTGGCCAACACCCCGGTGACGGCCTTCAAGTCCTGGAGGCGCCGTTCCAGGCACACCACCCGGAGGGACATCAGCGCCTCGGTCTGCTCGCCTCGCAGGCGCGTGGCGCGGCAGGCCTCGGTGCTCGCCTCGACCCAGCCGCGTGCGTACGCATCCAGCATGCTGGAGACCTGGGTGGCTACGTTCGCCGCCTGAGGCTGGCCGGTCGCCACCAGGGACTCGGTCACCCGGCGGCGGCTCGGCTCATCCCAGATGTCCACCAGCTTCTGCTCCGCGCCGGTACACAGCAGCTCCTGGCTTCGCGCCGCCTGACGGGCGTACCAGGTGCCGCCGCCAGCGCTCGCCGCCAACACGAGGGCTGCGGCCGCGGCCACCCGTCGGGTCCTCCGAGGCTGGTACTCCAGTTGCGCGAGCAGGGCCTCCATGGAGGCAAAGCGCTTCTCCGGCTCGGGCGCCAGCCCGCGCATGAGCACCCGCCAGAGGTACCGCGGCACCTTCGAGTCCTCGGGCGGCTCGAAGGCGCCCGTGGCCGCGTTGACGGGACGGGGGTTGAGGGTGCGCTGGCTGTCGCGCTGCGTGCCCTTCTGGGAGGAGCCCGGACTGGACTCCCCGCCCCGCGAGGGCGAGCGCTGCCGATCGAAGGGGCGCACGCCATAGAGCCCCCAGTAGAGCGCCACACAGAAGCTGAACTGATCCGAGCGCGCGTCGGGCGGCGCTCCGCGGCGCTGCTCCGGCGCCATGTACGAGAGGGTCCCCACCACCAGGCCGTCCTGGGTGAGCTGGGCCAGCTCCGCGCCGTCTGGAATGGCGGCCATCTCCGGCAGCGTGGCGCGGCGGGCCCCGGCCTCCTCGTCGTTCTCCAGGCGCGCCAGACCGAAGTCGGTGACGCGGATGCGCCCGTCCTTGCCGATCAGCACGTTGTCGGGCTTGAAGTCGCGGTGGACGAGCCCCACCGCATGCGCCCCCGACAGTCCGCGCCCGGCGGCCAGGTAGGTGTCCAGCACCTCGCTCCAGGAGCGCGGCTTCTCCTTCAGCCACTTCTTGAGGGTGTTGCCGTCGACGAACTCCATGGCGACGAAGACGCTGTCGTCCAGGGTCCCCACGTCATAGACGGAGATGACGTTGGGGTGCGAGACACGGGCCATGGCCTGGGCCTCGCGCAGCAGGCGGGCCTGGCCTCGGGTGGGGCCGTCGATCTGCTGCTTGTCGGTGCGCAGCAGCTTGATGGCGACGCGGCGGCCGAGATCCGGATCCCACGCCGCGTACACGACGCCCATGCCGCCTTCCCCGACGCGCTCCAGGATGAGGTAGCGCCCCACGGTCTCTCCCCGTCGGGGCTGGCGCCCAGGGCTGGGCGGGGCTGGGGGCTGGTGCTCCATGGGAGGGTCTTTCCTGCCGGGGAAGGGGAGGCTTCCCAATTATCGCAAGTTCGAGGGCAGCGATTCGGGGCGCTGGAAACCCTCGTAATTCCAGGAGGTGGAGTGGAACGCGAAACCGGAGCGCAACTTTTGCTCTCGGTGACTGAGAACTCAGATGCGCTTCCTCCTTTTCGCCGAGGCCTTCCGATGAGCCGCCTGAAGCTTGATTCCGCCCCCGCTCTCAGGATTTCCATTCCGCGCAGCACCGTCGAGCCCAAGGCGGCGCCGCAGCGCCAGGAGAAGCCGCAGCGGGCGGATCGCTTCGAGACCGGGACGAACAAGCTCTCGGGCCGTCGCGCCGAGGGTGATGTCTTCGAGCGGTCGGGCAAGGCGGACCGAGGCGCGAAGTCCGCGCCGGGCCCCGTGGGTTCTCGCCCGCTGCCGAAGACGCTGGAGCCCCTCGCGGGCGCGCTCGATGACATCGCCAAGAAGCTCGCGGGGGACAGCACCCTGGACTCCAAGGACAAGCTCAAGGCGGCGATCAAGGATGCGGTCGACAAGCTCGGGCTCAGCGAGCAGGACGCCCGCAAGGCCTACCGAGAGGTCAAGCACGCGGTCCGGTACTACAAGGGCAGCGATCCCGACTTCGGCGCCACCGGTGGCCTCAACGTGAAGTAGGGCGCGGCGGGCCCCGCCCGCTCAGTGCGGGGCGGCCGGGGCAGGTGTCTCGAGCGCCTGGAGCAGCTCCGGCGTCGCCTTGCGCAACGCTTGGACGCGGGGCTCCGCCAGCACCCAGGTCTCTCCGTCCTTGCGCAGGAAGGCCACTCGCTCTCCTGCCTCGGGCGGCTTCGTGAAGTTGCCTCCGTCCTTGCCGGGCTCCACCTGGATGGAGAGCTCCACCGGGCCCGGCAGCTGCCCCTTGTAGACGGTGAGCGGCACCAGCGTGGTGCGCCACTTCTCGGGGGACTGGAAGAACCAGGAGGTGCGCTTGAAGGGCTTCACCTCCACGCGCGCCACCACCTCGGCGCTCGCGACCATCTCCTGCACCGGAACCGGCGGCAGCGCCATCATCCACCCCAGCGTCAAGAGCGTCAGCGCCTTCATGCGCCTCCGACCCGCTTCAACAGCATCTGCCCCGCCAGGCGGAAGCCCAACCCGGGGAAGCGCGTGGCGGGTGCGTGCGCCGTGCGCACCGTGGCGCGCAGCGTCAACACGGTGCCCTTGAAGAAGTCGTTGCGCACCGCGCGATCCCTCGGCCCCACGCGCTTGTCGTCGATCGAGCCGGGGTAGGGGCGATAGAGGTCCGCGGTCCACTCGGCCACGTTGCCCGCCAGGTGCATCACGCCAAAGGGGCTCTTGCCCTCGGGCAGGCTGTCCACCGGCACGGTGTCCTCGGGTTTGGTGTCCCGGGTGGTGCAGCGCTTGGGGTCGAACTCCATGCCCCAGGGGTAGAGCCGCCCATCCGTGCCACGCGCGGCGAACTCCCACTCGGCCTCGGTGGGCAGCCGCAGATCCTTCCACTGGGCGTAGGCCATCGCCTCGAACCAGCTCACCCCATGCACCGGGTGGCGCGCGTGGCCCTCGGGGAAGCGCCCCTGGCTCCAGCTCAGCGGGCCCGGCTGGCCCGTGCGGTCCACGAAGCGCTCCTTGAGCTTCGCCACGTCTACCTCGGGCTCCTCGCGCAACGCCTGCCACACGTCGTCGCGCGAGTAGCCTCCGTCGGCGATGAAGGCCGCGTACTCCTCACAGGTGACGGGGGCCTCCGCCAGGCGGTACGGCCCCACGGCCACCGGGTGCGCCGGCTCCTCTCGGTGGAAGGAGAAGGGCTCTTGGGGCCACTGGCGCTGCAGCTGCTCACGCACCTGCCGCGAAAGCCCCATCTCGAAGCGGCCTCCACCGATATCAATCACGCAAGCCTCCTGGGTCCAGCCCTCGTTCTACCCGAGGGCGGGGCTCAGCTGGGAACCATTGCGCTCTTGACCCACTTCAGGAAGTCCTCCTCGCTCATGGACTGGATGCCCGTGTTCGGGTCCTCGACGATGCGCGGCGGGTCCTCCAGCTTGTCGCCCTGCGTGCCGCCCGGTCCGTGCGGGTTGCGGAAGTAGACGCGGCCGTTCTCCACCCGGTCCACCACCACCGCGTGTCCGCCCTCCTTGCCCTCACCCCACTTCATGCGGATGTAGGTGTCCTGAGGCGAACGCTCCTTCAGCAGGTTGAGGACCTCCTCCTCGCCGGGAGTGAAGTTCCACATGCTGCCGCTCTCGTTGTCGAAGCCCTTGCTGAAGAGCCCCTCGAGCGCGTCCTCCTGCTCGCCCGCGTCCAGGCCCTCGTCCTTGTCGGCCACGTTGCTGTAGTCGTCCTCGTCGCCGCCCTTGGCGTACTGCATCATCGCCGACTGGAACAGGCGCTCGCTCGAGGAGCGGTCCGTGGCCGAGTCCATCGCGATGCTGTCCTTGTCACGGCTCAGCGTGTCGCCGTTGGCCAGCTTCACCTCGCCGCTCTCGGAGGTCAGCCCCGCCATCAGCCGCATGTACTCGGCCGGGTTGCTGCTGTTGAGCATGTACTGCATGGACGTCACCGTGCAGGTGCCGCGGTCATGCTGGTTGATCTGCCCCGGGTTCGAGGCCTCCTGGGTGATGGAGCCCAGCAGGCTCTCGCGCGTCACGCCCGCGTCCGCGAAGGACTGGGGCATGGGCTGGGTGGCGATCTGGTGCAGGTTGGACAGCAGCGTCTTGCCCGTGGTGTCCGTGTCCAGCAGCGCCGTCTTCCCGTTCACCTGGCGCTCGGCCAGGTCCACCATGTTGCGCTGGCCCGCGGCGTCCATCGTGTCGAACACCTCGAGCGCCTGCTTCTGCTGCTCGGTCGACAGCGACTTGTAGCCCTCGGTGGCCTGGAACTCATCCCGCGTCTTGTTGGCCTTGGCGTCCCCGACGCCCGCGGCACCCGTGGCACCCGTGGCTCCGCCGGCCTCGGCGACAGCCCCGCCGGCCGCCTTCGCCGCGGCCCCGATGGCCTTGCCCCCGGTGCTGAAGGTGTCCTTGGACTGATCAATCGCCGGGCGAACCACCTTCGGCTCGGGAGCCGGGGCCTCGGGACGGGAGAACTTCTCAACCGAACCCACGGAAGAACTGCCGCCATCCACGCGCCGAATCATTTGCGACTCCAGTGTGCTTGAACCCTTAATCCGATTATCGCGAATGATCCGGCGGGGTTGCCTCGTGCCCCTCCATGAGGCCGTGCCTACTTTTCCGCACCCGTTCTGTCTTACATGCACCGACTTCCCGGCTAGAGTCCGGCCCTCATTCCCCCTTCCTCCAGAGAAAGTGAGCCGATCGTGATTCGGGTGAGCGCGTTTCGTTGGGTACCGCCTTTTGCCCAGGGCCTGGTGAGAGACCTTCGCGTGCGCTGGGCGCTCGAAGAGGCGGGCCTTGCCTATGAGGAGATGCTGATCGGACCGGAGGATCAGAAGTCCGACAGCTACCGCCGCATGCAGCCGTTCGGGCAGGTGCCTGTCTATGAGGAGGACGGGCTGGTGCTCTTCGAGTCCGGCGCGATCCTCCTGCACATCGCCGAGCGCTCCGAGGTGTTGCTGCCGTCCGAGCCCCACGCACGGGCGCGCGCGAAGACGTGGGTGTTCGCGGCGCTGAACTCGATCGAGCCACATGTGCAGAACTACACCTCGCTCGACCTGTTCTTCGCCAAGGAGGAGTGGGCGAAGTTGCGCCGACCGTCCGCGCTCGAGACGGTGCAGGGGCGGCTGGAGTCCCTGGCCCGCTGGATGGAAGGGCGCGAGTACCTCGAGGAGCGGTTCACCGCGGGCGACCTGATGATGACGACGGTGCTGCGCATCCTGCGTCACACGGACGTGCTCACGAAGATACCGGTGCTCGAGGCCTATCGCCTGCGGTGCGAGGCGCGGCCGGCCTTCCAGAAGGCGCTGGCCGCGCAGATGGCGCCCTTCGCCAAGAACGCGCCCGCCGGGAAGTAGTGGGGCATAGCGAGGCGGTGCCAAGGCGCGCCAGGATGCGCGGCCATGCAAGCGCACTGCCCCCACTGTTCCAAGCACGTCGAGGTCCCGAGCCCTGGCATGCAGACGTGCCCTGCCTGCCAGCGGCGGTTCAATGTCCCCGTTCCGATCGAGCGCGCGCCCACGCCCTGGGAGCGCCGGGGCGAGCTGGGCTTCGTGCAAGCGGTGTGGCAGACCCTCAAGCAGACGATGCTCCACCCCGACACGTTCTGGAGCTCGGTCAGGCCCGAGGCGCCCTGGGTGGACGCGATGCTCTACGGGTGGATGCTCACCGTCGTGGGCGCGGTGCTCCAGGTGCCCTTCAACATGCTGACCTTCTCGACCATGCGCAGGCAGATGGAGTCGGCGATGGCGGCGGGCGGGCCCACCCCTCCCGAGTTCGAGCGAGTCATGGGGTGGGTGAGTGACAACGCGGCGGGGCTCTCGGGGGGCTTCGCGCTGGCCACCATCGTCCTCTACCCGCTCTCCTTCGTCCTCTCGGGCGCGGTGATCCACCTGGGGTGTCTGATCTTCGGCGCCAACCGCAACGGCTTTGGCGCCACCCTGAGGGTGGTCGGCTACTCCTCGGCCCCCGTGCTCCTGGCGTGGGTGCCGGCCGTGGGAGGCGCAGCGGGGCTCTACGTCCTGGTGCTCGAGATCTGGGGCATCTACAAGGTCCAGGAGACCACCGTGGGTCGGGCCATTGGCGGGGTGCTCTCCCTCACGGTGGGGCTGGTGTGTTGCTCCTGTGGTGTCCTGGGCGCAGGCGCCGTCACGATGCTCCTTCAGCGCTGATTCGCGGCCTGCTGGCGCTGACGTGTCGGGAGCCGCACAAGCCAGCTATGCGAGCCTGGGCTCCACGGGGATCGTCTGCACGAAGGGCACCGTCAGGTCCGTGGGGCGCATGAGCTCGGGGCGACCGCCGGGGGTGCCACCATTCTTGAAGGTGTTGAGCTGGCCCACGATCGACCACTGGCCCGGGCTGTTGTTCGTGGGCTGGGTGTAGTGGATGAAGGGCGTGGCACCCGTCGGGGTCCCGTGACGCCCCGTGGGGTGCGAGTAGTCGCCAGGCGTGAAGCTCCCCGCGGGGCGCAGGTGCGGGCGCTGCGCGAGGAAGTCCTTCAGCTCGTTCGCGCCATTCTTCGAGTAGTCCGCGTGGTGGAGGAAGGACAGCGTGTTCGTCTTCGTGTCGTGCAGGGCGTGGACGGCGCAGCCGTTGAGGGCCCCCGTCACCACCGTGTTCGGCTGACCGGGACGGGGATGGAGCGGCACACCCTCGATGCCCGCGAACTTCCCCTGCCCTGTCGAGAGGTAGTGCAGGTAGTGCGCCTGGATGCCCTGGCCACCCGCGCCGGTGACGGACAGGTTCGAGTTGCCCTGGTGCTGGTGGGCGTTCAGCGTCACCACGGAGTCGTTCGCATGGACGAAGGGCTTGTTGGCGTTGGGGAGCGCCACGCCCTGCGGCGCGCCGCCCGGGAACATGTTGTAGGCGTTCAGGGTGTTCTGTCCCGCGTGGGCCAGCGGGTTGGAGCCAAACGACGTGGTGACGTCCTTCCCCGGCTGCCGCGGGGGCTGGGTGTCGAACCCATCCTTGAAGAGCTTCGGCTGGGAGGAGGGCTTCGAGCTCGTGGGCGAAGGGGCCCGCGGCAGGTCGGTCTTGGTTCCGGAGAGGGAGGAGGGGCTCTTGAAGCCGCCGAGCTTGAGGCCTTTCATGGGGTGACTCCTGTCATCAAAGAGGTTCGCCACGCTTCCCAATGCGGCTGGCGTGCCAACGCGCAAGGCAGCGGGCTCGAGGAAGCACCTCTGTGAACTCAAGCGCTTGGGAGTTCCTGGCCAGGACCGAGGCGCCGCGAACCGCGGGCCCGCTGGTAACTGGAGTTTCGGCCTGGTGTCTCCCGTTACCAGCTCGACAGCTGCTCAGGGCCATGCGGCGCTGGCGAGGGCGGTGCTCCCCGAGGAGGCATTGAACGCCGCGTCGCGTGTGTTAAGAGGAGCGAACGGTCGGCAGTTCACCGAGGCGTCGCCGCCCCGCGAGGGGAGCTAAACCTGCCCCTTGCTGTGACACGCACTTATCCCCGTGCCGAGTCGTAAGACGGCGACCCACGACATCCTTTTTGGAACGGCGCATACGAGGATAAGCCATGTCCCGACTCGCCCTCCCATTCGAGGTCGCCGATCTCTCGGCGTTCGCCCGCTCGCTTCGTGATCAACTCGAGCACAAGCCGAGCCATGTGGAGATGCTCAACATGCTGTGCCGCGCGGCCGGCTTCCGGAACTACCAGCATTTCCGGGCCGATGCGGAGGCCAGACAGCGTCTTGTCGCAGTGCAGGAAGTGAAGCCCACCCCCGACCATCAGCTCATCGAGAAGGTCGCGCGGCACTTCGACAAGGAGGGGCGCTTGCTCCGCTGGCCGGCCAAGGCGCCTCATCTGGCGCTCTGCCTGTGGGTGCTCTGGGCGCGCCTTCCGAGCGGCAGCGTGCTCACCGAGCGAGAGATCAGCGACCTGCTGAACCGCTGGCATGCGTTTGGCGATCACGCCGTGCTGCGCCGGGCACTGTTCGAGGCCGGTCTCGTCGACCGGACCCAGGACGGCCGCAAGTACCGGCGAATCGAGCAGAAGCCGCCGGTCGAGCTTGGCGCGCTGCTGGCCCGTGTGACCCCCGTACAGCTCGGGGAGCGGAAGGGCGGCTAGGAAATCACGCCCACCCCGCGTGGCTCAGAGCGCTGTCCTGGAGAGCCTTTGGACGGACAGCGCTCTGGCCTCTCTCATCAGAACGTCGGGACGATGTACTCGGCAGGCCCCATCCTGGGGTCATACTGCTCGGGGGCGAACGGAATCTCGGTGTTCAGCTTCTGCTCACCGGAGTCGGCGTGGATGGCCGTCAGCGGGCTGGTGACGTTCAGGTCGAAGGCGCCGACGTTGTTGCTCTCATTGCTCTCGGCAACCACCCCGTCCTCGTCGGCGATCAGCACGATGCCGTAGGTACCCGTCGCGATGGAGGGGGAGAACGTGATGGGCATGGGCGGAAGAGAGAACGTCCCCGAGCCCGTCCCGATGGAAATCCCGCCGATGTAGGCGAGCGCCGTCGAATAGGTGGCATCCGTCAGGTAGATCCCCACCGTCGACGTGCTGGTCACGGGGCACTGCGTGTACAGGTCGAACGAGATGTTGGTGGTGCCGCCGGGAGAAATCGTAGCCGGGCTGATCGTTCCACCGGTGAAGTAGAAGTCAGGCTGTTTGGTGGTGCCCATCGAGGACGACGTGGAGACGATGTTGTTGAAGTCCACCCGGCCCAGGATGTACCAGCTCTGCGGTTGGCAGCCCGCGACGATGCTCTGCCACAGCGCGTACGTATTCGACGGCAGGCCCGACGCGGAGATGTAGCGCGTCTGCGTGCCAGACGGCGGGCCATAGACCCCGCTGCCTTGATGGTTGAGCAGGATCTGGAACGAGGCCAGCTGGAAGACGCCGGAGCTCCCGTTCGAAGTGGTCGACATGTAGAAGGTGACCTGGGCCGAGGCCAGACCCAATTTGCTCCCACCCAGGGTGTAATTGATGTTGAATCCACTGGTGATGGGATTGGCAACCGTCGAGGGGGCGCTGATGGTGATCATCTGCACCTGAGCCCAAGCGGAATTGGCTGCAAGCAAGAACAGAACGAGGAACGGGGCAGCGGCTTTCATTTTCATAAGCGCCAAACCCTATGCAAGACTTCACTGGCAGGCAATGACAATCATTCTCCTGCGCAAAGCCAGCAAGCCCGACGCACCGCGGTAGGAGTTATATGATTTTCATTTTCTAAGGGAGTGTAAGGCTCAGGCGCGTGGCACCAGTCGGATCGGCACGCGGCGGGGGAAGCGGGTGTTGAAGATGACCTTGGGCTCCACGGGCCGGGTGTCAGCCCATTCGATTCGGTAGCGCTGGAGAAGACGCGCGACGAAGAGCTGCATCTCCATGATCGCGAACCGTGTGCCGATGCACACGCGGGGCCCTCCGCCGAAGGGAATCCATGCGTACGGGTGGCGGGTGCCCCCCTCCGCGCTCTCCTGGGTGAAGCGCTCGGGCTCGAACTCGCCAGGGCGCTCCCAGAAGGCCTCGTGATGGTGCGTCGCGAAGGGGCTCATCCACACCGTCGTGCCGCGCCGCACCCCATGGCCGCTGACCGTGATGTCGTCTGTCGCCTTTCGCGGGAATAGGAGCCAGACGGGCGGATGGAGTCGCAGGTTCTCTTGCAAGGCGGCCTCCAGGTAGCGCAGCTCCGGCAGGTCCGCTGCCTGGGGCTCGCGGTCCCCGAGCACCCGGTCGATCTCCTCGACGAGCCGTCGCGCGATGTCGGGCCGCTGAGGCAGGAGGGAAATCAACCAGGAGAGCGAGACCGCGGCGGTCTCCTTGCCCGCGATGAAGAGCCCGCTCAGCTCGAAGCGGATGCTCGAGTCATCGAGGCCGCCGCCGTGCGCGTCCTGCATTTCGATCATCATGGTCAGCAGGTCGCGCGGCCGCGCTTCGGGGGGAGAGGCGCGGCGCTCCTGGATGATGCGCATCGAGACCGCCTCGAAGGCTCGGGCCGCGCGCTGGGCGAGGCGCTGCTTTCCGAACTCGATGGGCGCGAAGGTCACCGCCTTCATCGTGAGATCGACCGCCTCACCCGCGCGAGCGGTGTCACTCGCATCGAGGTGGGTGCCGAGCAGCGAGCGGATGAGGATGCTCAGGGTGAGCGCGTGCATCTCCGGAAGCGCGTCGAACGGCCGACCGGCGCGGACGAACCGCGACTCGAGCGACTCGAGCTGCTGGTCGATGGCGCCGAGCATGATGGGCACCAGCTCCGCGAGCCGCTGGCGGCGGAAGCCTGGCTGCATCATGCCGCGCCGCTCGGTCCAGGCGGGCCCGGTGCGTCCGATGAGCCCGTCGCCGGTGATGGGAGTGAGCACGCCGTGCATGCGCGGCGGGAACTCCGCGCGCGCCACGCCCTTGGTCTCGACGAGGGCCAAGCGCACATCGTCCGGGTGCGTGACCATCACGCCGCCGTTGCCGCCCGGCAGCTCGAACGAGAACACGTCGCCGAGGCGCTCCCGCGTGGCGCGCACCCAGTCCGGGCCAAACTTCAGCGCGACGCCCAGCAGCGGGAAGCCAGAGGCCTTCGGAATGGCGGATGGGTTCATGGGGAGGAGGATATCCCCATGTGCCAGCGCGCCCTGAACGACGAGACGGCCTGGTTAGAACTGCAGGTAGACGTAGGGCCGCGCTTCCACCGAGGACAGGTGGCGGATGCCCAGGCCGATCAGCACCAGCACCACCGCTCGCACCGGAGAGGGCAGACGCACGAAGAGCGTGCCCACGCTGTCGTAGAGCTTCATCGGCAGCATGTGGCCCACCACCGCCACCGCTAGCATCCCCCACACCAGCCCGCTCACGTTCGCCAGCCCTGGCATGCCCAGCAGCATGCGCTGGTAGATCTCCGCCGCGTGCTCCAGGCTCGGCGCACGGAAGACGACTCGCGTGAGCACCACCACGGTGAAGGTACACAGGATGCCCACGCCCGCGCCCAGCCAGCTCACCGACGCTTCCTTGGGTTTGGTGCCGCGGATCCACCACCAGGTGCGCGTGATTCCCAGCGCCACGCCGTGGACCGCGCCCCAGATGGCGAAGCGCCAGTCCGCCCCGTGCCACAGGCCTCCCAGCACCATCACCGTCATCAGGTTGAAGAGCACCCGTGGCTTGGAGCGCCGGTTACCGCCCAGCGGAATGTAGAGGTAGTCCCGCAGCCAGCTCGACAGGCTCATGTGCCAGCGGTTCCAGAACTCGAACAGGTTCTTCGCCAGGTACGGTCGCGCGAAGTTCTCCGGGAATTGGAAGCCGAACAGCGCCGCCGCTCCGATGGCGATGTCCGAGTAGCCCGAGAAGTCCAGGTACAGCTCGAAGGTGTACGCCACCGCCGCCATCAGGCACTCGGCCGAGGTGTAGGCCCCCGGGTCCGCGAACACCGGATCCACCAGCCCGCTGCCCAGCACGTCCGCGATGACCAGCTTCTTCACCAGGCCCACCGCGATGCGGTACAGCGCGCGGCCTCCCTCCTCGGGCGTCAGCGAGGGCACGTCCCGGAAGCGCTCCAGCAGGTCCGAGGCCCGGACGATCGGGCCCGACACCACGCGCGGGAAGAAGAGCAGGTAGAGCAGGTGCTCGAAGTAGCTGTGCTCCGCGCTCGCCTTGCCCCGGTACACGTCCACCACGTAGCTGATGGCCTGGAAGCACAGGAACGACAGGCCGATGGGCAACAGCAGCCCGAACGGCTCGTCGCGCACCGTCACCCCCAGCGGCGCCAGCAGCGAGCGCGCCGTCTCGCGGAACATGTCCGCGTACTTGAAGGTGCTCAGCAGTCCCACGTTGGAGACGATCGAGGTGACGACCAGCGCCTTGCGCACCTTGGGCGATTGCGAGCGCGCCAGCCCCTTGACGATCAGATGGTCGAACGCCGCGCACCCGAAGAAGACCAGCACCGGGAACGGCGTCCACACCATGTAGAAGAAGAGGCTGGCGACCAGCAGCACGCTCAGCCGCGCCACCTTGTGGCGATGCACCGCCCAGTACAGGGCGAACGTCAGGCCCAGGAACACCAGATAGGGAATGCTGGTGGACTGCATGTCAGCCTCCCTCCGCCTTGTGCGCCGTCGGCGCGGGCGTGGTGATGGGCGCCTTCACCTGCTCTCCGGGCGCCAGCTTGAAGGTCTCGTACGCCGCCAGCAGCTCCTTCATGAAGGAGGCCGCGAGCCGCTCGTAGCCGTCCTGCGTCAGGTGGACCCCGTCCGGGTGTCCCAGCGGCGGCTCCGAGCGCTGCCAGCGCAGCATGGAACGCTCGCCTCCCATCGCCGCGCGCGCGGACCAGTAGGCGCAGCCCGCCTCTTTCGCCACCGCCGGCAGGGTGGTGAGCACCTTGCCCAGCGCAGCGGCCTCGGTCCATCGCCCGCTCGCGTCCTGCACCAGCCGGTCCGTGGGCCCCAGGATGAGGCACTCGGCGCCCGTGCTGGCGCGCATCCGGGAGATCAACGCCACGTAGTCGTTGCGCAGTTGCTCCGCGTCGAGCTCGGGCAGGGCCGCCTCGTTGGTGCCATACCAGTAGACGAGCAGCCCCGGCTTGCGCGCGGAGAGCTGCTGGTCCAGCGCCGTGGGCTCGTAGTGGCTCAGCGTGAACGCCGTGCTGCCGGGCAGGCCCACCGCGTCGTAGACGACGCCCGGCGGCTCGAAGTCCAGGGACGCGCCCAGCACCGTGATGGGGCCTTCGCCCACGTTGGTCACCTCGAGCGTGTGCGCGGGGCCCGTGACCGGGAAGGAGCGGATGCGCACCGTGGGCGCGGTGAGCGGCGTGGCCGGAGGCTCCTCGGCGGGCATGACTTCCCCGTCCACCTTCACCTCCAGCTTCCCGGCTCCCGGTGCGTCCAGCCAGTACAGGTCCAGCTTCGCTTCGGGTGTCTTCGCGGGCGCGCAGCCCTCGCAGAACTCGAGGCGCAGCGAGGCTCCGGGCGCACCCACCGCGCGGATTCCGGACAGGCCCCACACCTCGCCGGGTTGGGCCTCCTGCTTCATCGCGTCCTCCACCCGCCACTCGCCCTTCAGCTCTCGGATGACATGGGCCATCGCCAGCCGGGGCGAGGGCTTGCCGGCCGCGATGAAGCCGCGCCCACCGTCTCCCAGCTTCTTGCTCAGCGCGCCTCGCACCGCGTCCGTGAAGACGTGGGAAGCGGTGTGCGAGGCGCCCAGTTGGAGGATGCCCAGCCGCTCCGCGTCCTTCTTCTCCTGCTCCAACGCGCGCATCCGCGCGAAGGTGCCCTTGAGCGCCGTGGCGGCGTCGATGAGCCCCGGTGGATCCTCCGCCAGCAGCAGCGGCTGGTGGGCCTTGGCATAGGCGCGCTGGAGCGAGAAGTCGAAGAGGTGGCCCAGCAGGTCCGAGCCCCTGGCTCGCGGGTGTACCAGGTCCTCGTTGAGCAGCCCCGCCGACAGCCACTTGATGGAGGCTCCCTCTCCGCCCATCGCGCTCAGCGCGTCCCAGAAGGCACAGCCGCCCTCGCTCGCCACCTCGCGCAGGATGTCTCCCACTTCCTTCGAGCCGCGCCGAGGCACCAGCTCGCCGCCCATCGTGCGCACCGCCGCGTCCAGCGGCGCCATCAGCAGGCACGCCGAGTCTGGCACCGCCTCGCGCACCGCCTTCACCAGCTCCTTCGTCGTGGCGCGGATCTCCGCCGGCGTCGTCCGGTTGCGCGAGATGTAGAAGGCCTCGTTGCCGCCCACCATCAGCACCACCAGCGACGGCCGGCGGTGGCGCAGTTGCGCGCGGAAGGCCCCGCGCTGCGCCCGGAGGAACACCTCCGCCGTCGCGCCCGGCAACCCCACCGTGTCGTAGACGATGCCCGGCTGCCCGTTCTCCAGCGACATGCCGTGCAGCTCCACCTTCCCCTGGGACTGTAGCGACAGCGTCTTCGCTCCCTCGGGCAGGGTGAAGCGCGAGAAGGCCACTCCCGCTGGCTCGAAGCGCGTGAGCAGCCGCTGCAGCGGCTTGCCGTCCGCGCTGAACTGCACCGTGCCTCCGTTGGGCTGCGTCAGGAAGAAGAGCTCCGCCGTGCGGGAGCCCTCCACCGAGAAGCGCGCGCTCTGCGAGCTCGTGCCCGCCGAGGCGAAGGCCACGCCCGTCAGGCCCAGCCGGTCCTTCGGATAGTTGCGGTCGATGATGCGGGTGATCTGCCAGCCCTCGCTGGCCGAGCCCGCGCGCACCGTGCGCCCCGCCCCCGTGGGCCGGTCGATGAAGAGCAGGCCCTTGCCGCCCGAGCCGTGGCGCTCCTGGAGCCGCGCGCGGATGACGTCCGTGATGTGGTCCGAGGCGATCAGCGAGTCACCCAGGTGGACCACCCGCACCGGCTGCGTGCGCCGATCCTCGCGCAGCTCGTTCAGCGCCGCGAAGAACGGCGCCAGCCCGCTCTCCTCGCACCCCGCCTCGCCCTTGCGCCGACAGCCCGGCTCGATGTCCACGTGCTGCGAGCCCATCTTCTCGCGCAGGGCCTCCAACGAGAGCGCGCGGGCCCGCGTGAGGGTGCTCAGGCCCTCCAGGTCCGACGGAGGCGCGGTGGCGGTCACCACCTCGTTCTCCGGTTCGGCGGCCTCGTCCTCGGCCGGCAGCGTCTCCTCGGGAGGTGGGCCCGGCGGCGCCGCCGTCAGCACGTCATCCACAGGCTGGGCGGTGGCGCCCTTTCCGGTGAGCGAGCGCGGCAGGACGAGCTCGGCCAGGCGCGGCGCGAGCTCTCCTTCCTTGCGCAGGCTGGGGATCGGACGAAACACCTCGGGCAGCGGCGCCAGGGAGAGTCCCAGCGCGAGCGCCGCCGTGAGGACGATCGTCCACCCGGTGGATTTGGCCTTGAAGTCCAACGCCGGGCCATGAGACTGGCTTTTGGCCACGGGGTCAAAACTCTGCCCGCCGCAGCGCCGCCTGGAGAGCAGCCAGGCCGGCAAGCACCGAAGTCGCCTCCCTTCCGGCCAGGAGGCGCTATGGTGCGCCGCCGCATGGCTCTCTACCCCGTCATCATGGCCGGCGGCTCCGGCACCCGCTTCTGGCCCCTCTCCCGGCAGGCCCGCCCCAAGCAGTTCCTCCCCCTGGCCTCCAAGAGTCCGCTGATCACCGACACCGCCTCCCGGCTCAAGGGCTTGGCCTCGATGAAGAACACCTTCATCGTCTGCGGCCCCCTGCACGCCAAGGCCGCCGCCAAGCTCGTCAAGGGGCTGCCCAAGCAGAACCTCCTGGTGGAGCCCATGGCGCGCAACACCGCCCCGGCCATCGCGCTCGCCACGCTCCAGGTGGCCGCCCGGGACCCCAAGGGCATCCTGGTCGTCCTTCCCTCCGACCACCACGTGGCCAACCCCCAGGGCTTCCGCGAGACGCTCGCCGAGGCGGCGCGCATCGCCGAGGGCGGTCACATCGTCACCCTGGGCATCCAGCCCAACCGCCCCGAGACGGGCTACGGCTACATCCAGCTCGGCGAGCCCCTGGAGGGCGGCGGCCGCAAGGTGAAGGCCTTCAAGGAGAAGCCCGACCTGGAGACGGCTCGTAACTACGTGTCCTCAGGGGAGTTCCTGTGGAATGGCGGCATCTTCGTCTTCCGCGCCGACGTCATGCTGGAGGCCTTCGCCCAGCACATGCCGGAGATGAAGAAGGGCATGGCGGCCCTGCGCGCCGCGGTGGGCAAGCGCACCTTCGGCTCCGTCCTCAAGCGCGTCTTCCCCAAGCTGCCCTCCATCTCCATCGACTATGGCGTCATGGAGAAGGCCTCCAACATCGCCGTGCTCCCTGGTGACTTCGGCTGGTCCGACGTGGGCTCCTTCGCCGCCATCCCCGAGGTGCGCCCCGCCGATGAGCGCGGCAACGTGGTCTCCGGCGCCGAGTCCATCGTCGTGGACTGCGATGGCTGCGTGGTGCTGGGCGACAAGCGCCCGGTGGCCGTCGTGGGCCTGACGGATGTCGTCGTCGTCGACGCGGGCGATGCCATCCTCGTGGTCCCCAAGGACAAGAGCCAGGACGTGCGCAAGGTCGTCGAGGCCCTCAAGGCTCGTAAGCGCCAGAAGTACCTGTAAATCCAGCGCGAATTCTCTCACCCGTGGCGTCTTGACGAGCGCGGCCCGCATCCTCATTCTGCCGCGCCCCATGCCCGTCCTCCGTGGTGCAGTCACCTTCTCCCGCTTCCTCGTCGAGCCCGCCGAGGAAGCCCCCGCGGACCTCAAGCGCTGGCTCACCAAAGCGCTCAAGGCCCGTGCCTTCGTCCCCATTGATCGACGCTCCGAAGAGGAGCGCGCCGTCGGTTTCGTGGAGCTGGAGAACCACGATTCCACCGAGTTCCCCACCAGCAGCCTCCACTATGGGGAGTACGCGCTGTTCGGCTACCGCATCGATCAGATCAAGATCCCCGCTCCCGTGCTCCGCGCCGAGGTCGACAAGTGGGCCGCCAACTTCGCCAAGGAGAAGGGCCGCCCGCCCAGTCGCGCCGAGAAGGCCGAGAACAAGGCCTCGCTGCGCCAGGTGCTCCGCAACCGCGCCGTGCCCAGCACCAAGGTGCATGACCTGAGCTGGAACCTGAAGAGCCAGCAGCTGCAGATCTGGGCCGCCTCGCGCACCGCCGTGGAGGAGGTCCTCAACGCCGTGGAGACCGGCTTCAAGGTGAAGCTGCAACCGCTGGTCCCCGCCGCCATCGCGGCGCGCACCGGCATCGACGAGTCCACTCTCGGGCCGACCGCGGAGCTGATCGGCGTGGACCTGCCGGCGGAGGTGAGCCATGGGGAAGCGTGAAGAGGCCCGCGCCGAAGCGGCGTTCATGCGCGGAGATGTCGGCGTCGATGGTGGCGCCACCGAGGAGAAGCAGGACGAGGCCGAGGTCGAACGCGGCAAAGCCCGCGAGGCCCTGCTGCGCGGCAAGGCGTATCTGGGCCGCGAGTTCCTCACCTGGCTCCTGTGGCGCTCGGAGTCGGGCGACCCGGTCACCCAGTTCGAGAAGGCCGGTGTCACCGTCCTGTTCCTCGGGCGCATCGTCCTGCGCGGCATCAGCGGGGAAGTCACCGAGCTGTCCGCGCGCGGCGCCATGGCGCCCTACTCGGAGCAGGTGCGCGAGGCGCTGGACCGAGGGCTGCTCGTCCACCAGGCGCGGATGATGCTCACCCACGGGGAGAAGGCGTTCGAGCTCTCCCTCGACGCGGAGTTCCTCGACATCCGCGCCGCCAAGCTGCCCGAGCTGATGAGCGAGGATGATGACGCCCGCCTCTCCGAGCGGCTCTACCTCTCCGAGCAGCTCTCCGGGATGGTGACCGCCTTGGTCGAGGCCTTCATCGCCATTCGCGCCGGGCGCAGCTGGACCAAGCAGGTCGTCCCCGCCATGAAGGAGTGGATGCGGGGAGAGGAGGGCACCAAGAAGCAGACCGCCCTCCAGCGCGCCGCCAACGTGCGCAAGCGGTAGGGCCCTGGCGGGAAACGTGCGGGCGGGGCAGGGAAGCGGCGCTCCTCTGCTCCGTCCCCAATCCTCCAGGAAAGGGAGTTTTTCCGGGTACGCGCCGGTAAAAATGACGGCTGCCTGGATCAGCGCTCCAGGGCCGATCCCGTCTCTTCGGGGGGTTGGAGCGTCCATTACCCCTCGAAAGGGGGTCCGCGCCTCTGCACGAAGGTTGCACTGCCCTGATGACGCAACGTGGTGAAGCTGCGTTTGGGGGGCGTCGATGCAGTGTGTTCGGTGCCAGCAAGAACATCTCGCCGGGGCTGAGTGCCCGGCTCCTTCGCGTACTCCTCGGGTCGAGGAGATCGAGTCGCTCGTCGGCCAGATGCACGGGCCGCTCATCCTGGAGCGACTGCTGGGCACCGGTGCCACCGGCACCGTGTACCTCGCCTGCCACCCGCCTTCCGGGGCGCGGTTCGCCGTGAGGGTGCTGCACCCGCACCTGGCCTCCAATCCGCACGTGCGCTCCCGCTTCTATGTGGAGGCCAACGTCGCCAGCCGCGTCGTGCATCGCCACATCGCGCGCGTGCTGGATGCGCGTCCCGGCCCGGGCGGCCTGCCCTGTCTCCTCATGGAGTACGTGTCCGGCGAGCCGCTCTCGTGCCTGCCCCTGCCGCTGTCTCCCGCCGAGACCGTGGGGCTGCTCTCGCAGGTGCTCGAAGGGCTCGAGGTCGCCCACGCGCGGGGCGTGGTGCATTGTGACCTCAAGCCGGACAACCTCTTCCTCACCCAGGACGCGCGCGGACAGCGGCGCGTCAAGGTGCTCGACTTCGGCATGGCCAGCGTCCTGGCCTCGGGCTTCTCCAAGAAGGAGCTGGCCTCGGGCATGTCGCTGGGCTCGCCCGCGTACATGGCTCCCGAGCAGTGGGAGACCACCGCCGCCGATGTCCGCGTGGATGTGTACGCCCTGGCCGTCCTGGGCTACCGGCTCCTCACCGGGCGCCTGCCCTATGGGCGCGGGCGCATGGGCGAGGTGCTCCTGGGACAGCAGGAGATTCGTCCTCCCGCGCCGCATGTGCTGGACCCGCGCGTGCCGCAGGCCCTCTCCGTGGTGGTGATGCAGGCCCTCTCGCGGCGCCCCGAGGAGCGCTTCCCGAGTGCCCGGGCCTTCCGCTTCGCCCTCGAGGAGTCCGTGCGCAACGCTCCCAAGGAGGCGGTGACCCTCGAGGCCGCCGCGCCTCGCGCCGCCGCGCCCTCGGGCCTGCGCGTGCGCGTGGGGTGCCTCGGCAGCCCCGAGCCTCGCGTGGTGCGCGCCAGTGACGTGTCGGCCGAGGGCCTCTTCATCGCCTTCGATGGGCCGCCGCCGCCGCTCGCCTCGCGGCTTCCGATGGAGCTCTCGTTCCAGGGGCAGGCGGTCATCTGCGCCGGAGACGTGGTGCGCCATGTCTCCCAGGACGAGGCGCACGCCTGGGGCGTCTCCGCGGGCTTCTTCGTCCACTTCGCCGAGCCCTCGAGGGCGCTGCGCACGTTGATTTCCCACACGCGCGCCGGCCCCGCCGAGCCGCCCGCGGACGCGGAGCTCGCGCAGCTCCTGTCTCGCACCGCCGCGCTGGGGCGGGACCCGTACATGCTCCTGGGCCTGCCGCCCTCCGCGAGCTTCGATGAGGTGCGCCAGCGCGCCGACTCCGCGCTGCGTCGCCTGGAGGGTTTCTGGCGGCGCACCCTGCCCACCAGCCAGCGGCAGGAGCTGGAGACCCTGCGCGCCCATGTGGAGTCGGCCCGCCGGACGCTCGGCGAGCCGCTTGCTCGCGTGGGATTCGATGCCCTGCGCGGCAACCCCCATGGGATTGCCCGCTGCATCGCCATGGGCCTCACGGACCGGGAGGTGGAGCCGTTGCGCCGCGCGTATCTCTCGGCGCGCCCTGGCACCGAGGAGCGCGCCCGCGCCTTCTTCTCCCAGGGACGGACGCTGGAGACCCAGAACTCCGCGAAGGCCGCGGTCGAGTGCTATGCCCAGGCCCTGGCCCTGGATCCGCTCAACCTGACCTGGCAGCGGCACTACTGGGCCCTCCAGCGCCGGTTGCGCCCGATGACGACCACCGTGCCCACGGTGTCTCCGTAGAGGCTCAGGCCCGCGCCCCGGTACGCTCTCCGCGGTACGAGGTTTCCCTGCGCGGAGTCGTCCGTTTCCCTGTCTCCGAGTGAGAGCCTCGCCGGGGTCCTGGCGCGCTGTTTGCTCCGATGTGGGAGCATGAGGCACCTGGTACTCCTTCTAGGAATGATCTTCCTCGGCGCATGCGGCGACGCGACCGAGAGCCCGACTCCTTCCTCGCTCCCCCCGGACACCTCCGGCCAGCAGCAACCGGAGCCTCCGCCGGACGCGGGGACGCTGCCTCCCGATGCGGGGGTGCCGGATGCGGGAACTTCGCCGCCGGTGGGCAAGCCCGACGCGGGCACCTCGCCGGATGGGGGCACTTCTCCGGACGGGGGCATCTCCGGGCCCGGGCAGAAGCCGCCTCCCGCTCCCGCGTGGCCGGCGCTGCAGACCTCCATCCCCACGTACGCGCTCACCATCCAGCCGGAGCACCTGCGCGCCCTGGAGCAGCACATCGAAGACCGGGAGTACCTCGTCCCCGCGCAGTTCTCCGCCGAGGGCCGCACGTACACGGTGCAGATCCGCTACCGCGGCCGCTCCACGCGCTTCGAGCCGAAGAAGCCCTGGCAGGTGCGCTTCGACAAGGAGGACCGCTTCGGAGGCGCCAAGCGCCTGGAGCTGCTCGCCGCTTATAAGGATGGCGGCTACCTCACGGAGAAGCTCTGGTACGACGTGGCCGCCAGCGTGGGGATGAAGGTGCCGCGCGCCCGCTTCGTCCACCTCACCGTCAATGGCGCGTACGAGGGCGTCTACACGGAGGTGGAGTCCATCGACAAACCCTTCCTCAAGGCGCACGCCCTGGACTCCGACGGCGACATCTACCGCTGCGGCATGCACGACTGCGAGATGCGCCCTCCGCCCCGCGAGGCGTACATGGAGGCGTGGCAGAAGCGCACCAACGAGGACCAGCCGTGGGAGCGGCTCTGGAGTTTCATCGACGGCATCAACCGCACGCCGCCCCATGAGTTCCGCGCCTTCGTCGAGGAGAAGCTGGCGCTCGACGACTACCTGTCCTGGATGGTGCTCGACACCTTCATCTCCAATGACTACCAGGTCGACTCTCGCAGCTACTTCGTCTACAGCCGGGAGCTCGGCCGCTGGTTCTACGTCCCCTGGGACTTGAACAACGCCCTGTCGCTCTACAACCGGAAGAACCCCAACATCCGCCAGGGCACCGCGAGCAAGGCCGCACGGCCGCCGCTGGGCTTCACCGCGTATGACCCGCTCGTGTACGAGCTGGCCGACTTCCGCCGGGGCCTGGGCGTGCTGGACATGAAGCCCGCGTGGAGCACGCTCTCCACCCGCATCGCCGATGACGAGGTGCTGCGCGCCCGCTACGTGGCCCGGCTGCGCACGCTGCTGGAGACGTGGCTCACGGAGGAGAACCTGGGCGCGCGCATCGACGCGATGCACCAGCTGCTCGCGCCCTTCATCCTCGCGGGCCCCAACGGGCAGGCGAAGGACCCGCACGTGAGCCCCGCCCACGCCGCCTACAGCCCCGAGTTCCTCCGCCGCTTCGTTCGCGAGCGCCGCGCGTGGCTGCTCACCCAGCTCTCCGCCCTCGAGGCCCATGGCCGGGGCGGGCTCGTCATCGACCGCGTGGGCCGGGACGCCACGGGCGCCTTCTGGGTGCAGCTCTACAATCGCGGGGACACCCCGGTGTCCCTCCAGGGGCTCTACCTGTCTGGCTTCACCCGCGAGCCGACCCAATCCCTCGCACCCGCTCTCACCGTACCCGCGCGGGGGTATGTCACCCTGCGACAGGGGGCCCCCGAGGCCTCGGCGCGGCTCTCCGCGACGCTGAACCCCGAGCGCCCCGAGGTGGCCCTCTACGCGGCGGATGGGCGCACGGCGCTGGACCTCCTGTGGCTGGCGCCGCTGGCGCCGGGAGAGGCCTATGGCCGGCAGCCTCGTGGCGCGGAGACCTGGAGCGCCCAACCTGGACAGTGATTGGACCTCCGAGGGTTCCAGTAAACCCGACACGCACGGGCCGTGAGCGTTTACCGCTCCGGCCCGCGCTTGTGTAGAGTCCGCCGCCCTCTGTTGCTACCCCTCCTGCCGGTAGGAGGGCGAGGACTCTGGTTCAATGAATACGCACATCTTCCGCGAGTACGACATCCGTGGCCTGGTCGATAAGGACCTCACCGTCGAGGTGGTGGAGCTCCTCGGCAAGGGCCTGGGCACCATCATCCGCCGCCAGCATGGCCGCTCCATCGTCGTGGGCCGCGACTGCCGCGAGTCCTCCACGCGCTTCCGCGACGCGCTGGCCAAGGGCCTCACCTCCACGGGCCTCAACGTGCTCGACGTGGGCGTGGTGCCCACGCCGCTGACCTACTTCGCCGCCAACACCCTGCCGGTGGATGGCCTGGCGATGATTACCGGCAGCCACAACCCGCCCGAGTACAACGGCTTCAAGATCGGCGCGGGGAAGACCACCTTCCACGGCCACGAAATCCAGGCGCTGCGCAAGCTCATCGAGGCGCGCGACTTCGTGCAGGACGACAAGCCCGGCACGGTGACGCCCTTCGACATCATCACCCCGTACAACCACTTCATCCGCCAGACGGTGAAGGTGGGCCGCAAGGGGATGCGCATCGTCATCGACGCGGGCAACGGCACCGGCGGCGCCATCGCCGTGCCCCTGTTCCAGGCCATGGGCTTCGACGTGGTGCCGCTGTTCTGCGAGATGGACGCCACCTTCCCCAACCACCACCCGGACCCCACGGTGGTGGAGAACCTCGAGGACCTCATCGCCGCGGTGAAGCGCGAGAAGGCCGAGGTGGGCATCGCCTACGACGGCGACAGCGACCGCATCGGCGTCATCGACGACCAGGGCAACATCCTCTGGGGCGACCAGCTGATGATCCTCTTCAGCCGCTACGTGCTCAAGGAGAGCCCGGGCGCCGCCATCGTCGGCGAGGTGAAGTGCAGCTACACCCTCTATGACGACATCGCCAAGCACGGCGGCAAGCCGGTGATGTGGAAGGCCGGCCACTCCCTCATCAAGGCGAAGATGAAGGAGACGCACGCCGAACTGGCCGGAGAGATGAGCGGCCACATCTTCTTCAAGCACCGCTACTTCGGCTTCGACGACGCCGTGTACTCCTCGGCTCGGCTGCTCGAAATCCTCACCCACGAGCCGCGCAAGCTCTCCGCGCTGCTCGCGGACGTGCCCAAGACGTACTCCACGCCCGAGCTGCGCGCGGACACCCGCGAGGAGAAGAAGTTCGAGCTGGTCAAGCGCGCCACCGAGGCCCTGCGCGCCGCGGGCCACCAGATCGTCGACGTGGACGGCGTGCGCGTCACCTTCCCGGACGGGTGGGGCCTCATCCGCGCCTCCAACACCCAGCCCATCCTGGTGCTGCGCTTCGAGGCCAGCACCCCCGAGCGCCTCAAGGAAATCCAGCAGCTCGTCGAGGGCACGCTGGAGAAGGTCAAGCGCGAGGTTGGAGCGTAGTCGGCCGGTGCTTCCGGCGCGTATATAAGGAGAGAGAGGGAGCGCACTGATGCCGACGCTGGGAATCGACCTGGGCGGGACCAACGCCCGCGCCGCCGTGGTGGATGAGCAAGGACGGATCCTCTCCTCCGCGAAGTTGCCGCTGGCCGAGCGCAGCCCCGCGGCCGTGGTGGAGGTCATCGCTCTGGCGGCCGCCGAGGCGCTGTCCGAGGCACGGGTCGAGGTGCGCGGGTGTGGCGTCGGCGCCGCGGGGCAGATCCACCGCGACTCGGGCGTGCTGGCGGTGGCGCCCAACCTCGGCTGGCGCAACGTGCCGCTGGGGGCGATGTTGACGGAGCGGCTCGGGCACCCGGTGCGCGTGGTGAATGACCTGGCCGCCGCCGCCTGGGGCGAGCTGAACGCCGGAGCCGGGCGGGGCGCGCAGGACGTGTATGTCGCCTTCGTGGGCTCGGGCGTGGGCAGCTGCATCATCGCCAACAGCCAGCTGGTGCGCGGCGCCGGGGGCGTGGCCGGAGAGCTGGGGCACACCAAGGTCATCCCGGGAGGCCGGCTGTGTGGCTGCGGCGAGCGCGGCTGCCTGGAGGCGTACGCCGGTGGGCACAACCTCATCGCCCAGGCGCGCGAGCTGCTCTCCGCCGGGCGCTCGCCCGAGCTGGCCCGGCTGACGGGCGGAGACCCGGCGACCCTCAACCCGGTGACGCTGGAGCTGGCCGCGGAGGCGGGCGACCCGGCCGCGCGGGAGATCCACGAGCGCGCCGGGCAGATGCTCGGCATGGGCATCGCCAACATGATCACCGTGCTCAACCCGGCGCGGCTCATCCTCGGCGGTGGAGTGCTGATGAACTGCCCCGGCCTGCGCCGCTATGTGGAAGAGGGCGTGCGGGCCCTGTCCTCCACCGTCTCGCGCGAGCACCTGAGCATCAACATGGCCGAGCTGGGCGACGACAGTGGCCTCATCGGCGCGGCGCTGCTGGTCTGAGGACCCGCCCAGCGACATCCCTATAAAGGGAATTCTTGCTGTCTGCGAAAGGCAGGTGGCGGTGGGACACCAATGTCTTGCGGCGGCCTGCGGGGGACGACAGGATGCCCGCCGTTTTCCCTACAGCGGTCACCACTGAAGAAAGGGATGGACGATTGGATACGCGTTCTTTGAAGACCCGCATTGGCGCCTCGGCGGCGCTGGCGGCCCTGATGCTGACGGCTCCTGCGTGCAAGAGTGAGAACAAGGAGGCGCCGGCGGGAGGTTCCGCCACCGCCACCGCCACCGGTGAGAAGAAGGCCGCGGGAGCGAAGATCGCCCTGCTGCTGCCCGAGTCGAAGACGGCGCGTTATGAGTCGCACGACCGGCCGCACTTCGAGCGCAAGGTGAAGGAGCTGTGCCCGGAGTGCGAGGTCATCTACAGCAACGCGGACCAGGACGCGGCCAAGCAGCAGAGCCAGGCCGAGGCGGCGCTGACCAACGGCGCCCAGGTGCTGGTGCTCGACCCGGTGGACTCGGCCTCGGCGGCGGCCACGGTGGCGCGGGCCAAGCAGTCCAAGGTGCCCGTCATCAGCTATGACCGCCTGATTACCGGCGCGGACGTGGACTACTACATCTCGTTCGACAACGAGAAGGTGGGCAAGCTCCAGGGCCAGGCGCTGGTGGACAAGCTCAAGGCGGACGGCAAGGCCAGCGGCACCATCGTGATGATCAACGGTGCGCCCACCGACAACAACGCGAAGATGTTCAAGGCCGGCGCGCACGCCGCCATCGATGGCAGCGGGCTGACGGTGGGTGCCGAGTACGACACCCCGGACTGGAGCCCGGACAAGGCGCAGCAGCAGATGGAGCAGGCGCTGACCTCGCTGGGCAAGGACAAGATTGTCGGCGTGTACGCGGCCAATGACGGCACGGCCGGCGGTGCGATTGCCGCGATGAAGGCCTCGGGCGTCAACCCGCTGCCTCCCGTCACCGGGCAGGACGCGGAGCTGGCCGGCATCCAGCGGATTGTCGCCGGCGAGCAGTTCATGACCGTCTACAAGGCCATCAAGCCGGAGGCCGAGGTGGCCGCCGAGCTGGCGGTGGCGCTGGCCAAGGGCCAGCCGGCTCCCGCTGGCAAGGTCAACGCCAAGGTGAACAACGGCCAGAAGGACGTGCCGGCCATCCTGCTGGCGCCCGTGGCGGTGACGAAGGAGAACGTGAAGAGCACCGTCGTCGCCGATGGCTTCTGGAAGGCCGACGAGATCTGCGCGGGCAGCTACAAGGACGCCTGCGCCACGGCGCAGCTCCAGTAACCCAGGAGGGACGGATGTCCGAGAACGCGCTGCTGGCGCTGCGAGGAGTCTCCAAGCGCTTCGGAGCTGTTCAGGCGCTCACGGCGGTGGACTTCGAGGTCTCCGCCGGTGAAGTGGTCGCCCTGGTGGGCGACAACGGAGCCGGCAAGTCCACCCTCATCAAGATCATCTCGGGCATCCTCCCCATCGACGAGGGCCAGATCCTCTTTCAGGGTCGGCCCGTGTCGCTCAACGGACCGAAGGCGGCCTCCGCGCTGGGGATCGCCACCGTGTATCAGGACCTCGCGCTCTGCGATAACCTGGACGTCGTGGGCAACCTGTTCCTCGGCCGCGAGGTGCGCGTGGGCGGGGTGGGGAAGGTGGCCGGCTGGTTGGACGAGACGGCCATGGAGCAGCAGGCCTCCGAGCTGTTGCAGCGGCTGAGCGTGAGCATCCCCAGCGTGCGCACGCAGGTGGCCTCGCTGTCGGGCGGCCAGCGGCAGTCCATCGCGGTGGCCCGGGCGATGATGGGCGCGCCGAAGATGGTGCTGCTGGACGAGCCCACCGCGGCGCTTGGCGTGGCGCAGACGCGGCAGGTGCTGGAGCTCATCCGCCGGCTGCGAGAGCAGGGGCTCGGAGTCGTCGTCATCAGCCACAACCTGATGGACGTGTTCTCCGTGGCCGACCGCATCATCGTGATGCGCCTGGGCAAGCGGGTGGCGACCTTCGATGTGAAGACGACCAACCAGGTGGAGGTCGTCTCCGCCATCACCGGCGCGCACAAGGCCGAGGTGGTCGACACGCTGAAGACGGAGCAGACATGAACGCCCCCCGTGGAGGCGCGGTCGACCCGCGCCTGATTCAGGATGAACCTGGGCTCATGGGCGCTTGGCGGGGCTTCCGTCGCCGCCTGTCCCAGGGCGAGCTGGGCAGCCTGCCCGTCATCGTCGGCCTGAGCGTCATCTGGCTCATCTTCTACCTGGCCAACCCGCGCTTCCTGTCGGCCGTCAACCTCACCAACCTCATGCTGCAGATCGCCGCCATGGGGACGATCTCCGCGGGCATCGTGCTGGTGCTGCTGCTGGGAGAGATTGATTTGTCCGCGGGCGCCGTGAGCGGCCTGTCCGCCGCGGTGATGACCATCCTCAACGTGAAGATGCAGTGGGCGCCCGTGCCCGCCATCCTCGCGGGGCTGGGCACCGGCGCGGCCATCGGCCTGTTCCATGGCCTGTGGATTACCAAGCTGCGCGTGCCCTCCTTCGTGGTGACGCTGGCGGGGTTGCTCGGGTGGCAGGGTGCGCTGCTGTTCGTACTGGGCGGCACCGGCACCGTGAACCTGAATCACCCGCTCATCACCGGCCTCACCGGCACGTTCTTCGCGCCGGCGATCGCCTGGCCAGTGGCGGGGCTGATCATCCTCACCTACGTGGCCACGGTGCTGGTGGAGCGGTGGCGGCGGACGGCCGCGGGGTTGCCCCAGAAGCATCTGCGCTCCACGGTGGCGCGGATGGTAGTCATCTCCGGCGCGGTGCTGGTGGCCGTCGCCATCTTCGTGCAGGACCGGGGGTTGCCGCTGGCCTCGCTGCTCTTCGCGGGCTTCGTGCTGCTGCTGGAGTTGCTCATCAAGCACACGCGCTTTGGCCGTCACGTCTTCGCGGTGGGCGGCAACGCCGAGGCGGCGCGGCGGGCCGGTATCCGCGTGGAGAACATCCGCGTGGCCATCTTCACGCTGGCCTCCACCATGGCCGCCGCGGGCGGCATCCTCGCTGCC
This sequence comes from Hyalangium ruber, assembly GCF_034259325.1. Taxonomy (NCBI): domain Bacteria; kingdom Pseudomonadati; phylum Myxococcota; class Myxococcia; order Myxococcales; family Archangiaceae; genus Hyalangium; species Hyalangium rubrum. Next base: position 409,211 of record NZ_JAXIVS010000004.1, on the reverse strand, counting down.
TCGCGCCTGCTGGCGGTGAACCAGTCCTCGGGCAGTGGCGACGTGTTGCTCAACTCCATCGCCGCCGCCGTCATTGGCGGCACCAGCCTCTTCGGCGGGCGCGGCTCCGCGTGGTCGGCGATCCTCGGCGCGCTCGTCATCGGCTCCATCTCCAACGGGATGGACCTGCTGGCGCTGTCCTCCTCGGTGAAGTTCATGGTAACGGGAGCGGTGCTGCTCGTGGCGGCCTCCATCGACGCGCTCTCGCGCCGAGGGCGGCAGGCCGCGGGACGGGCCTGAGCTGGAAGCCCAGAGACAATTTCCGGCCTTCACGGAGAGTTCATGACCGAAGTACAGCCCATTCGCGTCGGCATCATCGGCACGGGCTTCGCGCGCTCCACCCAGGTGCCCGCGTTCCGCGCGTGTCCCGGCGTGGAGGTGGTGTCCATCGCCAGCGCCCGCCTCGAGCGCGCGGAGGCGGCGGCGAAGGACCTGGGAATCGCCCATGCCACCAGCGACTGGCGCGAGGTGGTGAGCCACCCCCAGGTGGACCTCGTCAGCATCGTCGCCCCTCCGCACCTGCACCACGAGATGGCGCTGGCGGTGGTGCAAGCGGGCAAGGCGGTGCTGTGCGAGAAGCCCACCGCGCTGGACGCCACGCAGGCGGAGATCATGTGGCTGGCGGCCGAGCAGCGCGGGGTGCTGGCGCTGATGGACCATGAGCTGCGCTTCCTGCCCTCGCGGCAGAAGATGCGCGAGCTCATCCAGTCCGGAGCGCTGGGCACGCTGCGCCACGCCCGGGTGCGCTACGGCAGCGACTTCCGCGCCGGGACCCAGATGGGGTGGGACTGGTGGTCGGACCTGTCGCGGGGCGGCGGCCTGCTGGGCGCGCTCGGCTCGCACGCGGTGGACTCGCTGCGCTTCCTGCTGGGGCGCGAGCCCACGGAGGTGCTGGGCGTGCTGGCCACGCACGTGGCCACCCGGGCGGATGTCGAGACCGGAGCGCCCCGCGCGGTGACGGCGGATGACGAGGTGCAGGCGCTGCTGAGCTTTGGCGGAGAGCTCACGGCGACGATGAGCCTGTCCGCCGTGGAGCCGGGCCAGCCGCAGCACGGGGTGGAGGTCGTCGGCTCGCGAGGGGCCCTGCGCCTGGCGGGCCTGGAGTTGTGGCGCGCGGATGTGGGCAGCCGGACGTGGGAGCCGGTGGCACTGCCACCGCCCGAGCGGCTGCCCGCTGGGATGCCAGACAACGAGTGGTCCCAGGGCTTCTGGCGCTATGCCCGCGCCATCACCGAGGCGCTGCGCTCCGGGGCCCGGACGCTCCCGGGAGCTTCTACCCTGGAGGACGGCTGGCACAACCAGCGCGTGCTGGATGCCATCCGCCGCTCTCACGCGGATCGCTGCTGGGTGCCACTCACCCGCACCTGACGGGCCCTTCCTGGGAGACACGGGGAGCGGCGTCCCGGGCGGAGGATCCCCATCTTTCCGCCTGGAGGCCCGCATGCACTCGTCCCCGACAGAGCCGCCGAGGAACCTACCGGTCGCCGCGTGGTATGCGCTCGCTCCCGAGGCGGCCTTGGAACGCATTCAAAGCACGCCCGAGGGCCTCTCGCTGGCGGAGGCCCGCGAGCGCCTGGCCCGCTATGGCCCCAACGTCCTGGAGCGCGAGAGCCAGAGCGGCCCCTGGCGGGTGCTGTTCCGGCAGATCAACAACCCGCTCATCTGGGTGCTGCTCGGGGCGGCGGCGCTGGCCATCGCTCTGGGGAAGGTGACGGACGGGCTGGTGGTGCTCGCGGTGGTGGTGCTCAACACCCTCATCGGCTTCGTGCAGGAGTTCCGGGCGGGCAAGGCCATCGAGGCGCTCTCGCGCATGGTGCCGGAGACGGCCACCGTGCTGCGCGAAGGGCACAAGGTGACGGTGCCGGCGGCGGAACTGGTGCCGGGGGACGTGGTGCTGCTGTGCTCGGGGGACAAGGTACCGGCGGACATGCGGCTCATCGCCGTGCGCAACCTCCAGGTGGAGGAGGCCGCGCTGACGGGGGAGTCGGTGCCGGTACACAAGCAGCTCCAGCCGGTGGCGGAGGAGGCCGCGCTGGGAGACCGCTCCAACCTGGCCTTCGGCGGCACGCTCGTCGCCACGGGTACGGGCACGGCGGTGGTGGTGGCCACGGGCGCGGCGACGGAGCTGGGGCGCATCTCGAAGCTGCTGGGCGAGGCGGTGGACATGCAGACGCCGCTCACGAAGGCGCTGGCCTCCATCGGCCGCTACCTCACCGTGGGCATCCTGCTGGTCTCGGTGGTGCTGCTGGGGGTGGGGCTGTTGCGCGGCTACGAGGCGAGCGAGGCGCTGCTGGTGGGTATCACCCTGGCGGTGGCCGCCATCCCCGAGGGCCTGCCCGCCATCGTCACCATCGCGCTGGCCATCGGCGTGCAGCGCATGGCGGCGCGGCGGGCTGTCATCCGCAAGCTGCCCGCGGTGGAGACGCTGGGCAGCACCACCGTCATCTGCTCGGACAAGACGGGGACGCTCACGCGCAACGAGATGACGGTGCAGGCGCTGTGGACGCCGAGCGGGGCGTGGTTCGTCTCGGGCGTGGGCTATGCGCCAGAGGGCCGCCTGCACCAGGACGGCGTGCCGGTGGAGGGGGTGCCCGCGGCCGCGCGGGAGCTGCTGCGCGCCGGGGTGCTCTGCAATGACGCGGCGCTGCTGCCAGGCGATGGCACGTGGGGGCTGACGGGAGACCCGACCGAGGGCGCGCTGCTGGTGGTGGCGGAGAAGGCGGGCATCCGCGTGGAGGAGGCGCGCGAGCGCTTCGCCCGGATGGATGCCATCCCCTTCGAGTCGGAGAACCAATTCATGGCCACCCTGCACGCGAACGGGGAGGGCGGTCGCCACGTCTTCCTCAAGGGCGCGCCGGAGGTGCTCCTGCGCCGCTGCGAGCTGTCCCAGGGGTTGAGCCCCGAGGCGGTGCTCGCCGAGGTGGAGCGCATGGCCGAGGCAGGCATGCGCGTGCTGGCGGTGGCCATGAAGGAGCTGCCCGCCACGCGGGACCAGCTGGAGATGGAGGACGTGGCGGGAGGCTTCTGCCTGCTGGGGCTGCAGGGGATGATCGACCCGCCTCGCGAGGAGGCCATCGCGGCGGTGCGGGCGTGCCACGAGGCCGGCATCGTCGTGAAGATGATCACCGGCGACCACCACAAGACAGCCGAGAGCATCGGCCGGGAGCTGGGGCTGCACAAGGACGGCTCGGTGGTGACGGGCCGGCAGCTCGCGGAGCTGGACGACGCGCGGCTCTCGGAGGTGGCGGCCTCGACGAACGTGTTCGCCCGCGTGGCGCCCGAGCACAAGCTGCGGTTGGTGCGCGCGCTCCAGTCACGGCACCACGTGGTGGCCATGACGGGCGATGGCGTCAACGACGCGCCCGCGCTCAAGCAGGCCAACATCGGCGTGGCCATGGGCATCACCGGCACCGCCGTGTCCAAGGAGGCGGCGGACATCGTCCTCACGGACGACAACTTCGCCTCCATCGCGGCGGCGGTGGAGGAGGGCCGGCGCGTCTACGACAACCTCATCAAGTCGCTGGCGTTCGTGCTGCCCACCAACCTGGGGCTGGCGCTCATCCTGGCCTTCAGCGTGGCCTTCTTCCCCATCCAGAGCGTGGCGGGCGAGCTGGCGCCGCTGATGCCCATGCTCCCCACGCAGCTCTTGTGGATCAACCTGGTGGCCACCATCGCGCTGGCGTTGCCGCTGGCCTTCGAGGCCAAGGAGGTCAACGTGATGCGCCGCTCGCCGAGAAATCCCCATGAGCCGGTGCTCAGCCGCTTCGTCGTGGTGCGCACGCTGGTGGCCGCCGTGCTCATGGCGGGCGGCGCGCTCGGCCTGTTCCTGTGGGAGTACCGGGCGGAGCTCCCCCGCGTGGGGCAAGAGGTGGCGCTGAAAGAAGCGCAGACCATGGCGGTCACCACCGTCATCCTGTTCCAGATCTTCTACATGCTGATGTGCCGCAGCCTGAGGGGCTCGGTCTTCAAGCTGGGCCTGTTCAGCAACCCCGCCGTCTTCGTGGGCATCGGCGTGCTGGTGCTGCTGCAAGCGGGGTTCATCTACCTGCCCTTCATGCAGAAGGTGTTCGGCACGGCGGCGCTGGGCTGGGGGGCGCTGGGCTGGTCCGCGCTGGTGGCGGCCATCATCCTGCCGGTCATCGGCGCGGAGAAGGCGTGGCGCTCTCGCCGGGAGCGGGCCGCCGAGGAGCCGGTGGAGCCACCGCACGACATGGGCGGTCTGGGTCGCCGGCATGTCCCGGCGTAGGGCGGCTCAGGGCGTCGCCGTCCGGACCGGGCGCGCGGCGGCGTCCGGCAGGGCTCCGTCCTCGGGGACGTAGACGATCTGGCACTGGTCCAGCTTCACGCCGCACACCCGGTCCAGGTCTGCCCGGGTGTCGCAGCCGGGGCGGTCCGTACACGTGTCCGGCAGGAAGGCCCAGACGAACTGGAGCACGCTGCCGCGGCGGCCCGCCGGGAGCGCGGCGAGGAAGTCCGCCTGGTGCGTCTCGAAGACGCGGGACAGGTGCAGGGTGTTGCCCTCCAGCCGCACGTGACGCTTGTCGCCCACGTAGCGGCGGGCTGCGTCGTTGAGCTGCGAGTCCAGGAAGGCGGGCTCGAAGGGCGCCCCGTCCAGCAGCGGCCCGCCGCGCGTGCCTCGGAAGAGCGCCAGGTGGATGCGCGGATCGGCGAACTCCCGCAGGAGGACGCGGTGCTCCAGCGCCCACAGCGTCAGCCGCCGGCCTCCCACCGGCCACGAGCGGCCCCAGAAGAAGCGCCCCAGCCACGGCGCGTGTACGCTCTCGAGGTAGGGGTACTCGTCCACCAGCGATTGCAGCACCAGCGCGTGGTAGGCGTTGAGCCAGTAGGCCAGCGCATCCTCGGACTTGGGGAAGAGCTCTGGCCGCGAGCGTGGCGAGAAGCTGGCCAGCGAGTCCACGAAGGCGTCCAGCTCCTGGCGCTCCCGGCCGATGGCGGAGAAGTCCACGTCTCCGTCTGGCTTCACGTGCCGCAGCACCCGCGCGTAGCGCGCGTAGCTGAAGGGGGCCTCGGAGTCGGGCACGGAGGCGGGCAGCAGGCCGTTCGCATGGAACACGCCGCCCACCCCAAGCACGGCGGGGAGCACGAAGGCGGCCACCACGAGCAGCAGGCGTCGGCGTCGGCGGGGAGGGGGAGTGTCCACGGCCCTGGGAGTGTAACCTATTGGAGGGCGTTGCCCGGTCGGTCGGGCCTACTCCCAGGGGAGGTAGCGTGGCGAGCATGGAGCCGATGCCGGATGTGACGCGTTTCTTCCACCCCGTGCTGCCCGCTCGCTCGCTTCGCAAGAAGCCGGTGCGGGTGGAACTGGCGGGGCGCGCTTATGCCTTCTTCCGGGATGGGACGGGGCGCGCCGCGGCGCTGGCGGATGCGTGCCCGCACCGCTTCGCCCCGCTGTCGGCCGGCAAGGTCCGCCCGGATGGGCGGCTGGCGTGCCCGTACCATGGCTGGCACTTCGACGCGGAGGGCCAGGGCCGCAGCCCCAGCCAGCCGGACCTGAAGAAGTGCGACGCGCGCGCCTTCCAGGTCGTCGAACGCCACGGCTACCTGTGGCTGGCCTCGAAGGACACGCCGCTGTCGGCCTTCCCGGACTTCGCGCCCGAGGGCTTCGAGCTCACCGGCTCCTTCTCCATGCTCTTCCGCGCGCCGCTGCACGTGGCGCTCGACAACTTCAGCGAGGACGAGCACACCCCGTTCGTCCACACCCGCCTGGGCTGGGATGACCATGACACCGGCGCCATCGAGTTCTCCGCGGAGAACCACGAGGACCGGACGGAGGTGCGCTACCGCGCTCCCCAGCGTGCCAGCTCGCTCATCCGGCTGCTGATGCTCAAGCCCGGAGACTTCTTCCACAACGACTGGGTGACGCGCTTCGATCCGGTGCGTACCGGCTACACCATCTACTGGAGCGCGCCTTCCGGAGCGCCGCGCCCCTTCCTCCACCACTTCGCCATCTTCATGGTGCCGGAGACGCCTCGCACCACGCGCTTCCACGTCTTCGCGTTCCTGAAGCTCCAGGACCCGCGCTTCCGAGTCCTGATGCCCGTGGTGCGCATGGCCCAGCCCGTGCTCGCCTGGTTCGAGATCCGCGATGACGCGAACTTCATCCCGCTCGTCGCGGACACGCCGTACAGCCTCAAGGGCATGCGCCTGGGCAAGTACGACAAGCCCATCATCCACCAGCGCAAGCTCCTCGAGCGCATCTACTACGCGCAGGAGTCCGAAGGGGACGTGACGCCCATCGCCCGGGCTCAGGGCGCCGGCGGTTGAGTCGGCTGCGCCGGAGCGCTCTGGGAATTGGGGGCCAGCTGCGCGGGGGGCTCGGTGGGTGAGAAGGAGCCCACCGCCTTGAGCAGCCGCAGCGCCGCGAGCGAGGCCTGCAGCCGCTCCGCCACATCCCCTACCTCCGCCGCCGTGAGCGCCGCGTTGGCGTCCGCCACCTCCAGGTAGGTGGCCATGCCCTCCTTGAAGCTGATGTCCGTCAGCCGCTGGGACTCCCGCGCCAGCTCCAGCGCCTCGCTCGCCTTGGAGCGGTTGGCCAGCGCGCTCTCCAGCTCCAGTTGATTGCGCAGCACCTCCTCGCGCGCCCGGGCCTCCGCGCCCTCGCGCTGCGCCTCGGCCTCCGCCACCTTCGCCGACTGCTCCTTCAGCGTCGCCTCGCGCAGGCCGCCGTCCCAAATCGTCCACGAGGCCGACAGCGTCACCAGCCACGTCGTGGCCTCGCCCGTGAAGCCGCCCACGTTGCTCCATCGGTACGCTCCGGACAGCCCCACCGTCGGCAGGTAGGCGTACCAGGCCCCTCGGCGGTTCGTCTCCGCCAGCTCCTCGCCCTTGCGCGCGGCGGCCACGTCCGGCCGCTCCGTCAGCGCGTGCTGGAGCATCTCCTCTCCCTCCTGTCGCGGCTGCAGTGGCTCCGGCGGCGGCGCCAGCTCGAAGTCCGGGCCGCGCCCCAGCAGCGTGGCCAGCGCCAGCTTCGCGGACGCCAGCGCGTTGCGCGAGCGCAGCAGATCCTGCTCGGCGCGTGTCCGGTCCAGCTTCGCGCGCAGCAGCGCCACCCGCGTCACCGTGCCCGCATCGAAGCGCGCCTGGGTGTCCTTCTCCCGCGCCTGGTTCAGCTCCAGGAGCCGCGCCTGTGCCCGCAGGGACTCCTGCTGCGCCGCGGCCCCGTAGTACGCCTGCGCGACGATGAAGAGCACCTCCCGCCGCTGCGCCTCGGTGCTCAGCCGCGCCAGCTCCTCGGCCTGCGCCGCCGCCTGGATTCCCGCCCACAGCGTGGGGACGATGAGGGCCTGGCGGACCTCCAACTGCGCGTTGAGCGCGTTGAGCGGCTGGATGACCGCCTCCTCGAACTCGGTGGGGATGAGCGCCAGGTTGGTGGGCGTCCCTTCGGTATCGCCCGGCGCGCTGGTGGGCGCGCCCACGTCCCGGATGACGCTCACGGTGGGCAGGGAGATGCTGGCCTCGTCCGAGTTGCGCGTGTAGGCGCCGCTGGCGACGATGGTGGGCAGGTAGCCCGACCAGGCCTTGCGAGAGCTCTGCTCGGCCTGCGCCAGCCGGGCCCGCGCCGCCTTCAGGTCCGGGTTCTTGCGTTGGGCCTCGGCCAGCGCCTCGTCCAACGTGAGGACCGGAGTTGCCGTCGTCACCGCGAGCGCCAGCACCAGAAGGGGCGACATAGATCCTCCAAGGCCCGTGCCTACCTGGGCCGTCCTGCGTGAGCGGGGCGCATGGAACACACCCACTGCCTCCCTTGCCAGCACGAAACACCCACCCGGGTGCCTGGTTCCGCGCCAAGCTTGCAATGTTCAATTATTGAGAAGCTCAATTGTCCATGTGCATCCAGTGAATTACGATAGGGGCATGAGTGGGACGCAAGGGGATCGGTTGGAGTCGAAGCAGCGCGCGGAGGCGCCTCGGCCCGAGGAGGACCTGGCGCGCCAGGCCTGGGCGCCGCTGTTCGAAGTCATTCACGAGATGATGCGGCACTTCCCGGCCATCGCCTCCGAGTTCGAGCTGTCTCCGGTGCAGGCCCATGTGCTGCGCACGCTGGCGGAGGGGCCTCAGCCCATGAGCGTGCTGGCGGACTACCTGGCGTGTGACGCCTCCAACGTGACGGGCCTGGTGGACCGGCTGGAGGCACGCGGCCTGGTGGAGCGGCGCAGCGCCGAGCATGACCGGCGCGTGAAGTTGCTGGCCCTCACGGAGGCGGGCTGGGAACTGCGACAGCGGCTCATCGCCCGCCTGTCCCAGCCCCCCGAGGCCATCACCGGCCTGGCGCCCGCGGACCTGCGCGCGCTGCGTGACGTGATGCTGCGCGCCGTGCGGAACCTGGAGACCCGGCGGGCCGAGGCCCGCGCGGCCCCGACTCCGCCCCCCGCTCCAGCGCAGCGGGAGGGTTAGTCCAGCAGGAAGGTGTAGGCGTACTTCATCTCGGTGGAGACCTTCTCTCCGCCCTTGATGGCCGGCTTGAAGCGGAAGCGCCGGATGGCGTCCCGAGCCGCCTCGTTCAGCCCGTAGCCCGGGCCGGAGACGATCTTCGCGGCCACCACCTTGCCGTCGGGGTCCACGGTGATGGACAGCGTCACCGTGCCCTCGATGCCGGCGCGGCGCGCCTCCTCCGGGTAGGGAATCTTCACCTCGGAGAGCACGCTGGGCTCCGAGTCCACCTGGTAGATGGGCGTGTACTTGGGCGCCGCGTACTCCTTCACCTCCGTGGGCGCCTTGGCCGTCGGGTCCACCTTGCCGTAGGCGGTGTTGCCCACGGGCGCGGCGAAGCCGCCGGCGCTGGTGGTCGAGGACATGGAGATGCCCACCACGAGCGGCACCGGCTTGGTCGGCTGCGGCGGCGGCTCATTGGGAGGAGGCGGCGGGGGCGGCTCGTTGGGAGGCGGCGGGGGCGGCTTCTCCGCCTGGGCCACCTTGATGGGCGGCGGCTTGGGGGCCTTCACCTTGGGCGGCGGGGGCGGCTTGGGCTCTTCCTTGGGCGGCTCGGGCGGCGGGGGCGGAGGCTTCTGCACCTCCACCATCACCAGCTCCACCGGCTTCTGGGCGACGCTGACCGGACGATCCTTCAGCCGGCTGAGCGCCAGCAGCCCGAGGCCATGCAGCCCCACCGAGGCGAGCACGAACGCCATCACCCACCCCGAGGAGCGGGCGGGCGGCAGCGGCAATTCGTCGAGGACCTGCTGACTCATGGTGCGCGGCTCGTGTCCTTAAGGTCCCGCCGGCGCGGCCGCGGCGGGCGTGGGTGCGGCGTCCTTCTGGATGTTGAGGGCGAACTTGGCGATGCCCTGGCCCTTCACCACGTCGATGAGCCGCATCACCCGCCCGTACGGCAGCGCCTGGTCCGCGCTGATGATGGCGCGCGTGTCCTTGTCCTTGGTGACCGCCTCGGTCACCTTGCGCATCAGCTCGTCCTCGGGCACCTCGGCGCCGTCGAAGTAGAGCTTGCCGTCCTTGTCGATGACCACGTTGACCAGCCCCTGCACCGTCTCGCCGCCATTGGCCGCGCGGGGCAGATCCACCTCCACCGTCTCGCGGACGATGAAGTTGGCCGTCACCATGAAGATGATGAGCAGCACCAGCACGATGTCCACCAGCGGGGTGACGTTGATGCCGGTGATTTCGTCCTCATCCTCGTTCGCACCGCCGGCCATGGGCTACTTCCCCTCTCCGGCCGTGGCGCCCTTGCGCACTTCGGAGCGCAGGCTGCCCACCAGGGCGTAGCCCAGCGCGTTGGTGCGGCTGGTGAGCGTCTTGAGCTGGCGGTTGAAGATGTTGAAGGCCACCACCGCGGGGATGGCGACGGCCAGACCCACCGCCGTGGCCACGAGCGCCTCGGAGATGCCGCCCATCACCGTCTGCTGGATGGCGGCGCCCTTCACGTTGCTGGCGCCCAGGTCGTTGAAGGCCTTGATGATGCCGAGCACCGTGCCGAACAGCCCGATGAAGGGGGCGTTGTTGCCCAGGGTGCCCAGGAAGGACAGGTAGCGCTCGTACTGGGGGCGCTCGCGGGCGACGGTGGAGGCAATCACCTGCTCCACGGTGTCGGCGCCCTGGGAGGTGGAGGCCAGACCCTCGCGGATGACGGCCGCCTCCATGCCCTTCTTGCCCTCGATGGCCGAGCGCACGGCGTCGAACTCACCGCGGGCCAGGCGCACCGCCAGGGACTCCGAGTCGGACAGGCGGTGGGTGGTGAAGTAGACGGCGCGCTCGAGCATCAGCGCGAGGGAGAGCACGGACAGGATGACGAGGAGCCAGAGCACCCACTCGGCGCTGGTGAGGGTCACGCCGAGCAGCTTGCGGCTCAGCCACCCGAGCTGTTCGGGCGGCACGGCCTGGGCGAGGAGGGAGAGGGACGTCATGGATGCCTGAGAGGGAGAAGGGGCCGGCACAACACCGGCCGCGGGCGAAGATGTCACCTGACGGTTGCGTCACAGGCCTTTATAGGACCCAGGGCCTTATACGGAAGCGTCGCATGCATTCTTCTGCGGCCGCAAAAAGTCAAATCAATCGGCAGCTTGGCGCTCGACCCAGGGAGCGGCGCGGGCGCCCGTCGAGGAGACGGGCAGTCAGCCTCGGTTTCGCGCCTTCTAATGATGCGGGAGTCCCGGGTAGGGGGACGTAAGACCTAAGGAGTAGAGGGGCGTCGAGCGGTGACGAGGGGTTGGTAGAAGCCGCTGGCCTCGGGCAGGTGCCAGCGCACGTCACGGAAGCCGGCGGTGGTGAGGGCGCGCGTGAGCTCCTCGCGTCGCAGGGCCCGGTAGCGGGTGCGGGCGCTGGTGGTGCTCCACCCCGGGCCCTCGGGGCGGAGGATGAACTGCTCCACCTCGTAGCTCCGGCCATCGGCGGACCACGTCCACACCTGGAAGACGAGCCGCCGTGTCTCTCCCTCTCCGAGGACGCGGACGGGCGTGGGGACGGCCTCTCCGGGGCGGGGCTCGGCGGCGTCGTAGTCACGCGTGGTGGCGACGAGCAGGCCGCCGGGGCGCAGCACGGCGTGGAGGTGGTGCGCCGCCGCGCCGAGCTCCGAGTCCTCGAGCAGGTGGGGCAGGGCATTGTCGCAGCTCAGCACGGCGTCGAAGCGCTGGGAGATCTGCTCACTCAGGGTGCGGAGGTCCGCGACGGCGAGTCCCGCCAGGGTGAGGCCCGAGGCGGTGGCTTCTCGCTCGGCGCGGGCGATGGAGGCGGGGCTGATGTCCGAGGCGAAGACGCGATGCCCGAGCTCCGCGAGCCCGAGCGCCTGGGTGCCGATGCCGCAGCTGGCGTCCAGCACGTCCTTGGGCCCCTCGCCGAGCGCCTGACGGATCAGCCCGTCGAAGAGCGCTCCCTGTCGCGCCCGAGTGGCCGCCCAGTCGATGAAGAGGAGGTGATAGCCGTCCGCCAGCGTGTCGTAGAAGCCGGGCGTGTCCATGCGCGGAGTATGCCGCCAGAGGGCGAGCGGCGGGCCTGGGAGGCTTGTGGAACGGTGGCAGGGTGACCGACACTCTGTTCTGTCCATGGCTGTCAGTGAAGAACGCCGCTTTCAGGCTCTCGTGCTCGCGCCCGTGCGGCGTGTGCAGCGGCGTCTCAACGCCGTGGCCTGGGCCGAGGCGGGCATCGCCCCCGTGTGGGTCGCCGCCACGGTCTGCGTCGTCGCCCGGCTGCTCCTGCGCGAGGCCGCGCTGTGGGCCGTGCCGCTCTTCCTCGTGGCGGGCGGCGTGTGGTGGGGGATGCGGGCGCGCGTCCGTGGCGTCTCCCTGCAACAGGCGGCGGTGCTGGCGGATCGCTCGGCCAACGCTGGCGGGCTGTTGCTCACCCGGCTGGAGCGGCCCGTCGGAGAGTGGGAGCTGTCCGTCAACCAGTTCGCCCACGCGGTGAAGCCTCCCGAGGTGCGCTGGCGACGGCCCGTGGGCGCCCTGTTGGGCGCGCTCCTGTTCCTGGTCGTGGGCTTTCTGCTTCCCCTGCCGGCTCGTACCTTCCGCCCCATCAACGCCGCCGCCGCCGCCAAGGTCGCCGCCGTGCAGGCCAAGGCCGAGGCGCTCGCCAAGGAGGAGCCGCTGGGCGCCCCCATGGAGGAGGAGCTGCGGAGGCTGGCCGAAGAGGTCGCCGAGGGGCGCTTCGACGCCGCCGACTGGGAGGCCTCCGATGGGTTGGAGAAGCGGATGGCCGAGCGCGCCGCCGAGGCCGCCGCCGAGCTGGCCGGAGCCGCCGAGGCCGCCAAGGAGCTGGAGGACGCGCTGGGCGCCTCCGGAGAGGCGGAAGGGGCGTCCCGGGCCCGCGAGGAGCTGGAGCGGGCGCTGATGGCGCTCGGCGAGGGCGCGAAGGCCCCGGGCGAGGGTGGGGCGAACGGGGACATGAGCGACGGTGGGGTGGGGCCGGACGGGCAACAGGGCACGCAAGGCTCCCAGGGCTCCCAGGGTTCCCAGAGCGCACAGGCGAAGGCGCAGGCTGGCGGCAACCCGGATCAGATCTCGGAGCTGCGACGGACGTTGGAGCGTCGGCAGCAGCAGCTGGAGGACCGCTTCGGTCAGGGCAACCCCTCCATGCGCCAGGCGCGCGGTCGGCCCGGCTCGGGGCGGCAGCAGGGGCAGGGCAAGGGCAAGGGGCAGGGCCAGGGCCAAGAGGGAGAGGGGGAGGGCGAGGGACAGTCCGGCCAGAGCGGGCACGCCAGTCGCGGGGTGAAGGAGGGGAAGGGGGCGGGCACGGGGCGGGGTGGAGAGAGCCAGCCGCTGGTGTTCGGCGGCGAGGCGGAGATGGATCCCGATCGCCTCAAGTTCCAGGCGCTGCCCGAGGGGCAGGGCGGAGAGGCCAGTGAGCTGTGGGGGCTGAAGGCCGCGGACCCGGAGCGCGAGGGCGTCATGAGCACGCCTTCGTCCATCCGGGGTACGGGCGCGCAGGGGGAGGCGACACCGGGACACACTCCGGCGCCGCTGCTGCCGCGCAACCGCGACCTCGTGAAACGGTATTTTGGTGGCGAGTGAAACGAGAGGGGAGCCGACGTGTCTGAGCTTCTGAGCCCCGCCGAGGTGCAGGGGACGGCGGAGGTGGTGGGCCAGCTGAAGAAGGGCCTCAACCAGGTGCTGCTCGACCAAGAGACCGTCGTCGAGCAGGTGGTGACGGCGGTGCTCGCGCGAGGCCACGTGCTGCTCGAGGGCCTGCCGGGCCTGGGCAAGACGGAGCTGTGTAAGGCGCTCGCGCGGCTGCTGGGCCTGCCCTTCCGGCGCATCCAGTTCACTCCGGACCTGCTGCCCGGCGACATCACCGGCACCTATGTGATGGAGGGCGAGGGCCGCCGCGAGTTCACCTTCCGCGAGGGTCCCCTCTTCGCCAACGTCGTGCTGGCAGACGAGATCAACCGCTCCAGCCCCAAGACGCAGGCCGCGCTGCTCGAGGCCATGCAGGAGCGCAGCGTGACGGTGCTGGGGCAGACGCGGCCGCTGCCCGAGCCCTTCTTCGTGCTGGCCACCCAGAACCCCATCGAGCTGGAGGGCACCTACCCGCTGCCCGAGGCGCAGCTGGACCGCTTCCTGTTCCGCGTCCAGGTGGCGCCGGTGGGGGCCAAGACGCTCAGCGCCCTGCTCACCACGCGCGTGCGCGGCACGCCTCCGGTGCTGCCTGCGGTGCTGGACGCCGACAAGCTGGCGCGCCTGTTCTCCGCCGTGGACCGGGTACACCTGCCCGTGCCCGTGGCCGACTTCATCGGCCGGCTCGTGGAATCCACCGACCCCCGCCAGCCCCACGCCCCGGACACCGTGCGCCGCTTCGTCCGCTATGGGGCCTCGCCGCGCGCCGCGCTGGGCCTGGCCGCCGCGGGCCGGGCGCTGGCGCTGCTGCGGGGCAAGCCCAACGTGGGCTTCGATGAAGTCATCGCCTCGGCGCCGGCCGTGCTCAACCACCGGCTCGTGCTCGCCTACGAGGCCTCGCTGGAGAAGGTGACGTCCTCCGATGTCATCGGCGCCCTGTTGCAGGCAGTGCCCGAGGTGCCTCGTGCGTAGAGGCTTTAGTGGTGCCTGGGGGTTGCTGCTCGCGCTGCTCGTCTCCAGCGCGGGTTTGGCCCAGAGCCCTCCTGCCCCTCCTGCTCCCGCGCCCGCGTCGCCCCAGGAGGAGCTGACCGAGGAGCTGCTGCTCGAGGAGGTGCCGGATGCGGGCACCGAGGAGCTCGTGGAGACGGAGGCGACCGCCGTCGAGGCACCGGTGGCAGAGGTGCCCGAAGAGGAGGAGCCGCGGCCCTCGGGCTATGCCGACTCGACCGGCAATCTGGAGAACCTCGATGACGCGGATGGGCTGCGCGTGTCGGTCCGCGCCGGCACCCTGCGCGCCGAGCGCGGCTACACGCCCGTCGAGGTGGTGCTGCAGAACAGCGACAACGTGCCACGCCCGGTGCAGCTCTCCTTCCGAGGCTATGGCTCGGGTTCTCCCACCACCCGGCGCGCGCTGGAGCTGGCACCTCGCCAGCGGCTCACCACGCACCTGCTCGTCCCCGCCGCCGTGCAGTCCGGCACCTTCTCGGTGGAAGGCCCCAACCTGCGCACGCGCACCGCGGGCGTGTACTTGGATGACCCCAGCGCCACCTCCACGCTGGTGCTGGGCGCCTCCAAGGCGTTCGAGGCGAGCACCGGCATGGGCCGCTCCGACGACAACAGCCCTCCGCAGGTGAACACCCGCTTCCTCTCCGCGCAGGATGCGCCGCGCGAGCTGGCCGCCTACGTGGGCTACGACGTGGTGATGGTGACGGAGGAGGCGACCTCGGTTCCGGCGGATGTCTGGGCCGTGCTGGAGAACTACGCCGCGTTGGGCGGAGCGCTCCTCCTGGCCAAGCCTCCGCGCGACGTGGGGCAGCGCCTGCCGATGCTCCCCGAGCGCCCCGCCTCCAAGGAGTGGAACGCGTACGGCTTCGGCGGGGTGTACCTGTGCCAGGACGGGCCGGCGAACTGTGCCCTGGCGCTGTCCGCGGTGAGCGCTGAGTCGGCGCCGCCGCTGCACGCGGTGGGGCCGGCGCCGCGCTGGGAGACGAGCCGCGCCGCCCTGCGCGGTGGCGAGTCGCCGCTGCTCCCCAACGCCCTGGCTCCGGTGGGGCGCTTCCTGGTGCTCATCTTCCTGTTCTCGCTGGTGGTGGGGCCCGGAGGGTTGATCCTCGCGCGGCGCAAGGGGCCCGCGGCCATGCTGATCGGCGTGCCCGCGGTGGCGATCGTCACCTGCCTGCTCATCATCGGTGACTCGCTGCTGGGGGACGGCTTCGTCACCCACTCCTCGCGCTACAGCTACACCTTCCTGGATCGGCCGAGGGACCGGGCCATCACCTCCGCCGTGGCGGGCTACTACGCGAACCTCGCCTCGGAGAAGGTGCAGATGCCCTCCATGGGCGTGCTGCTGGCGCCGGGAGACGTGGACGAGTGGACGGTGGAGGTGGACTGGGCGGGGGGCGGCATGGTGGCGGACGGCTTCTTGCCCTCCCGCACCTATACGGAGTGGGGAGAGCTGGCGGTGGTGCCGACGCGGGCGCGCCTGGTGGTGCGCCGCGAGGGGGCCGGGGTACGGGTGCAGAACGCGCTCGGCGCGCCCATCGAGTCGGGCGCCATCCAGGTGGCGGGCAAGCGCTATCTCCTGCGTGAGCTGGCCGATGGGGCCGAGACGCTGGTCACCGAGGTGCTCCGGGAGGCCGTGGAAGAGCCCATCGATAAACATGTGGCCCCGCCCGTCGGCATGAAGCGCCGGACCCAGGAGCTGGAGGACTTCACCCGAGCGCTGCCCGACCAGAGCTTCGTGGTCCGGCTGGGCGGCCGAGGCTTCGCGCCGCTGGCCTCGCTGCCGGTGGAGATGCACGAGGGCGTCCACTTCGTGCGAGGGCAGGTGGACGGACCATGAACGGGCCGAGACGCGGAGAGGTGCGGGGATGAGCCTGCTTCAGGTGAAGGGGCTGCGGCGCGACTACGGCGCGCTGCGCGCGGTGGATGACGTGTCCTTCGAGCTGGCGGCGGGCACCATCCTGGGCTTCATCGGGCCCAACGGCGCGGGCAAGAGCACCACCATGCGCATCATCGCCACGCTGGACACACCCACGGCGGGCGAGGTGCTGCTGGACGGCAAGTCGCTGGTGGACTCGCCGGACCTGGCCCGGCCGCTCATCGGCTACATGCCGGACCGGTACGGCACCTATGACGACATCACCGTCTGGGAGTTCCTCGACTTCTTCGCCCGGGCCTATGGGCTCAAGGGCGCCGAGCGCACCAGGCGCGTGGCCTCCGTCATGGAGTTCACGGGGCTGGTGCCGCTGAAGGACAAGCTCACCAGCGCGCTGTCCAAGGGCATGAAGCAGCGCGTGGCGTTGGGGCGCACGCTGCTGCATGACCCCAAGCTGCTCATCCTCGACGAGCCGGCCGATGGCCTGGACCCGCGCGCCCGCATCGAGCTGCGAGAGCTGCTGCGGGCGCTGGCCGACCAGGGCAAGGCGGTCCTCATCTCCAGCCACATCCTCACGGAGCTGGCGGAGATCTGCGACACGTGCGCCATCATCGAGCAAGGGCGGCTGCTGGCCACGGGCAAGGTGGCGGACCTGCTGGCGCAGAGCCATGCGGGCGAGGCGGCGGAGCTGACCATCCGCCTGGCGCCGGGGGCGGAAGGAGAGACGGTGTACGAGCGCGCCGAGCGGCTGCTGCTGGAGCAGCCTCGGGTGGCGCAGGTGACGCGCGAGCCGGGGCTGGTGCGGGTGCGGCTGGAATTGGAGCCGGGCTCCACGCGGGTGCAGGTGGATGAGGCGGCGGCGCGGCTGCTGGCGGCGCTGGTGGGGGCGGGCCTGCCGGTGTGCGCCTTCAGCCACCGCGAGCTGAACCTCGAGGATGCCTTCATGACCGTGACGAAGGGGAGGGTGGCGTGAGCGCGAGCGTGGAGGCGGCGGCGCGGGCTCCGCTGGGCGAGCGGCTGGGAGACCGCATCAACCCGCTGGTGGTGAAGGAGATCCGCCAGGGACTGCGCACCCGCGTCTTCTGGGTGTGCTTCGGGCTGATGCTGCTCGCGTGCCTGCTGCTGTCGCTGATGGCGTACGCGGACGTGCGGGACGGCGGCTACCAGCCTCGGGGGCAGACGTACTTCTTCACCTACTTCGTGTGCCTGGGGCTGGTGCATTTCTTCGTCATCCCCTACAGCGCCTACCGCTCGCTGGCGCGCGAGCGCGAGGACGAGACGTGGGTGCTGCTGGCGCTCACGGGGCTGGGGCCCCGGCGCATCCTTCGCGGCAAGGTGACGTCCTTCCTGGCGCAGGCGGTGCTGTACGCCTCGGCGGTGGGGCCCTTCCTGCTGTTCAGCTACTACCTCAACGGCATCGACCTGCCGACCATCCTCGTGGTGCTGGCGCTGGGGGCCGCGTGGCTGGTGTTCCTCACGGTGCTGGGGGTGTGCGCGGCGACGCTGGCCGACGGGCGGCTGGGGCGCGCCTTCGTCCACTTCGTGGTGCTGGGCTTGCTGGCGGGAGGCGTGGTGCAGGGGCTGGTCGGGGCCTTCGCCATCAGCGATGGCGGCTCGCGGCTGATGCGCGACAATGACTTCCCCTACGTCATCAGCGTGGCGCTGTGGCTGATGCTCGGCTACGGGTGGCTGCTCTTCGAGACGGCGGCGGCGCGGCTCTCACTCATTACGGAGGACTACTCGCGAGGGCCCCGGCGCGCGCTCGCCCTGCAGATGCTGCTCAGCGCGGTGGGGGTGACGATCATCTGGTGGGCGCAGGGGCAGGAGCGGACCGTGGCCGCCGTGTCGGGGGTGGTCGGCAGCCTGCACCTGACGCTGGTGGGCCTGTTTCTCATCTCCGATGTGGACGGGCAGGCCCGCGCGCTCCGGGTGAGCACGCGCCCATGGAGCCTGCTGCGGCCCGGGGCGGTGCGCGGCTTCCGGCTCGTGGTGCTGCTGTTCATGGGCTGGGCGCTCTTCTGCACCGCGCTGCACCTGAGCTCCTCGGATACGCGGGACACCTGGCAGTCGATGCTCTTCGCCACCGTCGCCGCGGCGGCCTACCCCGTCCTCTTCTTCTCGGTGGCGCTGCTGGTGGCGAAGATGCCGAAGTCGGACCGGCTGTCCTCTCCGGTGGCGGTGCGCATCCTCTTCATCTCGCTGGCGGGCCTGACCAGCGTGGTGTTTCCGTTGGTGGCCCTGCTGGCGGACGTGTCGGTGGATGATCCGATCATCAACCTGCTCAACCCCATCGTGGGCCTGGTCAACTTCGGCTCGTACGAATACAGCGCGGGCCGGCCGAAGATGAACGTGGAGATGCTCCTCTTCATCTGCGTGGTGGCGGGGCTGTCCGCCTTCGCGGCGGACCGGGCTCTCGTGGAACGCGAGCGGAGGATCCACGCCTCGTGAGTGCCGGGGCGGACGAGAGCGAGGTGGCGAGGTTGGCGCCGGGGCTCACCCTGGCGCTGCCGCGCGTGCCTCACCGGGGGCGGGTGGGCGAGGTGCGCGCCAGCTCCGCGGGTGCCTCGCTGGAGCTGCACGACTTCCGCACCTACCAGCCGGGCGATGACCTGCGGCAGGTGGACTGGAACGCGGTGGCGCGCACGGGCGAGATGATCCTCCGGGTGCGGCAGGACGAGGTGTCCCCGCGCGTGGAGGTGCTGGTGGACGCCTCGCGCTCGGTGGCGCTCAGCCCGACGAAGGAGGCGCGGGCCCGGGAGGTGGCGCTGCTGGCCGTGGAGGTGGGCGCGCTGCAGGGGCTGACGCCCACGCTGCTCACCTCGGGCGCGCGTCCGGAGCGGGCCCAGGGGGCGGTGTGCCGCTCGGCCCTGCGGGCGTCCGCCTTCGACGCGAGGGATGACCTGGCCGCGGCGCTGGGACGGATGCCGCCGCTGCGCCCGTGTGGCCTGCGGGTGGTGGTGAGCGACTTCCTCTTCGAGGCGGACCTGGCGGGGTTGGTGGCGCGGCTGTCGCGTGGGGCCTCGGCGCTCTTCCTGGCGCAGGTGCTGGACGCGGAGGACCTGGAGCCCTCGGGTGGCGAGGGGGCGCGGCTGGTGGACGCGGAGAGCGGCGCGGCGCTGGAGGAGCTGCTCACCGAGGACGTGCTGGCCGCCTACGCGCGCCGCTTCGCCGAGCACCAGCGCGCGCTGCGGACGGCGGCGGTGCGGGCGCGGGCCACGTTGATGACGCTGCCGGCGGCGGAGTCGCTGCGGGCGCTGGTGAGAGGTCCGCTGAGGCCGCTGTTCCTCGCGGGAGGCGGCGCGTGAGCTTCGGCTTCCCATGGGGGTTGCTGGCGCTGGGCGCGCTGGCGCCACTGGTGGCGGCGTACTTCCTGCGGCGGCGGCAGAAGCCCGTCACCGTGAGCGCGCTCTTCCTGTGGCGCACGCCGCGCCCGCGCGCGGAGGCGGGCCCGCGCTTCGAGCGCTTCACCCGGGAGGCCTCGCTGCTGCTGGAGGCGCTGGCGGTCATCGCGGCGGCGCTCTTCCTGGCGGACGTGCGCTTGAGCGAGGACACGCGGGCGCGGCACGTGGTGTTGGTGGTGGACGGAAGCCTCTCGCTCTCGGCGCGAGGGCCGGACGGGGTGACGGTGCTGGAGCGCGTGCGGCGCGAGGCGGCCCGGCGGGTGGAGGAGGAGCGCGCCACGCGGGTGACGGTGCTGGCCAGTGGGCCCACGCCGCGAGCGCTGGCGGGGCCGGAGGCGGAGCCCTCGCGAGCGCTGGCGGCGCTGGAGTCCTTCCAGGCGCTGGGCGCGGACCACGACGCGACGGCCACGCTGTTGTGGGCGCAGGAGCTGGCGGGGCCGGGACGGCGGGTACACTTCCTCACGGACGCGATGCCCGCGGAGGGGCAGGTGGTGCCGCCGGCGGTGGAGTGGACGGCGCTGGGGGCTCCCCGGGACAACGTGGCGCTGGTGTCGGCGCAGCGGCGGGATGAGGGCCAGAAGGCCACGGTGACACTGCGGGTGGCACGCCTGGGCGGGCCGGAGACGGTGGAGGTGCGGCTGCGCGCGGAGCCGGGCCCGGGAGCCAAGGAGGGCACGGAGCAGCGCGAGGTGGTGAAACTGCCCGCGGAGGGAGCGGCGACGGTGCGCCTCACCTTCGAGAACGCGGGAGACGTGGAGGTGCTGTTGCCACCGGACGCGCTGCCGGAGGATGGGCAGGCGCGGCTGGTGCCTTCGGCGGTGCGCCCGGTGCGGGTGGCATTGGCGGAGGGATTGGATGCCCAGGCCCGTCAGGCGATGGAGCGCTTCCTGGCGGTGGCGCAGGATGTGGAGACGGCGGCGGGAGAGGGCACGCTGCTCATCGGTCCGAAGGGAACGGATGCGTGGGTGACGGTGGGAGCGGGCGGCAAGCTGCGGACGTTCCTGGGCCCGTTCTTCTCGGAGAAGGGCCACCCGCTGCTGGACGACGTGCAGCTGGGCGGAGTGCGGTGGACGGCGGGAGACAACCCGCCGGGACGTGCGCTCATCACGGCGGGAGACACGGTGCTGTTGTCCGAGGAGGAGGGGCGTGTACACCTCAACCTGGAGCTGTCTCGCTCCAACCTCCAGCGGACGCCAGCGTGGCCGGTGCTCCTGGGCAACGTGCTGCGCGAGGCACGGCGCGCGAAGGAGGGCTTTGCCCGGCGGCAGCTCACGTTGGGCGAGCCACTGCCGGTGGTGACGGAGCCGGGGGCGCGCTACACACTGGTGGGCCCGCTGGGAGAGAAGCCGGTGTTCGGAGCGGGAGCACTCACCCTGCCGGCGCCGTTGGTGCCGGGCCGCTACACGCTGGAGCGGGACGGTGAGCCAGTGGATGTGACGGAGGTGCTGGCGCTGGACGCGCGCGAGTCGGACCTGCGCGGGCGAGGCAGCGGCGAGCGCAAGGCGGATGCGGAGGAGACGGATGCGGAGAGCGCGGGAGGCTCACCGGGCCGGGCTCGCTGGCCACTGCTGGTGCTGCTCGGAGCGCTGCTGACGGACTTCTACGTGACGCGGCGGAAGTAGGCGTTTACAGCGCTTGGTTCAATCGAGGAACCGCCGCACCCAGCGGCGGGTTTCCTCCGGGGTGCAGGTGAGCAGACAACTTCGTGGCTCATCGAAGAGCCAGGGTTCCAGCACGCGCGCCAGTTCGCGGTAGGCGGGGAGGTTATCGCCAGATTCGAGATCCCCTGCCTCGGGCCACTTCCCCAGGGTGACGAGGGCCCTGTCACCTTCCAGATCCAGCACGGTGGTGTCCGGGGAATGCAGGCGGGAGCGGAGAGCGGCAGCGCCCCCTAACTCACCCAGGACGGGCTGTCCCAGGAACGTAAGCCAATGAGGTGCGCGGAGGCGGGTACCCAGCTTCCACGAGTAATGATGGACGTCATCCACATCAATCCCGGGGTACCGCAAGCAATACGGGGTGACCTCTTCATCGACGCCCAGCACGTCGAGTTCGCCGTTGAAGGACAGGCCGCCATAGCCCGAGCAGAAGGGAAGAGGCGCAGCCAACTCCAGCGCCAACTCACGGACACGGCCCGGGCCCTGGTCCTCCAGAAACTCAGTAGGCAGCCAGAAGCTCACCGCGCATGTGGCGTCCTGCGTGTCGAGGCGAGAGAAATCGTTCAGATCCTTGCCGTGATACTCGAAGCGATAGCGGCGTTCAGGAAGCGTGGAATCGTAAAGGAAGATGAGGGGGGAGCGGGCCTCTCGAACCTTGCGCCGAGTACGCTCCCATGCCGCAGCATCCAATTCCCAGTACTCACCCGCATCATCGGTGTACCAGCCGAGGGCTTCTGGTCCAATGGCACGCAGGTAGGTCTCCAAGGACTGAAGGACCGCAGGGGCAACTTTCATGTGCGCGCGGCGCATATAGAAGGTGAAGCTCAGCCCTTCGCGGGCCATCAGGTGGTCGAATTCTCCCTGGATGCGGATTCGTGGGTAGTACTTGCTCATCGTAGGGATCCTCGATGGGGAACGATTCGTCTGGGGGTTACTCCCAGGGCATCGCGATACAGGTCGCCCTGGCTGCGTGGATGATGGGGGTGCCCTTCCGGATACTTGCGCCAGGGGGGGGCCCCACCATTCAGACAAGGAAACTTGAAATCGTAAACAGCCTGGACCTGATGAGGCTGGCCCGCGTGGATGACGACGTCAGGCTCAAGAGTGCCTCGCAACTCGACGCCCTTGCCCTGCCGCAGCAGCGCTTCCACCTGCTCTCGGGGAAGGTGCTGCGCGCGACCTGTGGATGGGTCGATGCGATAGCGCGGCGATAGAGAGAACCCTCCAGGCTTCAGTTCCTGGAGCCGCCGCTCAGCACAGCGAAGCGCGAACTGATGCTGCTCGAGGCCCAACTGCATGGCACGGGTGAAGGGCTCCCCATTCCCATCGACTTGCAACACCTCGTTGCACTCCTCTCGGGTGGGGCCTCTATCCCCGAAGTGTTTGAGCATGACCGTGGAGCGAGCCTCGTCGGCACATTCGGACAGGGCCTTCCGGAGGCGTTCCCCGAGCGAGGCATCAAGGGCCACTTGGACGACCCGTATTGCTGCTGCGACCTCGACGGCTGCGCGCGGTGCCCCCGAAAGAGGAGGCCGAGGTGCGGGAACGACAGAGAGCTGCTCTCCAATCTGCGGCTTGCACAGCGCCGGATTCCGACCACAAGTGCTGGAGGCGGAATCAACGGCCTGCTCATAGGTGCGAGGTGGGCGGTGGCCAGCGGAGCCACAGGCAACCAGCAAGACACCGACGCTGAGTACGAGGAGAAGTCGTCCCATGGCGTGCGCTCCAGCTACCTCGGCTCCAGCACGAACAGCTCGCCCGAGGCATCGAGGAACGTCTCTTCCGAGCCCGGCTTGCGTATCCGCACCTGCCGCCCTTCCCACTCCGCCGTATGCCCGTCCATGAACCGGGCCCCCGTGGAGCGCAGGTATTCCAGCAGACCGGAGAACAGCTCGAACGCCTCGCGTGCCTCCTCATGGCTGCGCGCGTGCCACGCCAGATCCGGCAGTCCCATGCGCGAGGCGCCATAGGTCCGCATCCACACCCCGCCGACGCCTTCCACCTCCAGCTTCACGAAGCCCACGTAGAGCGCCGTCAGGGGCATCGTCCGCAGCAACTCGAGCACATCCTCCCCGGGCCCTGGCACCAGCGGCTGAGCAGGGAATGAGGTGTGCGCGCTCTCGTTCAGCACCACCAGCGCGCCCTCGGTCGCCAGCGCCACCGCCACCAACCCGAGCGCCACGTACTGCTCCAGCGGGTCCTTCTCCTCGCCCTTGTAGAAGAGCAGGGCATGGGATTGGTGCGCTCGGGCTTGTGCCTTCAGCGGCGCGCCGTAGTGCGCGGGCGCCACGCAGCTCTCGACGATGGCGGCCGGCATGGGCCGGTTGAAGACGACGCCCTGGACAGTGTGCCGGCTCCATCGCGCCGTGCTGACCTCGGCGTCCATCACCTCGCTGGCACGCGCCTCCAGCCTGAACTCGACCCCCGCCAGCGAAGGATGGAAGCCCACGAGCGCGCTCGTGAGCGTGTTGATGTTCAGCCGCACCTTGCCGGGAAACAGCAGCTGCAGGCTCAGGGGAGAGTCCCGCTCCTCCCCCAAGTCAGCTCCTGCCTTCCGCCTTCCGAAGAGACGCTCAAGGAGACCCATGGCCATACCCCAGGGGTTCTCCCTATCACACCTGATGGAGCAGAGAGGGCGGGCGGGGAAGCTTCAGCCCGCCGCTTGGCTCCGAGGGGAGTGTGATCCGCCGATCAGAGTCGTCTGCCTGCCGATCGGCGGGGCGCTGGCGAGGTTTGCCGCGGCGGCGGACCGGATCGAGCTTTCTGGCATCGGTCCAACGCATCCGGAGCCGATTTTTCGGCCTCCGGCGCGATTCTAGGTTCTCAAGAGGAGGTAGCCCATGGCCCGCCCCATGTGGAAGGGCTCGGTCAACTTTGGCCTGGTGAACGTTCCGGTGCGGATGTACCGCGCGGTCTCCGAGAGGGACGTGCGCTTCCATCTGCTCCACGCCAAGGACAAGTCGCGCGTCCGAGAGAAGCGCTTCTGCGAGGCGGAGGGCGTGGAGATCCCCTACGAGGAGATCATCAAGGGCTACGAGATCAGCAAGGGCACCTACGTGACCATCACGCCCGAGGAGATCAAGGCGCTGGCCCCCAAGGGCACCTACGCCATCGATGTCGAGGACTTCGTGCCCACCGACGACATCCACCCGCTCTACTTCAACGCGCACTACCACCTGGTGCCGGAGACGAACGCGGCGCGCGCGTACGCGCTGCTCAGCGAGGCGCTGGCCACCTCGGGCCGGGTAGGCGTGGGGCGCGTGGTGCTGCGCACCCGGCAGCACGCGTGCGCCGTGCGGCCCAACGACTCAGGGCTCCTGCTCTCCACCCTGCACAGCGTGGACGAGGTGATTCCCCTGGAGCAGATCGACGGGATGCCCTCCCACATGCCCCGGGTGAACGCGCGCGAGCTGGCCACGGCGGAGCAGCTGATCGACTCGCTCAGTGCCCCCTTCGATCCCGACAAGTACCGGGACGTCTACCGGGAGCAGCTCGAGGAGGTGCTGCGCCAGAAGGCCGGAGGCATGGAGATCCGTCCCTCGCCCACGGCCCCCCCGGAGTACAGCGCTCCCGAGAACCTGATGGATGCCCTGAAGCGGAGCCTCGCGGCCGCCAAGAAGGATCGGGACGAGGAGGCACCGAGCCGAGGGGGAGCCCACCGCACGGCCCACCGCGCCACGGGCTCTCGCCGGGTCCGCACGCCGGTGGCGGCCCGCACGGCCAAGCGCAAGACCCGGAAGAAGTCCTGAGCGCTGGCGGCTTCCTGCAGCCCCGGACGCGCCTCCGGGAGCCGTAGTAGAGTGGAGTCGAACGGGGAGGCCCTGGCCTGGAGCCTTCAGCCATCCTCCCCCTCGACTTCATGAGCTTCTCCCTACCGCAGGCGCTCGTACTGCTCATTCCCCTCGGGCTCTTCCTCTGGAAGCGCGGGGCGCGGCCCGGTCCGCCCATGCCCCTGCGGTGGGTGCTGCTCGTGCTCGCCGTGGGCGCACTCGCCGGGCCCGAACTGCTGCTGCGCCATGCCGGCAGTGACGTGGTGGTGGTGGTGGACCGCTCGCGCTCCATGCCCCTGGACGCGGACCGCGTGGCCCTGGAGCTGGTGAAGCTGCTCGAGGCGCAGCGGCGGCCCGGCGACCGGCTGGGCGTCATCTCCTTCGGGCGGGAGGCGCGGGTGGAGCAGCCGCTGAGCGCCGCCGGCACCTTCGGCGGCTTCTCACGGCCCGTGGACCCGGACGCCTCGGAGCTCTCCTCGGCGCTGGACGCGGCCGGCGCCCTCATTCCTCCGGAGCGCACCGGCCGGGTGCTCGTGGTGGCGGACGGACGCTCCACCGGCGCGGATGCCCGCGGCGCGGCGCGGCGGCTGGCGGCCCGAGGCATCGCCGTGGACTTCCGGCAGGTGGCCCGCGCGGAGGTGCCGCTGGACCTGGCCGTCGTCTCCCTGGACGTGCCCTCGGCGGTCGCGGCGCGCGAGCCCTTCCAGTTCTCCGCCGTGGTGGTGGCCTCGGGCGCCGTCGCCGGCACCGTGCGCCTGGAGCGCAATGGCCAGGTGCTGCTCAAGGGTCCCTTCGAGTTCCGCCCGGGCCCCAACGTGCTGCCCTTCCGCGACCTGGTGGAGAAAGAAGGCCTCGCCAGCTACCGACTCGTGGTGGAGGCGCCCGGCGATGGCGTGGTGGAGAACGACGAGGGCCACGCGGTGCTGCGCGTGGAGGGGCCACCTCGGGTGTTGCTCCTCACCCGCCAGCCGAGAGGCACGCTCGCTCAGTCGCTGGAGGCAGCAGGGCTGCGGCTGGAGGTGCGCGAGCCCTTCCCCGTCTCGCTCGACACGCTGGATGGCGTGGGCGCCGTGGTGCTGGAGAACGTGGATGCCAACGCCCTCGGTGAGCCCGGACTGAACGCGCTGGCCGCGTACGTGGAGCAGGCCGGCGGCGGGCTGGTGATGACGGGCGGCCAGGACAGCTTCGGCCAGGGAGGCTTCCGGCGCTCGGCGCTGGAGCCCGTGCTGCCCGTGTCGCTGGAGCTGCGCGAGGAGCAGCGCCGCACCGCGGTGGCCATCAGCGTGCTGATGGACTGCAGCTGCTCCATGGGCATGACCGTGCCCGACGGGCGCACGAAGATGGAGGTGGCCGCCGAGGGCGTGGTGGGCGCGCTCACGCTCCTCAATGACAGGGACGAGGCCGCCGTCCACATGGTGGACACCGAGACGCATGAAATCTTCCCCATGAGCGCGGTGAGCGACGGGCTCCCGCTGGACAAGGTGGCGCGAGGCTTCAGCGGCGGCGGCGGCATCTACGTGGGCGAGGCGCTGCGCACGGGCAAGAAGCAGATCCTCCAGAGCGACAAGGCCACGCGGCACGTGCTGCTCTTCTCGGACGCGGCGGACTCCGAGGAGCCGGACGACTACAAGGCGACCATCTCCGCGCTGCGCGGCGAGAACGTGACGGTGTCGGTCATCGGCCTTGGCACTCCGAAGGACGTGGACGCCAAGCTGCTGCAGGAGGTGGCCTCGCTGGGTGGAGGGCGCATCTACTTCGCGCAGGACGCGATGAGCCTGCCGCGCATCTTCAGCCAGGAGACCATCACGGTGGCGCGCGCGGCCTTCGTGGACGTGCCCACCTCGGTGGAGGCGGCGCCGGACCTGCCGCTGCTCGGCAAGCTGCCGACGCAGGGGCTGCCGCAGGTGGGCGGCTACAACCTCACGTACATCAAGCCGCGCTCGAGCGTGGCGCTGCGCACCCTGGACGAGAACAACGCGCCGCTGCTGGCGCTGTGGCCACGCGGAGCGGGGCGCTCGGTGGCCTTCATGGCGGAGGTGGATGGGAAGTTCTCCGGCGAGCTGCGCGACTGGAGCGGTCTGCGAGGGGCGCTGGAGAGCATGGTGCGCTGGTCGATGGGAGGCGGAGGCGAGAAGGGCGAGGCGGTGGCGCGAGCGGAGCGGCGGGGCAACCTGATGCGCGTGACGCTGGACCTGGCGCCCGGCGAGCCGATGCCCACGGCGCTGCCCACGCTGGTGGTGCTGCCCGGAGACGGCAGCTCCACGCCGGTAGAGGTACCCATGCGCTGGGAGGACGAGGACCGGCTCGCGGCCGAGTACACGCTTCCCGGGCGCGGCACCTGGCACCCGGTGGTGAAGCTGGGCACCCGGGCGCTGCGCGCGCCGCCGGTGGCGCTGCCCTACGCGCCCGAGTTCGAGCCGGGCAGTCCCAAGGAAGGGATGGAGCTGCTGCACGCGGTGGCCCAGGTGGGCGGCGGGGTGGAGCGGCTGTCCATGACGGGCCTGTTCGCGGAGGCCCCTGTGTCCGAGGGCCGCGTGGCGCTCGCGCCATGGCTGGTGGGCTTCGCGGTGCTGGTGCTGCTGGCGGAGGTGGTGGTGCGGCGCTTCTTCTCCCGGCCTCAGCTGCGCAAGCCCGCCGCGGCGAAGGCGGTTCGCCCGGCGGAGGTTCCTGCCCTGGCGGGAGTGGCGACCCAGGGCGTGGCGAGCGCTCCGGCCTCGCGCCAGGAAGCGCCTCGGCAGTCCTCAGTCGCGCAGTCCGAGCCGGAGGCAGGCGAGAAGCCCCCGTCGGAAAAGCCCTCGGGAGGGGTGGATTCGGCCCTGGAAGCCGCCCGCGCCCGCTCTCGTAAGCGCCTGGGACGCTGAGATGGAATAGGCTGGCCCCCTCTTCCGTCCAGAGGGACATCATGAACCGACTCCTTGGATTCGCTTCTCTGGGTGTAGCGGTGATGGCACTGGGAGTAGCCCTGACGAACTCCCGCGAGGTGGAGGCCCCCGCTCCCGTGGTCGAGGCGCCTCCCTCGGCTTCTCCGCAGCAACTGCAAGCCCTCGAACGGCGGCTGAAGTCCCTCGAGGACACGGCGGTCCACCTGTCCAGCCGGGTGATGGCGCTGGAGCGCAGGCCGATGGTTACCGATGGGGGCGCGGTGGTGGCCGCCATGCCCTCGGCGGAGCTGGCCCACGAGGTGGAGCAGCTCCGGACGGAGGTGCGAGGAATGATCGCTGGCGAGGCGCTCAACTCCCAAGGCGGTCGCGAGTACCTCAAGGAGATGGTGCGCTCGGTCCAGGACGAGATGCGGACCGCGCAGCGCGAGGAGCGGCAACAGCAGTGGGTCCAGGCGCAGGCTCAGGCGCTGACGAACCGCTCGGAGCGCCTGCGCCAATTCGTCTCCGAGGCGGGGCTGAACTACAACCAGGAGCAGGAGCTCATGCGCCGGATGCAAGGCGAGGACGCCCAGCGCCAGGCCCTGCTCCAGGAAGTGGAGGCCGGCAGCAAGTCACCGCAGGACGTCCGCCGCGCGCTGCGCACGCTGCGCTCCGAGACGGACAAGGAGATGCAGCAGATCCTCAGCGAGGAGCAGCGGGCGAAGTACCAGGAGCTGCGGCGCGAGGAGCGGGGGCAGGGTGGGCAGGGTGGGCGAGGTGGGGGAGACGGTCCCCGGGGCAATCGCGGCGGCGGGTGAGCCAGACGAGCCGGCGATGCCCTCAAGCCTGATGCGCGGGGCGCGGCTCCTCCTCCCTCCGAGCAGGGCGCGGTCCCAAGGGCAGCTCCAGGATGAAGGCCGCCCCCTCTCCCGGCTGGCTCTGCACGTGAATCTCCCCGCCGTGGGACTCGGCGATCTGCCGGGCGAGGAACAGGCCCAGGCCCAGCCCGCCATACTCGCGTGAGGACACGGCGCGCTCGAAGCGCTCGAAGATGCGCTCCAGCGCCTCGGGGGCGATGCCGATGCCGTGGTCCTGCACGGTGATCCTCACCCAATCCTCTCCGTGGGTGAGCTGGACATCGATGGGGTGCCCGGCGCCGAACTTGAGCGCGTTGGCCAGCAGGTTGGTGAGCGCCTGCTCGATGCGTCCTCGGTCCCACCACGCGGTAAGCCCCGTCTCGGCCTCCACCCGCAGCGAGCTGCCGCGCCGTGCGGCCTCCTCATGGAAGGACTCCACCACCAGCTCCACCAGCTCCGACACGTCCACCGGCTCGCGGTGCAGCTCCCAGCGGCCCGTGGTGATGCGCCCCACGTCCAGCAGGCGCTCGATGAGCTGACTCATCCGCGCGAGCTGCTGGGAGGTCGTCCGCACCTTCTCCTTCGCCACCTCGGAGGCCCGCTCTCGCTGGAGCAGCGTCTCCAAGCTCCGCATGCGCAGCGTGAGCGCGGTCAGCGGCGTGCGCAGCTCGTGCGCGGCGACGGCGATGAACTCGTTGCGCGCCTCGACGGCTTGCTGGACCTCCGTGAAGAGGCGCGCGTTCTCCAGGGCCATGGTGCATCGGTGGGCCAGGTCCTCGACCAGCGAGACCTCATCGGTGCCCGGCCCCCAGACCCGCTCATCGTTCATGAGCACGAGCGCACCTTGCACGGCGCCTTGGAGCCGGAGCGGGGCCAGCACGACCGTTCCCTCCGGGGTACACCAGCGCAGCGAGCGGGAAGGCAGCGGCGGCAGGCGCCCTCGCAGGCGGGCCTCGCGCTCGGGTGTCCACCCTGCCTGTGCCACCCGCTCCAGCAGCCCGTTCTGCGCGACCAGCCACAGCGCGCAGCCATGGAATGCCCTGGGGACGAGGAGGCGCGCCACGCGTGGAAACGTCACCCGGATGTCCAGGGAGGCCGCGAGCACCGTGCCGGCTTCCGCCAGCAGGTGTTGAAGGGACTCCGAGCGCTTGCGCTCGCAGGACACCGCCGCCAGGGTGAGCGCGGAGAGGCTGAGGATCGCCAGGAAGAGCTGCACGGTGAGGACCTGCTCATAGGGCGCGACAGCCAGGGCTCCGAAAGGACCCTTCCCAGCGCGGGTGTGCCAGATCGCGACCGTTGCCAGCATCGCCGAGGTGCTCGCCGCCCCCAGCGGGCCCAGCCGAAGCGCCGCCCAGAGGATGAAAGGGAAGCTGGCATAGGGCAGGGAGGCGCGCAGTCCCTGGGGCTCGTGACAGTCAAAGAGGAACGTGGTGACGAGCGCCGTCAGCACCAGGAGCGCGCCCAGCTCCAGCAGGTTGTGCGCCCGCTTCGGGCGCAACAGCCCCGGACTCCACGTCAGCAGGAGGGGCGCGACCAGCACCGTCCCCAGCGCGTCGCTCAGCCACCAGCTCACCCATTCGGTGGCGGACAGGGCCGGCGCGCCAGACCACAGCATTCCCGTGAGGGTGCCCAGGGTGGCGCTCGGCAGCGGGCTGATCAGGCCCCCGAAGAGGATCAACCCGGCGATCTCCCAGCGGCGGGTGAGCTGGATGGAGGTGCCCACGAAGCGCCGCATCAGCCAGGCGCCCAGCAGGGTGCGCAGGCAGTTGCCCACCCCCCAGCAGGCCGCCACCCAGAGCGGGACCCCGAGGCCATGCACGAGCGCCGAGCTGAACTCGGCCAGGAAGACGGCGAGGAGCAGGGCGGGCCAGCTCCGCGTGGGGGAGCGCAGGAGGAAGGCCAGCGAGAGCCCGCCCGGAAGCCACAGCACGGAGCCCGAGTGCGGCGAGAAGGAGAATTGCCCCGCCAGCCGCCCCAGCGCGAAGAACGCCATCCCCAGCACGAGCGCGCGAAGCCACGTGGTGTGCCACAGCGTGGCCATGCCGCCACTGGCTGTTACGGACTGATCCATCCTTCCCCCAGCGGGAAGGCTATGTCCTGCCCGGGAATACCGCCGGGCCCTCAGACTCCCGGGAGGGACAGGGGCCTGCCCGCCTGCTCGCCAAGAGCCCGCAACGACGACGGGGCCTGGAGTGCTCCCCAGGCCCCGTGCGTGATGGCCGACGGTGTGGATCAGGTCAGCACGTTCAGCGCGCGGCTGTAGTACGCCTGCCGGCTGGCCAGGCCGTTGTAGCCGCCGTTGATGCGGCGCGTGACTTCGCGGAAGTTGCCCGCGTCCGCGTAGCTGTTGAGGTTGCGGCTGTTCCAGAACCACGCCGCCGTGCGGAAGCCCACGTCCACGTCCGCGGCGCGCTTGGGGTTGCCCTCCAGGTCGATGCCCAGCGCGCGGCCCGCGGCCCGGTAGTTGGAGCGGCCGGTCAGCTGGATGGGCCCGCGGCCCTTGTAGCGCACGCCGTCACCCGGGTGGATGTTGCCCAGGTCCCGACGGCCCTCGTAGGCGCGGCCCGAGGCCAGCTCCTCGAAGTAGCGGAACTCGCCGCTCTCGTGCGCCAGCTGCGCGATGAAGGCCGCCTGGCGCTTGGGCGTGTTGATCTTCGCCTCCGCCATCGCCTTGTTCAGGTGCGGCAGCGTCTGCCGAGCCCGAGCGTCCGACAGGTGCGGCATGATCGACTTGAGCTGGCTCAGCGTCACCCCGCCCTTGGTCGAGCCCGGCGTCGTCGGGTTCGTCGGCGCCGTGGGAGCGGTGCCGCCCACCTTGGCGCCCATCTTCTTCATCGCCGCGCGCGTCAGCGGACCGTAGTAGCCCGTGGACGGCACGCCGTGCTTCTTCTGGAACTCCTTGAGCGCGTCCTCCGTGCGCGGGCCGAACACGCCCGGCCCGGTGCGCATCTCCGCCGCCGTCATGTGGCCCAGCTTCACCAGCGCGCTCTGAAGCTGCTTCACCGCCGCGCCCGACTTGCCGCGCTCCAGGTCCCCCGCGGGCAGCGTCATGCCCTTGAGCGAGGTGGCCGGCTTCGGCGCGGGCTTGCTCGGCGTGGCGGGCTTGCTCGGCGCCGCGCCGCCCGTGCCCGGCTTGGCCCGGCCGCCCGAGAACGTCACCAGCTCGCCCGTGGTGTTGTACTTGCCGCCCAGCAGCTGGCTGCCCTGCTGACGCAGGGTGATCTGCTTCCCGGTGGCCGGATCATTGGCGTAGTAGACGTTCTTGCCGCCCTCGCGGCCGCGGCCGGTCAGGGTGATCCAGTGGTCGGTGCCGTTGGCGCCGCCGTTGCTGCCGGGCTTGTGGTTCACGCCGATGACCACCGGGCGGCCCACATCCAGCTGCTTGTTGATGGTGTTGAAGTTCCAGGCCGCCTTGGTGGCGCCCATGCCCGCCATCTGCGCGGCCTTGCCCCAGATGAGCGCGTTGCCCGAGTAGCCCCGGTTCTTGTCCAGGAACGCGTCCAGCTCGCCGGGGTTGATCACCTTGCCGGAGATCTTGCTGATGGCCATGGCAGTGGCCGTCATCGCGCAGCCGGCCGCGGCCAGGCTCGAGCTGGTGCCCAGGCGCCGGCCGCCCCACTGCGAGTCGCCCTGGCGGTACATGGGCGTGCCGTCGCGCGAGGTGCTGAAGCGCCGGCCGTCGTCATCCTTCACCGAGCTCACGGCGCGGTTCGCCGTGCCGCTGGCCGCCGTGCTCGGCTTGGCGGCCGGCTTGGTGGCCGGCTTCGCCGTCGGACGCTCGAAGCCGTCCGAGGCGTTCGCCTTGGCGGGGACGATCAGCTTCTGCCCGGCGAGGATGTGGTTGGGGTTGCTGAGGTTGTTGGCCTTGGCGAGCTTGGCCGACGTGGTCTTGTAGCGCTCAGCGATCTCGCTGAGGGTATCTCCGCGACGAACCTGGTAGGTCTTGTCGCCGGGGCGGACAGTGGTGGTGGACACGGGATTTCTCTCCGGTTGAGAGTGACGTGCCCCTTTTCTCGGCCGATTCGAGAATCAAGTTGCGCCGCCCCAGCAACATTTCGATCAAAAAGATCGGGAGATTTCAGTCTACCTTGAATTGTGCAGCACCGTCGACCACCAGGCCCCCAGCGATGGAGGGCAGGGTGTCCTCGAGCAGCTGGCCGTCATTGGCGGTGATCCGCACCTTCACCGGCCCGGCGCCCATGCCCGAGGTCTCGACGAAGTAGTTGTAGGACTCGCGTTTGACTTCGACCCACGCGCCGTCCTTCTGCCACTCGAACTTCGAGATGGGCAGCCGGTGGTTGCGTACTTGGACGGCGGTCCAGTACGGGCCGCTCTCCTCCTTGAAGCGGTAGCGCACCGGGCCCTCCACCCCGCAGGTGACGTAGCGCCAGCGCATCGTCGTCTGGAGGCTCTCCGGCGGGGCGATGGCTCCGAGGGCCTGCGAGCTCAGGGCCAGCTGGTTCTCGGTGCAGCTCGGGCACACGTCGATGACGCGCACGACCACCGATTCTCCTTGAGGGCCCTCCACCTCCGCGCACGCTCCGCACTGCGCGGCCTGGTTGTACGTGTTGGTGTTGAGCGCCGCGACGATCAGGCTGTTGGGGGTCGGCTCGAAGTTGCAGTTACCCGTACCGTCCGTGGAGAAGAGGATCGCCACGCCGTCCTGCATCTCCGTGATGGGTTCGACGGGCTGGCCTGTTGTGGGATCCACCGGGCGCGAATCCGAGCAGGCGGTCAGTCCCAACAGGCCGACCGACAGGAGTACGTGGAAGGAGGGAACGTTCTCGGCGCGCATGGAGTGGCTCCTGCTGAGGGGGTGTGTCTGATCATAGCGGTTCCTCCCCATGCGCGAGGGCGAGGCCCCCCGCGCATTTGTTCGCCAGGGAAAGGGCTCTCTAGCGCGGCGAGAACTGTGCAGTGCCCTCGAATGTTTTCTCGGCCTCGATGCGGGGAAGGGTGTCCTCGAGCGTCTGCCCCTCGGTGGAGGTGATGCGCACCTTCACCGGTCCGGTGCCCATGCCCGAGGCCTCGGTGAAGTAGTTCGAGTCCGGGTCGCGTCGCACGTCCACCCAGTTGCCGTCCTTCTGCCACTCGAACTTCGCCACGGGCAGCCGGTGGTTGCGCACCTGGATGGACGTCCACCACTGCGAGCTGCCCTCCTTGATGCGGTAGCGCACCGGGCCCTCCACGGGGCAGGTGACCAGGCGCCAGGTGGTGGTCACCCGGCCCGCCACCAGCGGGGAGATCTTCTCGAAGGCCTGCCGGCTCAGGTCCAGGTGGCCCGCGTTGCACTCGGGGCAGCTGTCGACGATGCGCACCACCACCGTGCCCTGGGGACCCTTCACCTCCGCGCACGCGCCGCACACCGCGGTGCCCGCGAACTGCGGCGCATTCATCGCCGCCACGTTCATGTCATTGGGGCTCTTGTCGAAGCCACAGTGCCCCGCGCCCGTCGCGTCGTAATAGGTGGCGATGCCTGACTGGAACTCACCCAGGGAGCGGATCTCCTCGGCCGCCTCCTCCGAGGAGGGCGAGGAGGAACAGGCCGCCAGGCCCAGCAGACAGGCCGCGGTGAGGGGGCGGAAGAAGAGGGGGGCAGTTCGCATGTGAGGGCTCCTTCACCAGCCATGCTCGCGCTGGGGGACCGAATCGTACCGAGGGCCGAGGCCTCCACAGGAGTCTTCGCGCCAAGGCTGCTTGCTGTCGTGCCGGCCGGGTCCGCTCGCGCCGCAATGCTCCGCTCGCGCCGCACTTCACTGTTGAGAAAACAATCCACTGAATCTGGACAAATAAGGATTTCTTGGAAAACGAGGATGAAGCCCGGTAAGACGCGCGCCCCCCCTCGCCGAGAGGTCTCAATGAAGACGCGCGTTGGTTTGCTGCTGTTGCCCGCCCTGCTGGCCGTGGCCTGCGGTCCCACCGAGAACGAGCCCGTGGTGGACGAACTCACGGGCGAACTGCTCATGGAGGCCACGACCAAGTACGACATGCACCGGCTGCTCGAGGACGCGGACATCCGGGGCGGTCAGTGGATCACCACCACCCAGGTGCAGCAGTTCCTTCAGCAGAAGGGCAGCTATCTGGCGGGCTATACCGACCCGGCGTGGAACAAGAAGGCCTCGGCGCTCATCGTCGAGCGCTCCAAGGCGTACGGCATCAGCCCGCTCTACATGCTGGCGCGCATCCAGACGGAGTCGAGCCTCATCACCAGCGGCACCTCCAACAACCTGGCCAAGGCGACGGGCTGTGGCTGCCCCGACACCTCCGGCTGTGACGTGAGCTACGCGGGTTTCGGCAACCAGATCGAGTGCTCGGCCAAGAAGATCAAAGGCTACTTCACGGACCTGGACGCGGGCCGCACCACCGTGTCCGGCTGGAAGGTGGGGCTGAGCAAGCAGACGTCGGATCCGTGCACGGTGAAGCCGGTGAACAAGGCCACCGCCGCGCTCTACACGTACACCCCGTGGGTCGGCGCTTACGCCATCCAGTGCGGCAAGACGACGGTGGGCGGCTCGTCGCTGGTGGCCTCGGTGTTCAACCGCTTCAAGACCGAGTACGCGTGGGGCACCGGCACGGCCACCTGCTACACGGGCACGGTGGACGCGGACGTCGCCGAGTACACCTGCGTGCAGAGCTCTTCGGATGCGCTGTGGCGCCAGTGCCTGGCGGGCGTCTTCACCGACGGCTCCACCACCAAGCCGACCAACTGCACCGCCTCGTACCCGTACTGCCCCTCGGCCACGCTGGGCCGCTCGGTGGCCACGCGCACCTGCGTGCAGTCCAGCGGTGATGGGCTCTGGCACCAGTGCGGCGCCGAGGGCCTGTGGCAGTCGGCCCCCAACGCGGGCTCCACGGGCAGCGGCCCGGTGGGCGCCTGCTATCAGATCTACGCGCTGTGAGCCGGCTCAGTACTCCTTGCTCCAGATGAGGTCCAGGCCTCCGGAGCGCGCGTCTCCGTAGTTGGCCTCCAAGCTCCACTGCGGGCTGAACTGGTATTCGAAGCGGACCGCGTTGGCGTTCTCGCGGTCCTGGGCGGTGACGCCCACCCGGCCGGTGTAACCCACGTAGATTTTGTCCGTGAGGTACGTGCCGACCTCGAGCTTCGTGCCGGCCAGCCCGCCCTCTCCCGCCTCGATGGAGAACACGTCCAGGGGCAGCTCGGCGGCGATGGCCTTCTTGGCCTGCGAGGCCACCAGCGAGCCCACCACCGAGGCCGCCTGCGCGCCCGCCGTCATGGAGGCGCCCGAGTTGCGCTCCAGTGTGCTGCGCCCCGTGGCCAGCAGCGTGTAGATCTCCGTCTCCGACATGGGCGGCTCGCTCGTGGGCTCGATGGTGAAGTCCTTGCCCTGGCCGCGGATGTGGACGAACACCGTGACGTTCTCACGCTCGTTCTGGTGCTCGGCGGTGATGTTCAGGTAGGGCGCCAGCGGCGGCCCCGTGAACGTCACCTTGCTGTCCTTCTGCACGTCGAAGCGCCGGCCCAGCGCCGACACCCGGCCGCGCTGGACGATGACCTCGCCCGACAGGAAGGGCTCGTCGGTGTAGGAGACCTCGAAGCCCGGCGACAGGCCCAGCTCGATGTTCACGTCCGAGCCCTTGACCCAGATGTTGCGCGGGGCGTTCACCAGCAGCCGGTACGTGCGCAGCACCTCCTCCTCTTCCTCCTCCGTGTCGACCGCGTCCTCGACCGGGGCCGTGGCGCCGGCGCCTCCCGTTCCCGTGCCGCCCTTCGTCGGGTCCGTGGTGGGGAGCTGCGCCGAGGCGTCTCCCGCGGGAGAGTCCTTGCCGCCGGTGCCCAGGGCCGGAGCGTTCTTGGCGGGCTCGGCCTTCTTGCGGCGGCGCTTCTCCACGGGCACGCCGTTGCGCACCAGGACGATGTCGCCGGGCCGCTGCAGCGGCTGCAGGTCCTTGCGCGCCACCTCGGGCAGCGTGATGTGGGCCTCGGGGATGTTGAGGTTGCGGATGTTCACCAGCTCGTTGGACAGGGTGCCTTCCATCGTCGCGTTCAGCGAGGTGATGGCGACGAGCTGATCCTCCGAGATGATGGGGAAGTCCTTGAGCTGGGCATCGCCGGTGAGCTCATAGGCGCGGCCGCCCGACAGCTTCGCATCGGCCTTCATGCGCACCTCACCGGAGCCGGCGCGCGCGAACAGCTCCTGGAGCTGGATGCGCTCCTGGGTCACCGCGAGGTTGACGCGGATGTCCCGGTACTCGCCGAAGCCCATCAGCCCGATCAGGCCGTTGTTCCAGTTCACCTTGCCCTGCAGGGTGGGCGCGCCCACGGAGCCCGCCACGTGCGCGTCCGCCTCGAGCACGCCGCCCAGGCTGCGCACCATCTCGTGCGCCCCGGACAGGAAGCCCATGTCGAACTGCCGGGCCACCAGCGTCACGTCCAGCGGCACCCGGTTCACCTCCAGCCCTTGCTGCACGGCGGGCAGGGACAAGTCCAACGGGATGCCGGCCTTCAAGAGCAGGGTGCCTCCGGCGGGCGCGGTGACGAGCGCGTCCAACTGGGAGCGCGCGTCCGAGTAGCCGTAGTGGATGCGCGCCTGGCCGAGCGCGAGCGTCCCCACGCCGAGCTTCTGCAGGCCGGCGGTGAGGTCCACCTGCGGCGCGGCGGGTGTGCCGCGCGCGGTGAACTCCAGGGAGATGACGCCCTGCAGGCCGCGCTCGCGCAGCGCGGGATCCGCGGTGGCCAGGCCGGGCAGCTCGATGAGCGGTGTGGGGTGGAGGCGGCCCTTCAAATCGAAGGGCACCCAGCCGATGACGTCCGGATCCTGAAGGGCGCCCAGGGGCGCGCCGAGGGTGGCGCTCAGCTCCGCCAGCGGCGTGGTGCCCTCGCCCTTGCGCTGGAGCACCGACAGGGCCATGCGGATGTCCGCGGCCCCAGCCGTCACGGTGAGGGTGCCATCCTGGGGCGGCAGCCCGTTGACGGTGGCCCCTTTGGCCAGCACCTCCAGCTTGCCTTGGGGGACGAGCGCAGTGCCGGCCATATCCACCGCCAGCGACACGGTGCCACCGGGCTTCTGGACGCCGCCCATGCCCGCGAGCAGGGTCAGGGGCAGCTCGTTCGCGCGCGCCTCCAGTTGTACCCGCGCGCGCATCACCTCGTCGGCGGTGGGAGGCTTCTCCAGGAGCTGGCCCATGGTGAAGGGCGTCTGCAAGGCCACGTACGTCTGGGGGCCGAGCCCCTGCACCTCCAGGCGCGCGTCCAGCGTGCCGTCCGTCTCGTCGGAGGCAGCGTTCAGCTTGAAGGCGAGCGGGGGCAGCGTCACCCCGGAGGCCTTGTCGTCGTAGTGCAGCCCCTCGCCGCTCAGCGTGAAGCTCAGCTTCGGCTCGCGCGCGGGGCCGGTCACCACCAGCGTGCCGGTGAGCTCGCCGGTGACGGGCTCGGGGCGGTTCAGCAGCTTGCGCACCTCCTCGATGTTGAGGCGGGCCAGGTTTACCTTGAGGTTCAGCTCGTCGCGGCGGCGGCGCAGCACGCCCTGCACCGGCACGTCGAAGTCCGCGGTGACGCGCGCGGCGGGCACCTCCGCCGAGAGCGTGCCAGTGGCGCGGTCCTTCACGTAGGTGCCCTTGAGGCTCACGTCGATGTCCGAGTACTCCTGGAAGCGGCCATCCACGAGGGTGACGGAGAGCTCGGCGTCCGGACGCGGCAGGCGCCCACGCGCGCTCACCCGGGCCGAGAGCACGCCGCCCAGCTTGAGCGTCTCGGGCACGACGGACTTGGGCAGCCGCGTGAGATCCAGCGCCCCCACGTCCACGAGCCCGTCCACGCGCTCGCCCTCCATGTCCAGCGTGACGGCCAGGCTCTGCGCGTCGGAGGCGAGCCGCAGGGCGGGCTTCACCTGAATGTGCCCACCGCCAAAGCCCACGTGGGTGGGGCCCTGGAGTGTCCAGGTGGCCTCCGGGTAGGCCAGCGTCAGCGCCTTCAGCGCGAGGCCTTGCTGGTCTTCGTCCACGGTGCCAGCCACATCGAGGCTCAGCGGGATGTCGCCCGCCGTGCGCACGATGGCCTGCAACGCCCGCTCCTTGGTGGCGATGACGGCCGAGACGTTCTGCAGGGTACGCCCACCGGTGCGCAGCTCGCCCACCACCAGCGAGGCATCCACCGTGAGCGGTCGGGTGACGTCCGGCAGCGCGGCCTTCAGGTTGAGGTTCTGGATCTGCGTGTCCGCGTAGCCCAGCGAGGCGAAGGTGCCCGACAGC
Organism: Hyalangium ruber; assembly: GCF_034259325.1. Lineage (NCBI taxonomy): Bacteria > Pseudomonadati > Myxococcota > Myxococcia > Myxococcales > Archangiaceae > Hyalangium > Hyalangium rubrum. Next base: position 370,522 of record NZ_JAXIVS010000004.1, on the reverse strand, counting down.
TCCACGCCCGGGGCGCGCAGCGGCCCCTCGACCTGGAAGTCCAGCGCTCCGGCGCCCGTCATCGGCAGCGCCGGGCCCGGGCCCAGCTTGCCCACCGTCTGCGCCAGCACGGCCAGGTTGGAGGCGCTCAGGCTGCCCTTCACCTGAATCTTATCGACGGAGCCCTGGCCGCTCGCGTCCAGCGAGGCGCCCGGCACCAGCACCCGCAGGCGGGAGAGCAGGTAGTTGCCGTCCTTGGCGCTGGCGCGCAGCTCCACCGGTCCCAGGGGCTGTTGCTTGAACTTGGACGGGGAGATGTTGAGCTCCACGTCGCCATCGAGCGTCTCCAGGCTGGTGCCGCCGCCGCGCGCGGTGAGGCTGGCGACGATGGAGGTGGTCGGCCCGTTCTCCACCAGCTCCGCCAGGTCGATGTCGCGCGCCTGCAGGGTGAGGCCATCGCTGCGCAGCGTGGCGATGTTGAAGGAGCCGTCGAGGTCCAACGTGGCCTTGCCGGCCCGCGCGTCCAGGCTGGCGCGGGCCACGTCGCCCTGCTTCTGGGCGTTGCCCTCCAGGGAGACGGGTACCAGCAGCGGGTAGCTCGGCAAGAAGGCACGCGCCGTGTCCGGCGCGAGGGACAGACGCTTGAGCTCCATCCACGCCTCATTCATTCCGCGCATGCCGCCGCGGACCGCCACCTCGAGCCCGGCCACGGTGAGGTTCACGTCCGAGGAGAGGTTCTCCTCCTCGCCCTGGCCTTGCAGGGACACCTTCACGGGGCCGGTGACGGGGCGCGACAGGCCGCCGGTGGCCTCCAGCCGCGCGTTGAAGGAGCGCTTCGCCGCCCCATAGCTGGCCGAGCCGTTGGCGTCGAGGTCCTCCAGCCGCACCTGGCGGGTGCCCTCCGGGGCGTCCGCCTCGAAGTCGACGTAGCCATCCTCCAGGCGGAAGTCCCTCAGGGTGAGGCGCAGCGAGCCCCGGCCCTGGTCCGGCTCCTCGGGCTTGGGCGTGCGAGGCTCTATCGCTCGGGACAGGTTGAGGCCGCGCTCATCCTGCACGAGGTAGAGGCGCGGGCGCTCGATGCGGGCGGACGTCAGCTCCACGTGCTGGAGCGCCAGGGGCGCCAGCAACAGGCGGGCGTCCACCAGGGCCACCTCCGCCACCAGCTCGCCCTCGGGCGTGTAGAGCTTCAAGTCCCTTACGGTGAGCCCCGAGAGGCTCAGGTCCAACGAGCCCACCTCCAGCTTGCCGGAGATCTGCTCGTTGGCGATGGGCACCACCTTGTCGCGCAGCCAGAGCTCGCCCGAGGGAGTCGTCAGGAAGAAGAGCGCCCCGCCCACCAGCAGCACCACCAGTGCCACCAGGCCGAGCACGCCCCAGACGATGCGCCGCACCCAACGTCTCCAGGGCGCGTGGCTCTTCTTGGGGGTGGCTTCCGTCAAAACGCTTCTCCAATCGACAGTTGGAAGGTGCAGAGCCCTTCAGGGGCCCCGGCATAGGTCGTCTTCTTGCCCCCCAGGCCGAAACAGCTCCCGGAGGAAGGATAGGTGTATCCGGGGCTGTCCACGAACAAGGGGGGGCCGATGTTCAACCGTCGGGCGATGTCCACTCGCAGGGGGCCCACCACGGTCAGGTAGCGCAAGCCCAGCCCCACCGCGTGGTAGAGCTCGTTGCGTGCCGCGAAGCCGGGCTTCAGTGACTCCTGGCCCACGTACCCGGTGTCCCAGAAGCTGGCGACCACCAGACTCTCGGTCAGCCGGTAGCGCACCTCCAGTGAAGTCTCCACGAGGCTGTTGCCGCCCACCGGCACGGTGCCGGCGGTGGGGTCCGATGGATCCACGGCCACCTGCGGCGACAGGCGCCGGCTGTTGAAGCCGCGCATGGAGTTGCCGCCGCCGGAGAAGAAGCGGGTGACGATGGAGCTCGTCGCCTCCTCCTCGCCCCGGGAGAACGGGATCAGGGTCCCCAGGCGCACCTTGCCCGCCAGCGTCAGCCGCTGCGCGAGCCCGAAGGAGTGGTAGTAGCGCAGGTCCGGCAGCACGCGCACGTAGTTGAAGTCGCCAAACAGCGGCCCGCCACCGCCCTGCAGCGAGAGCGAGGCGTAGTAGCCGTTGCGAGGCTCGCTGCTGTCATCCCGCCGGTCCCACGCCACCGTGGTCTCCAGGTAGCTCAGCGCGATGGTGCAGTCGTCCAGGTCTCGCTCGCGGCAGCCGAGGGTAATCGGAGGGATGATCGCATCCGTGCCGACCTTGCCCGACAGGAAGTAGACCTCCAGGTTGTAGGAGGGGAAGACGGACAGGTCCGGGTGCGGCTGCCAGATGAGGCCGGTGCGCGTCCGCCCGCCGACGAAGGAGTAGGCCTGCTCCAGGCCCTTCTCGCCGGACACCGAGGCCTGCAGGCGCACGTCCCGGAAGAGGAAGCGCGGCTGCTCGAACTCGGTGGTGGCGTCGAAGACCACGCCGCTCTTGGCGTTCTCGTCCCCGGAGACGGTCGAATAGATGGAGGGCAGGAAGGCGTAGCCAACGCGCCCGCGCACCGTGAGCCGCCGCAGCCCGCCGAAGATGTTGCGGTTGGTCCACTCCGCCAGCACGCGGCCTTCCTGGCGGGTGATGTCCACGCCGAAGCCGCCGCCCAGTCGGACCGAGCGCAGCGGCGCCTCGCGCACGTCCACCACCACCGGCACCGTGACGGCCTCCGGGTCGGGCGCGCCGCGGTTGACCTTCACCGCGCCGAACACGCCCATGCCGAACACGCGCGCCTGGGCCTCGGCCAGCGCCGACTCGCTGAACCAGTCGCCCTTGCGCACCGCGCCCTGGGCCTGCTCGATGATGCGCCGGGGCGCCACCTTCGGGTCGGGGTCGGTGGCGACGAAGACGTTGCCGAACTTGTAGCGCGGGCCCGGCTTGACTTGCAGGTCCACCGTGGCGGTGTGGGTACCCACGTCCACCTGGACCTCGCCACCCACCTCGGCCTCCGCGTAGCCCAGCTCGCGCAGCCGCCCCTGGATGAGCTCCTTGACGCCCACCCAGTCCTCCTCGCGGAAGACGGCCTTCTCCTTGAGCGGCAGGTCCGCCTGCGCGCGCCGCTGGTGGTCCTGTGGCAGCGCCTCCATGCCGGACACCTTGACGGCCCCGATGGTCGTGGGCGCGCCCTCGGTCACCGTGGCCTCCAGCGCCACCTGGTCCTTGCCCGAGGGCTTCACCTCATTCGAGACGACCTGGGCCTGGTAGTAGCCCTGCGACTGGTAGTAGCGCTCGATGCGCCGCAGGTCCGCCTGCCACGCGTTGGGGTCGTAATAGGAGGGCCCGTTGTCGAAGGGCCAGAGCGGCTCCCACCAGGGCGTCTCGGTGGTGAGGATCTTCGCCTTGATGTCCCCGTCGTCGACCTTGTCGGTGCCTTTTATCGATAGGTCATCGACCTCTTGCGCATCGGGTCGGGGCTTGGCGGTGGCGCAGGCGCAGGCCAGGGCCAGCAGGAACAGGGGGGGCAGGAGCCGGTGTCGGAAGAGAGCCACGTCCACGGGACGTGTTCATATCCATTCGCCCGTCGGTTGACCCGTTTCCGACGCGCAAGCCGCGTGCCGCTGTCGCGTTTTCAGCCCTAGAGGGGCGGAAGGGCGGATCCCGGACACTCCATGCCATCAAGCGTGCAAGAGGGCTCCGGCTGGGCCAGAGTGGGACATATGACATGGCCAATGAGGGGGCTGCTCGGCGCGGCCCTGGCGGCGGTGCTCTCCTGCGGGCCGAGCGACGCCGAGGCGATGAAGCTCAAGGAAGGCCGCAACCTGGACGACGTCGTCGAGTGTCCGGCCCTGCTGTGCGCCGACGAGCTCGAGTTCTGCGGGGAGATGCTCTTCGACTACGGGCGCTCGCCCCCGCTGTGTCTCACCACCGACATTTGCGCCCGGGTGGACTGCCTGGAGCCCAACCGGCGCTGCGTCCTCTTCGATGGGCTGCCCGTTCAGGTCCGCTGCGTCAAGAACGACGACTGAGCGCCCTGGCGGGGCCCCGACCCGGGCCCCGCGAAGCGGAGGACTTCAGCGGCGGGCGGAGGCGGTGAGCCACGCCAGGCGCTCGGCCGCGCCGCGCGACTGCTCATCCTCCAGCAGGCGCTCCACGTCCTGGGTAATCCGGTAGGCCCAGTTGCTGTCGCTCATGGTGCCCGGCAGGTTGATGCGCTCGCGCGTGCCGAGGATGTCCTGCCACGGCAGCACGCACAGGTTGCTGTTGGAGTTGAGCGCGGCGGCCAGCATCACCCGGTGTACCTCGGGGGTGAACTCCTTGGTGGCGCTGATGCCCTGGAACTCCGGCCAGGCGCGCGCCACGGCGGCCCGCTCGTCATCGCGCGCGGCCTCCCACCAGTCGGCCATCGGCTCGGTGTCGTGGGTGCCCGTGGTGGCCAGCGACACGGCCGGGTACTGGTGCGGGTTGCGGTAGGTGGCGTCGTCGCGCTCCCAGCGCATCACCCGGTAGCCGGGCAGTCCCAGGTCCGCCAGAATCTTGCGCACGAACGGAGGAATGACGCCCAGGTCCTCGGCGATGATGCCCGCGTTCTCCGAGAGCAGGCGGAAGTGCCGCTCGCCCAGGCGCTTGTGGCTCTCCTCGTCCGGAGGGATGAAGCGCCCGGTGGGCGTCTTCTCGTCGCGGATCCACTGGCGGAAGTAACCCACCGCGTGGTCCACCCGGCGCAAGTCGTAGTAGCTGGCCGCCTTGACCGCGCGCGCCTTGAGCCAGCGGTAGTCCTCCTTCTCCATCGCCGCGAAGTCGAAGTAGGGCAGGCCCCAGTCCTGGCCGGTGGCGGAGAAGTCATCCGGCGGCACGCCCAGGCGCGCATCCCTGCGGAGGATGTCCGGGTGCGCCCAGGTGTCCGCGCTGTCCTGGCCGATGATGAAGGGCTCGTCGCCGCACAGGAGGATGCCGCGCGCCTTGGCCTGCTCGCGCACGCGGTTCCACTGCTGCTCGGCCAGCCACTGTAGCCACGCGTGGTAGCGCACGCGGCTCTCCATCCGGGTGCCCTCGGCGCGCAGGGCGTCGGGCTGGCGGGTGCGCAGCGGCTCGGGCCACTCCCACCACGCGCGGCGCTGCTGGTCCTCGGAGATGGCGGTGAACAGGGCGTAGCTCTCCAGCCACTCGCCCTGCGCCTCTCGCCACGCCTGGAACTCGCGGGCGCGCGGCGTGCGGGCCGCCCACTCCTTCTGCTCGAAGTGCGCGAAGGCCCGGGCGAACGCGGCGTCCTTGAGCGGGAACACCAGGTCATAGCGGACCCGGTGGGCCGCGCGCGCCTCGGCCAGCTGGCGCTTGTGCTCCTCCGACAGCGCCGCCTCGCCGCCGGTGGCCTGGAACTCCGGCACCTGGTGCAGGTCGATGAAGAGCGGGTTGAGGCCGAACGCCGAGCGCGTGGCGTAGGGGCTGGAGTCCCCCGGCGCGGTGGGCAGCAGCGGCAGCACCATGAGGATCTTCTGGCGGGCCTCGTTCATCCAACGGAAGAGGCCTTCCATGGCACCGAAGTTGCCAATGCCGAAGTCGGTGCGCGAGCGGAGGGAGAAGACAGGCAGAAGAAGGCCGGAGAGGCGGCCGGTAGGGAGCATGCGCGCAATCTGCCCCAGCCCGTCGTCGGTGTGAACTGTTGTGAGAGCCCCTTCGGCTGGATGCTTGCCTGCATGGGGAAGGAGGAGAGGGGGTCGTCCGTTGTACCCGGGGACAATTTTCCCCACCCCCTTTCCGTGCGCCTACCCGAATCCTTTTTCGCCCGCCCCACGCTGACCGTTGCCCGCGAGCTGCTCGGTACCCACCTCATCCTGGAGGAGGAGGGGGGGGCGCGCCGCGTGGGCCGGATTGTCGAGACCGAGGCCTATATTGGGGAGCACGACCTGGCGTGTCATGCCGCCAAGGGGCGCACCCCGCGCACCGAGGTGATGTTCGGGCCGGCGGGGCGCGCCTACGTCTACCTCATCTATGGAATGCACCACTGCTTCAACGTGGTGACGGAGGCGCCCGGAGTGGGCGCGGCGGTGCTGGTGCGCGCCGTGGAGCCCGTGGAGGGGCTCCCCCCCGAGCGCCGCACGGATGGGCCTGGCCGCCTGTGCAGCGCCTTTGGCATTACCCTGGCGCATAACCGCTTGGAACTTCAGTCCTCCGCGCTGTACCTCACGGCGGGCCAGCCGGTGGAGGAGGGGCGGGTGGCCCGGGGGCCGCGCATTGGCGTGGACTACGCCGGGGCGTGGGCGGCCGAGCCCTTTCGATTCTGGGTGAAAGATAGTCGCCATGTGAGCCGGGCCCCCGCCCGGAAGACGCGTTGACGGCCTTGACGCCCGTCGCCATGGCTGGAAGGTTGCAAACCAATGTCCAATGAGGTCGTACCCCAGCAAGAAGACCGGCAGCTGCTCTCCCGCGCGCAGTCTGGAGACATGGGCGCGTTCGAGGAGCTGGTGGACACCCACCGGGACAAGGTGTTCGGCCTGGCGCTGCGGATGACGCGCTCGGAGGCGGACGCGGCGGAGATTACCCAGGACACCTTCCTGTCGGCCTACCAGCACCTCAAGGACTTCCGGGGGGATGCGGCCTTCAGCTCGTGGGTCCACCGCATCGCGGCGAACCACGCCCTCATGCGGTTGCGGCACCGGCGGGTGGTGCAGGCGGCCGAGGAAGAGCTCAAGGGCCCGGAGTTCACCGAGCGAGGGAGCCTGGCCGAGTACCCCCAGCAGGACTGGAGCCGGGACGCCGAGGAGAAGGCCCTGGACGCGGAGCTGGGGCAGGCGATCCAGCAGGCCACGGACCGGCTGCCCGAGGGGTACCGGGAGGTGTTTCTCTTGAAAGACGTCGAGGGCCTCAGTTACGAACAGATCGCCGAGCTGACGGGGGACTCGGTGCCCGCGATCAAGAGCCGCCTGCACCGGGCGCGGCTTGCGCTTCGAGAGGCCATCGATCAGTTCTACAATCAGGACAGCCATGGGGCGTGAAACCCTTCAGCGCCCCGTGCATCTCCTGAACGAATACGGTTTCGAGGCAGGCCGCGGTCGAGGTTCGGATGTATAACTGCAAAGACTCCATTAACCTCCTGATGGACTACCTCGACGGCGAGATGTCGCCGGAGGATGCGCAGCACCTACGAGAGCACCTGCGAGGGTGTGCCCCGTGCGTGGACTTCCTGCGCACGTACAAGGCGACCCCAGGGGTGTGCAAGCGGGCGCTGGCCCAGGCCATGCCGAAGGAAGTGGCCGAGAAGCTGACCGAGTTCCTCCGGTCGAAGATCAAGTCCGCATCGTGAACCTGAAACAATTGTCGCTCCTGGAGTTGGAGCAAGTGCTCGCGCCGCTTTCGCCCACGCCGACGGCGGTGCGCAAGGTGTTCGCCGCGGTGTTCGCGCATGGCGCCCAGACGGTGGAGCAGGTGTGTCAGGCCCCGCAGGTGCCGAAGCGGGTGGCCGAGTACCTGCGCGCCCACGCGGAGCTGCCGCGGCTGGAGGTGGTGGAGCGGCGGCGGGCGGACGATGGCTTCGTGAAGTACCTCTTCGCCTCGCCCCTGGGAGGGCGGGTGGAGGCGGTGCGCATCCCCATCTTCGACGACAAGTACATCGTCTGCGTGTCGAGCCAGGTGGGCTGCGCGCTGGCGTGCGACTTCTGCATGACGGGCAAGCTGGGGTTCCAGCGCAACCTGAAGATGTGGGAGATCCTCGACCAGGTGCTCCAGGTGCGGGAGGAGGCGGACCGACCGGTGCGCGGGGTGGTGTTCATGGGGATGGGGGAGCCGCTGCTGAACTACGCGGAGACGATCCGCGCGGCGCAGGTGCTCTCGCACCCGGCGGGCCTGGCGATTTCGGGCACGTCCATCACGTTCTCCACGGCGGGGATGGTGCCGCAGATCCGGCGCTACACGCAGGAGGGGCACCCGTACCGGCTGGCGTTCTCGGTGACGAGCGCGATTCCGGAGAAGCGGTTGAAGGTGCTGCCAATTGAGAAGGGGCACCCGCTGCCGGAGCTGGTGGAGGCGATTCGCGAGTACACCCAGGTGCGCAACGAGCGGGCGATGATCGCCTACGTGGCCATTTCGGGGTTCAACCTGGGGCTCGAGGACGCGCTGGCGCTGAAGGACACGTTCGAGGGGATTCCCATCAAGGTGGATCTGATCGACGTGACGGACCCCACGGGGAAGTACCAGCCGCCGACGGCCGAGGAGCTGAAGGCGTTCCGGGACCACCTGCAGGTGCTGAAGTCGCCGATCGCGCGGCGTTACTCGGGCGGCAAGGACATCGGCGCGGCGTGTGGCACGCTGGAGGCGAGCCAGTACGGCGGCACGGTGCTCGCGCCGCCGGCGCCGCGCGCGGAGTAGACCCTGGTCCTCTATTGGAGCCACATGGTGGCGCCCGGAGCTACCCATGATTCCGAAGGTGTGCTCGCCTTAAGTTCTTACTTGCGCTGGGGTGGCTTGGGCCAAGGTCGTCAGAGACGATGGGAGGATGAGGGACTGTTCAGATCATCCAGGATGTATAAAGCAGCCCACGATGACAACGTCCGGCTGGACTACTCTCCTCCGATGGGTGTCCCTGGTTGCGCTGCTGCTGTCGGCGTGTAGCACTTCGTCCCCAACCCAGCGAGCTTGGGTGAGCACAGAGCAGGACGATGCCAGCGTCTGCGAGTCCTCAGGTACTGACTCCTGCATCGTGCTCGCATGCGACGGCGAGCAGGGGGAGTGCGGCGTCTTCGCTTGCGAGGACGTGGATCTGGAAGCTTCGGCGCGAGCTTCCCTCGCTCACGGTGCTGAACTGGCACGAGGTTCCTACCGTCTTCCAACCCATGGTCCATCCCGGAACTGGAGGCACCTGGGACTGAGAGCGGGGGCTCGGCCACGAACGACGTTCCACTTCCACTATCGCCACGGCGCCCTGCCAGCCTTCCCTCGCGACGAGGGCAAGCTGGTCAAGCACCACCTGTTTCCCCAAGCACCAGAGTTCAGGGAGTGGTTCAGACAGGCACGCATCGACATCCACCAGTATGCCCTCCTCATTCCGGAACCCATCCACCGCCAACTCCACAGCGGAACGGGTCGCGGTGGTCTGTGGAACACGGCTTGGAGGGAGTTCCGGCGTGAGAACCCCAATCTCCGAGACCCCGAAGCCTTCCTTCGTCATGCGTTCAAGCTGGCCATCCGCTACAAGCTGGCTGGACCCATCCTGCCGTACAATCATCGAGTGCTCCCCATCGGTCCCCAGTTCCACTCGAACTGACTCCCGGCCTTCTCAGTGCAAGGCAGATGCACATGCGGTTCCACGAACTCGTAGAGGACAAAGCACCCCGCTATACGGGAGACCTCACCCACGCCGCACATCCGTGGGGACTGCCAGGCGTGGAGTGCCGGGCCTGTGGCGCGGCCGGAGGCTGGACTGGGTTCCAATACCCATGCGTGGATCTGTCAGGGCTCTCGGCAGGGGAACTCAAGGGGCTGTCCGACTCCTGGCCAGTGTCCTTCGAGGAGTTCGAACGGCTGCGCGAGCGGGTCAGACCCTTGGCGCCCGCAGGCGCCAGATTGGAGCCAGGGACCCGGTTCGGACCGCTCTCTGGGACAGGGGCAGGCTCGTTTGGCCAGCTCTTCATGCAGAACTCTTGGTCGATCTTCGCGCGGCGCGCGGCCTTGGAGCAGCTTAAGAGAGCTGGACTGCGCGGCCTGGAGGGCTGTCCGCTTCAGGTGCGCTTTCGTGCGAAGAGCCCGCCCGAGTTGCTGGAGTTGCAGTTGGTGGCGCACGGTCGATTGCACCCCGACTGTCTGCCACCAGATCTCAAACCGCCCTGCTCCACGTGTGGGTACCAGGAACTCAAGCTGCCGCGCCCCTACTGGCTGGACGCTGCTTCGCTTCCAGCATATCTGGACGTGTTCCGACTTACCGACTTCCCCACGCTCATCTTCGCCACCGAGCGCATGGTGGAGGCAGTGAAGCGCCTGGAACTGGACGGAGTGCTCTTCCGCGAGGTCGAGGCTCGATAGCCCGCTGGAATGGGTAGGCCGGGGACGGGCGTCTCGATGCGACGCTCAGGGACCGCTGCCAGGAGGCAGCTCCCACACCGCGAGGCCGCCTTTCTCGCAGGCCAGCGCGAACGCGTCTCCCTTCGGGGAGAGGTCCGACGGGCCGGCGACGCATTGGAGATCCTCCAAAGCCAGGAGCACCTTGCCGCTCTTCGCGTCTCGCAGCTCGGACGCTCCCGAAGAGGACACGAGCATGACACGCGAACGGTCCAGGGTCTGCCGGGCTTCCCGCGTGAAGAAGGACAGCTCGGGCAGCGGGGTTGCCTTGCCACTCTTCAGATCGAGCCGGCGGAGCGACCTCTGCTGCGGGCTCGCATCTCTCCCCATGGGGACGAGCCAGGCGGCATTCGCCTCCGTCCAGAGCACGGGGACCTCAGTCACGTGTTTGCGCAGCGTGCGCAGCAGCTTTCCGGTGCGCGGGTCCCACAGCCGCAGGTTCTGCTCGTCCCAGGTCACCAGCGAGTGTCCGTCCGCGGAGAGCTCCACACCCTGGGTGTAGTCGCGAATCTGGCGGATCAACTTCAAGCCACGCGGGTTCCACAGCCTCACGTCGCTGGATCCCCAGCTCACCATGAAGGTGCCATCCGGGGAGAGCGCCACCGAGCACTGAGCAGCGGGCCTGAGGGCACCGCGCGAGTCTTCGGTCGCCGGATACACCGTGGGCTCCAGCTCGAGGTGGTGCCGCACCTGTCCCTTCTCATCGCGGATCTCGAGGGACTCACAGAAGGCAAACGCACGCACCTTGCCATCCGCGGATGCCGCCACTCCGCCCTCGCCCGGGTTGCCCATCTCCCGTGGCTGGCCTGCCTCCAACACCCACTCCCGGCCCATCCAGTAGAAGGTCCGAGCGTCGGGCATGAAGGTGACTCCGGCGCGCAGGGCCCCGCGATGGAGCTCCAGCTCGACGGAGGAAACCTGTTTGCCGGTCCTCCAATCCCAGACCTCCAGGATTCGAACGATGCCCGGTCGTCGCTCCTCCCGCTCCTGGAGCAGCCACGCGCCACGCCATGGAAATGCTCGGGCTTGAAGGACACTTTCGTCCATTGCGAGGGCGCCCCGCGCTTCCACGACTGCCCCACCTGGCGCTGAGCGTAGTAGCCCGCCACCGAGTCCTCGCGGGTGAAGAAGAACTGGGCGGGAGCTTCTGGAACGACCGTCGAGGCGGGCTCCAGTTCCTCCAGCAACGTGGCGCTTGCCCAGTCATACAGCGCCAGACGGCCGTTGCGGGAGCGCACGGCGAGCCGGGTTCCCGAGTCGGAGATGGCCAGGTTGGAGACTGCCGCGCCCGGGTCCTTTCCAGGCTCTGGAGTGAGGAAGCGCACCGCGGGCAGGGGCAGCTTGCCGAGCTCCAGCAGCTGGACGCGGCCCTGGGCGATGAAGGCCGCGCGCTGACAGTCGAGCGAGGACGACCAGCCGCCGCTCCCCGCCTCCGTTCGATACTCCCCCTTCTTCTCGCCTTCGAGCAGGGAGTAGAGGGCCAGGTCCAAGCGCTCGCCCATCGCCACCAGGCGCTTGCCGTCGGGAGAGATACAGAGCCGGCGGACATATTGCGGACTGGCGTCGATCGATACCGAGGGCGTGGTGGCGCTTTTGTCCCAGACGCGGATCCACCGTCCCTCCGTGGAGACCCACCGCCCATCCGCCGCCACGGCGACTGCCAGGATGGACGAGTTGTGAGCCGGGAGCGGCGCGAGCCACCGGGTGGGAGGCAGCGGAGCAGCAGCCAGCAGCGTGAGGACGAGCCCCAGGGAGTTCATTCCGCCACTCTACGTGCAGAGCCGCGGGCTCTCCGGATGAGGACAGCGGCCACCGTGCCCGTCAGCAACGGAGGGATCCAACTGGGAATCCCAGCCCAGAAGGTCCAGTCGTTGCTGAGCTCGTCATCGTACAGAGGCGTGGTCACCCACCAGAAGCCGAGACGGTTCCAGAGAGAGGGCGGCTGGCGCATGTGGAACTTGCGGGACCTGAAGAACTTCGCTTCCAGGACGAAGGGCTTCGCCGGGGTGCTGGATAGCACACTGCGGATGGCACCTCCGCCGACCCGGATCGAGCCATCCCCTGGCCACCACAAGCGCAGATACGTGTGGTGGACGAGCGTTTGTCGTTCGGTTCGCGCCAGGACGACGCCCAGCCAGCTGGAGGATTTGTAACTGGAGAGCCACAGGACCACGAGGGTACAGGCCAGGCTCGTGAGCGCCACGCGGAGGATTCGATGCGCCCCATGAGGGTTTGTTCCGAGCATCCAGCGGCCATTGTAGCGCGTCGCTAGCGGATCGACTTGTAGTCACGCCGACGCACATCATCGAATGCACGCGTCGCCCCGCTGATGTTCTGCTAGGTGCTAGCTCCTGAAGCTTCCCCCACCCCGAGGAATCTCGATGAATTCCGAGAACGCCACGCCCCCCCTCTCCACACGCGATTACATCGACCTGGAAGAACGGTACGGAGCGCGCAACTACCATCCGCTGGACATCGTCATCGAACGGGCAGAGGGCTGCTGGGTCCATGACGTGGAAGGCCGCAAGTACCTCGACTGCCTGAGCGCGTACTCCGCGGTGAATCAGGGCCACTGCCACCCGCGCATCCTGGAGACGCTGCGCGAGCAGGCCTCGAAGGTGACGCTGACGTCACGGGCTTTTCGCAACGACCAGCTTCCCCACCTCTACAAGGCGCTGCGAGAGCTGTCCGGCCTGAGTCGCTCGCTGCCGATGAACTCGGGCGCGGAGGCGTGCGAGACGGCCATCAAGCTGGCGCGCAAGTGGGGCCACACCGTCAAGGGAATCCCCGAGGACCGGGCGGAGATCATCGTCTTCGCGAACAACTTCCACGGGCGCACCATCAGCCTCATCAGCTTCTCCACCGAGCCGCGCTACCGGCACGGCTTCGGCCCCTTCACCCCCGGCTTCGTCGTGGTGCCCTACGACGACGTGGAGGCGGTGCGGCGCGCCATCACCCCCAACACCTGCGCCATCCTGATGGAGCCCATTCAGGCGGAGGCCGGTGTGCTGATTCCGCGGGACGGCTACCTGACGCAGGTGGCCGAGCTCTGCCGGCAGCACCGGGTGCTGTTCATGGTGGATGAAATCCAGACGGGCCTGGGGCGCACCGGGAAGATGTTCGCCTTCCAGCACGAGAACGTGCGGCCGGACGTCATCGTGGTGGGCAAGGCGCTGTCGGGCGGCTTCTATCCTGTGTCCGCCGTCATGGCGGACGACGAGGTCATGGGCGTGCTCCATCCCGGTGAGCATGGCAGCACCTACGGAGGCAATCCGCTGGCCTGCGCCGTGGCGCGCACCGCCCTGGACGTGCTGCGCGACGAGCGCCTGGTGGAGCGCTCCGCGGCGTTGGGGCAGACGTTCCTGGCCGCGCTGAAGACGCTGAAGAACCGCCACATCGTGGAGGTGCGCGGCCGGGGGCTGATGGTGGGCGTGGCGCTGGACATCTCCGCACGGCCCGCCTGCGAGGCGCTGATGGCGGAAGGAATCCTCTGCAAAGAGACGCATGACTCCGTCATCCGTCTCACGCCGCCGCTCGTCGTCACCCAGGCCGAGCTGGACTGGGCCTTCGAACGCGTCAAGAAGGTCCTGGAAGCGCTGTAGCGGCCCCGCTTCATCCCCGGCTGCCGCAGGGGGCCAGCAGGAGAGACCGGGCAGCGTCTGCCACCCGGTCTCCACCGCTCGGCGCTAGAGCGCCGCCTTCGTGACTACGCGCGCCGACGCCGCGTGGCGAAGGCCACCGCCGCGAGCAGCATGACCAGCGTGGCGGGCACCGAGCCATCCTGGCCCGCGCCGCAGCCACAGCCCGAGTCGGGCTCCGGCACGTTCGCCACGTTCACGGAGACCGTGTCCTCGCTGCTCTCGCCATGGGTGTCCGTGACGCGCAGCTGGAAGGTGAGCACCGTGTCCGCGTCCACTCCAGGAGCGGTGAACGTGGCGCGCGCGCCTTGCGCGGTGAGCGTCACGGTGGGGCCCTCCACCTGGGTCCACGCGTAGGTGAGCGGGGTGCCCTCCGGGTCCGTGGAGCCCGCGTCGCTCAGGGTCACCACGTTGCCCTCCTTGACGCTCTGGTCCTCGCCCGCGCGTGCCACCGGCTTCGCGTCGAACACATCCCGGACCTGCACCGTCACCACCACCGGCTCGCTGCTCAGCTCTCCATCGCTGACGACGAGCTGGAAGCGCAGCTCCTTGTTCTCGGGCACCTGAGGCGCGGTGAAGCTCACCTGCGACGAAGCCGCATCGCTCAGGGTGACGGTCGGGCCGCTCACCTGGGTCCACGCGTAGACGAGCGCGACGTCCTCATCCGGATCCGTGCCTCCGCCGGTGAGCGTGACACTCGCGCCCTCGTCCACCGCGTCCGGCCCCTGCGCCTGGGCAGAGGGAGGCCGGTTGCCGTTGGAGATGTTCCGCACCCTCACGGTGACCTGTGCGGGAGGGCTCGTGTTCACCCCATCACTGGCCCGCAGCTCGAAGCGCAGGTCCGTGTCCTCCGTCACCTCCGGCGCGCGGAAGGTGGAGCTCGCCTCGCTCGCGCCGCTGAGCGTCACCGCCGGGCCCACCGTTTGGGTCCACACGTAGGTCAACGGGGCCCCCTCGGGGTCCGTCGCACTGCCGGAGAGCGTCACCCGGCGGCGCTCGTTGATCGTCTGGTCCGCACCCGCGCTCACCACCGGCACCCGGTTGATGCACTGGCCGCGGTGGGCAAGCACGGTGGCGAACGGCGTGTTCACGATGCCCTCGAACTGGAGGTCATCCACCTCCCACCCCGGCGCGCCGACGCCGAGGTCCGTGCCGATGCGGAAGCGGATGAGCACCGTCTTGCCCGCGTAGAGCGTGCCGAGCTCGACCGAAGCCGAGCTGAAGGCGGGATAACCCGCGCTCTGGCCTCCGTACGCCTGCTTGCCCTCGATGGGGTTGTTGCCTCCTGTCGAGATCAGCGCGTTGTAGGAGGGGCGCACGGCGCCGTTGAGCTCCACCCAGGTCGACCCGTTGTCCTCGCTCAGCTCGATGACGCCGCCGTCGTAGTAGACGCCATCGTCGCCCAGCTCGAAGTCGTAGCGGTGCTGGAAGGTGAAGCGGAAGTCTCCCGTGCTCGCCACCTGCAGCGGCGGGGAGACGAGGAGGATCTCCGCGGCGCGACCATTGTCGGGGCCGTAGAAGAACCAGCCCGTGTTGTCCGCGTTGGCCTGGCGCTTCCAGGGCAGGATGCCCGGGGCCGTCGAACCCACCAGGAGCCACGGGTGGCCAGCGGCCTCCACCGTCTCGAGGGTGCTCGAAGCCGGGATTTCATCCGTGTTCACCCGCACCACCACCGTGTGCGTCTGGTCGCCGGGCACCACCTGCTCCTCGTCCCGGTAGGCGACGGTGAGGGAGATGTTGCGCTGGGTGGCGGCGCCCGACAGCTTCACCGGCAGCTCCACGCTGACGAGCTGGAGCGGCTCCGAGGCCGGGAGGGCCACCGTGGCTCCCGAGGGGAAGGACACGTCCGGGTCGTTGCTGGAGAGCGTCATGCTCGTGCGGCTCAGGGCGCCGATGCCACTGTTGCGCAGCGTCACCCGCACGCGCGCCGTCTCGCCCGTGTCGAGCACCCCGTCATCGTCGCAGGACGCCGTCGAGCCCGACTGTTCGAGCAGCTCCACGCTGGCCAGGGTCACGTCCTTGCCAACCTGGAAGCTCTCCACCACGCCGACGTGGTCGGTGGAGTCGCGGTGGGGCGCCACGGCCCGTGGCCCAGCGCCGCGCTTGGCGAAGGCTCGGGCGAAGAGGACGTAGTCGGCCGGATCATTGGCATAGGCGGCGGCCAGCAGCGCGTCGCGCGCCTCGAGGAAGGTGGGAGCGTTGGGGGTGAGCTTGAGCGAGCTGACGAGGTACTCCTTCATCTGGGCCTGGGCCTGGGCGAAGGTGTAGCGCGGGGTGTCGCGCAGCAGGGAGGCGTAGCACTCCCACAGCATCACCGCCCACAGCTCACCCGAGGCGTGGACCTCCGCGTTGCTCGCGCCATCCGCGCCGAACGAAACCGGGATGTCCGCGGGCAGCGGCACGCCCAGCTCCATGTAGCGGAGGGTCATCGGGTTCTTCGTCATGTCGGTGGTGTACGGGTAGCGCCGGTTGCCCCAGTAGTAGCCCTGGTTGGTTCCGCCGCTGCTGGCGTACGCGGCGCGGGCATAGACACCGCCGAAGTCGACGTTCCACGGCCGCGTGTTGTCCCCTTCGCGCACCAGCATCAGCAGGCCCGCGAAGTCGCTCCAGCCCTCGCCCATGCTGCGGCCCTGGTTGTTGGTCAGGCCGTTGGCGTTACCGATGAGGCGGTTGCTCATGTAGTGCGTCCACTCATGGGCGACGATGGTGTTGTCCAGCGCGCCATCGCGGTCTGCGGCCTCGCGGATGACGGTCACGCTCGCGGGAGGCTGGCTCCGCAGCGCGTTGCCCAGCGAGGTGCCCACCGAGAGGACGGGGATGGTGATGTCCGAGGCGCGGCCCGCGAGGTGGAACGAGGCCCCGTTCGTCGCCGAGTTGGCGATGATGACACCGGCGGCTCCAGCGGCCTGGACGTTGGCGGCCTTGAGGGTGAAGGCACAGCCGGCGCGGTCCACCAGGACGAGCTTGTCGAGCACTTCGGCGCCGTTGGTGAGCGGCTCGCAGGCATCCGCCACGGTGCCGCTGCTAGGGCCGGCGACCCCATCCTGAGCGACGACGACGGCGGCGGTGACGCTGAACTGCGTGGGCCCGAAGGCAGCGGTGCCGGTCGTCCAGCGACCCACGGAGGGGTGGCCCTCGGGGATGTCGATGACGCGCAGCCCGCGCGTGTCATACATGAACATCTGCATTCGGGGCCGGCCGCCGTCGGCCGGGGTGGACATGTTCGCGTTGTTGCGCCCCGAGAAGTCCTGCGCCTCGGTGAGCAGGCTGTCTCCGCCGAGCCCGCCGCGCCCGAAGTTGTCCATCTGGCTGTTGCCCGAGGCCTCGTCGAAGCCGAAGTCGTAGTACCAGTCGTGCAGGAAGTTGGTCACGAAGAAGAGCTGCGTCACCGAGCTCATCTGCTGCGCGTCTGAGAGCGTCGGCGACTGGGTCACGTCGTAGGCGTGGCCGAAGGTGTTCGGCGCGCTGACGCTGGCGCGGATGTCGCCCGCGCTGAAGCCATTGGGGGTGGCGTAGTCGGTATAGGCCTCCACGTTGTTGCCCGTCGTCTGCGTGGCGCCGGCGGGCAGCCACGGATCATTTCGGCTGTAGGGCACGTTCTGCAGGGTGATGAGGTTGGGGGAGACGAAGGGCGCCTGGTAGTTGTCCGGAAAGCCCGTGGGGTGCGGCGTGGGCTCGGTGCCCTGGGGCCCGTCATAGGGAACGTGCGGGCTCTGCGCGTCGGCCCACACCCGGTAGGTGAAGCTCTGGTGCGCCGTCAGGTCATGGCGGTACAGCAGCCGGCCGTCCTCGGCGGAGATGACGTAGGCGTAGTGGTCTCCGTCCGTCTCGGTGACGGGCGTGGTGTCGAGCTCCACGTAGTACGCGGGCACCAGCGCGCCGGGCAGGGGGAAGAAGGTCTGCCGCACGCGCGCGGGCGAGGCGAACACCACCTGTCGCGGGCCCGGGCTGAGCGCGTAGTGGCTGTAGGGGCCGTTGGCGCGCCCGGTGAGCCGCAGGCTCGAGGCGGGGAGCGCCTCGCCGTGCAGGTCGCTCCAGGCCAGGGCAATGGCCTCGGGCGGGGTGAGCGTGAAGCGCAGGGTGCCCGCGCGGCGCGGCGCGGAGGCTGCGGGGCTCAAGTACCCGGACATGGCGACGAGCTGGTTGTCCGAGTCCAGCAGCACCTTGAGGGACTGGCGGAACACCTCGATGCCCTCCACCTCCTGGGCGAAGGAGACGATGCTGGCGCCCTCGCGCATGCGGTGTACGCCCCGCACGGGGATGTGCGCGGCGTCGGTGCGCGAGAGCCGGTAGAGCCCCACGTGCGTGTTGAGGTACGCGCGCGCGGCCTCCTCGGGCGTCACGGGACGCCGCAGCTGGGGCCCGTGTACCGGAGGGCTCACGCCCCAGGCGAAGGTGGGGACTCCGAGCCGTGGCTCCTCGGAGACGACGTGGAGGCCCTTGGCACGCTCCGGCATGCTCGAGGCTTGGAGGGGAAGCGGGGTGCTCGTGAAGGCATCCACCGTGGGCAATTGCCGGGCGGCGAAGGCAGGAGCTGCCATCGTTGCCAAGGCGAGACCAACCAGCGCAACCGTGCGGTGCGTCACCTGGGAAAACTCCATTGTAGGAAGATGAACAGAGATTCTATGCGCAGGCCCCGCTGGGGGTCACCTCGGGGGCCTGACGGAGGGCTTGTCGCCGACCAGGGGACTCAGCCCGCGCGACGGAAGCCGTATACCCACGCTCCCGCGGCGGCGAGCGAGGGCAGCACCACGGTGGCGGTGAGGGTGATGAAGATGGCGTCATTGGCTGGCTGGCCGATGAGGTCCACGCCCGAGACGCGCAGCCACGCCTTTACACAGGTGACGCCCCAGTTGGCGAAGTTGGCGAGGATGACGGCCCAGGCCAGGCGCCGCTGGCCCACGGGGCCGTAGCGCAGCATGGGCAGCGTCCACGCCACGCCCAGCAGGAAGAAGGTGCCCATCAGCGCGTTGAGGTGCGCGGCCAGAGCCATGTGGGGATCGGCTGGCACCTTGCCCGTCATGGCCGAGGAGACATAGCCACCGGTGAGCAGGCCGATGAGCATGAGCCAGGCGGCCGCGTGTGCCATCAGGCGGGCGGCGGGAAGGGGGGCCGAGGCGGCCGCCAGTGTCGGCGCGGAGGGGGCTTCGGGGCTGGGAGGTGGGGCGAGGTGGGGGGCGGGAGTCATGGCGGGTGTCCACCATCTTACGGCGTTCCCGTTCAGGAGCCGAACCGGGTTGCCCGGCCAGCCTGGCTGTCCCACCTGGGAACGGTGCGCAGGGCCTCCGGTGCTTATAAAGGAGGGCCACGGGCGTGAAGCGGAGGAGGAAGCGCGGATGGTGGAGTCCATCGACAACTTCATCATGGCGCTGGGGATGGCGGGGCTGCTGGTCCTCGGGGTGGCGGCGATGCTGGAGTACGTGGTGCCGCCCTTCCCGGGAGACACCATCACCCTGCTGGGCGGGGTGTACGCGGTGCGGGGGGATCAGCCCTGGCCGCTCATCCTGCTGGTGGTGACGGTGGGCAGCGTGGCGGGCGCGGCCATCAACTACGGGTTCGGCCGGTGGCTGGCGCGGAAGTTCGAGGCCAACCCGAAGGCGAAGGTGCTCGGCATCACCCACGCGAAGCTGGAGGTGGTGCAGGCGCGGATGCGCCGCAGCGGGCCGTGGCTGTTGCTGGTCAACCGGTTCCTGCCCGGCATTCGCGGCGTCATCTTCATCGCCGCGGGCGCCGCGCATGTTCCCCGCCGCAACGCGCTGCTGCTGGGCACGGTGTCGTGCCTGGCGCACAGCGGGCTGGTGCTGTCCATCGGCGCGGCTGTGGGTGGGAACCTCGAGCAGCTGGAGTCGATGATGGCCCGGTACCAGCAGGCCGTGGTGGGGCTGGTCCTCATCGGGGTGTTGGCGGTGGTGATTCGCACGCTGGCGCGGCGGCGCACCGCGACGGACTGAGTGCCGCCGGGTCCGTAGTACTGCCGCGGCGTCTTCGCGCTCTTCACCTGCTGGAAAAGCAATGGGAAGTCAGGGTTCCCCGGAGGTGGGCTGGCGCGGACTATTGAAGCTGGGAATGTAGCAGAGCCCGTTCCAGTCGAACCCGTCGTTGCCACAAGGTGGCTTCTGCCTTCCCACTTCGACCCAGCACGCCCCATTGATCGCTACTTCCAAGCGCCCACAGGGCGGCTTTCGCTGTCCCTTGAAGGGCTCCCGAGGCATCTCCCGTCCGAAGTGCGGTGTTCCGAACCGCGCGCTGGGCAGCTCATGCACAGCGGCGAGGGCTTCCTCGACTCCGGCATCCGCCAGGCTCGTCCTACGCTCGTCCGAAACGCTCGCCTCCGGCTTCTCTTCTTCAGCCCGCACAGACGGGTGCGTGGCCTCTGGCGCTTTCGGCCCGTGGACTCCGGTCCAGACGGCAATTACTACACAGGCACCGAGCGCTGAGCTGCCAGCCCACGTCAGCCACGAGGGCACCGTGAGGCGTGGTCGAGGACCAGGGCGGGCCGTCTTCTGGGTCTCCATCACAGAAGGGCTTGCCGCGATGGGCGCATGCCCAGCGCTGGCCGCTGCTTGCTCCAGTGCCTGGGCCAGCTCCGCCGCGCTGCCTCGCTCCTGGCTGTTCTTGGAGAGGAGCGGGAGGATGAGCCGCTCCAGCTCCGGCGCCACCGTGACCAACGCTCCCGGGGGAAGCAAGCGCGGAGGCTCAGCGGAGGAGGTATCGGCAAGCGCCCGCGCCACATGGCACAAGACCTGAGCCGCGGAGGCCTGCGTGAGGCCTCGCGCGTTCCGCCAGGCGTACAGCGACAGGCCCTCCACCCACTGCATGACGAGGTAGGGGTAGCGCTGCCCAGCAGGAGAGGTCCACTCCCCCTTGTCCAAGAGTCTGGGGAGGTGCGGCGAGCGGGCCTCATCCAGCAACTTCGCCTCCCGCTCGAAGCGTGGATCGCCAGGGTGGCGGGCAATCTTCACTGCGGCCACGGTGCCTGGCTCGGAGGTGAGCTGCGCGCGGAAGACCGTCCCGAAGGTGCCACCGCCGGCGCGCTCGAGCAGGCGCCAGCGGCCGACGACTTCATCAACGGGAGCGTACCGAGGGCCGGCGGATGTCGTCATGGAGGCCTCCAACCAGGTAAGCAATGAGGCACCCTACCTTGTGAGGCGGCACACCCGCCAGCTTGGGTTCAGCGGACGGCTCCGGTAGAGCGGCCCCGCTCACTGACAGAGGCGGCGGAGCCAGCGGCGCATGTTGTCCTTGTCGAGGGAAACCCAGCCAGAGCGCTCCTCGTAGAGGAGGGGCTCCAGCAGGTGAGCCAGGGCCCGGTAGTGCGCCACATCGAGTTTCCGCGAGCTCTGGATGTCGATGGCATCGGGCCACTGCCCGAGGGTGAGCAGCAGGCGCTCACCTTCCAGCGGGTGGAAGGTGATGTCCTGGAAGGGGAGCTTGTGTCGCAGCGCCTCGATGCCACCGAGCTGACTGAGCAGGGGTTGACCCAGGAAGGTGAGCCAGTAGGCGCCTCTGGCGCGGGTGCCAATGACCGAGCAAGTGGAATCCAAGTGATAGAAGTCCAAGCCCATGTAGCGATTGAGCAGGCCGATCAGCTCGTGGCGGGCCGCGTACCACATCCCGTGTGGGGAGATAACGGCCAGACTGGCGTAGCCGAAGCTGAAGGGCAGCTCGTGAGCCAGCTCCAGGGCCACGGTGCGCAGGTGGGCGGGACCGTGCCCCAGGAGGTACTCGGTGGGAAAGGTGAAGCTCACCCCACAGCTAGAGTCCTCGTCGCGTTCGAAGCTCGGGGCATCGAGTCTCCAGCCCCGGTACTCGAAGTGGTAGCCGCCTATTTCGCTACAGTCCTCCTCCAGGTCGACGTTCCAGGCATCCCCCCAGGGTCGCTCGAGGAGTTTCCAGCGGATGTGCTCCCAGCCCTTGTCATCGAGCGGGAGGGTGTCTCCATCTTCCGCCCCATACCAGTTGAGCGACTGCGGGAGGATGGCACGACGGTAGGTCTGTAAGGCCCGCCACAGAGCGGGGGCGATCTCTCCATGCGGGCGGCGCATGAAGAAGCAGAGGACGAGTCCGTCACGGGCGACCATCCTGTCGCCCTTGCTCATCAAGCGGAAGACGGGAAAGCGCTCGCTCATCGAGCTATCCCCCCACGGGGTGAGATGAGCAAAGGCTCTCCTCCCAATGCGTCCTTGTAGACCTTGCCCTGGCTGGAACCGGTATAGGCGCTGTTGTCTCCATACTCCTTCCACCGTGGTTCGTTGGTGTCGGGACAGGGAAACTTGAAGTCCAGGATGAGCACGGCACGCCGCAGGTTTTTATCGGCATGAAGGACGATGTCGGGCTTGATGGTGCGCCAGAGTTCGCGGGTACAGCCCAGGGCAATGAGGCGCTCCTCCTCGGCGCGACTGACGGTCTCCAGGAAGTTGGCATGAGGGTAGTAGCGGTAGCGCTGCTCGAGGCTGAACGGCGCGGGCCAGAGTTGCTCGAGGACCTCGCGAGCGCACTGGAGGGCGCGGGCATGTTTCTGCTGGCCCAAGAGCATGGCGCGGGTGATGGGCTCGGCGCAGCCGTCCACCACCACCTCCTCGCCGCACTCGGCGCGAGTGGGGGCGCGGTTACCGAAGAAAGACGAGTTGACCTGGCGCTCAGCCTGCCGGGCACACTCCCAGAGGCGCTCCTCGAAGTCATTCACCGCGTTGTCGCTCTCGAGGAGGACCAGCAGGGCAGGGACGAACTCGGCGAGACTGGAGGCCACGACCCGGGTGGCGGCGGGGACAAGACTGCTCGTTGCTTCACCTGTGGTGGCGGCATGGCGGATGCGGCCAACGGTCTCCGTGTCGAGGCGCAAGTCACCACGGGTGGATGGCCTGGGGTTGCTGGCGCAAGCCGCGAGCACGGCACTGGCGAGGCTCAAGCATGCGAAGCTCCAGAGAACGCTTCGAGCATGGGCATGTTCAATCATTTCCGAAGACCCATTTAACGGCGTGCTCCTTAACTAAGCGTGACGGGCTTTGACTCAGAGGCTTGGGGCGTCAGTGGGGCTGCCATCACCGGATGAACAAGCTGCTCTGGTCGGGTCTGCGGTCGTCTCTGGGAGCGCATGGCGTGGGACGTGAGAGTCACACGCTTCTCTATCAGGACTTCGCCGAAAGGGAGGAGGGGGGCCATTCCGTCCGCGTCCTGGCCCCCCTCTCAGCACGTAGTCCTACGCCGCCTCACGGGCGGGGTTGAGGCACTCCAGGATGGCCTCCGCGAGCTGCTCCAGCTCCGCCTCCGGTACGTCCTTCACGCTGAGGAGGATCTGGTCGCGGTGGAGTCGGGCGTTGAGCCGCACCAGGGCGTTCTCGGGGAAGAAGCGTGCCAGGGTGTCATGGTAGCGCTGGAGGCGCACCATGTCCGTGGTGGGGATACCCGGAGCGGGCGGCGAGCGCTTGTACTGCACCGCCAGCTTCAGTTCCTCCACGGTGCATTCGGCGAAGGGCTTCTGCACCGGTGCGCCCTCCTCCTGCGGCACCGTGATAGGCGTGGGGCCCGGGTCCTTCACATCCACCTTGGTGCCCGAGAGCTTCTCGTAGGTGAGCAGGACATACAGGTTGTTCATGCCGTATTGCCCGCAGTGCTCGGCGTTGAACTGGCGCGCCACGGTGCCGTACATGCTCAGGGCGGACTGGCTGAGCCCCTTGATGCGCTTCTTGAAGAAGTCCTGGGCATTCTTGTACTGGGGCTTCTTCGCCAGCTTGTTCTCCACCACGTAGTTGTAGAGCCGGCCGATCTCGTGCGTGTCGAGGTTGCCCTGCCGCACGAGTGTGGTGATGCGCTCCTCGACCTGCGGGAGCGTGAGGTTGAGACGCGTATCGTTCGGGGTATTTGTGTCCATCGTTGTCACTCCTCTAATGATAGGGGGCCGCGGGAGTGCGCCCCCCCGCGAGCGCTAAAGCAGGAGTGAGGCCAACGGTAGGATCGAGGAGTTTCAGCCCCTTCGCGTGCGAGGAGAGTCCAGAAACGAGACGCACCGTCCACGCGCGGGGACTGGGCGGGCGCCACTTCCAGTTGAATGGAAGCAGCCGAAAGCGTCTCGTCCGAACGGAGGATTGCACTGCCTCTTCAGGCCTTGGCGCGAAGCTGGTTAAGTCCGCCCCATGCTCCGCACTCGGCCCTGGCTCCTGTTCCTCGTGGCGCTCGTGCTTGCTGGTGCCTGCCGGTGTGACGAGCCAGGCGTCGGAGGCGCGCGTGGTGACTTCCGGCCCCAAGACACGCAGGTGGACTTCGGCCGCGTGCTGGAGGGCACCCAGTCCCGCCGCACGGTGACACTGCTGGGCACGGGGCGCGCGGGGGTGACGGTGACGGCGAGCGCCAGCGCACCCTTCTCCGTCACTCAGGGCACGGTGTCGGTGCCGGGCGGTGGCACCGCGACGTTGGAAGTGGTGTTCACCGCGGGCAACGGGCCGGCGGAAGGCACGCTGGAGCTCACCGCGGGAAGCCGTGCCGAGTCCGTGGCGCTCAAGGGCCTGGGCGTGCGCCCCCTGGCGTGCGTGCCGACGGCGCAGTGTGTCCAGTCCCGCTTCGAGCTGGAGCCGGGCGTGTGTGTGGAGTCGCCGCTGCCCGACGGAACGACATGCGTTCCCTCCAGCCTCTGCCAGGAGCGAGGCCGGTGCCAGGCGGGCGTGTGCGTGGGCGAGCCGCGCCTGTGTGACGACGATGACCCGTGTACGGTGGACTCCTGCTCTGCCACCGAGGGCTGTGTGACGGAGCCCGTGGCGTGTCCCCAGCCCGCGAACCCCTGCCGCGTGGGCGTGTGCCAGCGCGAGCGCGGCTGCGGCGAGGCGGACGCCGCCGACTACAGCATCTGCGGCCCGGTCGACTGCCGGACGGCCAGCGTGTGCTTCTCCGGCACCTGCCGCACCGTGCCCACGCCGGATGGTTTCGTGTGCTCGCCCGCCACGCCCTGCCAGGGAGAAGGCCGCTGCCAGAGCGGCGAGTGCCAGCGTCCGGATGCGGGAGACCTCGTGCCCAGCTTCTCCCAAGGGCTCGGCGGAGTGCCCGTGGCGGAGACGGGAGGGCCGGTATTGCTCTCCTATGGAGGTGCGCTCTTCACCTCTGTCTGCGCGGACGACGCAGGCTGCCGTCTCGTCTCCTTCACGGAGAACGGCCTGCTTCGCTTCGAGGCGCCATATACGGATGGTGGAGTACGCACGCTGTTGGCCGTGTCGGACGCCGGCGTGCTCCTGCACGAGCCCGAGAGCCTGGAGGGGTATGGACGCGCCATTCCGGGCGAGCGCCTGTGGCAGGCCTCGCTTCGGGAGCAACGGCCGCCCGATGTGCAAGGAGAGCCCTCGACGGGCGTGGGGCGCGTAGCGGTGACCGCCGAGGGAGAGGTGGTGTCGCTCATCGCGTGGCAAGCCCCCGAGGACGCCGGAAGGGAGCTCGACGGAGGCGTGGATGCAGGTGCCTCCGAGGCACTCGCGACGCTGGTGGTCTTCGGCACGGACGGAGGCGTCCGTCGCTCCGGCACCGTGGAAGGCTTCGGAGCAGGAGACAGCCGCGTGGCGCTCGACGAGCAGGGACTGGTGCTCTTGTGCGCGCAGGGCGGAGGTCAGCTCTCACGCGCCGAGCCGCAGCCCGAGGACGCGGGCACCGGCTTCGTCACCGTGCCGCTGCTGGACACGGACCGGGACGGAGGCGCGTCCCTGGCGGTGGCGGGAGGGCGGCTCT
Organism: Hyalangium ruber; assembly: GCF_034259325.1. Classification (NCBI taxonomy): domain Bacteria; kingdom Pseudomonadati; phylum Myxococcota; class Myxococcia; order Myxococcales; family Archangiaceae; genus Hyalangium; species Hyalangium rubrum. The sequence goes on along the minus strand of NZ_JAXIVS010000004.1, from coordinate 345,189 downwards.
TCGCTGGGACGAGACGCTTCGCCAGCACGGACGGAGGCAACCTGGCCCACGTCTCCTGGGACGGAGGCACGCAACCCCTCATGCCCCTGGACGAGCCGGCACTGCTGTTGGGAGACGTGGGCTACGCCTTCGCGCGCACATGCCCGGATGCGGGCCCCGGCTCCTGCGCTCCAGAGCAGGAGCGGCTGGTACTCCGGGCCCTGAACGCGCGCACCGGCGAGACAGCCTGGGAAGCACCCGTGCTCCCATTGGATGAGCCGAGCATCCTTCACGAAGCCTCGCTGGTGAGCGGAGGCGCGGTGGGCGCACTCACGAGCACAGCCCTGGACGGCGGCGGACCGCTGGCCTCCATCCAGTTCCTCTCCGCCCAGGGGCAGCTCGTCTGCCCGCTGCCGGGCACGCCACGCATCGCCGGTGCGGTACACGTCGGGCGCAACCTCTACGTCGTGCTCGAGCGCGACGGCGTCTGGAAGCTGGAGGCGTTCGACCTGGGCCCCAACGGTCTGGCCGAGCAGCACGGCTGGCCCCAGCGCCACGGAGTCCAGGGCACCCGCCGCGCGAGGCCCTGAGTCAGAGCGCCGCGTCCGAGTCCACCCACAGATCCTCGTAGCGCACCTGCGGCGGCGTCATGTGCAGCCGCAGGCCCTGCACCATGGGGCTCGCCACGGCGTAGATGCGGTCGTGGTACAGGGGAATGAGCGGGCAGTCCTGCTCGAAGATCTTCTCGGCGCGCCGGTAGAGCTGCTGGCGCAGCTCCGGATCAATGGAGACGCGCGCCTCGGCGGTGATCTTGTCCAGCTCCGCGTTCTGGTAGCCGAGCGGGTAGATGGTCTGCGCGCTCGAGTGGAGCAGGAAGTAGAGGAAGTTGTCCGGGTCCGGGTAGTCGGCGATCCAGAGGTTCCGGAAGGCGGGGATGCGACCCTCGCGAAGCCGCGAGGCGTACTCCTGCTGAGGCAGCTCCATGTACCGCAGCTCCAGGAGCCCCGCGTCGATGAGGCGGCGGAAGAGCACCTGGTCCTCGGTGCTCGTGTCCTGGCCGGCGGGGTAATAGAGCGTCAGCGGCACCGTGCGCACGCCCGCGTCGCGCAGCAACTGCTCGGCCCGAACGAGATCCGGCCCTGGCACCACGCCCGGCTCGCTCTCCTGGAGCAGCTCCGGCGGCGTGAGCGTGCGCGCCGGGCGGGCCCCTGGGTGGAACTGCTCCACCAGGGCGGGGATGTCCAACCCCGCGCGGATGGCCTGCCGCACCCGCACGTCGTCATAGAGCGACTCGCGCAGGTTCAACCCGATGAAGGCCGTGGAGGGCGTGGCGCTGGCGATGACCTGGAAGTCCTCCATGCCGGGCATCTGTGCCTGCTGGGCATAGAGGAAGGAGACGACATCCACCTGGCCGGACTTGAGCCGGGCGAGCGCATCCTGCCGGGACTCCTCCAGCTTGAACTCGAGCCGGTCCAGCAGCGGCTGCCCGGAGCGGAAGTAGGTGGGGTTGCGCTCCATGACGATGCGGTCCTGCTCGAAGCTCATCAGGCGGTAGGGCCCGGTGCCGAGCATGCGCCCGTTCATGTCCACCCGAGCGATTGCCGTGGGCGTCAGCGCCAGCAGGTGGAGGAAGAACGCCTTGGGCTCGCGCAGGCGAATCTCCAGCGTCATGTCATCCAACGCGTGGATGCCGCTCACCTCGCGGCTGGTGCCGGCGGTGTACTCCTGCGCCCCTTCGATGTCCTCCAGCAGGGTGCGGTCCGGCGAGCGCACCGCCGGGTCGAGCAGCCGCTCGAAGTGGCGCTTCACGTCATAGGCCGTCAGCGCCATGCCATCATGGAAGGTGACGCCCCGGCGCAGGTGGAAGCGGAAGATGCGCGCCGTGGGGTCGGCCTCCCACTGGTTGGCCAGGTCCGGCACCAGGACGCCATCCTCCAGCCGCAGCAGCCCGGAGAAGACGCACGCGCACAGCTCCGCCAGCTGGTTCTCCACGCTGAAGATCGGATCCAGGTTCTGCCGCGTGCGCAGCGAGGAGGACTGGTGGATGCCCACGCGCAGCCTCCCGCCCGGGCGCGGGCGGGGCAGGCGGAAGCGGAACACCTCCGCCTCCAGGGTCACCGCCTCGTTGCCGAGCTGATCCACGGTGCGGCTCAGCTCATCGCCGCTGCGGATGACGCGGCGCGCGTCCTCGCGCACCCGGGACACCTCCACGCGGATGGCCTCTTCGCCCGTGGTGAGCACCGCGTGCGCGTTGCGGATCTCCTCGATGGCTGACGCCAGCCGCATCACCGCCTCGGACAGGTTGCGGCCGATGCGCGCCTGTCCATCCACTTTGTCCGAGGCGTCCCGGGCCAGTCGCGCCATCTCCCGGGTCTGCCGCACCAGCTCGCGCGCGTGCCCGGACTGCTCGATGGCCGCCCGCGTCACCTCGTCCACCTGGCTCGCCACCCGCTTGCTGGCCTCCACCACGGTGGAGCCCTGCGACTCCAGGCGCTTGGTCTCCTCCACGGTGGACTCCACGGCGGCGAAGGTGCGCTGGGTGATGCTGCGAATCTCCACCAGCGCTCCGGCCGCCCGGTCCCCGCGCTGCACGCCCGCGGTGGCCTGCGCGCGGCCCTCCTTCACCAGCAGCACCGCGGTGCTCACCGCCTCGCGCACGCCCGTCACCATGGAAGAGATTTCCCGGGTGGAGCGCGCGGTGCGCTCGGCCAGCCCGCGAATCTCGTTGGCGACCACGCCGAAGGGCCGTCCGTGCTCGCCCGCCTGCGCGGCGATGATGGCGGCATTGAGCGCCAGCAGGTTCGTCTGGTCGGCGATCTCCTGGATGACGTCGACGATGCGGCCGATCTCCATGGAGCGCACGCCCAGCGAGTCGACGATTTCCGCGGCCTTCCGCACCGTCTCCTCGACGCGGTACATGCCCTTGACGCTGTCGTTGACCAGCTCCTCGCCGCGCTGGGCGGTGGCCGTCACCGCCAGGGCGAGCTGGTTGGTCTCACTGGCGCGGCGGCGCACGGCGTCGATGCCGGTGCCCACCATGGACACGAAGCTCTCGGTCTCGTTGGCGAAGCGCGCCAGCTCGTCTCCCGCGGAGGCGATGTTGCTGAGCCGCTCGCTCATGGCCTGCACCAGCTCGCTGGTGTGGTGCGAGAACTCATCCAGGATGGACAGGGCGTGGCCCACCTGCTGCAACCGCTCGGTCATCTCCAGCAGGGAGCTGGTCGTCTCCTGGGCGAAGTTCTCCATCTGCAGCACGCGCTGGCCGGCGCTGTGGAGGCTCGCGCCCATGCTGGACACCGAGTCCAGCGAGCGGTCCACCGCCGTGCCCTGCCGGCGCGCGGCCTCCATCAACACCCGCGCCTGCTCGGAGACGGAGGTGCTGGTGCGGTGCATGTTCACCGTCACCCGCTGCACCTGGGAGATGGCGCGGCGCAGCGAGGCGATGAGGCGGCGCACGTCCTCCTTGCCCTCGAAGTGCAGCTGCGAGGTGATGGCCAGGTCTCCCTCGGCCAGCTGGGTGAGGACGCGACGGCGCGCGCGGCCGCGCTGTCCCGCCCAGCGGAACCACGACAGCCAGCCGCCCAGCAGGTACAGCAGGGGTGTGCCGAGCAGCAGCGCGAGCCACTCGCTCAGCGTGCGTGACTCTCCCGTGAGCAGGCTTTGCAGCCCGCCGAGGACCAGCGCCGTGGTGAGTCCCCCGACGAGACCGAACCCGAAGAGGTACCGTTTGGCTCCCATGAGCAGCCGCGAAGCTAACCCGCCTTACCCCGCCGTTCCTAAAATCCTTGCACGCTCCAGCCCCTGGCGCGCCTGGGTGGCCGCGGGGGTGCTGCTCCTACCTGGTACGTCGAGCCCCTTTTCAGGGGGAGGGTCCCCCCGGCCCCAGGGGCAGGAGGACTCAGCACGTTACGTTTTCAGCTGGCGGGGCGTGCCGGTGGGGATGGTGACGTTGAAGCGGACGCCTGGCCGCTTCACCTACCACTCGCTGCACCTGCACCGGCGCGAGGGGCACGTGGGGGCCCGGACACGGGAGGTGGCGTTGGCGTTGGATTCCCAGGGCCACGTGGAGGGCTCCCAGAGTCTGCCGCAGGCGCTGTGGGTGTGGCAGGCCCCCGCGCGCAACGGCTGTGTGACGGGGCGCGAGGAGCTGACCGGGCGCGAGGGGCCGCACTGTGTCACCTCCATTCAGGGGCGGGAGGTGGAGGGGACGATGCTGGGGGCGCCCTTCCGGGCCCGGTACGACGGGGCGGGGCGGCTTCAGGCGCTGGAGGTGGGCGCCTCCCGCTTCACCGTGGCGGCGCCCGGCGAGCGGCTGCGGCCTCCTCCCGACCTCTTCGCCGAGGGCGTGCCGGTGGAGGGGCCGCGCGGGGCGTTGCGCTTCGAGCCGCCGTGGCCGGTGCCGGCGCGGCTGCCGGGAATGACGGAGTGGGAGAAGGGCGCGGCGAGAGCCCTGGCCGAGCGTGTCCACGCGGCCTTTCCGGAGAAGGGGCCGGGCGAGGCGGACTGGCGCGAGGGAGGCGAGGGAGAGGCGGGCGGGTGCCTGGCTCACGCGCTGCGCTTCGCCGCGGAGGCGGAGGGACTGGGCCAGAAGGTGGCGCTGGTCCACGGGCTGCTGGTGGTGGACGGAGGACCGGCGCGGCCGCACGCCTGGGTGCGGGTGGCGCTCGCGGGCGGCGGGACGCTGGAGCTGGACCCCACCTCGCTGGACGCGGTGCTGCCCCAGACGCACCTGCCGCTGGCGCTGGTGGACGCGAAGGACTCCGGGCGCGAGGCGGGTGAGCGCTGGCTGGAGTTGCTGCGCGGCAGCCACCGTGTGGTGCGGCGCCCCTGAAGCGGGCCCCTACTCGAAGGGGATGAGGGACAGCCGTGCGCCGACGGGCGCGTCGAGCACTTCCTTGGCGCGAGAGGGCAGGTACACCGTCTGGTCGTCCATGCGCACCTGCGCGCGCACCGCGCGGAAGCGGTTGCGGCCCGAGTCCCGCTCGAAGGCGACGAGCATGTCGTCCCCCTCCTGCTCGAAGTCCTCCGAGGCCAGCTTCGCCGTGCGGTAGCGGCGCACCAGGGTGATGTCCGTCACGTTGGCCTCGAAGTGCGGCCCACCGTCGAACGGGTCGATGCGCTCCACGTACCGGAAGCCGATGCGCTCCAGCATGCGCTGCACGCCGCGCGTCTGCGGGCCCACTTCGCCCAGCACCTTCTGCACCCGCGTCGGGAACAGCGAGGCGTAGATGTCCGAGGCGGGGAACAGCTCCTTGATGAACTCCTTGTTCTGCCGGCTGAGGCGGTCAGCCTCCTGGTAGGACAGGCCGGTGAACTTCCTGCCGCAGGCCTCCCACAGCAGGCTGCGCCCGTCCGGAAGGAGCGGCGGCAGCAGCTCGGCCAGCACCCGAGGGCGGAACAGGCGCCGGTGCATGGCGATGAAGAGGAAGCGCACGAAGGACAGCTGCTTGCCGGGCTTGTCCGGGGTGGCGCGGTAGGGCGGGTCCACCACGAGGCCGCCGATCTCCGTCGGGCCCTCGTAGTGGTAGGCGATGGAGAGCACCTTGTGCCGGAAGTGCCGGTCGATGGAGGCCGAGTAGTGCTCGCGCTCGCTCACCTCGTAATAGATGTGCGGCGCCTCGTAGGTGCCGTGCTGCGCGATGATCATCGAGGTGCCGATGAGGTGCTGGTTGCGCGCATCCTCGAGCACGAAGAGGTACTCGCGCTCCATGGGGTTCTTCACCTTGCCGGCGAAGCTCCGGATCGACTTGTCGATCATCGATGAGAGCGTCTCCTCGTTGTTGGGGAGATTCACCGTATTGAGCACGGCGGCCAGCCGCTTGAGGCCGGCCAGATCGCTCTTCTGGACGTCACGCAGGACAAGCATGGAGGTACCCGGGACGCCCCGTCAGAGGGCGCCGCGAAGGGGTGGGGACCATACACCACGCGTGCTCACAAGCAGCCCCTTGTGTTCCCGGCCGGGGTGACGCCGTGCGTCAATCGCGGGGCTCCCTCCTACGGCCGGTGGGCGGCGTGAGACATGTCTCGCGGTGAAACATGTCTCGAACAGGCCATGCCCCTGCCTGCCTGCTCGCTCTAGCGACGAGGGAGCGGGAAGAAAGGGGGGCAGGAATGAAACATGTTTTTTGGCTAGGGTGCCGTGTTCGTTGGTCAACCAACCTTCACGAGGACGCATCCTTGAGATTCCTCTCCGTATGGCTTGTGACGTTGGCGGTGTCCGGGCCGGCCTTGGCGGGTGTGGTGTGGAGGGGGGACTTCGAGACGGGCAACCGGTCGCAGTACTCGGGGGTGCAGATGGTGAGCGCGGACCGGCTGCAGGTGGTGACGAGCCCGGTGGCGGAGGGCCGCTACGCGCTGAAGGCCACGGTGGTGCAGGGCGATGACCCCATCGACTCCAGCGGCAACCGCAACGAGCTGTTCCACTTGAGCAACGAGACCGCGGGCACGGAGTACTACTACCGCTGGAAGGTGATGTTCGCGCCGGACTACCCCAGCGAGCGCGCCTGGCAGGTCTTCACCCAGTGGCACCACGACGGGTGCTGCGGCTCGCCGCCGGTGGAGTTCCACGTCTACGGGGAGGAGATGCGGCTGACGCTCACCAGCAGCGTCACCCCGTGGACCGCGCCGCTGACGCGCGGGGTGTGGCACGAGTTCATCTTCCACGTGAAGTGGTCGGCCGACGCGAACACGGGCTTCATCGAGCTGTGGCACAACCGAGAGAAGGTGGTGCCCCGGACGAACCTGGCGACGATGTACGCGGGGACGAAGAACTATTTGAAGCTGGGGCTGTACCGCAAGGACACCATCGTCCCGGTGGGCGTCGTCTACCATGACGCCTTCATCAAGGGGACGCAGCTGGCGGATGTGCTGCCTCCGGCCCCGCCGGACGCGGGCACGCCGCCGCCGGACGCGGGCACGCCCGATGCGGGCCTGCCGCCCGCCGAGCCAGACCCGAGCACGCCCGCGCCGGAGGCGCCCACGTCCGGAGGCGAGACGACGCCCGGTGGCACTCCGGAAACGGGAGAGTCCCCGCCCGGCGGAGTCCCGGAGATCATCGAGTCGGGCACCAACACGGGCATCGGCTGCTCCGCCGCGGGCAGCCCGCTCGCGGCGTTGGCGCTGCTGGGGTTGCTGGGAGCCCTGCGCGCCCGCTATCGGCGGTGAGCCCACGGGCGAGGGCCTCGCGGGGCCTCGACACACCCGGGGTGCGTCACTAGGGTTCGCCACCCTGCCATGAGTGACGAGCGCGACGAGGCGGTGCCCCACCTGAATGCCGAGGAGTTCCGGCGGTTGGGCCACCAGATGGTGGACTGGATCGCCAACTACTGGGCGCGGCTGGAGTCCTTCCCCGTGCGCTCGCAGGTGGCGCCGGGCGAGGTGGCCGCGAAGCTGCCGCTGCACGCTCCCGAGGAGGGACTGGGTGGCGGCGAGGGCTGGGACGCCGTCTTCCGGGACCTGGATGCCGTGGTGCTGCCGGGCATCACCCACTGGCAGTCGCCTTCGTTCTTCGCGTACTTCCCCGCCAACGCCTCGGGCCCGGCGGTGCTCGGAGAGCTGCTGTCCGCGGGGCTGGGCGTGCAGGGGATGCTCTGGTCCACGAGCCCCGCCGCCACCGAGCTGGAGACGCGGGTGCTGGACTGGCTGGCGGAGCTGATGGCGCTGCCGCAGGCCTTCCGCTCTACCTCGGGCACGGGGGGCGGCGTCATCCAGGGCACGGCGAGCGAGGCCACGCTGGTGGCGATGGTGGCGGCCCGCGCCCGGGTGCGGCGCCAGCGGCCTGGAGATGCGCCCCTCGTGGCGTACGCCTCCACCCAGGCACACTCCTCGGTGCTCAAGGCCGCCATGCTGTGCGGCGTGGCGCGCGATGCGAGCGACACCCTGCACGTGCGCATGGTGGAGACGGATGCTTCCTACGCGATGAACCCGGAGGCGCTCCAGCGCGCCCTTGGCGAGGACCTGGCCGCGGGACGGCAGCCCTTCTTCGTTTGCGCCTCGCTCGGGACCACCTCCTCGGGAGCGTTCGACCCGCTGGGGCCGGTGTCTCGGGCGATGGGGGACACGGGCGTGTCCGCCGCGGGCGGCTGGCTCCACGTGGACGCGGCGTGGGCCGGCGCGGCGCTGCTCTGCCCGGAGTACCGGGAGCCAGCCACGGGGCTCGAGGCGGTGGACTCGTTCGCCTTCAACCCGCACAAGTGGCTGCTCACCAACTTCGACTGCAACGCCTTCTACACGCGGGACCGGAGCGCGCTGCTCGACGCGCTGAGCGTGACGCCCGAGTACCTGCGCAACGCCGCCAGTGCCAGCGGCGCCGTCATCGACTACCGGGACTGGCAGGTGCCGCTCGGCCGCCGCTTCCGCGCGCTGAAGTTGTGGTTCGTCCTTCGCCACTACGGTGCGAAGGGCCTGCGGGCCTACATCCGTGAGCACGTGCGGCTTGCGGGGCTGTTCGAGGACTGGGTGCGCCAGGACACGCGCTTCGAGCTGGCGGCGCCGCGCGCGCTGAGCCTGGTGTGCTTCCGCCTCGCGCCGCGCCCGGGAGAGGCGCCCTCGGAGACGGACGCACGCAACCGCGCGCTGTTGGAGCGGCTGAACGCCAGCGGGAGCGCGTTCCTCACGCACACGGTGTTGCCAGGGGTGGGCGGAGCAAGCGCGAGGTACGTGCTGCGCATGGCCATCGGCGCCCCGAGCACGGAGGAGCGGCACGTACGCGCATGCTGGGAGGCGCTCCAGCGGCTCGCCGAAACGTGACGAGCCGCGAGCGCCTCCACGGGACTACCGAGGTACGGTCAGTCCGCGGCCTCGAGCTGGATGCGGCTGTTGCCCAGGGAGAAGGTGCTGCCCGCGAAGGAGGCGATCGACATGATCGCGAGCTTCTTCATCACCATCATCTGCTCCGTCTGGGCCTGGGACTTGGCCTGGGCCTGGAGCTGGGCGGCGTTGGAGTCCGTCGACGGGGTCGTCGGAGACGGGGGCGTCGTCCCTTGGGCGGGGGCGTTGGGCGTCGCCTGGGCATAGGGAGCGCCGACACCCGCGCTCGGAGCGCCGCCCGAGTTGATGGCGATGGCCGCGGAGACGATGTTCCCGCCGGAGAGCGGGTTGGCGCCACCGGCCTTGGCGGCGCCGCCCTGCTGCAGGAGCGAGCCGAAGCTGGTGCGAGCGGTCGAGGACGCGCTGTCCACGGAAGTCAGGGGCGTCATCCGCGGGCCGCCCAGGCTGTTGATGTTCATGGCTCCTCCAAAGAGATGGGTCCGGCCCGGATCAGGGATCGGATTCCTGATCCCATTATCGGCCAGGAGGGGCGGAAGTTGCTCACCCTCTTTTCTCTTGTGATTCCAGGGGTTTGGTAGGAGTCCTGCCACATGTGGCATGATCGCGCATCCATGAGCTCCAACGGGAAGGTCTCGCTCGTCCTGAGCTACCAGTACCCGGGCAAGTACGCCTTCACGGTCCTGGCGGGCGCCATCGAGTCGGACGCGACGCTCTCGGGCGTGTCGCTTCACTTCCCTCGGGATCGCGAGTCGCTGCTGGCCACGGTGCGGCAGTGCGCGGACGCGGGGGACACGGTGGTGGCGGCGTGGTCCTTCTACTCGGCGAGCTTTGGTGCGGCGGCCGAGGAGCTGACGTGGGTGCGCGAGCGGCTGGAGGGCCGGCGGGTTCTCTGCATCGCCGGAGGGGTACACGCCACGGCGGAGACGGAGCAGACGCTGCGGGCGGGCTTCGACCTGGTGGCGGTGGGGGAAGGCGAGCATCTGCTGCGCGAGCTGCTGGGCCGGCTGCAGCGTGGCGAGGATCCGAAGGGGACGCGAGGGATGGCGCGGTTGGAGGCGGGGCGGGTGGTACACAACGGGCGGGGCGAGGGGGTGGTGGACCTGGACGCCTTCCCTCCGTTCGCGGCGGGGCAGGGGAAGTTCGGGGCCATCGAAATCACTCGAGGATGCATCTACGCGTGCCGGTTCTGCCAGACGCCCTTCGTGAGCAAGGCGCGGTTCCGGCACCGCAGCGTGCGCAACGTGGCAGAGTGGGCACGGGTGCTGCGGCGCTCGGGCCGGCGGGACGTGCGCTTCATCTCGCCCACCTCGCTGTCGTACGGCTCGGTGGACGAGGCGGTGAACCTGGCGGCCGTGGAGGAGCTGCTGGCGGCGCTGAAGGAGGCGATGGCGCCCGAGGGGCGGATCTTCTTCGGCACCTTCCCCTCGGAGGTGCGGCCGGAGCACGTGACGCCGGAGGCGCTGGCGGTGCTCAAGCGGTACGTGGCCAACGACAACCTCATCATCGGCGGGCAGTCGGGCTCCGAGCGCATTCTGAAGAGCAGCCACCGGGGGCACGACACGGAGTCGGTGGTGCGGGCAGTGCGAGTGGCGACGGAGGCGGGCTTCCTGCCCAACGTGGACTTCATCCTCGGGCTGCCGGGAGAAGAGGCCCAGGACATCGACGCGACGCTCCGGTTGATGGAGCAACTCTCGGATCTGGGAGCGCGAGTCCACGGGCACACCTTCATGCCACTGCCGGGCACACCGTACCGGGACGCACCGGCGGGGCGGGTGGACGAGGAGACGCAGCGCCGGCTGGAGCGACTGGCCTCCCAGGGGCGCTTGTACGGGCACTGGAAGCAGCAGGAGGCGCTGGCCGAGCAGATCGTCCAACGCAGAGAGCCACGCGCGCGGGGCCGTGCTTGATTAGGATGTGGGGCGATGGCTGACGACGACGAGTCTCCCCCTTATTGGACCCTCATCTCGGTCCTGTTCAGCACGCAGCCGCTCACGCCCTCGCTGGCGATGACGCTGCACCAGACGGCGTATGAGCTGTACCAGCGGGGCGACTCGTCGGGGCAGGTAGCGGGAGACCTCCTCAGCGGTAGGGTCCACAACCTCCGCAAAGACGTGGCCCTGGGCGGCATCTCCGGCCCGGCGTTCGAGGCGGAGATCGACACGGAGCGAGGCTCGGGCGTGGTGCGCTTCCTGCTGACGCGGCAGGGGCTGGAGCTGATGCAGGCCCGTCCACCCCCGTCGAGGTCGAAGCCGCCGTTGCTGAACTGAAGGCCCATCGCTCGTCTCCACGAGCCCAGGGCATGCAGGCATCCGGGCGCGTGCTGCTCGTGGCCGGCCCATCCGCACCTTGAGGGGCAGACACCTCGAGAGGAGCGAAGCCATGGACCCGAAGGAGTGGAAGGAGCGCAGCGTGGGCATGCCCCTGGATCCGGCGAAGCAGGAGGATCCGGAGGAGGAAGGGGAGCGGCTGCCAGGGGACGGCGGCAGGGAAGCGCTGACCGACCTCTCCGATCAGAACGGCGGGCAGCGCTCGGAGGTGGGAGTGCCCTACAACGGCGCGGGAGACGTGCAGCGCGGCCAGCGCGACGCCTACAACGAGAAGAGCGACAAGAAGAAGCGCTGAGGCGCTCCGCTCGGACCGAAGAAACACAGAGGCAGCGGGCCCTGGGAGCAACAGCCCAGGGACACGCGGCCTCGGTAGTGGCGGAACGCTAGAACTGGTGCGCCTCGGTGGACTCGTTCAGGGCCAGCGTGCTGGAGCAGCCGCCGGAGATGACCTCGGCCACCTGGTCGAAGTAGCCGGTGCCCACCTCGCGCTGGTGGCGCGTGGCGGTGTAGCCGTCCTTCTCCGAGGCGAACTCACGCTGCTGCAGCGCCGAGTACGCCGCCATGCCGCCGTCCTTGTACTGCCGGGCCAGGTCGTACATGGCGTGGTTGAGCGCGTGGAAACCCGCCAGGGTGACGAACTGGAACTTGTAGCCCATGGCGCCCAGCTCCCGCTGGAACTTGGCGATGGTCGCGTCATCCAGGTGCTTCTTCCAGTTGAAGGACGGCGAGCAGTTGTACGCCAGCAGCTTGCCCGGGAACTTCGCGTGGATGCCCTCGGCGAACTGCTTCGCCTGCTTCAGGTCCGGAGTGCTCGTCTCGCACCACACCATGTCCGCGTAGGGCGCGTACGCCAGGCCGCGCGCGATGGCGCACTCCAGGCCGCCCTTGAGGCGGAAGAAGCCCTCGGCGCTGCGCCCCGCCTTCTTGTCGATGAAGGCCTGGTCGTACTCGTCCGCGTCGCTCATCAGCAGCTTGGCGCTGTCAGCGTCCGTGCGGGCCACGAGAATGGTCGGCACGCCCATGACATCGGCCGCCAGTCGTGCTGCCGTCAGCGTGCGGATGAACTGGTTGGTGGGCACCAACACCTTGCCGCCCATGTGGCCGCACTTCTTCTCGCTGGCGAGCTGATCCTCGAAATGCACGCCCGCGGCGCCTGCCTCGATCATCGACTTCATCAGCTCGAAGGCGTTGAGCGGGCCGCCAAAGCCCGCCTCGGCGTCGGCGAGGATGGGTGCGAACCAGTAGCGGTCATCGCGACCCTCGGCATGGTCGATCTGATCGGCGCGCCGCAGGGCCGAGTTGATGCGGCGGACCACGGTGGGCACGCTGTCCACCGGGTAGAGGCTCTGGTCCGGATACATCTGCCCGGCGCTGTTGGCGTCGGCCGCTACCTGCCAGCCGGACAGATAGATGGCCTTGAGGCCCGCGCGCACCATCTGCACGGCCTGGTTGCCCGTCAGCGCACCCAGGGCGTTGACGAAGCTCTCGGTGTGCAGCAGCTCCCACAGGCGCTTCGCGCCCATCTCCGCCAGCGTGTAGCTGATGCGGATGGAGCCGCGCAGCTTCTCCACGTCCTTCTGGGTGTAGTTGCGGACGATCCCCTCGAAACGCTGAGCGTGGAGCTTCGAGTGAGGGGAAGAGTCGGGAGTGGTGGTGGTGGCGTCGTACATGCGAAAGCTCCTCTCGCGGTTTTCAGAACTGCGGGTTCAATGCTTCGTAGGCAGGAAGGGTGAGGAAGTCCTCGAAGGTGGGCGCGGTGGACAGCCGCTCGAAGAGCTCGCTGGCCTGCGTGAAGGACTTCGCCCCGTAGCGCTCGGGCGCGCCCTCCTGGCGCAGGTGGCCCAGCTCCTCGGAGAACACCTGGCGGAACAGCTCCCGCGTCACATGCCGGCCGTCCTCCAGCGTGGCGCCGTGGTGGATCCACTGCCACACCTGGGCGCGGGAAATCTCCGCGGTGGCCGCGTCCTCCATGAGGTTGTAGAGGGGCACACAGCCCAGGCCGTCCAGCCAGGCGGCCATGTACTGCACGCCGACCTTGATGTTGTGGCGCAGGCCTTCCTCGGTGCGGGTACCGCGGGGCACCTTGAGCAGCTCCGCGGGGCCCACCTGCACGTCCTCGCGCAGGTTGTCGAGTTGGTGGGCGCCCTTCATGTGCGAGTCGAACACCTCGCGCGCCAGAGGCACCAGGCCCGGGTGGGCCACCCAGGTGCCGTCATGGCCGTTCTTCACCTCGCGCAGCTTGTCGGCGCGCACCTTGGCCATGACGGCCTCGTTGGCGTCCTCATCGCCCTTGATGGGGATGAAAGCGGCCATGCCGCCCATGGCGTGGACGCCCCGGCGGTGGCACGTCTGGATGAGCAGCCGCGAGTAGGCATCCAGGAACGCCTTGTCCATGGTCACCTGCCCGCGGTCGGGCAGCAGGAAGGCGGGGTCGTTCTGGAGCTTCTTGATGAAGCTGAAGATGTAGTCCCAGCGGCCGCAGTTGAGCCCCGCCGAGTGCTCGCGCAGCTCGTAGAGGATCTCGTGCATCTCGAACGCCGCGGGCAGCGTCTCGATGAGCACGGTGGCCTTGATGGTGCCCCGAGGGATGCCCAGCTCGCTCTGAGCCAGGTGGAACACGTCGTTCCACAGCCGGGCCTCCAGGTGGCTCTCCATCTTGGGCAGGTAGAAGTAGGGCCCGGTGCCGCGCTCGAGCTGCGCCTTCACGTTGTGGAAGAAGAACAGGCCGAAGTCGAAGAGCGAGCCGGAGACGGGCTTGCCATCCACCTCCAGGTGGCGCTCGGGCAGGTGCCAGCCGCGCGGGCGAACGAAGAGCACGGCGGGCTTCTCGTGCAGCTCGTAGTGCTTGCCGTTCTCGGCGGTGAAGTCGATGGTGCGGCGCACCGCGTCCATCAGGTTGAGCTGCCCGCGCACCACGTTGTCCCAGGTGGGGCTGTTGGCGTCCTCGAAGTCCGCCATGAAGACGTTGGCGCCCGAGTTGAGGGCGTTGATGATCATCTTCCGGTCCACCGGGCCGGTAATTTCCACGCGCCGGTCGAGCAGGTCCTGGGGCAGCGGCGCTACCTTCCAGTCGCCCTCCCGCACGGACTTCGTCTCGGGCAGGAACTGAGGCCGCTCGCCCCGTAGGAAGGCGGCCTGACGCTCCTGGCGGCGAGTCAGCAGCGCCTCGCGTCTTCCATCGAACGTCCGCACCAGCTTGGCGACGAACTCGACGGCCTCGGGGGTGAGCACCCGCGCGTAGTCCGGGTTCCAGGCACCCCGAAGCGACACGCCGGGTCCGAAGGTGGGCGGCATCGGGGAGGACACGGGTTCACGCATGAGAACTCCTTGACGTGGCGCGTTGTAAAAGCATCGAGCGCTTCAGAAAATGGGTCTGCCAGAAGGGAAAAGGAAGCACCTGTGAAAGAGAAGCTTGCCTGCTTGTGTAGTTGTGAACAAGAAAATCTATAAATTTGTAAATGCCCTGACGCCCAGGCAGCGCCGGCGGGCAGGCCCCGCGCAATGGGGAGGCACAGGCCGCGTAGGTAGGAATGAGGCCCTTCGAATCCAAGGGGGGCGTACGAAAGGACGAGAACTCATGGACACCCCGAGGCGTTGTGTGGCGTGCGCGATGGATCTCCGGGACGAGGCGACGAAGTGCCCGCACTGCAAGGCCTGGCAGCCGGGCTCGGGGCCGATGCACCGGGGCGGTGAGGGGCGCGCACTCCTGGGCGTGTGCCTGGCGCTCGGGCGGCAGTTCGGCGTGGACGCGGCGCTGCTGCGCGTGGCGTTCGTGATCGCCCTGGCGGTGACGGGCGGCACGGCGTTGATGGTGTACCTGCTGCTGTGGGCCTTCACGCCTCCGTCGGCGATGGGCAAGGCGCCAGTGCAGCGGGTGGTGGACTGGGTGACGCGGGTGACGGACAGCAACTCGGAGGAGCCGCGGGTCGAGCGCCGGGTCTGAGCGGAGCCGCGGGAAGGGGGCTCCTGCCCTGATGGGTAGGAGACCCTCTTGAAGACGTCAGGGGTAGGGTGCATGCTGTGGGCATGCGCTCGCGCCCGCCGCCGAACCCTGACCTGACGTACACCGACCTGGGGGCTCTGCCGTCCAACCTGGTGGGGGAGATGCTTGGGGGCGAGCTGGTGACCAGCTCTCGGCCGGGCACGGTGCAGACGCTGGCGGCCACGGCCCTGCTGAGCACGCTGGGCGGGCCCTTCATGAGCGGCAAGGGAGGGCCGGGGGGGTGGGTGCTGCTCTTCGCGCCGGAGCTGCACCTGGGCGGGGAGATGCTCGTCCCGGACATCGCCGGCTGGCGGCGGGAGCGGTTGCCGGAGCTGCCGGATGTGACGGTGATGACGCTGCCACCGGACTGGGTGTGCGAGGTGCTCTCCGACGAGACGGAGGCGCTCGATCGGGGCAGCAAGATGCTGACCTACGCGCGCGAGCAGGTGGAGCACGTGTGGCTGGTGAACCCGGACACGCGCACCCTGGAGGTCTACCGCTTCGAGGATGCGTGCTGGTCGCTGCTGGCGGTCCACGAGGACGCGGCCAAGGTGCGCGCCGAGCCCTTCCAGACGCTCAAGCTGGAGCTGGGCTCGCTCTGGAAGCGGTGAGCGGCGCGGTACACTGGGGGGATGAGCCCGCTCCAGTCCGTTGCGTTCGGCAACTACCTGCTGCTCGACCGCCTCGCCGAAGGGGGGATGGCCGAGGTGTGGCGCGCGAAGATGTTCGGCGGCGGTGGGCTCGAGCGCCTCGTGGCCCTCAAGCGAATCCTGCCGGCGCTAGCGGACGCCGAGGAGTTCATCGCGATGTTCGTCGATGAGGCGAAGATCGGCTTCCAGCTGATCCACCCGAACATCGTGCAGACCTACGAGGTGGGGGAGCACGACGGCGTCCATTTCCTCTCGTTGGAGTACATCCCCGGCAAGTCCTTGGGGGACCTCCTCGAGCAGTGCCAGCGAGAGGGGCGGCCCGTGCCGTTGCCGCTGGCCTGCTACTGCATCGCCATGCTGTGCGAGGGGCTGGAGTATGCCCACCGCAAGAGGGACCGGAACGGACGGGAGCTGCACATCGTCCACCGGGGGCTCTCCCTCCAGGACGTCCTGGTCTCCTACGAGGGAGAGGTCAAGGTCATCGACTTCGGCATCGCGAAGGCGGCCGGCCGGCGGACGCAGACGCAGCCCGGCATCATCAAGGGAAAGCTCGGCTATCTGAGCCCGGAGCAGATTCGCGGTGAGCCAGTGGACGGGCGCGCCGACGTGTTCACCGTGGGCGTGTGCCTCTACGAGCTGCTCACGGGCCGCCGGCCCTTCGTGGGCGCTCACGAGGTGGACACCCTGCGCCAGATATGCGACGCGCAGGCGCTGCCTCCGTCCACACACGACCCGCGCATCCCCTCCATGCTCGATCAGATCGTCCTCAAGGCGCTCGCGCGAGATGTGTCCGCGCGTTATCGCACCGCCGGCGAGTTCGGTGAGGACCTGCAGCGCTTCCTGGCCCTCGACCCTGTGGGCTTCGGCCGGGAGTCGCTGCGGCAGTACCTGCAGGCGCATTTCGCGGAGGAGGTGAAGCGCGAGGCACGGTGGCGGCAGGAGGTCGCGAACCTCCCGCCGCTGAAGGGCGACGCTCGCGGGTAGCCGCTACTGGCGCAGGAAGTCCTCGATCTCTTTCTGCTCGGTGGGCGAGAGCCGGAAGTCCATGGCGCCGATGAAGCCCTGCACCTGTTCGGCGCTGCGGGCGCCCACGATGGCGGCGGTGACGGCGGGCAGCCGCAGCGTCCACGCGATGGCGACCTCGGCGGGGGAGCGCCCGTGCCGCGCGCCGATCTCTCGCAACCGGTCCACCAGCGCCAGGTGGC
The DNA here is from genome assembly GCF_034259325.1 of Hyalangium ruber. Lineage (NCBI taxonomy): Bacteria > Pseudomonadati > Myxococcota > Myxococcia > Myxococcales > Archangiaceae > Hyalangium > Hyalangium rubrum. The sequence goes on along the minus strand of NZ_JAXIVS010000004.1, from coordinate 328,277 downwards.
GCGACAGGTTCGGCTCCTGGAAGTCCGAGCTGCGGCGCCGCCAGTCATCCTGGGGGAAGGCCGCCACGCGCTCACGGGTCATGGAGCCCGTCAGCAGGCCGGAGGCCATGGGCGAGTAGCCGATGACGCCGATGTTGTTGCGCTCGCAGAACGGGAGGATGTCCGCCTCGATGTCGCGGTGGATGAGCGAGTAGGGCGGCTGCAGCGAGGTGATGGGCGCGATGCGCTGGGCGAGCGCCATCTGCTTCGAGTTGAAGTTGGAGACGCCGATCCAGCGCACCTTGCCCTGGCGCTGCAGCTCAGCCATGGCCGTCCAGCCTGCCTCGATGCCCTCGAGCGAGTCTTCCGCGAGCGGCCAGTGGACTTGATAGAGGTCGATGGCGTCCACCTTGAGGCGGCGCAGGCTGGCCTCGCACTCCCGGCGGATGGAGTCCGGACTCAGCTCGTTGTGGACTTGGCCCTTGGCGTCCCAGACGAGGCTGCACTTGGTGAAGAGGTAGGGGCGGTTCGAGCGGCCCTGCAGGGCGGAGGCGACGACCTCCTCCGAGTGGCCGAGCCCGTACACGGCGGCGGTGTCGATCCAGTTGATGCCCAGGTCCAGGGCGCGGTGGATGGAGTGGATGGACTGCTGGTCATCCTGGTGTCCCCAGGCGTAAGCCCAGCCCGAGCCACCGATGGCCCAGGCGCCGAAGCCGATGGGGGTGATGTGAAGGTCGGACTTGCCGAGCTGCCGCTTCTGCATCGTGTGTTCCTCGGGGTTCAGCCGACGACCGCGCCGCACGTGATGTTGACGGCGGTCGCGGTGATCGGGCTTGCGTAATCTGAAGCCATGAAGGCCGCCACGTTGCCTACCTCCGCGAGCATGGGGAAGCGTCGCAGGAGCAGTTAGGGGCGGAGGTAGCGCCGCTGGTAGTCCTCGCGCAGCCGGGCCATGTAATGGGTGGCTTCGGGGCTGCCCTCCTCGGGAGCCCAGGGCGCGAAGGTCTTGTCATTGGCGGGCGCGTACGGCCCGGTCTTCACCTCGAAGATGACCGTGTCCGGGGTGAGCGCCACGAGGCTGTGGAAGATGCCCGGGGCCAGGTCCACGCCGAAGTGTTCTCCGCCGGCCTCCAGCTCGAGGCAGTCGCGCACGCGGCCATCCTCCTCGAAGGTGAAGAAGGCGAGCTTGCCCTGGAGGAGCACCCAGGCCTCGGCCTTGGGGGGATCCAGGTGCCGGTGGGGCCGCACGTAGCTGTCGGGCTGGATGATGTTGAGCATCCGGTGCAGCGGGTCGGCGTCGCTCTTGTGGAAGGGCTGGATGACGCGACGGCGCGGGCTCTCGCGGGAGGCCTGGGTGACGCTCGCGACGAGTTCGCGCGAGAGGACCACGAGATCGCCCGCCGGAGCGGCGAGGGCGCGAGGGAAGGAGGAGCTCATGGCGCGGGAGCGGAGCATAGGAGCGCCGCTGCCGCTACCCTCACGCGAGCCGGACTCACGGGAGCTTCGGGCGGATGACACGAGGCGCATCGGGGTTGATGTCGAGCAGGCGAACGGTGTCGCCCTCGCGCACGGTGCCACCGCGCAGCACGCGCGCGAGCTGCCCACGCCGGCCCCAGCTCTCCTTCAAGAGCCCCGGGCGCAGCGCATCCAGCTTCCAGCAGGGCACGCACGGCTCGGTGAGCTCCACCAGGACCGTGTCCCCCAGCGCCAGACGCTGGCCCGGAGGCAACGTGTCCAGGGGCAGGCCGGCGATCAGGATGTTCTCCTTGAGGGCGCCCACCTCGACCTGGAGCGCCTCGCGGGAGGACTCGTCCAGCAGCAGGAGCTGGCGCTTGTGGCCGAGCGCACGTTGGAAGTGCCGGTCCCCCTCGAAGCCGCGCTGCTCGACGGCGAGGGCCTCGGGGACGCGGCGCATGGGCGTGCCCCGTGCCTGGGCAAGCAGGAGGGCGCGGATGGTTCCGGTGGCAGGGTTCACGGCTGGACGCTAACCCACGGACAGGCCCCACGCATGGGCGTGACAGCCCGGGCTTTCGTGCTACGGGCGAGGGGCCGTGGGAATGCAGCCCGAGGAGACACTTTCGTGAGCACTAAGAACGTTCGCATCGAGAAGGACACCTTCGGTCCCATCGAGGTACCCGCAGACCACCTCTGGGGCGCGCAGACGCAGCGCAGCCGCCAGAACTTCGCCATCTCCAGCGAGCGCATGCCGCTGGCGCTCATCCACGCCCTGGTGCAGGTGAAGAAGGCGGCCGCCCTGGTGAACGTCGAGAATGGCTCGCTGCCCAAGGAGAAGGGCGAGGCCATCGCCAAGGCGGCGGACGAGGTGCTCGCGGGCCAGCACGACGAGGAGTTCCCGTTGCTGGTGTGGCAGACGGGCAGCGGCACGCAGACGAACATGAACTGCAACGAGGTGCTGGCCAACCGCGCCTCGGAGCTGCTGGGCGGCGAGCGCGGCGAGAGCCGCAAGGTCCACCCCAACGACGATGTGAACAAGGGCCAGAGCTCCAACGACGTGTTCCCCACGGCGATGAGCGTGGCGGCGGTGGAGGCGGTGGTCCGCCACGTGCTGCCCGAGCTGAAGGAGCTGCGGGACGTGCTGGCGAAGAAGTCCGAGGCCTTCAAGGACATCGTGAAGATCGGCCGCACGCACCTGCAGGACGCCACCCCGCTGACGCTGGGGCAGGAGTTCAGTGGCTACGTGGCGCAGCTGGACCACGCGCGAGGGCATCTGGAGCGCACGCTGCCGCACCTGTACGAGCTGGCGCTGGGCGGCACGGCGGTGGGCACCGGCCTGAACGCGCCCAAGGGTTACTCCGAGCGAGTGGCCAAGGAGATCGCCCGGTTGACGGGGCACCCGTTCGTCACAGCGCCCAACAAGTTCGAGGCGCTGGCGGCCAATGATGCGCTGGTGCAGGCGCATGGGGCGCTGAAGGGACTGGCGGCGGTGCTGTTCAAGATCGCCAATGACGTGCGGTGGCTGGCGTCCGGGCCGCGCTCGGGGATTGGGGAACTCCTCATTCCTGAGAACGAGCCGGGCAGCTCCATCATGCCGGGCAAGGTGAACCCCACGCAGTCCGAGGCGCTGACGATGCTGTGCGCTCAGGTGATGGGCAATGACGTGGCCATCAGCCTGGGCGGGGCCTCGGGCAACTTCGAGCTGAACGTCTTCAAGCCGCTCATCATCCACAACTTCCTGCAGAGCTGCCGGCTGCTGGCGGATGGGATGCGGAGCTTCCGGGTGAATTGCGCGGTGGGCATCGAGCCGAACCGGGAGCGGCTGAAGGAGAACCTGGAGCGCTCGCTGATGCTAGTGACGGCGCTCAACCCGCACATCGGCTACGACAACGCGGCGAAGATCGCCAAGAAGGCCCACAAGGAGGGCAAGACGCTCAAGGAGGTGGCGGTGGAACTGGGGCTGCTGACCGCCGAGCAGTTCGACCAGTGGGTGCGCCCGGAGAAGATGATCGGCAACCTGTAGGCCGCGGGACGCGGGAGCCTATTCGAGGGCGGTCCAGAGGTCGTCGAAGGCCCGGCAGAAGGGCTGCACGAGGCGTGGATCATCCGAGACGAGCACGTTCTCGTGGTTCACGTCCGCGGCCGAGCGGGTCCAGTTGTAGCTGCCCGTGAGCAGGCGCAGCCGGTCGAAGACGGCGAACTTGTGGTGCATGTGGGCCTCGGCCCGGTCCAGGCGGACGGGGATGCCCCCGTCGCGCAGGCGCCACATGTCGGAGCCCGCATCCAGCGACTTCTCGTCGTCGCTCAGCACCCGTACCCGGACGCCGCGCCGGTGCGCGTCCATCAGCGCCCGGGTGAGGCGGTCATCCGTCACCGTGAAGACACATACATCGATGGAGCCGCGCGCCTCCTCGATGAGCTTGACGATGGCGCGCAGGGGGCCCTCCCCGGGGGAGAAGTGGGCCTCCGTGCGGGCGCTGTCGGGGACACGCCGGGTGGGCAGGAGCGCCTGGACGGTCTCCTCCAGCCAGGAGATGACCTGCCGGGCGCGCGGGTCCACCACCGACTCTCGAGCGAGGGCAAAGGCCCGCGAGCGGAAGAGGGCGAGCACGGCCTCGCTTGCCCGCCTGTCATCGAGCACGGCCTGGAGGGCACGCTTCTCCGAGCGGGTGAGCTGCTTGTCCGCCAGGGTGGCGGTGAGGATGGAGTCAATCTCGGAGGGATCCATGGCGCCTGGGCGGAAGGGAGCGAATCGTAACGCACCACACGGTCCGAGAAGAACGGGCGAGCATGCGGGCCGAGGGACGATTAGGGTAGGTGTGCCATGAACATCCCCTTCGTCATCGAGACCACGCACCGCGGCGAGCGGGCGTACGACCTCTACAGCCGGCTGCTGAAGGACCGGATCATCATGCTGGGCACGCCCATCAATGACGATGTGGCCAACGTCATCATCGCCCAGATGCTGTTTCTGGAGTCGGAGGACCCGGACAAGGGCATCAACATCTACATCAACTCGCCGGGCGGCTCGGTGACGGCGGGCCTGGGCATCTATGACACGATGCAGTACGTCAAGTGCCCGGTCTCCACCATCTGCGTGGGCCAGGCGGCCTCCATGGGCGCGTTGCTCCTGCTGGCGGGGACCAAGGGCAAGCGCTACGCGCTGCCCAACGCGCGCATCATGATTCACCAGCCGCTGGGCGGCGCGCAGGGCCAGGCGACGGACATCGACATCCAGGCGAAGGAGATCCTCCGCCTGCGTGCCTACATCAACGGTCTCATCGTGAAGCACACGGGCCACAACATCGAGCGCATCGAGAAGGACACCGAGCGCGACTACTTCATGAGCGCCGATGACGCGCGCCAGTACGGCATCATCGACGAGGTGGTGGTGAAGCAGGGCGTGCCCGTGTCCAACAAGACCTGAGCGGGCTGCGTGCTCCCCAGGGAGCGCGCGGGCAATCCCCCAGGTTGGAGCTGGGGGGGCCACCCATCAGGGCTGTAGCGCCGGGCTCGACCTGCCACCACAGGTTGGGCCTTCCGGACTGTCAGTTCAAAAGGCTACGCTCCGTGTCGTTCGCCTCGAGGGGACCACGGGAATGGCCGATCAGTTGACGTACCTGGAGCTTTCGGAAGACGGCGGTAGCTCGCACAAGTTCTACGAAGTGAAGGTGGAGGGAAAGAAGCTCTCCATCCGCTACGGCCGCATCGGGGACGGAGGCCAGCTCAAGGTCACCGACTTCCCCAGCGCCGACAAGGCCCTCGCCGAGGCCCAGAAGAAGATCGCCGAGAAGACGAAGAAGGGCTACGCGCCCGCCGTCATGGGCATGCGCAAGAAGCGCTCCGTCACCCGCCGCGAAATCACCAGCGGCACCTCCTCCGCCACCCAGGCCCCCATCCTCTGGAAGTTCAACACGGGCGACCGCACCTTCGGCGTCTTCGTGGATGATGCGCGCTGCTGGGTTGGCAACGAGAGCGGCCACATCTACTCGCTCAGCCATGACGGCAAGGTGCTCAACCAGTTCCGCCTGCCCGAGGGCGTCAAGTGCATCGTCGCCGATGATCGCTGGCTCTACGCCGGGTGCGACGACGGCAACGTGTATGACCTGGGTGGCAAGGTGCCGCGCAAGGCGTACGAGATCGCCGAGGACGTGGACATCTTCTGGCTGGACATCAAGGACGCCGTGCTCGGCGTCTCCGACGCCAACGGCAAGCTCACCGCCATCAACCACGAGGACGAGTCGCAGTGGACGCGCCAGAGCCAGGGCACCCACGCGTGGATGGTGCGCTGTGACGAGGTGGGCATGTACCACGGCCACGCCAAGGGCGTGACCATGTACGACTGGGAGGACGGCCGGGAGATCTGGTCCAAGCCCACCAAGGGCCACGTGATGTTCGGCTGGCAGGAGGAGTCCAGCGTCTACGCCTGCACCAACACCGGCTACGTCCACCGCTTCACCAAGAAGGGCGGCGAGGGCCCGGTGATGAAGTGCGACGCGGCGGCGTTCTCCTGCGCCGCGGTGGAGGACGGCAAGTACGTCTTCGCTGGCGACAACATGTCCAGCGTGTACTGCTTCAACGACAAGGGCGAGCGGCTGTGGAAGCTGTCCACCGGCTGCGGCTCTGCGTTCTCGATGCAGTTCTTCAAGGACCGGCTCTACATCGTCACCACCGACGGCTCGCTGGCCTGCATCGACGCGAGCGAGGCCGCCATCCAGGCCGCGCAGAAGGGCACCGTGCCGAAGACGGTCACCGTCAAGGCGCCCAAGCCGATGGCGGCCGCGCAGGTGGGCACCGTGGAGACCACGCGCAGCGCGGGCTCGGGCGTGGTGGTCGAGTGCTACGAGGACGGCGGCCACGTGCGCGTACGCGTGGTGTCCCAGGGCTACAAGAAGGACTGGCACGTGCAGTTCCCCAAGGACATCCGCGAGGCTGGCGCCCGCTACGTGGTCGAGGGCGTGCGCGAGTCCGCGCGTGGCGGCTTCTACCGGGCCTACGGCGACATCAAGAAGCTGGTGAACTGACGTGAAGCTCCTCGAACAGGTCACCCTCCTCTTCCAGGAGGGGAAGAGCGACAAGGTGTATGAGGTGGACCTGCTCGAGGTGGGGGCGGGCCAGTACGTCGTCAACTTCCGCTACGGCCGGCGTGGCACCGCCCTCAAGGATGGCACCAAGACGCCCGCGCCCGTGTCCATGGCGGAGGCGCGCCGGGCCTTCGACAAGCTCGTCGAGTCCAAGCTGGAGACCGGCTACGTGCGCGCCGGGCACCCCTCCACGGGGCTGCCTCCCGCGCCACCTCGGGCTCCGGTGCCCGGACCGACGGCGACGGCGGCTCCGCCCGCGGCCCCGGTGGCACCGTCCGCGCCTCCTGGGGCCTCCGCCCGCGAGCGCATCCTGCTCCAGCAGCTCACGCAGGAGGTCAGCACCCGCCGCTGGTTCCGCAGTTCCGAGGTCAGGGCTCAACCTCGGCCCCTGGAGCGCGTCATCTGGCGCGTGGGGGAGCTGCGCCTGCGCGCCGCGGAACCCATCCTCCTGCCCATGCTGGAGCGGGCCACGCCGCTTCGTGCCTACTGCGTCGCCGCGGCGCTCGGGCGCCTGGGCTCGCACGCTTCCGTGACCGCGCTTGGGCGGCTCTATGGTGACCCGGGCACGCCGGACATGGTGCGGCGCATGGCCACCGAGGCCTTGCTTCAGCTCTCCGACGAGTCCACCCGCCGCGAGTTCCGCCAGGACTTGATGGGCAAGTTGCCTCCGGCGCTCCGGGACGCGGCGCTGGCTGGCAACGCGGAGGCCTTTGGCAAGGCGCTGGATGCGCACCTGGCCTCGGGCGGCAAGGACGCGTACGCGGTGCTGGAGCTGGTGTACCTGGTGGACTCGGAGGCAGTGCGGCCCTCGCTGCTGCGCGTGCTGCGGACAGCTCCTCTCCAGCGCGGTGCGGTGAAGGCGCTGCGCTACGTCTTCAAGATGGCCGAGTACCGCCGCGATGGCGAGGTGTTCGGCCTCATCGCCTGGCGGTACGAGAAGGAGCGCTCCACCAGCCGCAGCCCCCGCGATGGCTACACCCGGGCCACGCGGATCTTCCTGCGGCGCCGCGCGTGGCGCACGCTGCGGCGGCTGGGCGAGCTCGAGGACCCGGACTACGTGCGGATGGCGGTGGGCGTGCTGCTGCCCTTCACCGACGCGGACGCGGTGGCGCCGCGCACCACGACCCGAGGTATCGGTCGCGGTCGCTATGAGCTGCACTGGGATGCCTTCCACCCCTACTGGGCCTTCAACCACGTGCTGCACCGCATGGAGCCAGGCGGGCGCTACGTGGCCGTGGACCAGCGGCTCGAGTTCTACACGAGGCGCCCGGAGGCGGGCGCGCTGGGGCGCGAGGAGAGCTTCCCCACGCTGTGGGACCGCACGCCGCAGGGGCTCATGCACCTGGTGGATGAGAGCCGCTGCGCGCCCGTGCATGCCTTCGCCGCGCGCGCGCTGCGCGACCAGCGGGACTTCCTCGCTCAGCTCGACACGGACGCGGTGGTGATGATGCTGGAGCGCCCCTACGCGCCCACCGCGCAGCTCGGCCTGGAGCTGGCCGTGGCGCGGGTGAACGCGCGGGGAGAGCCCCGGGCGCTGGTGCTCGCCGCCGCCGGTTCTTCGTACGAGCCGGCTCGCCGCCAGGCCTTCCGGTGGCTGGACGCGCTGCGGGACGTGCTGCTGAAGGACCTGTCCTTCCTCGCCGCGCTGGCCATCTCGCCCCAGACGGAGACACGCCAGTACGTGGCCAGCCTGCTGCGCGGCTCGGTCCTCTCGGACGCCGTGGCGGAGGCGTTCATCCGCCACCTGCTCCAGGCGGCGCGCAAGCTGGGCCCGAACGATGGCCCACTGGCCGCGGATGTGAAGCAGATGGTGCTCGCCGCGCTTGGCCCCCTGGCCCGGCCGCCGGGCGCTGAGATCATCCTCGAGCTGCTGGCCCACCCGCTCGTCGAGATTCAGGAGCTGGGCGGCGAGCTGCTCTTGCGGCGCGACCTGCGCGCCGAGCCGGTGCCTCCCGAGGTGCTCAACCAGTTGCTCCAGTCCGGGAGCGCCTCGCTGCGCACCCTCGGCCTGCGCCTGCTGGGGAAGATGCCGGACGACGCTTTCCGCGCGAACGAGGCGGTGCTCGGGCGGCTGGCCTCCAGTCCCCATCCGGATGTGCGCCAAGGCATCCGGTCCTTGCTCTCGCGGCTGGTGGCCTTGGATGTGGATGCGGGCGCGCGGGTGGTGGAGACCCTCGTGGCGGCGCTGCTGCGTCGGCGGCTGCCCGAGGGCGTGCCGGAGCATGTGGCGGCGCTCCTCGGCGGCGAGCTGTCCGCCGCGTTCCGGGCCGTGTCCGTCGAGACGGTGTGGCGGCTCTTGGAGTCGGAGGACTCCGCGGCGCAGGGGCTGGGCGCGGAGCTGCTCGAGCGCCGTGCCAACGAGCTGACCGTCGATGTCGCGCGCGCGGTGAAGCTGGCGGGCCATGACGTGCTGCGCGTGCGCGAGTGGACCTGGCGCTGGCTGGAGGCACATGTGCCCCAGGTACGCGCGGACCTGGCCACGGCGGTGCGGCTGCTGGACACGCGCTGGGAGGATGCGCGGGCCTTCGCCTTCCGCTACTTCCGCGAGCGCTTCGCTCCCGAGGACTACACCCTGGAGGTGCTTGTCTCCGTGGCGGACAGCGTGCGTCCGGACGTGCAGACGTTCGGGCGGGAGCTGCTGGCGCGCTCCTTCCGCGAGGCGGACGGACCGGAGCTGCTCTTGCGCCTGTCCGAGCACCCCGCGCCGCCGGTGCAGCTCTTCGCCACGCACTACCTGGAGCGCTTCGCCACCGGCAACATGCCCCTGGTGGAGAAGCTGGTGCCGTACTTCGTCCGCGTGCTCAGCCAGGTGAACAAGGGGCGCGCCGCGCGCGGCCGCGTGCTGGAGTTCCTGCGGCGCGAGGGCCTGCGCAACGAGGTGGCGGGCCGTCACGCCATGGATGTGCTGCACCGCTTGTCAGCGACGATTGCTATAGAGAACCGCGCCGCGGCGCTGGAGGCCATGCTCGCCATCGGCAAGGCACAGCCCGCCATTCCGCTTCCCGTGCGCGTCAAGCCGGTGGAGGTCCGCCGTGGAGTTTGAGTACGCCTACCGGGGTAGCTCTTCCGTCGAGAACCGGGGCGACCGCACCGAGCTGTCCTTCTCTCCGGACACCAAGCGTCCGCCCACGTTCTTCTCCGGCGAGCTGCGGCAGAACGTGGCCTTCCGCGAGGCCATCTCCGCGCTGCACAGCGTGGTGGTGTCGGACCTGCGCTTCAAGCCCAAGGACAAGACGGCCTACAAGGCCTGGGCCGCCAAGCAGGAAGAGGCGGACCTGGACACCATCATGGCCCAGCGCCAGGGCGTCGTCCGTCAGATCAAATCCCTGCGCGAGGAGCTGGCGGAGCTGGAGCGGCAGAGCGTCTCGCGCATGCGCCCCTTCATGCAGGCGCGCCAGCGCTACTTCAACTACCTCTACGAGAAGAACCGCGACTTCTGGTTCGTGTTCGACCCCGTCGTCACCGTCCACCCGGACGAGGCCTTCTTCGAGTGCTTCAGCCAGGACGAGTCCAGCTACGGCCGGCTGGGCGCCAGCTACGAGGTCTTCCAGAACATCGGCGAGTTCTCCTGCGGCACCACCAACGTGGACTACTCCTCGGTGCTGTACGACGAGTTCCAGAAGATTCGCTCGTACAAGACGACGCGCTTCGAGGTGGACCCCACGGGCTTCACCACGCAGACGGGCGTGGACGAGGCCTACAAGGAAGTGAAGATCGACCTGCCGGACTCGTGGGTGCGCGGGTTCCTGCAGGTGAACTCGGCCATGAGCCTGCAGGCCACGCGCGTGGTGTTGCACCCCATGGACGTGCATAACTTCCTCTTCGTCCTCAAGCGGCGGAAGGAGAAGCAGGGGCCTCGCTCCATGCGCTACCGGCTCACGCCGGGGCAGCCGGTGAAGGTGGTGTTCGAGCCGTGGAACCTGGAGGTGACGTGCCCCCGCTCCATCTTCCAGGGCGAGGGCACGCACGACATCCGCGTGTGGGGCCGGCGGCGGCTCCTCATCCTGGAGCGGCTCCTGCCCGTGGCGCGCAGCTTCACCGTTCACCTGCTGGGCAGCGGCATGCCCTCCTTCTATGTGGCGGACCTCGGAGACCTGTCCTTCACCCTGGGGCTGTCGGGGTGGACGGCCAATGACTGGTCCACCTCGGGCAACTTCGACCTGATGGCGCCGCGCACGGAGGTGGACGAGTTCACCCGCCGCCGTGTCTTCGATGCGCTCAAGGAGAACTGGCGCGAGACGCCGGAGGCGCTGGCGGCGCGGCTGGGGCTCGACCGGGCCACGGTGCTGGGCGCGCTGGGCGCTTACACGCAGGCGGGCCGCGCCATCTGGGACCTGAACAAGAACGTGTACCGGGCGCGCGAGCTGAGCCGCGAGCCCCTGCCCATGGAGAAGCTGCGCTTCTCCAACGAGCGTGAGGAGAAGGCCTCGCGCTTCCTGACGGAGCGGGCGGTGACGGTGCAGGCTCGGCCCTCGAATGTGGATGGCTCCCTGGAGCTCTCGGGCTCGGTGAAAGAGGGGAGCAAGGTGCTACGGCCGTCTTTGCGACTCGACGCGGACCAGCGTATGGTTTTCGGCGAGTGCACCTGCAACTTCTTCCAGCAGAACAAGTTGTTCAAGGGGCCATGCGAGCACCTGCTCGCGCTGCGGCTCCAGCACTCGAAGTCGTATCGGACATGAAGGGAGGGAGGGTTCGCGCACGCGGCGGTCAGAGGGCAGGTACCTTGCAACCCGGGCGGCGTTTCGCCGTCCTTGCCTGATGGCTTGTGATGATTCACTGGCCCGCTCTTGACTGTGCCGTACATCCCTACCCCAGGGCTATGGCGGTTTGGATTCCGTGAATCCATAGGCCCCGGGGTAGGGCGTACGGCTTGAGTCGAGACGAGCCAGTCCTGAGAGCAGTACGAAGGTGCTCTCGGACCGCCGCGTGGACGGACCCTCCTCTCTCTTCATGAGAGCGAAATGGCCCAACAACCCCCTCGGAATCGGCAGGAGCTGTACGAGCGCATCCAGCACAGCTCGAAGGATGAGGTCATCCTCGAGGAGATGGTGCGGCTGGGCTTCTGGCCCGCGCGCAGCGGCGCGCCTGGAGACCCTCGGGACGAGGTCCACCGCAAGGCGGAGCTCGAGCGGCAGATTCGCGCGCTCACGGGCGAGGCGAGCCGGCTGGGCAACCTGGAGCGGCTGAAGAAGGAGCTGCGCAAGAAGCGGCTGGCCGAGAGCAAGCGCAAGCAGAAGGAGACGAAGGAGCGGCGCGAGCGCGAGCGGGTGGCGCGGGCCGAGGCGTGGAAGGCGCGCAAGGCCAAGGAGATCCTCTTCCTCGGGCGCGGGGTGTCGGGAGGCCTGAGCCAGCGCACCCCGGACGCGACGAAGCTGGAGCGCCAGGGGCTGCCGAAGCTGGAGACGCCGGAGGCGCTGGCGCAGGCGCTGGGGCTCACGGTGGGGCAGCTGCGAGGGCTGTGCTACGCGCGTCAGGTGGCCACGCGGACGAACTACGTGCGCTTCGCGCTGCCGAAGAAGACGGGCGGCCTGCGGCTCATCTCCGCGCCCCGGCCCCGGCTGAAGGCGGCGCAGCACTGGGTGCTGGAGAACGTGCTGGAGAAGCTGCCCATGCACGAGGCGGCGCACGGGTTTCGTCCGGGGCGCTCCATCGTCAGCAACGCGCGGCCGCACGTGGGCGCATCCGTGGTGGTGAACCTGGACCTGAAGGACTTCTTCCCCACGGTGCGCTACCCCCGGGTGAAGGGCTTCTTCGTGAAGCTGGGCTACAGCGAGGCGACGGCCACGGCGCTGGCGCTGCTGTGTACCGAGCCGGACGTGGAGGAGGTGGAGCTGGACGGACAGCGCTACTTCGTGGCGCAGGGCGGGCGGCGGCTGCCGCAGGGCGCTCCCACCTCTCCGGCGCTGACGAACCTGTTGTGCCTCAGGCTCGACCGACGGCTGCAGGGCGCGGCGCGCAAGCTGGGCTTCACGTATACGCGCTACGCGGATGACCTGACGTTCTCCGCGCCCCGCTCGGGCGGTGGGGACGTGGGGAAGATGTTGCGGCTGGCGCGCTTCGTCATCCGCAAGGAGGACTTCGCTCCGCACCCGGACAAGACGCGGGTGCTGCGGCGGGGCGGGCAGCAGGAGGTGACGGGCGTCGTCGTCAACGACAAGCCCGGCGTGGACCGCGAGACGCTGCGGCGCTTCCGGGCCCTGCTGCACCAGCTCGAGAAGAGCGGGCCCGAGGGCAAGCAGTGGAATGGCTCAACGGACGTGATTGCGTCCGCGGTGGGCTTCGCCCACTACGTGGCCATGGTGGACCCGGCCAAGGGCAAGGTGTTCCAGGAGAAGGCCCGGGCGCTGGAGCGGAAGCATGGGCGCAAGCCGGTGGAGCTGCCTTGGCGCAAGCCGGGCGCGGCGGCTCCGAAGCCTGGAACCGTCGCCGCTCCCGTTGCCCCTCCGGCTGCCAGCGGTCCGGCTCCCACGGAGGAGCCTCCGAAGCCCGAGGATCCCCCGAAGAAGAAGTGGTGGAAGCTGTACTGAGCGAGGAAGCCCGCCGCGTGTCACCGGGCTGAGTAGACTCCTGCGGATCCTTCGTGGGGAGGTTGTGTGGACGGCAGTACGGCGCTCATCATCCTGGGGTTGGTCGGGTTCGCGGTCGTCGTGGGGCTGGTGCTCCGAGGCAGTGAGGCCCAGCGGCTGCGGCGCGCCTGGTTCCGAAACACGCCCCTGCCCCGAGTCCAGGCCGAGGAGTCGCTCGCGCGGCACGTGATGGCGCTCAAGGAGCGGTTCCCCGGCCAGGAGGAGACCTGGTACCTGAAGAAGATCCTCTCGGATCTCCAGCGGGACCGGCGCTGACTACGGCTTGGCGCAGGCGTCTCCCGCGGGCTTGCCCCCGCCGTCCCTGGGCAGCGGGGCAGCAGGCGCATGGGGGCACCACCGGGAAGGGTTGTGCCCGACAGCCTCGCACAGAATGTCAGGGGCTGGGGGACACGCCCCCCGTCACACGCTTCACCAGCCTTCCGGCCGCGAGCGTCTCTCCCGGTTGCACGCCGTTGATGAGGGCCAGCTCCGCCAGTGAGACGGTGGATGGGGAGCGGGCCTGGAACTGCTCCAGCGTCATCGCCTGGTCCAGCGTCACCAGCTCGATGCGCGCGGGCTGCGCCGCCAGCGCCGCCGGGTCGGTCAGTTCCCGGAAGCTGGCGAAGGTGGCTCGGAAGGCGGAGTCATATTGAGGGAGCTGGGCCGCCACCGTGTAGCCGACGAGCTGCAGCGTCCCTCCTCGCCAGGAGAGGAAGGTCGTCAGGCCGCGGATGACGCCCTGCTCCGTCTGGGCCTCGAAGTAGCTCGTGGCCGGGGGAAGCCCCGTCGCCGGCACCACGAGCGGGGCGATGCCCGGCTGCGAGAAGAACTGTTGCAGGGCCTGCTCCGGTGAGAGGCCTCCCACCGTGCCCAGCCCCACCAGGGCATCCTGCTGGGGACTGGCCCCGAGCACCGCCTGCGTCTGGTTCGCGGTCTGCCAGCCCTGGGGGAACTCGAACTGGAAGCGCAGCTCCGGGTGGAGGAAGAGGTTGCCCCGGAAGAAGCCCTGCCGGGGGTTCTCTCCGTACGCCAGGCCCTGGAGCATCCGCAGGTACTCGGCTTGGACCACCTTCCTGCCTTCCGGGAGCGTACCGAGCCGGGCGAGACGCTCTTGCGTCTTCTCCAGCCGGTCCTCGGGGTTGGGGTGCGTGGCGAGCCACGTGGGCAGCCGGCCGGCGCCGCTCGCCTCGCCCACCTTGCCCAGGGTGACGAAGACGTCCTGCATCTCGCGCGGGTCGTAGCCCTGAGCCACCATGTAGCGGAAGCCCAGCTCGTCCGACTGGTTCTCGGCGTCGCGCCCGTATTTGAGGAAGAGGAGCTGCAGCCCCGCCGAGGCGAGCTGGCCGTACTTCGCCAGGTCTGGCTCGAGGATGGCGCCCACGCCCAGCCCCAACTGCGCCAGCTGCGCCTTGGAGATCTGACTCACCGAGTGCTTGGCGGTGATGTGGCCGATCTCGTGGCCGATGACCGCCGCCAGCTCCGCCTCCGAGTTGAGGTGCGCCATCAACCCCCGCGTGACGAAGACGGGGCCGCCCGGCAGTGCGAAGGCGTTCACCGCCGGGTCATCCACCACCTGGAAGCTCCACGGCAGGTCCGGTCGCTCCGACTGGCGCGCCATGGACAGGCCGATGGTGGAGACGTACTGCTGGAGCTGCGGATTGGCGACGAGGCCGATGGACTGCTGCACATCCTTGGCCGCTTGCTGGCCGATGGCGATCTCGTCCCCCTGGGAGACCAGCGAGAACTGGCGCTTGCCGGTGACGGGGTTGCGCGCGCACGCGGCGAGCACGAGGAGCAGGGGCAGGAGCAGAAGACTTCGGGGCATGACACCTCCAGGCCTCCCGATAGGGCGCCTCCCCTCGGGGAGCCACTCTCCGGGTGCGCTTCGCGTCACTGGCGGACAGAGGGGCGCGCATTGTGCCCGGAGGTTCGTTAGCTTCTCCCCGTCCGGGTCTGCCTCAGTGGGCTCGTTCGGGAGGCCGTCGCACATGGAGAACCTCGACTCGCGGCTGGAGCGTCTGGAGCGTGGCTACCGGCGCATGCAGGGCGTGGCCGTCGGCGCGCTGGTGCTGGCGGCCGTGGCAGTGAGCGCCGCGCTCGTTCAGGGCGGGGACAAGGAGGAACTGGTGGTGTCCCGGCTCACGCTGGCGGATGCCCAGGGGCGTCCGCGCGCCACGCTCTCCGCCGAGCGGGAGGGCTACTCGGGGCTGGTGCTCAACGATGCCGCGGGCAACCCCCGGGCCCTGCTGGGCGTGTCGAAGGATGGCTCGCCCAAGCTGCGCTTCTCGACCGCCGAGGGCAACACCTTGGCCGAGCTCACCGTGTACTCGGATGAGGCGCCGCGCCTGGCGTTCGCGAAGAACGGCGGCACGGAGTTCTTCGCCGTGGGCATGTTCCCCGATGGCTCGTCCCGGCTGGAGCTGGCGGATGGGGACGGCCGGCCGCGCGCCATCCTCGGCGCGGACGAGCATGGCTCGCCGGGGTTGTTGCTCGTGGACCGCCTGGGTCAGCCCCGAGCCACGCTGCGGGTGTCGCCCTCCAACAACGCCAGTCTCGTGCTGGAGGGGCTCGACGGAGAGGTGTTCCGCGCGCCCTCCAGCGTGCAGTAGCCAAGGCTCAAGGGGCGGAGACGGCCGGCGGGGGGAGCAGCTTGTAGCCCCGCTGGAGCAGCATGCCGAGCTGGTCGGTGATGTCCCAGGACTCGAGGAGCTGCCCCGCGCGCATCCGGAAGAGCGAGTGTCCGTGGAGCGTCAGCGGTCGGGGCTGCCCCGCCTCGTCCACCGCCTTCGCGTCCGTTCCCGTCGCCTTCCAGTGGATGAGGACCAGGTCTCCCTCCGAGATCAGGTGCTGGATGTCGAACCGCAGGTCCGGAATCGCCTGAATGCTCTGCTCCACCTGCTTGCGCACGGAGTCCGGCCCACGGTCCTCCGGTGAGGCGTTCTGGGACAGGTCCACGAAGTCCGGCGCCACGTACACGGGGATGCGGTCGAGCTGGCGCTGGTTGTAGATCTCCTCGATGAAGGCCCGGGCCAGCCGCTTGTTCTCCTCTTCAGCGGTGAGGTTCCGAGCCCCCGAAGTGGTGGCACAGCCGGTCAGCAGCGCGAGCGTCAGCAACAGCGGGAGTCGATTCATAGGAGCCGGCAGTGTGCTACCGGCCCCCGCCCGCGTCAGCCGCGTCCTCGCGCCACTGTCCACCTCACGGCGACAGGTGCCCCAGGCCAATGGGCGCATCCAGGCACGCGTCCGGAATCCCGAAGGCCTGAATCAGCGCCACCGCGTCCGGCCGCACCTCCGTACACAGCCGCGACACCTCCTTGCGGATGGCCTTGGCCTTGCCGCTCTCGATGTGCTCGTTCTCCAGGAACCAGCCGCTGGCGTCCATCAGGCAGCCCAGGCCGTACAAGTCACACAGCCGCCCCAGCACCGCCTTCACCGCCGGGTCCTCCACCTGCTCCACGCCCGCCAGGAACTGCTCCAGCACCACGCGCTGCACGTGCGCGTGCGCCAGCGTCAGCAGGTGGTCCTGCACCTGGTTGAACGCCTGGAACGAGTCCATGCCCGTGCCCAGGCGCTTGCGCAGCCGCCGCGCCGCTGAGGCCAGCAGGTCCGCCTCCCGGAAGCGCAGCGCTCGCAGCTGGAAGTCCCCATCCCGCAGGTGCTCGCTGCCCGTGCGCCGCACCTGGAACGGGTTGCGGTCCGACAGCGCGCCCGAGGCCCGCTCCACGATGAACCGCATGACCGTGAAGACGCGGTCGTCCGCGAACTGCTGCCGATAGCCGGTGAGCAGGCTCTTGGCCACCAGCTGCATCAGCACCGTGTTGTCGCCCTCGAAGGTGGTGAATACATCCGTGTCCGCCTTCAGCGAGGGCAGTCGGTTGGCCACCAGATACCCCTGGCCGCCGCACGCCTCGCGCGCCACCTGCAGCGTCCGCGTGGTCTGCCACGTGGCGTACGCCTTGAGGCCCGCGGCCAGCGCCTCCACCTCCATCGCGTCTGCTTCCGTGCGCCCCACGTAGCGCTTCACCAGGTACTTCAGCGCGAAGTCCAAGGCGTAGGTGGTCGCCAGCGGGCGCAGCAGCTTCAGTTGGTGCGTCTGGTAGTCCAGCAGCCGCACCTCGTCGGCTCCGGCCGGGCCGAACTGCCGGCGCTGGTCTCCGTAGGCGATGGCGATGGCCAGGCCGCTCTTGGTCGCGCTCAGCCCTCCGCACGCCACGCTCACCCGGCCCGCCACCAGCGTGCCCAGCATGGTGAAGAAGCGCTTGGAGGCGCTGGTGATGGTGCTGGTGTACTCGCCCTCCGCGCTCACCTGCGCGAAGCGGTCCAGCAGGTTCTCGCGAGGTACGCGCACCTGGTCGAACCACAGCCGCCCGTTGTCCACGCCGTTGAGCCCCATCTTCAGCCCGCAGTCCTCTACCCGCACGCCCGGCAGCAGGCGCCCCTTCTCGTCTCGCAGCGGCACGAGCAGCGCGTGGACACCATGGCGCTCGCCGTTCACCTCGAGCTGTGCGAACACCGTGGCCATCCGCGCGTGCTGGGCCGCGTTGCCGATCCACTCCTTGCGCGCCGTCTCCGAGGGCGTATGCACCACGAACTCGCCCGTCCCCGCGTCGTAGCGGGCCACCGTCTCCACGTCCCGCACGTTGGAGCCGTGGCCCAGCTCGCTCATGGCGAAGCAACCCGGCAGCTCCAGCGAGGCCACCTTCGGCAGCACCTCGCGGTGGTGCCGCTCCGTGCCCAGGAAGTAGATGCTGCCGCCGAACAGCCCGAAGTTCACTCCCACCTTCACCACGAGGCTCAGGTCGAAGTAGGCCAGCGTCTCGAAGGCGGCGATGAAGGCGCCCAGGTCCACCTTCGTCAGGTCATCCGGGTAGGCCAGCTTCCCCAGCCCGCGCTCGGAGAGCTGCTCCAGCCAGGAGAACACCCGCGCCCGGTACGCCGCCGTGTCGCGCTCGTCCGCGTGGCGGAACGCGGGCTCGCGGAGCCACTGGCGCACCTGGGCGCGCTCGGCGGTGTAGGTGCGCTCCAGCACGGTGCGCAGCGCGTCCACGTGGAAGGAGGCCTGGGACACGGGCGCCTCCCGGCGGTGGCCGGAGGCGGGCAGCAGGGAGCGCACGGCCTCGACGCCAGACAGGCCCAGGGCCGTCTCCATCGGGGCCAGGGTGCGCGCCAGCTCCTGCATCGGCGCGGGCAGGGCGTCCTTGCCTCCGAGCAGCTCGGCCAGCTGCGCGCCCAGCTCCGCGAGGCTCTGCTGGTTGCTGGTGCTCAGGCGCTCGGCGGTGCGGCGGATGTGCTCGCGCACCTGGGCCAGGGCGCGGGGCGTGGGCGGGGAGAGTGGATCCAACCACTGTGCGAGCACCGCGCTGGAGCGCAGGTCCAACCACGGCTGGGCGCGGGCGGCGGCGCCCAGGGCGCGGAGCTCCTCCGGGGTCAGCTCGCCGTCCGTCCACGCCACGTAGAGCATGGGCACGAGCGGTGCCAGGCGCGGCAGGGACAGCAACTCCTGGGCGGAAGGGTCCTGCGCGTCATTGATGGACATGAGTGGCTCTCCGGAGGGCAGGCGGACAGGCACAGTTCGCCACGACGCTCCGCTCGGGGCAATGCCGGGTTGCACCGTTGTCGGAAAGACAGGTGGGAGCTTTGCCCAGACTGGCCTGGGCGCGCCGCGTCCCTAGCTTGGCGGGACGGATGGCCGGAGGGGCGATGGACGCAGAGGCGGCGGGGGAAGATGTGCTGGACGACGTGGTGCCGCAGCCGGGCGCCCACGGGTGGGATGAGACGGAGGGGCGGCGCCACGAGATGAAGGGCCCGTTCCACCTGCCGCCCGGGCCAGATGGGTTCTCCTTCGTGCTGTTCCAGTCCACCGGCGTGTGCCTGGAGGAGGGGCACCAGGTGGAGTTGCTGGAGAACCGCGCGGTGTTCGACCGGATGCTGGAGGACATCCGCCAGGCGAAGGAGAGCGTGCATGTCCTGGTCTACATCTGGCGCCCGAGCCCGGTGTCCGACCGGCTCGTGGAGGCGCTGCGGGAGCGGGTGAGCGCGGGGGTGCGCTGCCGCGTGGTGGTGGACCCCGTGGGCAGCGAGGAAGTCCGCGGCGACAAGGACTTCGACCAGAAGGTGGAGCGCCGGCTCACCGAGTGCGGGGTGGAGGTGCATTACTACCGGCCGCTGGCGGGCAAGGTGCTGGGGCGGATCCTGGGGCGCACCCACCAGAAGCTCGTCATCGTCGACGGGAAGATTGGCTACACGGGGGGCTTCGGCATCTGGAAGGTGTGGGACGGGGATGGCCTGCAGCCCGAGGAGTGGCGAGACACGCATATCCGCGTGGAGGGCCCGGCGGTGTGCCGGATGCAGCTCGAGTTCTCTCGCACGTGGCAGGAGGCGGGGGGCAGCCTGCTGCACCCGGAGGATCTGCCCGAGCCGCTTCAGCGCGGGCCGGTGCGCGCGGGCTTCGTGGCGAGCAATGGCAAGCTGGGGATGACGGATGCCGAGCGGATGGTGCGCCTGGTCATCGCCGCCGCGCGCAAGCGCCTGTGGATCGCCAACGCGTACTTCACGCCGAACAACGCGGTGCTCGAGCAGCTCGTCCACAAGGCCCACGAGGGCGTGGACGTGCGGGTGCTGGGGCCGGGCCCGGTGCATGACGTGCCCATCATCCGCGCCTCGCAGCGGGCCACCTACCAGGAGTTGCTGAAGGCGGGCGTGCGCATCTGGGAGTACCAGGCGTCGATGATGCACGCGAAGACGATGCTCGTGGATGACTGGCTGAGCGTGGTGGGCTCCACCAACCTGGACGCGCTGTCGCTCAACAAGCTGGCCGAGGGCTCGATGGTGGTGGCGGACGAGGCCTTCGCCCGCAAGCTGGAGCAGGGTTGGGAGAAGGATCTGCGGTACTCGCGGGAGATCACCCTGGATGCGGGAGGAGTGACCAACCCCTGGCGGCGACTGGCCCGGCGGATGACGCAGCTCGTGGGCCAGGACCGGTAGGACGTCAGCGCGGACTCTGGACGCCGACCTGGCGGCACATGGACAGCACGGGACAGGTGCCGCACTTGGGGCGCGTGCCCGTGCAGACGTGCTTGCCGAACGGGACCAGCAGCCGGTTGAGCTCCACCCAGTAGGGGCGGGGGAGGCATGCTTCCAGTGCCTCCAGCGTCTGCTCCGGGGTGCGTGTCCGCACGTAGCCCCAGCGGTTCGTCACCCGGTGGACGTGGATGTCCACGCTGATGGCCTCATGGCCGCAGGCGATTCCGAGCGCCAGGTGAGCACACTTGGGGCCCACGCCCTTGAAGGACTGGAGCACCTGGGCGTCGCACGGGAGCTGGCCGTGGAACTCCTTCACCGTGCGCACGGCGATGGCGTGGATCTGCTTCGCCTTCGGCTCGTGGAACGTCACCGGGTGGATGAGGACGTCGATCTCCTCGGGGGTGAGTCGGCTCATCGCCTCCGGGGTGCGGGCGCGCTTCAGGAGCGCGAGCGAGGTGGGCAGGCTCACCTCGTCCAGCGTCCGGATGGACAGGATGCACGCCACGAGCTGCTCGAACAGCGTGTCGTGCCCCTGAGCCGCTAGCGCGAACATCGCCGCGTCCGCGAAGCCCTGGACGGACTTCCGGACGCGCTTCAGCACCTCGTCGATGTCGAAGGGCTGCTTGGTGGCGGGTTCCATTCGCGACCCATCCTATGGGGTAGGATGGAACCCAGGCAACCTGGAAAGTAGGACGGAGCGCTACTCGTCCTCGGGTATCCGAGAAGGCGCGTCGAGCTTCTTCTCGTACTTGTTGGGGCCGCCGTGCGTCCCGAAGTCTCCGGAGCCCCGCTTCTGCGGGTACACATCCGTGTCGTCCCGGCGCTCGCGCCCCTGGCCCGACGCGTTATCCGAGTCCACCTTCTGGGGCACCTTCTCGCGATCCTGATCCTGCTGCTGTGCCATGTGACACCTCCTCCTTCTCAAGATGGGGATGAGGTGTCCCGGAGGGAGGGGGAAAGTTGGGCCGCCTGGTCAGCAGGAGAGGGGAGAGCCCCTCACCTTCGCCATCTCCTTGGGCCATCGAATTGATATCTCCAGTGATTCCGAGGTTTTGGATGGAAATTAAAATCGGAATTCCTGGAATATTTGATTCGCTCTAACTACAGGTCCCGATACACAGCAGCAAGTTAGCCGACCGAGCGCCCACTGCACCACCACCGGCGACGCACGTGGGACGCGGGCTGGACATGGACGCAGGGGTGGCTCTATTTCTTAGGCGCAGTAGCCGCAGTACGGAGGAACAGCGGTTCCATCCGGCTTGATGTGTACCAGAGGCAGCACTCCTCGCCAGAACCGCAGGTGCTTGAATCAGGGTATGAGCAGGCGTGGAGGCATGTAGTGCCCACGCAAACCCAACCTGGTCCGCAGGGAGAGCCTTGCACGATGGCAGTTCATCCTCCCGCGTGGGGAAGTTTCCTGGCTCGTCGATAGCCGTGGTGCCGCCACACCCTGCTAACAGTAGACCTGCCGTCACAAGCCCACCAACGATTCCGCGCGTGTTCTCCTCCTGATTGTGACTCATCGCCAGAATAGTAAGAGCCCCTACCTAAAGTCCCTTCCGAAGGGGCCTTCCTCGCTGGGAGAGGGCTCTAGTCCTTACTTTTGTTAGGAGTTCTCTAAAATATGGCTCACCGGAAAGCATCAACGATGAAGGCTGCCGCGACGGAGCCATCAAGGATGGCCATCCCGGGCTTTGACTCGGGCAACTTCCGCATCTGGTCATCGCCAAGCCGGGCCACCGCGCAGAGAGGGATCTTGTCGCCGTCCGGAGGATGGGCTTCGTAATACCGGATGACGACCTGCGGCCCGCTCGTCCAGACCTGCCCGTACAAGCGTGTCGCCCCCTCAAGCGTGCCGAAGCCTTCCTGCATGATGCTCTCGATCGGTCCGTCGTAGAGGGTGACGCGCCGACTCCCGATCTGGTTCGCATCAAGATCTACCAATGCGCTATCCCCAACGTGCAACCTTAGGATTCGCATCGTCTTCTTTGCTTCCTCGGGGCATTCTTGCGGACCAGGAGTGCCATCCGGGCGCAGCGACATTCCGCCGGTTGTGGTGCAGCCAGAGGACACAGCGAGTAGGACGATAGAACCAAGCAAGAGGGCTTTGGTGGTGGACATGAGCGGCACTTCTACTGATCAACGAGCGTGTGTTCCAGGGCTACGGCTACCTGGAGGAGACCATCCCCACGGAAGATCTGTAGGGCGAGATCAACAAGTTCTCCGTCCTTCGTCCGGAAGGCGCTCTTGTCCACGACGACCGCGATCTTCCCTGACTGGCCGGGCGCGATGGTGGAGCGCTCCAAGCGAAGCGCGAAGGGGCGAGCCGTGAAGCTCGTGAAGTCGCGGGTCAGGTAGGCACCATCGAATTTCCAGGGCTCGCCAGAATCGCCGTAGTAGGTGTTCCTCAGGGTGACTACCGCTGCCGCTTTGCCGGGTCCGGAGAACAGTTCGACGACCATGTCCATGTCCTCGTTCTTCGGACGGAAAACCTTCTTGCGGACAAATGGAGTCTTCTGCGCCTCGCCACTGGCAAGCAGCGTGGCGAGTGCGTGATCGACGGAGTTCTCTTCTTTCTTGAACCGCTGGATCTCCTCGCTGAGCGCTCGCTCCTTTTTCAGGGAGTCGTAGAGGGAAGAGAGGACCGCGTTGTAGCTGTCGGGATCCTTGAACACGTTGACCTGATGGTCGGTCCACCCTTCCCAACCCCCGTCCTCCTTGGTGAACGGTGGCTTCACGATGAATGGGATCTCGGTCCCGTCTACGAGTGTGACGAGCAGAGGCACCGCTTCATCGTGATTGAGATCACGCAGCGGCTCGATAACCACCTTCTTGCTTCCCACGAGTAGCGGCTCAAACCGTCCCTCCCACCCCAGCAGCTTCGTCTTCGCCGGATCGACGTCCTTCTCGAAGCGGAGAACGGTCGCTACTTGCCCGGACACGTAGACGCTGCTTGTAGGGGTGGCGGGGTGGTCCGAGATCTTCTCGGTTCTGATAACGACCTTGTCATAGGGGCCCCTGGCTACGGCCATCGATGACACGAGAACGACAGACAGGATAGACCAGGAGAGAGGGAAGTTCCGCATAGCGAGGGGCAACCTACCAAATTGGGCCCCATGCATCCAACCTGGAGGATGCCTGTCCGGATAGGCACGGGTAGCTCCACGAAGGTCCACCTTCGAGGCTGGCAAACAACTTGCTGAGCATTACCCACCATCACCCTTGGGCGACTTTGCGAAGGAACGGCTTCGTACAGGAAAAGCCTGAATACATGAGCCACTCGCTGGCCCAATGCACGCGGCCGATTGACGGTAACTCCTTCAAGATCGGGGCGTCATGGACTGACGTGAGGGTGTTGAGTCGGAGTAGGAAGGCAGGCGTCCTGGCCCAGGAGCCTGCGCTGGGCCGTTTGCAGGGGAATCGAGTCATGTGCCGGCAGGTGCGAGGCGTGTAGTTGCCGTCTCCTCATCTTCAGCAGCCTACGGCAGCGCCCGTCGGGCCGCCCGAGTGCGTAACTGTTCGGAAATGTCGGGACTTTTCGCGCCCCAAACCCCCGACATTTCCGAACAGTGGGGCAACGAGCCGGTCCGGCGGACGAAGCTTCGAAGGTCCTTGTTCACGCGGTGCCCGCAATAAGTCGGGGAAGCAGGATGAGCGCTACTCCAGAGGCTAGGCGAGCGCTGCATGCTGCGGCTGGTCGCTTCGGCTCAACACCATTTGAGGGTCCGTTATGGACACGTGACGTAGGCGGTATACCAACGGTTGCACGCTCTTTGGCGCCCATGAATTCCAGGTCTGCGCGGGGTGCTGCCTCAAGGCTGGGCACCGGCTGTTGCGGCTTGTCCACAGAGGCTTGCCATCAAACGACGGCACTCCCAAACGGCGGTGCCACCCGCTACAGGCTCGGCTACTTGAGCCGCCGCCGACTTTGGATCAAGTCGCACTGAAGTGCTATAAGCACAAACGCCTACCGGCAATGATGCAGCGGCAGTTGATTTTACGTTTTAAGGAAAGATACATGAAAAGTTTGCTTCGGCTCCTCTGGTGTTTCTTGGCATGTATTTCGATGCCACTTGCCGCGCGCGCAACAGACGAGAAGCCTGACTTCGAGAAGATTGCGCCAGGACAGACCTTCGTGCTTGCTGCTCCGGTGGGTACTACAACCGACCTCTTGGGCATGGGGTTCGATGAGCAACTGTCAGAGTTCGATGCTGCTGGCAACCGCCATCGTGCATTTGCGTCGAAGCACAAGAAGGTTCCCGAGAATCAATATTTTGCACAGTTTGAGCAGCTTGATAACGAGTTCAAGTTAAAGGCACATGCACGCTTCTTGACCTCCTCTATGAACGTAGGGTTCTCACAGGAAAAGCGATACATGGTCTTGAGAGTATACCAACTCAAAGAAGTCGCTACTCTGGAACCGACAAAGCCACTCGAAGCTGTGCCTCTCGTGGCACAAAAAATCTTCTATGGTTGGGCACTCAACGTCGTTATTGAAGGAGACCTCTCCACCTTTACAGCAGAGGCAGCCACCGAATTGACCACCGCAGGTGCGGACATCGAGGCTACGGTCAAGAGATACAGCCTCAAGAAATACGTTCACCTTGTGGGATTAGAGGCAAAAAATAAAGGGCACATTCCGGTCGCGCTCGATCCTGCCAAGTTCAACGACGAATTCCGCGTGGCTGATACTCCTGCCCCCATCTTCGTCGAGTACAAGGTCATGAAGGAACTCTTCAGTCCAAAGCTGTCCTGGCAGCGCAGCGGTTTCATTCCTGGTAGGTATAGGCTTGCGAATGTGAGTTTCAAGGTTGCCGAGACAAAAGCGAATGGCAATTCTTGGGACGCAATGAATGGCAGGCCAGACCCGCTTATTGCTGTTTTGATCGACGGCGCACAAGTGGACACATGTCTTCGCAAAGATGTGTTTGAGGGTCAATGCCCAAGCGAGAAGGTAGTTACACTTACTGAGCAGAGCGCGCTTCAACTCAAGGTCTCGGATAAAGATCTCTCCGAGCATGATCTCGTCGGCACGGCGTCGCTTGATAACATCATGTCTGCGGGCAGGCCTTATGCGGCAATCGAGTTGACAACTCAGGATTCGCTACAAAGCGCCACGGTGACATTTGTTCCGGTAAGTGGCCCGCCTCCTGCTGTCGCGGCACCTGCGCCCCCTTGATGGTCTTGAGATAGAGCGGGCAGGCAGGCGTTCTGCCGGCTTCATCCTGTGATTAATCGCTTGATAGGCGAGCGCTCCATCATGTAGCCGCTCGCTCTTGCTTAGCCCTCTGGGGAATCCGCTCTGGAGCACGCTAGCCCTCTCAAGGGAGCGGGGCCTTGCTCAAATCCAGCGTGTAGAAGCGGTTGCAGCCGAAGTGCCCCGTGCTCCCCATCGCCTTCGGAATCCGCTCGAAGCCCAGCCGCTGGTACAGCTTCTGCGCCTGCTCCATCCCCGTCAGCGTCTCCAGGTAGCAGAGCTGGTAGCCGGCCTGTTTCGCGAAGCTCAGGCAGTGCTTCAGCAGCCGCTCACCCTGGCCCTGCCCGCGCGCTTCCTTCAGGAAGTACATCTTCTGAAGCTCGCACACGCCGGGCTCGCCTCCCGCAAGCTGGGCGATGCCGCCTCCGCCCACCACCCGGCCCTCGTGCTCCAGCACGAAGTAGGCGTGACCGGGCTTCGCGTATGCCGTGCTCATCCGATCCACTTCGGGATCGTGGATGGCGAAGCCCGGCCCGCTGGCTCCGAACTCCGGCATCACCGTGCGGATGACCGAGGCCACCGCCGCGTCATCCTTCGACTCGATGGGACGCAGAATCCACTCAGTGCTCATGCGCTGAACCGTTCCACAGCCGCTGCTGCTTCGCCAGTGCCACGTTTCGAGTAATCAGCAGCCAGCGTCCGGAGCGGTGGATTCGCGCCCGGCGAGCCCCTATACACCCCTCGAACCTCTCAGGAGTCCTGGTACATGGCCAACAAGGTCAAGGCAGTCCTCATCGGTGGAACGGGCTACGGCGGCGCGGAGATCCTCCGCCGGCTCCTCTTCCATCCCCACGTGGAGGTCGTTCGCACCACGGCCGTGGACAACATCGGCAAGAAGGTGGGCGAGGTCCACCTCAACCTCGCCGGCCTCTCTGACCTCACCTTCCAGCAGGTGGCTCCCGCCGAGGCCGTCAAGGGCGCCGACGTCGTCTTCCTGGCCATGCCCCACAAGACCACCGCCCAGGTGGTGCTGGAGATCCTCTCCTCGGGCGTGCGCATCGTCGACCTGTCCGGCGACTTCCGCCTGCGCGACCCGGCCGCCTACAACAAGTACTACGGCGTCGCCCACCCCGCGCCCCAGCACCTCACCGACGGCACCTTCGTCTACGGAATGCCCGAGCTGAACCGCGAGGCCATCCGCAACGCGCGCTACATCGCCAGCCCCGGCTGCTTCGCCACCACCATCGCCCTGGGCCTCATGCCCCTGGCCAAGGGCGGACTGCTGCGCGGCCCCGTTCACACCGTGGCGGCCACCGGCTCCTCGGGCAGCGGCGCCAACCCGCAAATCACCACCCACCACCCGCTGCGCGCCAGCAACCTGCGCACCTACAAGCCCCTGGAGCACCAGCACATCCCGGAGATCCTCCAGACGCTGCGTCTGGCCGGCGGCTCGCAGGACCTCTCGCTGGAGTTCGTCCCCGTCTCCGCGCCGCTGCCCCGCGGCATCTTCTCCACCTCGTTCGCGAACGTGCCCGCCTCCACCACCCAGGAGCAGCTCGACGCGCTGTGGAAGGAGACCTACGGCAAGGAGCCCTTCATCCGCATCATCAGCGGTGGGCGCCAGCCCGAGGTGGTTGGCGTGGCGGGCAGCAACTACGTGGAGGTTGGCTTCACGCTCGGCCCCGTCACCGGGGACACCCGCCGCGTGGTGTGCTTCTCCTCGTTGGACAACCTGGTCAAGGGCGGCGCTGGCCAGGCCATCCAGAGCTTCAACGTGATGATGGGCTTCGACGAGCGCACCACGCTGGCCGAGCCGGGGCTGTGGCCGTGAGCGGGCTCGGCGCGTTCAAGGGTCGCTGGTTCGTCGTGAAGATTGGCGGCGAGCTGGCCGCCGACAAGCCGAAGCTGGCCGCCAGTGTCGGCGCCGCCGTGCGCGCCTTCCTGGATGCCGGGGTCCGCGTGGCGGTCCTTCATGGCGGTGGGCCCCAGGCCACCGAGCTGACGCAGAAGCTCGGTCTCACCCCGCGCATGGTGGGTGGCCGCCGCGTCACCGATGAGGCCACGCTCGAGGTGATGAAGATGACGCTCGCGGGCCAGGTGTCCGTGGACATTGCCGCCGCGTTCCGCATCGCCGGTGTGCCCGCGCTGTGTACCACTGGCGTCTCCGCGGGCCTCATCGACGCGCGCAAGCGGCCCGCCAAGGTGATTACCGGCGCCGGGCCCGACCCCATCGATCTGGGGCTGGTGGGCGACGTCACGGATGTGAACGTCGGCCTGTTCGAGAAGCTGTCCGACGCGGGCATCGTCCCCGTGCTCGGCTCGCTCTCGGGCGACGCGCAGGGCGGCGTCTTCAACATCAACGCCGACACCGTGGCCACGCGCGTGGCCGCCAAGCTCAAGGCCGCCAAGCTGTTCCTCGTGTCCAACGTGCCCGGCGTGCTCGCCAACAAGGAGGATCCGTCCACCCGCCTGCCCACCCTGACTCCCGCCGAGGCCAAGGCGAAGATCGCCTCCGGGGTGATTCAGGGCGGCATGATTCCCAAGGTGGAGGAGAGCCTCGCCATGCTCGAGGAGGGCATCGAGGCCATCCACATCGTCGGCATCTCGCCGTCGAATGCGCTGCTAGGCGAGGCGGAGCGGGCCGGGAGCTTCGGCACCGCGTTCCTGCGCGGGTAGGGGCAGGCCGAGGGAGACGTGCCCTCCCGCCCGGTTCATGGTCTGCTACGGGCGGGATGCGCGGCTACACCCTCATGGAGCTGATGGTCACGGTGGCGCTGCTCATGATGATGAGCGCGATGACCGCCGTCGGGTTGCAGCCGGTGCATGCCCGCTTCCGGCTGCGGCTCGCCACCGA
Organism: Hyalangium ruber; assembly: GCF_034259325.1. NCBI lineage: Bacteria > Pseudomonadati > Myxococcota > Myxococcia > Myxococcales > Archangiaceae > Hyalangium > Hyalangium rubrum. Next base: position 300,119 of record NZ_JAXIVS010000004.1, on the reverse strand, counting down.
CTCCGCCGCGCAGCTCCTGGTGCGCGCCCGCCAGCGCGCCCTCGAGACCGGCCGGTGCCACCATGTCGAGGTGCTCTCGGACGGTGTCCCCGTGGCTTCGGGCGCTCCGGGCGACACGCTGCGGGTGAGCCGCCGCAGGGACGCTGACTGTGAGTCCCGGGTGGATCCGATCGCCCTCGTGGAGGTGGAGCGCGTACGCCTGCCCGAGCGCATGACGGTGCGCCAGGAGTCCCTGGGCTCGCTCGTGTTCCGCCCCACCGGACGCACCTGGAACAATGCCGCCTGGCGCTTCCTCGTGGGGCCCGAGGAGGGACCGCGCGCGGTGGTGGTCGCGCCGCTGGGGCCCGTGTGTACGCTCGAGGGCATCGAGGGGGATTGTCCGTGAGCCTCCGGCGCGCGAGGCAGGGCAGGGGACATCTGCTCATGGAGGCGCTCGCGGGCGGCGTGCTGCTCTCGTTGACCCTGGCCGCGATTGCCTCCGGAGAGGTGGCCTCCCGACGCAGGCTCTACCGCGGCATCGAGGCGCTGGAGATGGAGCGCGCCGCCACCGAGCGGCTCGAGTATCTGCGCTCCCAGCCGCTGAACTCTCCGGTGTGGACGGCGCCCTCCAGTGGCTCGGTCCCAGGCCACTCGGACTGGGTGTGGACCCTCGCGCCCGTACACGTGGAGGATGGCAACGTCCGGGGGGCACTCACTTCGTTCAGCTACCTGCGCGCCACCGTCACCATCACGGCTCCGGATGGGCGCACGGTGGTGCGGGAGACGCTGCGATGGTAGCGCGCACCCGAGCGCGGCGGGGCTTCACGCTCATCGAGGTGCTCGTCGCCAGCGGGGTGGGCCTCATCATCCTCACGGCCATGATGGGCTATCTGCTGCACCGCTCGCGCATGGACCAGCGGGAGGCACAGCTGGGCCGGCTCAAGCAGGACGCCAGCCTGCTGTTGGGCCAACTCGGCCGGGAGCTGCGGCAGGCGGGCCTGGGGCGGCCCACGCGCGCCCGGCGGGAGGGACTGGGCGAGCTGTATCCCGGTCCGCTGATCCTCGCGGATGAGACGGCCCTGGTGTTCGTCTCGGACCTGCCCCGGCCAGACTCGAACCTCAACGGCGTGTCCGCCTTCGCCGCCAACCAGGCCTTCCCGCCGCTGCCCGACCGGGGCGTGGCGCTGCTCAACGAGCTGAACGGGAGCTGTGACGTGGATGGCTCCGGGGCCAAGGCGTGCCGCACCGACGAGGCCTCGCTGCTGTTCGCCGGGCCGGGCCAGGACTGCCGTGACTTTCCCCACTCCTCGCCCACCTGTCCCTGGGGGCTCAACAAGTACCAGGCCGGTGAATGGCTGGTGCTCGTGGACGGAGCAGGGCGCTGGGTCGAGCGGCAGGTGTCCTCGAGCGTGTTCGGCAACGCGATTGGTCGCCTGGCCCTGGTGTTCGACGAGCCGATTCCCCGGGACTTCTTCGAGGTGCCCAACCGGGGTTGGGTGGCCTCGCTGGACCGGGTGTTCTATCGGCTCGAGGGAGGCGCCGTGGAGCGCAAGCAGTGCTGGGAGCGGGTCGGCGTCCAGGCCACCCTGAGCGGGCTGTCGCGGCCGTGTCGCGCGAAGGAGGAGGGGACACCCTGGGAGCCTCTGCTACGCACCGCGGCCCCCGGTGGGCTCGTCTTCCGGTACTTCGATGCGCAGGGCGTCGAGTTCAAGGCGCTGCCCCTGGCGCCCATGGACCTGCGGCGCGTGCGGCGCGTGGAGGTGGCGCTTCGGTTGATGGCGCCTGCTTCGGGCGAGCCCGTCACCTACGACACCTTCTCCGCCTTCACGTTGAGGCACTAGGAACCCGACGTGTTGCCCTCCTCCTCCTCGCGCCCGGCTCGTGGCTACATCCTGCTCGCGGTGATGTTGCTGCTCGCGATCCTGGTGCTGCTGGTGGCGGTGGCGCACCAGCGCGCGGGCGATGAGGACGTCACCGCCACCTTCGAGCGCAGCGATGCCCAGGCGCGGGTGCTCGCCGAGGCCGGCCTGGAGCGCACGCGCGCGTACCTCGGGGCGTTGCTGGAGCGCGAGGTGGACCTCGACCGGGCGCTGGACCCCAATCTGGATACGGACTGCGCCTACCTGCCGGCCCTCGGGGGCGGGACCTCGGATGACTTCCTGCCCGCCTTCACCGATGGCGAGCCCGTCGTCGCCGCCTCCAGCGGCAAGGTGTTCCTTCGCGTACCCGCCGACAACGGCGCGGAGGGAGCGTACTTCGTGCGCATCGACGACAACGATGATGATGCGCAGGACGACCCGGTGCTCTGGGCCGCCTCGGGGAACAACCGCGTGGGCAACTGTCTGGAGGGAGCGCTTCCGGGGGTGGCGCGGGCCAACCCCGTGCGGGATCGCGACGGGCTGGTGTGGGTCACCGTGATTGGCGTCCATCCCGGCACGAGCCTGGAGGGCAACGCCGCGCGCCACACGCTGCGGGTGCTCGTGGGGCCGGGGGACTCGGCGGGCCTCATCGCTGGCGGCACCGTGCTCATGCAGGGCGGCGCTCACGTGTGTGGCCCCTTCGGGGACGTGGTGGCCACGGGCTCCATCGAAGGCGGGTGCCTGTGTGGCGCGGGGTGCTCCTCGGGCGCGCCTTGGAACTCCTGCGGCCTGGGTAACACCTGCGTGGGGCAGAGCGCGGGCAGTCAGTGCTCGGCCTCCCTGGGCGGAGCGGGAGGCGAGTGTGCCGCCAACGTCACCGTGGAGGCCCCGCCACGGGTGTCTCCGTGGGACGTCACCCTCGCGCCGCTCGGGTGCGTGGGCACGGACTGCACGCCCTTCTACTACCTGCGGCTGGATGAGACGGCGGCCCCCGCGCAGGCTCGGCTGTATGCGTGGAACTACAGCGCCTGTCCTTTTCCGCGCGCCGGCCCCCGCATTTGCGGTCCCCAGGACTGCGCCACGTGCTGGGCTCTGCTCGATGCCACGCGCCAGGCCCTGGATATCCACGTGTCGGATGGAGACCCCGGGCTGCGCGCCTCCGTGCCCTCCATCACCCTGGCCGGCTCTCCGCGGATCTGGCGTGCGGACGGCGTCCCGAGTGTGAGCTCCGGACCGCTGGGCTGCGATGTGGGGGACACCGGCATCTACCCGGGACAGTCGGGCTTTGGACGCCGGGACATGCGCGACGTCACCTTCGACTTCATGGCGAACCCCGCTGCTCCGCAGCGCGCGCGGATGCCTCGGGGCGTCTGGTTCGTGGAGGGCAACGTCCGCTTCAGGAACTTCGAGACGCCGGTCTGCGCGGAGCTGCTCGCGGATGCATCGTATGGCGTGAGCCTCATCGCGACCGGCAACATCGTCCATGAGGCCGAGGCGCTCTCCTTCCGCCCGGTGAGCCCCAAGGGCTTCGTGCTCCTGGCGGGGAGAGACCTGGTCCTGCGCGGGAGCAACTCACGGATCCACACCTGTGGCTTCAGCGCGGCGGTGATGGCGCATGAGCAGGTGGAGATGGTCGGCAATTCGCTCGTGGAGGCGCAGCTCGTGGCGGAGAACGCATCGCGGTGCTCCTCGCTGGTGAGCGGCGACGCGGTGCGGATGTATGGCTCCGCGACGGTGTCCGTGCCTCGGATTCCGCCGGTGCCTCTGGGGCCGCCCGCGCGCGTGCGGCTCTTCTCCGAGTCCACGCACTGAGGAGAGACCCTTCGGTTGTGCATGCGGATGCACACGGTCGCTGCGCACCGCGTCGTGGCGGTGTCAGCTCCCGGGGTGGGGGGTGATTCCAAGTGCCCGGGATTTCTGGGCATCCTGGGTGGCACAGCTGTTGTTAGGGGGATCGGGTCATGTATTGCCCTCAATGTCAGCAAGAGCGCCTCGGCGGCCGCTATTGCAGCCTCTGTGGAACCGCCATGGCGCCGCGCCCTCGCGAAGCCGTGGAGGCGGAGCTGGCACATATCCACTTCATCCTCGAGGAGATGAAGCGGTGGGATGACCTCGAGGTTTCGCCTCGGACGATGCGCTACCTCACCGCGCGCTACGAGCGACAGGTGCGGGTGCTGCTCTCCGTGCTGGCGGATGGCTCCGCGCCGCAGGTGGCTCCCGCAGTGGAGCCGGCGGCGCCCGTGCCGACCGTGGACGAGGTGGCTGTGCAGGCCGCCGTGGAAGAGCCTGCTCCCGTGCAGCCCGCGCCCGTGGAGGCGCCGTCCGTGGGGGCCGCGCAGGCCTTCTTCACGGCTCCAGTGGAGGAGGAGGCGCGCACCCCGGAACCGGAGCCTCTGCCGAAGGTCGAGGAGCTGCTGCCTCCGGTCACCACCGAGCCGATCTTCGATGCGCCGGCTCCGCGAAGCCTCACGGCTCGCATCGTCGAGGAGACCTCGACCTGGGACCGCATCTGGCGGCCCTTCCTCTACGAGAGCATCGGCTGGTTCGTCGGCGCCTTCCTCATCCTCGCGGGCACCCTCTACTTCGTCTTCGAGAGCTGGTCGGGGATGACCTCGCTCTCGCGCTCGCTCGTCGTCTTCGGGATGACGGCCTTCTACTCGGTCGGTTTCTCCGCCTGGGGAGCGTTCCTGGCGCGGCGGCAGGCCCTGCAGAGCGCGGGTCGCATCCTGGGCCTCATCGGTTCGGCGGTGGCGCCGCTCGCGGGCCTCGCCCTGGGGCCCATGGGAGGCATGCTCCCCCTGGGAGAGGCGCTGGGGCTCGATGGCGTCCACCCCGCACTGCTCGTTCCGTTGCTGCTCGGGTGGTCCGCGCTTGCCGCCGTGATGGTGCGCCGGCCCGCGGAGGCGCTCGATGCGCCCTCCCGGCCCCTCATCCAGGCCAGCATCGTCGTGACCACGGTCATGATGGGGCTGGCGCCGCTCGCCGCGAGACTGGGAGCCCCCGCGCTGTGGCTCAACGCGCTGCCCTGCGCACTCTTCTTCGTCCTCTCTCGCCGGACCACCGCCGAGCCCCGGCAAGGTGCCGCGCTCGCCTTCGCGCTGGTGGCGCCGCTCTATCTGCTGGCCCTGTTCGCCATCCGGCTGCACCTGGCGCTGGTTGCGGCCGGGACTCCTCCGTCCGCCGGCACGTACGCTCCGTTCCTCGCCTTCCTCCTCGCCACGTGCCTGGCCTTCCGCGAGCTCCCGGAGGAGAAGGCCGCTGACTCGCTCTCCATCGCCGTGGCCGCGCTGCAGGTGGGCTGCATCGTCCTCGCGGGCACCGGGGCGCCTCCCGCCTTCTGTTTCACCTCGGCCGTCTTCACCTGGACGGTGTACCGGTTGTCGAAGGGCTCGCTCGCGAGGCTGAGCTGGCTCTATCCCACGTACTTCGGGGCGTACCTCGCTTATGCCTCCAGCGGGCAGCTCATCCCTGGTTTCATCACCACCCTCATCGCGCTGCTCAAGGCGCGGCTGGGCTATCCGCCCTCGGAGAAGCTGCCGTTCCAGTTCGGCGCGCTGACCGCGCTTCCCTTCGTCCTCGCTGGCGTGGTGCTGGCCGCTCGGTGGATGGCGCGCGCGGAGCGTGGGGGGGATGGGCGCGAGGCGCGCATCGCGGAGGTGCTGCTGCGCTCCACGGCGGCTGCCAGCGGCCTGTTCGTCCTTGTGTCTCTCGCGGGCCCCGACTTGCGCCCCGCCCTCTGGAGCGCGCTGGCGCTGTCGGTGGTGTGCGTCTTCTGTGGCCTGTGGTTCGAGCGCTTCTACCTGGCCTGCACGGGCGCCCTCGTGATGCTGGTGGTGCCCTTCGCCGCGCATGGCCTCTTCGGCCCGGCGGTGGCCTCCGTGGTGTGCGGCTTGCCGGCGCTGGTGTTCGCGGGGTTGGCCAGCGTGTGCTCCCGCCGCACGCGTCTGCTCTTCAGTAGCGCCGTGGGCGTGCTGGCGCTGGTGGGCTTTCTCTTCGGCCTTACCGCGGGCACCAGCGTGACGTCGGCGGTGGGCATCGGCCTCGTGGGCGCCGCCGCGCTCCTGGCCACCTGGGCCCTGGCGGACCCGTGGCTCATCGCGCTGGCCGCGTTCGTCCTCGCCGCCGCCGTGCCCAAGCTGGCGGCGGGCTTCGCGCCGCTCTCCCGTGGGGCGTGGGAGGGCGTGTCTCCCGCGATGGCCGCCGTGGCGGTGGGCCTGGCGCTCCTGGGCGAACGAGGCGGAAGGCTGCGGCTGCTGGGCGTGCCCGGCACCCTCTATGCCTTCGCCGCCTTGGTCGTCGCCTGGGGAGTCCAGACGCCCGCGCTGGGCGTCATCCTCCTCGCCTCGGCGGCGGCGGTGGCCATCGCATCGCGCTCTTTCCCGGCGATGCGGCCGTTCGCGGTGGTCATCGCGGGTCTGGCCCTGCTGCCTTCCTGGCCGGGAGTCTTCGTCCCGTGGTCCTGGATGACGCCTGGGCTGTCCATGGGCCTCATCCTCCTGTGGTCCCTGGGGGCTTCGCTCGCCACCGTGCGCTGGGGGCGTGGCCCGAGCACGCTCACCGCGGGCTTCGTGGCCCTGCTCCTCGCGCTCGCTCCGGCGCTGGCGGTGGACTCCCGTGAGCCGCACATGGGGCTGTTGCTCTGTGCGGCCCTCGCCGCGCTGCTCACCGCCCGGGCGGTGCCTCCGTCCCTCAGTGTCCTCGTCGCCGCGGGCTATGCCACCGTGGGCTTGGGGCCGTCGCCGGTGGCCCTGCTGGGGCTGGCGGCCTTCCTGAGCGTCCTGGCCCTCCTGGAGGAGCGGCGCGCGGTGGCGGCCGTGCTGGCCGGGGGCGGGCGCTTCGCCCTCGCGGCCATCCTCTCCTCGGTGGGCGTGCTCGCGGTGGCCCTGCTGACCTGGGAGCATGCACCCGTGGATCTGCTGCTCGCGGGGACCGTGGTCCTGCCGCTGCTGTGGATGCGGGCCAGCCGCAAGCCGGTCTTCGCGGCGCTCGGCACGCTGTTCACAGCAGGGACCATGCTCCTCGGCGGGGCCGTTCCGGTCTTCGCGCCGGCCCTGCCGCTGCTGGCGCTCCTGGTGGTTCGCGCCGTGGAGCACCTGCCCGCCGCGCGCTCGCTGCTGCTCGGCCCGGCGGCGGAGGCGAAGCTGGCACAGCGGCTCTCCGAGTGGATGCAGGGCACGCTCCTGCTGGTGGGCCTGGGCATGCTGGCGGTGGAGGCTGGGATTGCCTCGCGGCTCCTCCTTATAATGTCGTTGGCGCTCATGCCGGGCCGGCGCCCCTCGGTGCGCGTGGGGCTCGCCACGCTGCTGCTCGCCTTCATCCCCGAGGCCCGGCCTGTGGCGGCGGGCGTGCTGCTGGCGCTGGGCGTGCTCGAGTACCACCGCCCCTCGGGGCTGGCGGCCTTCTTCCGCTGCGCTCCGGACAGCGGGCTGCGTCCCCTGGCCACCCTGGGCGCGCTGGCGCTCACCGGTGTGTCCGTGATCGGGGCTCCGACTCCGGGAGCGCTCGCCGGGATGGCCGGGGTGCTGTTCGTGGCCGCGTTCCTCCTCTCCTTGCGCTGGCTGCTCACCGCCTCTGTGCTGGTGCTGGCGCTCGTGTCGCTCGGGGAGACGGAGCTGTACTCCTTCATGGAGGCACGGCCTTTGGCAGCGCTGGCCTTCGCCGGAGTGGCGCTCGCCGCCGCGCTCCTGTCCGCCGTGTGCCAGTCCGGCCGCGTGCAGCGCGCCCTCTCGTCCGCGGCGGCCAAGGTGCTCCCGAGCCTGGAGGACACCTGGAGCGAGCCCTTCTGGGGCGCGGGGGTGCTCACCCTCGGAGGCCTGCTGGCGTACTTCCTGTTCGATCGAGGCCCCGGCGTGCTGCCGCTGGTGGTGGCGGTGCCCGCGGGACTGGCCGCGCTCGTGCTCATGGTGAGCCGCGAGGAGTGGATGGCCTATGTCGCCACCGCGCTGCTGGGTGGGGTGCTCGTGGCCACGGTGTCGCCCGTGTGGCTCCCCGTCGTCGTCGGAGGGACGGGGCTCGCGCTCTGCCTGGTGGGCACCGTGCTGGATGCTCGGGAGTTCAGCGTGGGCCGGGCGCTGCACCACGGTGGGTGGATGCTCTCGCTCCTGGCCCTCGCGGGCCTGCAGAGCGTGCGGCACGTGAGCGCGCCGCTGAGCTTCGCGCTGGCCACGGGGGCCGCGTGGGCCGTGGTGTATCGGCGGCGCTCGCGCGAGGTGGTGGGTTGGCTCGCCACGCTCGTCTCCGTGCATGTTCTGGTGATGTTCCTCGGCGCGACGTTCTCGTCCGGTCGTGGCAAGGAGTTCATCGTCCCGCACCTGGGCGCCGCCACCGCGCTGCTCGCCACCGTGGCGCTCTCCTTCGCCGGAGAGAAGGTGCGCCGGGGCGTGGGGCACTTCCTCGCGACGGTCGCGCTGCTCGAGGTGTTCCTGGGAGTCCTGGTGGTGGATGGCTCCCGAGGCGCCCTGCGAGAGGCGCTCGTCGCGGTGGTGGGCCTCGGGGTGCTGGTGGTGGCGCTGGTCCGCCGCGCGGTGACTCGGCAGGACGCGCTCTCCGTGTACTACGCCCAGGTGGCCGTCGCGCTGGGCTACCTCGGCGCGCGGCTGCTCGGCATGGGCGTCGAGGGCCTGAGCGTCACGGACAGCCTCGTGGCGCTCGGAGGCGGCGCGTTCTTCTCCGGCCTCTACGTCTTCGTGCAGCGCGAGAGCTCGGGGCTGCCCGCCTTCCGCCGGCCCGCGCTGTTGGGCGCCTTCCTCTTCCCCCTGGCCGGTTTGCTGACCGCGCCGTGGGACCAGCCCGCCTACGCCGCTGCGCTGCTCGCCGGCCACGCCGCCCACTTCGCCGCGCTCGCCACGCATCCCTCGCGCCGGGGGCTGGCGTCCGTGGCCTCTGTCGTGGCCTTCAACGCGGCCCTGCTCGTCCTCTGGGCGGGCATCGGCGCCGGTGAGCCGCAGTACTACGTCATCCCCGCGGGCCTCTCCCTGTTGGTGCTGCTGCGCATCTTCCGCGACTCGCTGGCCCCGGACACCGTGGCGTGGATGCGCGCCTGCGCGGTGACCGTCATCTACGTCGCCGGAGCGTGGAAGCCCCTCATGTTCAGCGACGCTGGGGGAATGCTGCTCTGCGTGCTCGTGTGTTTGCTGGGAGTGATGGCGGGCATCGCGCTGCGCATCCGCTCCTATGTGTACCTGGGCACCGCGTTCCTGGTGACGTGCATCGTCGCAAACCTGGTGCGCTTCGGCATGCGCGACCACCGCGTGGGCGCCGCCTTCCTGTCGCTGCTGGGGCTGCTCGTGGTCGGCTTCATGGTGCTGCTCAGCGCCCACCGCGAGAAGCTGCTCGCCAGGTACACGCGGGTGCGCTCGATGCTGTCCACGTGGGAGGGCTGAGGCGCAGGTGGGGTTCGCTGGGAGTGGTGTGGGTTTGAAGACTCCGCCCCCTTCGCCGTAAGGAGGGGGCATGCGAATCCTCATGCTCCTCGGTGTGTTGCTGCTCGCTCAGGGTTGCGTGGTCCATTCCCGCCCGCCCCGCCGTCCGGCGCCTCCGCCTCCGCCTTCCCGCCCCGTGGCGATGAGCTACGACGAGGCGGTGAACCTCGGCTTCAACCACTGCCGGTCTCGCGGCTACCAGTGCGAACTCAAGGATGCCCACCGCACGGGCAATGACGTGTGGAAGGTGAAGTTCGCCGCCTTCGCCTCGGGTGCCCGAGGCCATGTCCACCTCGACTACCACGCGTACTCGCGCGAGCTGCTCAAGGTGAACGAGAAGGTGAAGGGCCGCAACGACCACCACGACGACTGGGACGATGATGATGATGACGGTCGCGGCCACGGCCGTGGCAAGAAGAAGGGCCACGCGAAGCGCGATGACTGAGGCACCGGCGGAGGGCGCTCAGTTCGACTTCTTCAGCGCGTTGAGCGCCGCTTCCGCCTCGTCCTGACCGCAGTTCTTCGTGCCGAGCGGCTGCTTGTCCCGGGGCTGCTCGGCCAGCTTCTGGAGCGCGGACACCGCCCCCGTGCCTCCCAGCGCTCCGAGTCTCCTCGCTGCCTTGGCGCGCACGCCGCAGTCCTCGGACGCCAGCGCCGTCGTGTAGAGCTCCACCAGGTCCAGCCCCTGCGTGTCCTGGGCCGCCTCCAGGTAGCGCAGCGCGCCCCACTGCTTGGGCGAGTAGCCACCCTCCGCCAGCTCCTCGAAGTGCGCGTGCAGCTGCTCCTTCGGGAGGGCGCCCAGCAGCTTGCGCAGCCCCTTGCTCCCCTCGCTCTCGCCGAAGTCCTCCGCGAGCCCGTCCAGCACTCGCGCCTCCACGTCCTTGCGCGCCTCCGCGTCCAGCGCTAGCAGCGCTTCGTACTCCTCGTCGTGCCGCTTCAGCGCGTGCAGCGCCAGGGCGCGCACCTGTCGCAGGGCTGGGGCCTTGCGCTCCTCCGCCGGTATCGCCTCGAGGCGCTTGAGGGCCTCCGCTGGCTTGTCCGCGTTCACCAGGCGCCGCGCCTGCACCTCCGGCTTCTGGCTCCAGAGCCAGAGCGCTCCGCCGCCCAGGAGCAGCAGGCCGCCGGCGAGGGCTGCTCCCACCCGGCCGCGTGGGCCACGGGAGAGCCCCGAGAGCTTCTGGCTCAGCTCCCCCAGCGAGGGCTTCCAGGCAACCACGGGGCGCTTCTCCGTGGGCGCGCTCCCCATGTCCCGGCCCCCGAAGGGAGGCCCCTCGGCGGCGCGCTTGCTGCGGTAGAGCTGGAGCGGATCGCCTCGGCCGGGCAGGGGAATGGTGCCGCACGGCTCGGCCACCACCTCGGCGCGGTTGCGCGCCAGGTTCACCGACTCCGTGAAGGTGACTTCCCCCGCCAGCGCCACCTGCTCCGTGGCCTTCACCACCTCCATCGGCTCGCCGAGCACCGAGTCGCGCGCCAGCAGCACCTCGCCCGCGTGGAGGCAGGTGCGCACGTGGAGCTGGGCTTCGGGCGGCAGGGCCTGGTTGTGGCGCCACAGCCGGTCCTGCATCCCCATGCCGCAGAGCACCGCGCCCGTGGGCGACTCGAAGACCGCGAGCAGCGAGTCCCCGCGCTGCTGCACGAGCTTGCCCGAGTACTCACGCACCAGTGGCAGCAGGAGCTGCTCGTAGGTCTCCAGCATCCGCAGGTGCTCCTCCCGCGTCTGCCGGCTGGTGAGCTCGGCGAAGCCCTGGATGCTGGTGAGCATCAGCGTGAGGTTCTGCGGCTTGCCCGCGAGCGCGCCGCTGCCCGCGACCCCCACCGAGGAGCTTCCGAAGAGGCCCGTCAACCCCGAGCGGGCCGGAGGCGCGGCGGCGCCAAAGACCGCCGTGCCACTGCCCGTGGGCGGCGGAATCGAGGCGCCGGGAGGATGCGCCACACCGAAGGCGGCCGTGCCGCTGCCTGTGGGCGGCGGAATCGAAGCGCCGGGAGGAGGTGCCACACCGAAGGCGGCCGTGCCACTGCTCGTGGGGGGCAGCACCTGCGTGGCGCCGCGAGGCTCGGGGCCGCCGCTCTCCCCGGAAGGGACGGGCGGTGCCGCGCCGAAGGCGGCAGTGCGGTGGGAGATGGGCTCCGGGCTCAGGGCGGGCGCCGCCGCCGCGCCGAAGGCCGCCGTGCCGCTGGAGAGAGGAGGGGTGGTGGCGGGCACCAGCACTCCGGGTGGCGCGGTGTGGGCCGGCAGCGGCATCGCGGCCACGGCGGTCAGCGCCTCCGCCAGTGCATGCGCGGTCTGGAACCGGTTGGCGGGCTCCTTCTCCAAGAGCCGCATCACCAGCGCCACCAGGGTGGGCTGGGTGGCCAGCGTGGGCGCGGCGCGATCCAGCGGCAGGGGCGCGGCGTTGGCGTGCTGGGCGATGAACTGGCGCGCGGTGGGCCCATCGAAGGGCAGCCGCCCCGAGAGGATGCGGTAGGCCAGCACCCCCAGACAGTAGAGGTCACTGCGCACATCCACCCGCGCGCCCACGGCCTGCTCGGGCGACAGGTACTCGGGCGTCCCCAGCACCACGCCCACCTGGCTCACCGCGCTGTCGGCGTCCGGCTCCACCAGCCGCGCGATGCCGAAGTCCAACAGCCGCGCCTGCTCGCCTCGCGGGCCGCGCGTGAGGAAGACGTTCTCCGGTTTGATGTCGCGGTGGATGATGCCCTGGTCGTGGATGGCCGCCAGGCCCTCGGCCAGCTGGTGCAGCACCGTGAGCGCTCGCGCGGGCGCCAGGGGGCCCGTCTGCAGGGCCTCGTGGAGGCTCACCCCTTCCACCAGCTCCATCACCAGGCACGCCGCGTCCCCGGACTCTCCGAAGTCGATGATGCGCACCACCGCCGGGTGCTCCACCGCCGAGAGCAGGCGTGCTTCGCGCTTGAAGCGCTCCACCATGCCCGCCTGCATGTGCAGATCGTGGTGCAGCACCTTGATCGCCACCTTGCGACCCAGGGATACCTGCTCACCCAGGTACACCTCGCCCATGCCGCCGGAACCCAGCGGGCGGATGACCCGAAAACGGCCTTCGAGGACGAGCGAGTCGGGGGCCAGCACCGCCGGCCATCTTGGCCGAGAATGCCGCGCCGCGCATGGTCCATCTCCAGGGGGCGCGCGGGTGCGACTCCCGGTGAGGGCGGCCGCCTTGCCGCAAGCCCTCCTGGCGGGGGAACGGTAAAAATTTCGAGGACTTAGCCCCCGTGATACCCTCTGCCCCCTCCTCGATGGCCACCGAAAGTGACTCCCCCAAGTCCGCGCCTGACGCGCGCGCCGCTTCCCCCGAGCTCCGGCTGCTGGACCGCCGCGCCTTCGTGGGGTTTCCGCCGCTGCCGCTCGCGCCTGGGCTGAGCATCGCCGACTTCGCGCTGCAGATTCCGGACGTCACCTTCCCCTTCAACGTGAGCGCGGGCGCCTCGCGCTACCAGCGCAAGAAGCTGCTGTTCGGCTTCCTGGAACTCACCGTCGACGCGGACCTGGTGGCCCGCAAGGTGGCGGAGCTGGCCGGGCGGCTCTCGGGCCTGGAGGAGCTGAAGCTGCACTTCCGCCCGGGCTACCTGGAAGGCCAGGCCCGGCTGCAGGGGCCGGAGCGCACCCCCGTCACCTTCAAGGTCGCCTTCGATGGGGACGGCGAGAAGCTGGCCCTCTACGTCTACGACGTGCGGCTCTATGGCTTCTCTCCCACGCCCTCGGTGCAGGTGCCGGGAATCCTCGCCTCCGCGGTGGAGGCGCTGGCGCTGCTGCCCGAGGTGGAGACGCAGGGCGCCACGGGCTTCACCTCGCGCGTGCTGCCGGAGCTGTGCCGGCTGGCGGCGGTGACGCGGGGCTTCAAGATGCCGGAGCTGGACCAGGCGCGCCTGGCCGCCGCCGAGGTGTCCAGCAAGGGGCTGCGCCTGCGCTTCGCCGCCGGGGGGCTGCCTCCTCCGGCCGCGCCGGATGACGAGCTGTTGATGACGCTCGAGGGGGCGCGCGCCTTCGCCGAGGCCGAGGCGCTGATCGCCCAGGGCCGGCTCGCCGACGCGCGCGAGGCCTACCTCCAGTCCGGAGATGCGCAGGACGCGCACCCCTTCGCCGCCGAGAGGCTGCTGTCCCTGCTCGTGGCGGACCCGCAGGCGCATGACATGGCGCTGGATGTGGCGGCCACGCTGCTGCGCCGCCGCGAGAAGAGCCCCGCCGCCCTCTGGGGCGAGGCCGTGGTGCGCGAGCGCCGGGGCGAGGGTGCCCGGGCCGCGGAGCGCTACCTGGCCCTGAGCGCCCTGTCGCGCCGCACCTCCGAGGATGCCGCCGCCTTCTACGCCGCCGAGGCCGCCGCGCGCTGCTCGCGCGACACCGCGCCCCAGGTGGCGGTGAAGGCGCTCCACGAGCTGCTGGGCCTCAAGCCGGACCACCTGCCTTCGCTCAAGGCCCTGGCCCGCGCCTCGGACCAGGCCAAGGACCGCGCTGGCGCCGTGCGCGCCTACCGCCGTCTGGCCGCGCTGGCGAGGGATCCGGCCGAGGCCGCCGACGCCCACGTTCACCTCGCGCGGCTGTGCGCCCAGACCGAGGACGACATCGCCGGTGCCCGGCTGCACTGCGAGGCCGCGCTGCGGCTGGCGCCGGATCAACCGGACGCGCTGCTGCTGCTGGGCGAGCTGTGTTTCCGTGGCGGTGAGCACCTGCGCGCCCTCAAGGCGCTGGACCGCCTGCGCGAGGTGGCCCTGGCCCGGCACGAACTGGACCGGGTGGGGCAGGCCAACCTGCTCGCCGGCCATGTGTGGGAAGAGGGCCTCCAGCAGCCGGACAATGCGCTCCTGCGTTACCGCGAGGCGGTGACGCTGCTGCCCGGGGACGCCGAGCCCCTCTTCTGTACCGCGCGCGTGGCCGAGCGCCTCGGCAAGGTGCAGGAGGCACTCGCCGGCTACCAGCAGGCCCTGGAGCTGGCGGGCCCCGCGCCGCGCTCGGAAGGGGTGCGCAAGGCCGCGCACGCCAGCCACCACGCCATGGCCCGGCTGTCGCGCACGAAGCTGGGAGATCCCGCGCGGGCCCGCGAGCACCTGGAGGCCGCGCTCGCGCTCGACTCGCGCGATGTGGTGGCCCTGGAGGAGCTGATTCCGTACTTCCGGGGCACCGGCCGCGCGCAGGAACTGGCCGACGCGCTGGAGAAGGCCGCCGCCGTGTACGAGGAGCCCGGCAAGCGCGCCGCGCTCTGGGCCGAGGCCGGAGAGCTGTACCGGGGACGGCTCCAGTTGCCGGAGAAGGCCGAGCGGCTCCTCACCTCCGCGCTGGAGGCGGACCCCGACAACAAGGCGGCGCTGGAGGCCATGCTCGCCCTGGCCGAGGCGCGCCGCGATGGAGGCCAGCTCACCCGTTGCCTCTCGGCGCTCGCGCGCCTGACGCCCGAGCCTCGGGAGCGCGCCCAGAAGTACCGCCGCCTCGCCGTGGCCGCGCGGGACTTGACCTTCGACCTCGACCTGGCCGTCCACGCGCTGCAGGAGGTGCTCAAGGCCGAGCCGGATGACTTGCCGGCGCTGGGCGAGCTGTGCGCCCTTCAGCGCAAGCGCTCGGACATGGCGGGGCTCGCCGCCGCGCTGGAGGACCGCGCGCGCGTGGCCGAGGCGCAGGGCGACAAGCGACTGGCCTCCGCAGCGCTGCGCGAGCTGGCCGGAGTGCTGGAGGCGCGGCTGGGTCGCATCGGCGAGGCGCTGGTGGCCATGGAGAAGGCCGCGCGTCTGGCGCCGGACCCCGCCGTGCTGCTGGACCTGGCGGACCTCTCGCTGCGCTGCGAGCGGCCGGAGCATGCCCGGCGCGCGCTGGAGACGCTGCTGTCCTCGCTGCCGCGCACCGCCGCGCCCGAGCGGCTGGCCGACATCCGCGCCCGCCTGGGCCGAGCGTGCGAGCTGTTGGGAGACCGCGAGGGTGCTGTCGCCGCCTACGCGCAGGCCTTCCCGCTGCGCCGCCTGGATGACGCGCTCGCCGCCCGGCTGGAGGCCCTCTACACCGAGCTGGGCGAGGGCAGGGAGCTGGCCGAACTCTGGGGCACCCGCGCCCAGGCGCTCCTCGCCGCCGACCGCCCCGGAGAGGCCTCGCCCCTCTTCCTCAAGAGCGCCCGGTTGCTCCTGGAGCGCGGCGAGAAGCCCGTTGCCCTGGCGCGCCTGTCCTCCGCGCTCGAGGCGGACCCTCAAGGCCCCATGGCCGGCGAGGTGCTGGACACGCTCGCCGAGCTGGAGCTGGAGCGTGGCGAGAAGCTGGAGGCCGCCAAGCTGTACGCGCGCAAGGCCCTCCTCGTCTCCGATGTGCGGGTGGGCTCCCGGTTGCTCTACCGCGCCTCGCTCCTGGCCGCGGGTACCAGCCGCGAGGAGACCTACCTCGCCGAGGCCCTGGAGCGTGACGCCACCTTCGCTCCGGCCCGCATGCGCCGGGGTGAGCTGCGTCTGCCCACCGACCCGCGCGGCGCCTTGGAGGACCTCGAGGCGGTGCTGGCCCTGCCTCCCACCGACGCGGACGCCCCGCGCGAGGAGGAGCGGCTCTCGCTCACGCGCAAGGCCGCCACCGCCGCGGTGCGCGCGGGACGCACGGACGCCGCCCGCCGCCTGTTGGCGCAGTACAGCGCCCTGGCTCCGTCGGACCTCGATACCCAGCTCGAGCTGGCCGCGCTGCACCGCAAGGCCGGCGCGCGCGAGGCCCTGGCGGATCTGCTGACCGAGCTGTGGCCGCGCCTCTCCGGCGAGGCCCAGCGCAACGCCCGGCGCGAGCTGGCGGAGCTGGCCCTGACGCTGGGCCGTCCCACGGAGGCCGCCACGGCCCTGAGGGCCCTGCTCGCCGAGGAGCCTCGCGACCTGTGGGCCGCGCAGTCCCTGCTGGAGCTGTTGCCTCCGCCCGGCACGGGCACTCCGGAGCAGGAATCCGAGCGCCTGACGCTGCTGGGCACGCAGATCTCCGCCGCCGAGGGTGAGTCCCGCGCCGAGCTGCTCGCCCGCCGCGCCACGCTCCACCGCGCCGCGGGTCGCTCCGATGCCGCCCGGGATGACTACTCCGAGGCGGCTCGGCTCTCGCGCCGGCCCGCGCCGCTGCTGCTCGCCCTGGCCGAGCTGGCCCGCGAGGCAGGGGATGAGGCGGCCGAACTGTCCGCGTGGCGTCGCGCCGTCGCCGCTGACGCCAGCCTGGGCGCGCGCGCCCGGGAGCGCCTGCTGGTGCTCGCCACCTCCCTGGTGGAGAAGGATGACCGGGGCTCGGCGCGTGAGGCGCTGCGGGCCGCCGTCGCGCTGGAATTGCCCGCCGTCGAGCGCTGCGAGGCCTTCTTCGCCCTGGCCACGCTCGCCCGCAGGGATGGGCAGCCGGAGGCCGAGGCCGAGGCGCTCGCGGAGGCTTCACGCCAGGGGCCCGTGCCCCGCCGCGTGGAGGCACTGCTGGCCCGGGCCGCTCTGCTGGAGCAGCGCAACCAGCGCGAGGAGGCCGCGCGCAGCCTGGATGCGGCGCTCACGCTCTCACCCCGGCACCCCGGTGCCACCGTCGCGCTTCAGCGCGTGCTCCGGGAGCTGGAGGACTGGGCGGGTCTGGCCGCGCTCCTCGCCTCCGAGGCCCCCCACGCTCCGCCCACCGCCGCCGCCGCGCTGTACGCGGAGCTCGCGAGCCTCTACCTCGATCGCCTCGAAGAGCCCGAGCCCGCCGAGGCCGCGCTGCGGGAAGCCTTGCGCCTCGCCCCCGAGGACCTGGCGGTGCGCCGTCGCCTCGTCTCGCTCGTGGTGGACAAGGGCGAGCCGCTGGAGGCCGCCGAGCTCCTCGAGTCCGCCGCCGACCGCGCCGAGCCCACTGAGGCCGCTGCCTTCTTGCGAGAGGGCGCCGCTCACGCCCGCGCCGCCGCCGACCCGGAGCGCGCGCTGCGGCTGGTCCGCCGCGCCCATGCCCTCGTGCCCGCGCGGGGCAAGGACCTGGAGGTCCTCGCCGAGCTGCTCGCCCTGCACGGCGATGTGAAGGAGGCGCTGCCCCTCCAGGAGTCGCTCGCCTCGGCAGTCGACTTCGCCCAGGAGCCCGAGCGCGCCGAGGCCACGCTGCTGCGCCTGGGAGAGCTGGCCGAGAAGGCCGGAGACCGCCCGCGCGCGGTGGCCGCCTGGCGCCGGCTGACGACGGAGCGCCCGCGCAACGAGGTGGCCGTCCAGCGCCTCGCCGCGCTACTGGAGAAGGACGAGCCTCGCGCCGCCTTCGAGGTGCTCGTCACGCACGCGAAGTCCCTGCCCCCCTCGGAGGAGACCTCCCGTCGCCTGGTGGCGCTCTCGGAGCGGGCGCGCGCCTCACTGGCGGATGTGGACGTGGCTGCCGCTCTGCTCGCTCGCGCGGCGGAGATGGCCGCCGAGCCGCTGCCGCTGCGCCAGTCGCTCGCCGCGCTCTACCGGGAGCAGGGCCGCACCCAGGAGCTGCTCGTGGAGCTGCGCCGGGTGGCCACCCTCGGCCTTCAGCGGGGCGACTCGGACGCGGCCTTCGCCGCATATAATGAAGAGGCCCGGCTGGCCGAGGACACGGGCCGGATGGACGAGGCCCTGGAGGCGCTCGCCGCGCTGCGAAAGCTCCTGGAGTCCCAGGGCAAGCCCGCCGCCGCCGCCGCCCACGAGCGCCGCCGCGCCGAGCTGCTGCGGGACGTGAAGCTGGACCTGCCCGCGGCCGAGGAGTCCCTGGAGCGCTCGTTCCGGCTGTCCGCGGACCTCGAGACGGCGCAGATGGGCGAGGCGCTCGCCACGCGTCGGGACGATTCGGCCGCGCAGGCGCGCTGGCTGGAGCGCACGCTGCCGCTGCATGCCGGGGCCAAGGAGCAGGGCGCCGTGCTGCTGCGGCTGGCGCGGCTGTACCTGGGCGTGCTGACGGACTCGGGCAAGGCGGAGACCTTCCTCCGGGACGCGCTGCGCCGAGACCGCTCCCTGGCCGAGGCGGAGACGCTGCTCGCCGAGCTGCTGGAGCGGGAAGGCCGGGTGGCGG
Organism: Hyalangium ruber; assembly: GCF_034259325.1. Classification (NCBI taxonomy): domain Bacteria; kingdom Pseudomonadati; phylum Myxococcota; class Myxococcia; order Myxococcales; family Archangiaceae; genus Hyalangium; species Hyalangium rubrum. Next base: position 281,889 of record NZ_JAXIVS010000004.1, on the reverse strand, counting down.
AGCTGGCCGCCTGGTACGAGGACTGCGCCGCGGAGGAGACGGACACCGAGCGCCGGGCGCTGCTGTTGCGCCGCGCGGCCGCGCTCTACCAGGACCGGGCCGGACGTCCGGACGCCGCCGCCGCCGCGCTGCTCGCCGCACGCGCCGCTGCTCCGGATGACCTGGAACTCACCGCTCAGGCGGCGGACCTGCTCCACGAGGTGGGGCGCGCGGAGGATGCGGCGGAGTTCGACTCCCTCCTCCTGGAGGCCGATCCGTTCCGCGAGGCCGTCTTCACGCGCCACCGTGATTTCCTCACCGAGACGGGCGACCACCCGTCCCTCGCGACGCTGATGCTGCGCCGGGCCCAGCGCCAGTCCTCGCGCGAGGCCGCCGAGAGCTACCTCGTCGCGGCCCGGGCGTTCCGGGAGGCGGGCGCCACCGAGCGCGCGCTGCTGTGCGAGGACCAGGCCTTCGAGAGAGACCCGTCCAACGCCGAGGCCTTCGGGCTGCTGCGCGAGCGGCTGGCGGGAGACGTGCGCCGGCTGGCGGACCTGCTCTCGCAGCGGGCCGAGGCCGTGCCGGCTCCGGAGGCGCTGCCCCTGCTGCGCGAGCGCGCCGAGCTGCTCCTGGAGGCGGGCGAGTCGCTGCTGGCCGCCGAGGCCTTCGATGTGTACCTCGCCCAGGCGGGGGATGACGTGGAGGCGCTCGCCGCGCGCGCGGAGCTGGCCGCCGAGGGCGGAGGTCCGCTCGCCGCGCAGCCGTATGACCGGCGCCTGGTAGCGGTGGGCGAGAAGCTGCCCGTCCCCGTCCGGGTGCGCACCTGGCTGCGGCTGGGGCACGCCTCGCTCGCGGCGGGCGCGTACCGGGACGCGGCGGATGCCTTCGAGGCCGTCGTCCAGTTGGAGCCCGATGGCGAGCGCGGCCAGGAGGCGCTGTCGCTGCTCACGGAGGCGTACGCGCGCACGGGCAATACGCCGGGGCTCTACCGCGCTTCGCTCCAGCTCGCCCGCAAGGCGGATGGGGCGACGGCGGAGGTGCTCTACCGCCGCGCCGCGGACCTCTTCGACGATCCGAAGGAGGCCATCGAAGCGTTGCTGCCGTTGACGCGGCTGCGCCCCGCGGACGGCTCGATCATCGACCGGGCGGTCGAAGGCCTGCGGGGCCTGAGCCGCCACGCCGAGCTGATGGAGGTGTATGAGGCGGGCGCCACCGCGGCCGGAGGAACTCGCGCGGCCGACCTGCTGCTGGCCGCCGCGGCCTTGGCCGAGGAGGAGCTGACCGACCCCAAGCAGGCCTGGGTGCTGCGGCAGCGGGCCGCGGAGGCCGACCCCGCGCACGAGGCGGCGCTGCGCTCGCTCGTGGAGGGGCTGCGCCAGCGAGGAGAGGTCGAGTCGTTGCTGGAGGCGCTGCAGCGGCTGGTGGACCGGACGGCGGACGCGGACGAGGCGTCCGTGCTGCGGCTGGAGATCGCCACGCTGGCCCGGGCCTCGGAGCAGGAGGCGAGGGCCCGCGAGGTGCTGGAGCTGGTGGTGGCGCGCGGGGCGCAAGGCGCGGGCTACGCAGAGGCGCTGGAGGCGCTGGAGCCACTGCTGGAGGAGGAGCCCTCTCGCCGCGCCGAGGTGCGGGCGGCGCGCGCGGAGCTGACCGAGGGCGCCGCGAAGGCGGAGCTGCTCGTCGCCGCCGCGAGGGACTTCGAGTCCGCGGACCGCATCCCCGAGGCGCTGAAGGCGGCGAAGGCCGCAACTGCCGTGGCGCCCGAGGTACCCACGCTGCGGCTGATGGCGCGGCTGTACCAGGCGTCGGAGGACGCGCCGCGCGCGGCGAAGGCGCTGCTGCAGGCGGTGCGCTCGGCGACGGCCGGAGAGAAGCCCGCGCTGCTGCTGGAGGCCGCGGACCTCTGGGAGCAGGCCGAGGAGAAGGCCGAGGCGCTGGAAGTCGTGGAGCGCATCGCGGCCGAGACGCCCGAGGCACTGAAGCCCTCCGAGCTGGCCGAGCGCTTCCTGAAGCTAGGGGCCGTGGCACGGGCCCGGGACGTGGGCTTCGGGCCCGCGATGGCGGAGGGCAGGGCGGACGAGGCGCTCTCCCTGGCGGAGAAGGCGGGGGACGCGGAGCGCGTGCGCGAGGCGCTCTGGGCCCTCGCGGCGATGCCGGGGGTGGAGTCCGCGCACGTGAGCCGGCTGGCGGAGGGCCTGCGCGAGGAGAAGGACGCGCGGGGGCTGCTGCGGCTGGCGGAGCTGAGCGCCGCGCGGGACGCGGCGCTGGCCGTGGCGCTGCGGGGCGAGGTGCTCGACACGGCCTCGGGACACGTGGAGCTGCGCCTGCGTGCGCTGGAGGCGCTGGCCTCCGCGCCGGACTTCTCGGAGCGGCTCCACCGCCTGCTGCCGGAGCTTGGGCGCATGCCGTCGGAGCTCTCCGAGGCGCTGCTGGTTCATGTCCGGGCGCTGTCCCCGGCGGAGCGCATCGCCGCGCTCGGCGTGGTGGCGGAGGGCTGGCCGGAGCGACGCGCCGCCTTCCTGCGCGAGCGCCTGGAGCTGGAGCGCGCCGAGGGCCGTTCCGAGGACGCCGAGCACACCCTGGCCCAGCTCATCGAGGGCGAGGAGGACACGGGCGCGCGCGTGGCCCTGCGCCTGGAGCGCGGCGAGCTGCTGCTCGCGCTCTCCCAGCGGGCACGGGCGCGGGAGTCCTTCGAGCACGCGCTGGCGGAGGAGGCCACGTGCCTGCCCGCGGTGAAGCAGCTGCTGGCGCTGTACGGCCAGGCGGAGGACAGCGAGGCCTTCGCCGCCATGGCGGAGCGTCTGGAGGCGCTGGCGGGCGCCGAGGCGCTGGAGCCCTACAGGGAGCCGCTGGCGGATGCCTACGAGAAGCTCGACCGGCTGGGAGACGCGGCGGCCCAGCTCGCGGCGCTGCCCGAGACGCCGGAGCGGCTGGCGCGGCGCGCGAGGCTCGCGGATACGCGCGGCCTCACGGGTGAGGCGCTGCAGCTGCGCGAGCGGCTGACAGAGGAGCCTGATGCGCTGGAGAGCATCCTGCGCGGCTACCTGGACGCGCAGCTCATCCCCTTCGCGGCGAAGCTGGCCGAGCGCCTCCTGACGCGCGAGGCCCTCTCGGCAGAGGCCACGCGGCTGGTGGCCGAGCGGCTCTCGCCCTCGCCCGAGGGAGCGAAGCTGGCCTCGCGCCTCTGGCCCACGCTGCTCGGCAAGAAGTGGGTCGACGTGGATGGCTGGACGCTCTATGCCGAGGCGCTGCGGTTGCTCGGCCGGACCGACGCCGCCAACCGCGTGGATGGCATCGCCGCGGCGTTGTCCTCCAGCGAGCTGGCCGCGCCCGCCGCACAGGCGCTTCCGCTGCCGACGCCGAGCCCCTTCGCTCACCCCACGCCCCCGGGAGCGCTGGTGGTGACGGCCGAGAGCCTGCCCCGGCTGCACTCCGCGCTCCGTCCCACGTTGGAAGGGCTGGGCGCGGGCCAGGTGCGTGTGCTGATGGATCCGGTGGGCGGTGTGGAGGCCTACCTCACCCGCCCGGACGAGCTGGTGGTGGGCGCCGGAGCGCTGACGTGCTTCGGCCCGGTGGAGCTCGGCTACCTCTGCGCGCTGGCACTGAGCCTGGGCGCGGAGGGCGTGGCGCTCTCGCGGCCGGGTCCGGTGCCGGGGCTGGAGGAGGCGGCGGTGGCGGCCTTCCGTGCATACCCGGCCTCTCTGGCCGCGGGGCGGGTACTGGCCCGCTTGGATCCGGACATGCGGGGTGGAGACCCGAGCGACGTGGACGAGGGGGCGGTGCTGGTCGCCAGCCCTGTCTTCCGCGCGGTGGCCCTCGCGGCGCTCGAGCTCGTGTAGGCTCCGCGCCTCATGATGCTCCGACGCCTCGCTCTGCTCGCGATTCCCGCCTTCGTGGTGGGAGTCTCCTGTCTCAAGGATCCGGTGTACCCCGGGGACCAGGTCCTCGGGACGTTCCGGTTCTCCGCCACGGTGGACCGCCAGCGCACCACGTGCGACTTGCGGAGCCCGGACTTCGCGGTGCTCGGGGACGGAGGCACCTTCGGCTTCGATGGGACCTTCTCCCGCGACGGCGACGCGGGCTCGGGCTACTTCATCGTGCAGGACTTCCCGCGAGACGCGGGATACGAGGGGCAGCGCGTGACGTCCTTCCACCGTGCGACGGTGCAACTGGCCAGCTGTGGCGCCAACTGCACGGGCACGGCGGTGGAGGAGACGCTGGACGTCATCCTCTTGAGCGACAGCCAGGACACGCTGATCGGCCGCCGCTGCACGGGGCTGGTGGACGGGGGCGTGCCGGGGGACGGAGGGACGCCACCAGGGCCCACGCCCAACGGCTATGACGTGCAGCGCGCGTGCGGCACGCTGACGGACGAATACATCCCGGGCACGGGCTCGTGTACGTGTACGCAGCGGTGCCGGGCGGTGTACACGGTGGAAGGGACGCGGGTGAACTGATGAAGAAGGCCGTGGTGTTGATCTCCGGTGGGCTGGACTCCACCACCTGCCTGGCCATGGCGAAGGCTGCGGGCTTCGAGCCGGTGTGCCTGGCGGTGTCCTACGGCCAGCGCCACGTCGTGGAATTGGAGCGGGCGCGCAAGGTGTCGGAGGCGATGGGGGTGAAGGACTTCCGCGTGGTGTCGATCGATCTGCGGAACATCGGCGGCTCGGCGCTGACGGCGGACATCCCGGTGCCGAAGGACCGGCCGGAGACGGAGATGTCGCACGGGATTCCCGTGACGTACGTGCCGGCGCGCAACACGCTGTTCCTGTCGCTGGCGCTCGGATTGGCGGAGGTGGTGGGGGCGCAGGACCTCTACATCGGCGTGAACGCGGTGGACTACAGCGGCTATCCCGACTGCCGGCCCGAGTTCATCCGCGCGTTCGAGTCGCTGGCGAACCTGGCGACGAAGGCGGGAGTGGAGGGCGCGCGCTTCAAGATCCACGCGCCGCTGTCGGGGATGACGAAGGCGGACATCATCCGCGAGGGCACGCGGCTGGGCGTGGACTACGGAATGACGCACTCCTGCTACGACCCGGATGCGGAGGGCCGGGCGTGTGGTCGCTGTGACAGCTGCGTGCTGCGCAAGAAGGGCTTTCAGGAGGCGGGAGTGGCGGATCCGACGCGGTACACGGAGGGACAGTGATGCTGCCTGCGGCGAAACTGGCACTGGCGATGTGGCTGACGGCGGGAGAGTCGCCGGTGGTGGATGCCACGGAGGTGATTCCGGACCTCGTGGTGGACATGCGCTACGCGACGGACGACAACTTCCTGAAGCGTCGGGTGTACCCGGAGGACGCGCGCTGCATGCTGCTCAAGGACGCGGCGGCGCGGCTGAAGAAGGCGGCGGACGTGCTGCGGCCGCAGGGCTACCGGGTGAAGGTGTACGACTGCTACCGGCCAAGGGCGGTGCAGTACGAGATGTGGAAGATCATGCCGGAGCCGGGGTACGTGGCGGATCCGAAGTTCGGCTCGAACCACAACCGGGGCGCGGCGGTGGACCTGACGCTGGTGGCGCTGGACGGCACGGAGGTGGAGATGCCGACGAAGTTCGACGACTTCACGCCCTCGGCGCACCACAGCTACAAGGGCGGCACGGAGGCCTCGCGCAAGCACCGGGAGGTGCTCCTCAAGGCGATGGAGGGCGCGGGCTTCAAGCGCAACAAGATGGAGTGGTGGCACTACGATCTGCCGGGCGCCAAGAAGATGCCCGTGCTGGACGTGCCCTTCACCCCGCAGAAGTAGCTCCCAGTCATGAAAAAGGCCCCAGGCTCGAGAGAACCTGGGGCCCAATCCGCCATGGGGCGGAAGCCTTGGCTTACTGAGCGCTGGAGGTGGGCACCGCGCCCGCGATGAAGCCCGTGAAGGCCAGCTTGTTCGGCGAGCACGAACCCGGCGTGCCCACCTTGCCCGGCGTGGCGTTGTCCGCCAGCGCCTTCACCACGTCATTCGGCGATGCGTTGGGGTTGCGCTCCAGGTAGAGCGCCGCCACGCCCGCAGTGTGCGGCGCGGCCATCGACGTGCCGCTGATCGTCTTCGTGTCCGTGTCGCTCGTGTACCAGGCCGCGGTGATCTGATGGCCGGGCGCGAAGATGTCCACGCACGAGCCGAAGTTGGAGAACGAAGCACGTGCGTCCGTGTCCGTGGTGGCGCCCACCGTGATGGCCTCGGGCGTGCGCGCCGGAGACGTGGTGCATGCATCCTTGTTGTCGTTACCCGCCGCCAGCACATAGGTGACGCCCGCCGCCACCGACCGGCGGACCGCGTCGTCCATCGCCCGGTCCGCGCCGCCACCCAGGCTCATGTTGGCCACCGCCGGCTTGACGTGGTTGTTGGTCACCCAGTCCACACCGGCAATCACGCCCGCCGTCGAGCCCGAGCCGCTGCAGCTCAGCACGCGCACCGCGTACAGCTTCGCGCTCTTGGCCACGCCGTAGGTGCTGCCACCCACCGTGGCCGCCACGTGCGTGCCGTGGCCGTTGCAGTCGATGCCCTTCTTGCCGTCGTTGATCGCGTCGTAGCCGACCTCCGCCCGCCCGCCGAAGTCGCTGTGCGAGGTGCGGATGCCCGTGTCGATGATGTACGCGTTCACGCCCCGGCCCTGCCCGCCGTAGCTGTACGACTTGCTCAGCGGCAGGTCGCGCTGGTCCACGCGATCCAGGCCCCACGGTGCGTTGGCCTGGTTGTCGAAGGCCACCACCACCTGGTTCTGCTGGACGTACGCCACCTCCGGATCATTGGACAGGGCGCGCGCCTGCTCCTCGCTCATCGCCCCCGCGAAGCCGCGCAGGGCGTGCTCATACGTGGTGATGACGCTGCCGCCGTACTTCGCCGAGAGGCTGCGCGCCACCTGAGCCGCTTCCACCGGCGCGATGCCCCGCTGCGGCTCCTTCAGGACCACCACGAACTCGCCCGGAATCGGCCGCTCCACCGTGACGAACTTCTCCTGCGAGGCCTGCGCCGCGGTGAGCTCCGCGGCGGTGCGACACGGCGTATTCGGATCTCCGGGAGTGGGATTCGTTGGGTCCGTCTTGCACGCCACCAGCAAGGACACGCTCAGGCCGCACAGCGCCAGCTTCGACGGCAGGGAAAGACGCATCGGTCGCCTCGGTTTGTGGGAATTCCGGTTTTCAGTCTAGAGACGCCCCTGACAACTCCTCGCTGACCTGCAGGGCGATCCGACGGTGAGACGTTCACCAGTGAACGCAAAGAGGGCTGGAAAGCGCGATGGGATAAGAGGAGGGCATGTCCTCCCTGACCGAGAACGGGGCTCGCCGAGGCGCCGAGGTCCGCTGCCCGGGCTGTACTCGCTTCAAGCCGCCGCCGGGCATGTGTCCCCACTGTGGCTGCGGCGCGGTACCCCTGGAGCGCTATGGCGCGGCGCGGGGAATGCTCGCGGGAGGCGTGGATCGCTTCTCGCTGGCGGAGCGGGTGGCCGTGCTCGACCCGGTGCGCGTGGAGATGCTGGAGCGGCAGTACGCCGCGCAGTGGGCGCTGGCCCAAGGGCTCGTGGAGGACGTGCGCCGCTGCGAGGCCGAGCTGCTGCAGCGCGGCTTCGTCGAGGAGACGGAGGACGCGTTGGCCGCACTGCTGCCGACGGACCCCGAGTTCCTCCTGCGGCAGGTGGGCCCGCCGGAGCGCCCCGAGACGCTGGAGGCGCTGTTCACCAAGGGGGCCTCGTGGGAGGTGCAGCGGCTGGCCGCGCTCGCGCTGGTACACCAGGGAGCGTTCTCCCCGAACGCCCTGGCCGCCGTGCGCGGCTGTCTGGAGGAGGACGGGAGGCTCGGCATCGAGGCGGCGCTCGCCCTGACGCGCTGGAGGGTCTACCGCTGGGCGAGGCTGCGGGCGGAGGGGTGGCAGCGCGTGCGGGAGCTGGCGCGCAAGGCCCTGGCCTCCTCGGAGCTGGCACCTCGCGCCGCTGTCGCCTGGGTGCGCGCCTCTCCGGGCAAGGCGCTCGAGGTGGACGTGCTCTTCAACCTTCGCGCGGGCCTCGCTCACCCGGATGAGGATGTGCGCTTCGAGTGTGCCCTGTGCCTCAAGGACGAGGCAGGGCTCGCGGCGGCGCTCGACTCGACGGACGCGGGGCGGGCCTCCGAGGCTCGCCGGGAGCTGACCTCGCTGGGCTCTCCGCGGGTCTTCGAGCAACTGGCGCGACAGGGGGGAGCGGCCTTCGCCCGGGACGTGGTGGACCGGCTGCCCTGGCCTCCTCCTCCCGGCGCGCTGGAGGTGCTGCTCGCAGTCTCCGAGCGGGAGCCCGAGCCGCTCGCGGAGGTGATGCAGCGGCTCGCCGAGCAGCAACCCTTCGTGCTGTGGCCGTCCGAGGAACAGTCTCGCTGGAAGTCCTGGGCGCGCTCGGTGCTAGGGCGGTTGCCGGGAGAGGTGGCGCTGCGCTTCCTGCATTGGGCCGCGCAGCCGCCGCTGGAGCTTGGGGCCGCGCAGGCCTTCGTGGACGCCACGGCCGAGGCGCTCAAGCGAGAGCCCGCGGACGTGCGCGCTCGGAGCCTGGGAGACGCGTACTTCTCCCGCTTCCTCGCGCTCGTGCGGGTGGGGCAGGAGCCCCTGCTGAACCGGTGGGCCCGCGAGGAGGAGAGTGGCCCGCCACTGCTGCGCGAGGTGATGGTCCTCACCTCACGCCTCCAGGATTGGCAGGAGCCGCTGGCGCAGGCAGCGCGGGTGATGAGGGCGGTGTGGGAAGGGCCCGGGAGGGAGCTGCTGCTGGCGCCGCTGGGACAGGCCGTGCGCGAGTGGAGCGCACTGTCGGGACGCGAGGTCCTCGTGGACTGGGTGTGGCAACGCTTCCAGGAGCACCCTGGCGAGCGGGCGGACCTGCTCACCGTCTTCGCGCCCTGGAGGCAGCTGTTGTGGGAGCGGCAGCTCGCGGCGCCCGAGGACGCCGTGGAGCGCTTCCAGGCGTGGTGGGCGATCGATCCAGAGGGCTTCGCCTGGCAGGCGAACGCGCTGATGGAAGATGCGCCCGTGGAGGAACTGCCCCGGCGCGTGGGGTGCGTACTGGCCGCGGGTCAGGACACGGTGCCCACGCGGCCTCGAACCGCCTCGCTGGCGGTGTTCTACGCGGCGGCGGCGCTGGCCAATGCGTTCCGGGCGGGCCATGACGTGCTCAAGCCAGAGGTGGAACGGTTCCTGGAGTGGTTCCCGGGTTTCGAGCAGCGCGTCCGGAGTACGCCCCCCGAGCACGGCGGGCGCGCCCCCCAGCGGGACTTCCTGGAGGAACTGCACACCGAGGTGCGCCTGATGCGCGAGCGCCTGGATGTGCTGCGCGAGGATGAGGACAGTCAGTGGCAACAAGAGATGCAGCGCAAGGTGGAGGCGTCCCGCCGCCGCGACCTGGAGCGACAGCAGGAGAAGCTCCAGCGCCAGGAGGAAGAGGCCCCACGCACGGCGGAAGAGGCCCAGCGCGCGGCGATGGCGGCCTACCTCGCTGACCATGCCAAGGAGATAGAGCAGGCAAGGGTGCTGCTTCAGTCCCTTCACCCGCGTATCGAAGAGAAGCCCATCGACAGCGAGGTGCTCTTCCCCGAAGGGCACCTGCCCACGCTGCCTGACTATGTGCGGCTGATCAAGGCCATGAGCGGCTCCAACGCGGTGTTCGTCTTGGCCGCCGCGGGGCTCGAGGTCTCCGACTGGACCGTCGAGGCCACTGCCTGGGGGCAGGCGATGACGCAGCGCCTGGATCTGGGCGTGCGCTTCGGACAGCTGGTATCGGCTCCCTGGCAGTGAGCCCCATCCCCGCGAAGCTCAGCGCTCCCAGAGGAGGCTCAGCCTCAGCTCGAGCGTCTCGAAGGGCTCGGCACGCACCCGAGTATCTCCCTCATAGGTGTCGAGACAGGACCAGCGCCCCTGCTCCAGCCGGTATACCTCCTCAGGTGGCCCCCCTCATGGGTCGCTCAGCCCATGAGGAGGTATAGCCCGTGGACCTCAGAGCTCCGGGAAGGCCGTCCAGCCCGCGAGCCAGTCCGTATCGCCCACCGCGCCGCGGAAGGTGGCGCTGGCGTCGAAGAAGCCGTCGGCCGGCGGAGTGCCGCCCGCGAGCGCCGTCTCCGGCTTGAAGTCCGGAACGGGGTTGGGCGTGGCCGTCGAGGGCGCCGTGTAGAGCGCCTTGCTCAGCTTGGGGTCCACTACGGTGTTGGTGGGCTCGGCCTGGGTGCCCAGCTTCGACCACTCGTTGAAGTCGCTGCCGTCACTGCTCGACTTCACCGCGAAGCTGGTGGCGTCATACGTGAGCTTCGTGGACCAGAAGGTGGTGTTCTTCACCGTCAGCCGATCCTCGGTGGCCTCGCGGATGGAGTCCGGGCCGGCGATGTCGATGGCGAAGTCGTTGAAGTAGGCAACGATGGCGTTGTTGAGGCTGCCGGCGGTGCCCACGCGGAGAATGGCGCCCCCCTGGGTCTGTGCCGCCGAGCCCTTGTCGCGGTTCGAGCCGATCAGCGTCACGTTCCACAGCGTGGGGTTGGAGCGCGGCGTGGCGTTGGGCGAGGAGGAGCTGTTGTCCGCCTCGATGCCGTGGTTGCCCACCACGCGGTTCTGCTGCACGACGATGAACTGGCCCTTGCCCGTCCAGCCCTGATCCCAATCCAGGCCGTCGTCATCCGCCAGGGAGACGACGATGTGCTTGAGGTTGGCGGTGCCGCCGAACATCTCCACGCCGTCATCCAGGCCGCGGTGGACCTGCACGTAGTCGACGGTGGTCGCCGTGCCGCAGCCACCGAGCGTCAGCCCGTTGAGCTCGTTGTTACCACCCAGGCGATAACCCGCGAACTCGATGCGGGCGTACTTGAGGGTACCGCAGTTGTGCGCCGCGTCGCTGCCGCCGTACTGGGTGTCGGCGCTCTCGGGATATCCCTCGATGTTGTCCACGCCGCCCTGCACGTTCAGGGGCGCCTTGCCCAGCAGGACGAGTCCTCCCCAGTTGCCCGCCTGGCGCGAGCCGACGTCCACCATGCTGGTGAAGACGATGGGCGCGGTGGCCGTGCCCTGCGCGTCGAGCTTGGCCGTGCTGGTGATGGCCAGCGAGGTGTTGAAGCCGCCCTTGATGACGGTGCCCGGCTCGATCTTCAGCGTCGCGTTCTTCACGAACACGTTCGCCTTGAGGACGTAGGTGTGGTCCTTGGTCCAGGTGGTGTCGGAGGTGATGTTCTGCGTGACTTCGCAGGTCTCCTGGCCCGCCTCACACGTGTCGCCCTGGGCCGAGGGGTCGGGAGTCTGAGTCTCGTCGTCACCGCAGGCGGCCAGCATCGCGAGGCCGTACACGCAGGCCCACGTCCGAACGGATTTCATGGTTTGCTCCATCTCGAAGGGTAATGCGGGGGTAGGGGGTTACAGCGGGCTCCACTCCACCTGTGCCGTCGCCGTGAGGCCGGGCCGGTAGCGGAACACATCGGTGCCAAGCTGCTGGAAGACCGAGGACTGGTTCAGCAGGTTCGTCCCCGTCAGCTTCAGCCGCAGCTGCTCGGACAGCCGCTGGCTGAGCGTCACGTCCACGCGGTGGAACGACTGCTCGTAGGTGTCCGGCAGCCGGTTGAAGCCCACCTCGGAGATGCGCCGGCCGAACACGTTGTAGAGCACCGTCACCTCGGTGCCAGAGCTCTCGCGCAGGTAGCCCAGGTTCACGTTGGCCACGTACGGGGACTGGCCCTGCAGCGGCCGACTCTCGCTGGTGCTGATCTGCTGGCTACTGCCCAGGTTCACTCGCGAGTGGATGAGGCTCAGGTTGGCCCCGAGGCGCAGCGGGGCGAGCACCTCGCTCACCCGGCCCAGGGACACCCGACCTTCCAGCTCAAGGCCCAGCGCCGTGGCCGCCTCCGCGTTGCGGTAGCCCACGTCTCCCTGGATGGAGCTGACCACCACCTGCTCGATGGGCTCGATGAAGCGCTTGAAGAAGCCGCCCATGGAGAAGACCTCGCTCTCGGTGGGGAACCACTCCCAGCGCAGGTCCGCGTTGTGGATGCGGGAGGAGACCAGGTCGGGGTTGCCGCTCACGCTGCGGCGTCGGATAGCGTCGTAATAGAGGAAGGGGGCAATCTCACGGAACTGGGGCCGCGCCACGGTGAAGCTGTAGCCCGCGCGCAGGTTCGCCTTCTCCGTCACGCCGTAGACCAGGTTCAGCGAGGGCATGGGGTTGAGGGTGGCGCGGTCCGTGGAGGCGGGCGCCTGGCCCTGAGCGAAGGGGCTGCCCGACTCGAGCCGCTGGGAGAACACCTCCAGGCGCGCGCCGGCGATGGCGCGCAGCCGCTCGGCCAGCGGCAGCTCCGCGCTGAGGAAGCCGGCGTAGAGCGACTGGGTGCCTTCGTAGCGGTCCGTGAGGAAGGTGCGCTCCTCGGCGAGGAAGGAAGGGCCGATGTTCTCCTCGGAGAGCATCTCCTCGGCCGACAGGCCCAGCAGGGCCGGGTCCTCGCCGACGAAGAGGAAGGCGAAGCGGCGCGCGTCGAAGTGGCGACGGGACAGCTGCGCCGAGGCCCCCACGTTCATCTCCACACGGCCCAGCGGGAAGCGCAGCGAGAGGCTGCCGCCGCCGCTCGTGTCGCTCAGGGTGGAGAAGAAGCGCTCGCCGCTGTTGGCGGCCTGGCGGAAGCGCCGCACGCCGTTGTCCTCCAAGTACAGCATGTCGCGCGTGTCCGGCTCCTCGGCCTGCGTCACCGACACGTTGCCCTGCCAGCGCAGCGCGAAGGCGTTGTCCGCGCCGAAGCGGTGCGTGCCCCGGAGCTGGTTGAAGCTCAGGAAGCGCTGAGCGAACTTCAGGCGCGTGGCGTCGAAGTTGGCGTCGTCCGTGTCCGAGAAGCCCTGGAGCAGCTGGGCCGAGTCCTCCGTCGAGCGGCTCACCAGCGCCAGCAGGCTCACGTCGTTGAGCGGGTCCAGCTGGTAGCCGGCGTTGAGCAGCGCGCCCCAGTTCGTGTGCGTGGCGCCGAACTCGGAGCTGTAGAGGTCCTTGGGCATCAGGTCCTGGTCATCGATGCGGAAGGTCTGCACGTCGGCGTTGGTGGCCGCGTCGCTCCGAGAGAACGTCACGCTGGCGAGGTAGCCGAACGCCTGGCCTCCGTCCCACTGGTGGGTGTCACCCACGGAGACGTTCAGGCTGCCATTGGGCAGGCCCTGGGAGGTGCGGCTGGTCCAGACGTTGGAGAAGCTCTCGCTGACCTGCTCCGCCTGCGGGTCACGCGTGGTGAGCGGTCGGTCCTCGGGGATGCTGTCCGGGAGCTGGCGCGTGCCGTCATCCACGCCCAGGAAGTCCTGGCTGCCGCCCTCGTACGTCCGGCGCGAGCGGAAGGTGGACTGGGTGTTGGCGCCGAGCGACAGCTTCACCTGCGCCTGGAACGTGGCGGGGTAGGAGTTGGTCTCGATGCCGAGCACGCCGCCCGCGAAGGCACCATTCATCTCGGCCGAGAAGGTCTTCTGCACGGTGAGCGTGGACAGGAGCGCATTGGGGAAGAGGTCCAACGGCGCCTGGTGCCCGTCGGGGTCCGTGCTGGGCAGGGCGACGCCGTTGACGGTGGTGGCGGCGTAGCGGCCACCCAGGCCGCGCAGGTAGACGTTGCGGCCCACCACGGTGGCGGAGGCCACGCGCTTGACGGCGTCACCCGCGTTCGAGTCCGGCGAGCGGGAGATCTGCTCGCTGCCAATGGAGTCCTGCACGGTGTTGGCGAGCTTGCGCTTCAGCAGCAGGCCGCTCTCGCTCTTGGAGTCCACCGTGCCGATGACGACGACTTCCTCGGTGAAGGAGCCCTCCACCGGCTTGAGCGCGATGTCCAACGTCACGAAGCCGTCCGCCACCTTCACGGCCTTGGCGTCCACGCCTTCGTACTGATCGGCCCAGTAGCGCACGTCGTACGTGCCAGGAGGCAGGGCGAGCTCGTACTGGCCCTCGAGGTTCGTCTCCACGAAGGCGTCGGCGCCGAGGATGACGGTGACGGGAACCACCATGAGCGGCTCACCGGTCTTGGCGTCGGTCACCTTGCCGCGGATGCCCGTGCCGCCCTGCGCGAAAGCGGCACTGGTGAACGCGACCCACATGCATACGAACGTGAAGCGAAGCATCGGCCCTCGAAGCCCCAGGAAGGGGAATGCGAAAACGGGCGCAATGTGCCGCTCCAGCGAGCGGCCCGCTGTCACACTTCAGGGTCGGTTTTGCAAAGAGCACGCGACGTACGTCACCAACATGCAACATTCCGACGTGACGCGGCGTGGCTACCGCGCGCCGTGCTTCGCGAGGTCCGCTTCGGACACCCAGGTGGCGTGTGTGCCGCTGGAGATCCGGTGCGGCAGCCGGATGCGCGCGATGGGGCCGCGAGCGATGTCGCTCGCCTCAAAGAGCTGGCACTCGCTGCTGTCGTTGCGCAGGTCGCTCACGAAGGTCACCACGTAGCCGTCGGCCTCGTCGCGTGTACCCGTTCGCGGCGCGATCGGTGACTCGCTGGCGAAGACGCCTTCCGGGAAGCGGTACGACTGCTTCGTCCCGCGCTCCAGGTCGTACGCCACCATGCCGTTGAAGAGGAAGTGTCCCGGCTCGCCCGTCATGGCGACCACCTTGCGGTGCTTCCTTCCGCCCACGCGGTTGTCGATGGTCGGGAACTCGGACACCTCGTCATCGAGGAACGCTTCGTGCGTCTGGCCCGTGACCAGGTTGAACCGCCAGCGGTGCAGGCGCGTCTGCAGCTCGCGCATGTCCAGGCTCTTACGGAACGCATCGATGGCCGTCTCGCCCTCGAGCCGCTTCGGAATCGGCGCTCCCTGGTGGAACCCCTCGAGGATGATCTCGTCGCCTTCCTCGTACGCGTTGGAGAAGTGCAACACGTACGTGGGCGAGGCCTCGAACCAGCGCACCGGGCCGGTGCCATCGCGCCGCACGATTCCAAAGCGCGAACCGAGCTCCGGGCGGTACACCGGGCGGTGCTGGTTCTTCTCCAGCCGCGCCGGGTCCCACATCATGGGGAAGTCGTTGAGGATGGCGTAGTGCTCCGTGAACGCCATGTCGTGCGGAAGGCGCGGGCCCGGCAGCGCCACCGGCAGGTAGCGGGCGAGCTTCCCCTGCGCGTCGACCACTCCGAAGTGCAGGAACGGCTCTTCCTTCGAGTAGTTGAAGAACAGCAGCTCGCCCGTTCGCTCGTCCACCTTCGGGTGCGCCGACACGGTCGCGCCCTTCGGGAACACCCCGCGCACGCCCGGTTTCCCTTCCACCTGCTCGCTCCAGCGCACCGTGCCGCGCGTCTCCAGGGTGTACGGATCGAGTCGGTACGCATCCCCGCACTGGTAGAACGTGGTGAGCGCTTCGCCCCGGTGGACGAGGATGTCCGTGGACGAGGCGTCCTTCATCCGCGTCCGGGCGCCCCAGCCCTCGCGCTGCGAGGCATCGGGTGACTCCAGAATCCCCGCCCAGAGGGCGCCGCCAGCTTCCAGCTCGGCCTGGAGCCCCGCGGTCTTCACGAAGCGATTGCGGTATTCCGCGCCGCCATCCCGGAAGCGGATCGCATGCACCATCCCGTCTCCGTCGAACGGGTGATAGCGACCGGTGATGGCCTCGAAGAGGGGATTCTCCGTGTTGCGGAGATAGACACCTGCCAGATCGCGAGGGATCTCTCCCTCGAGCACCTCGAGGTCGGTGGCATCGAGCTCCACCGTGTTCGGCGTCCATGCGCCGGTGCGATACGGATGGAAGTCCGAATCACCGAGTTTCGACTCGTAGCGGCGGACGATGGAAACCTTCATGGTGGATGCTCTCCGGATGCACGACGGTCGCGAGCGTACACGGCGGGTGCAGGCTGCCTCAATCCGCTACGCGATGGCGAGAGCGAAGCGGCGATGCAGAGGGCGTCAAGGGCCGCTTTTGCGACGGACGAGCCGAAGCCTGCCCTTCTCCCCCGCACACCAGAAGCCACCGTCCCCTGTCCCTTCGACCCCTGCGATCGACTCCACGGGAACGGTCAGTGACTCCTCTACCGTGCCATCGGGTGCCAGGCGCCGGAGTTCGCACGGCTTTCCATCCCCGCTCGCGCCATGCCACAGCGCACCTTCGACGCAGGACACTCCGGTGACGAAGCGATCCGACGTGAGCGTCTTCACGACCGCGCCGGTCTTCGCGTCCACCTTGTGGATCTTCGAGTCGTTGTACTGCCCGATCCAGAGATGACCATCCGCCCACGCCATCCCACTGTCCTTGCCCTTTCCCGGCGAGGGGAGCGTTCGGACGATGCGCCCATCGGCCGGCCGAATGACGAGGATCTCACCTTGGGCGAGCTGATAGAGGTACTCGCCATCGAACGCGGTACCGGCATTCGCTGCCGGAACCGGAATCCGGCGAACGACGGTCTCGGTCTCCGGCTCGAAGGCGATGAGCTCGTTGTCGCGCGCGAACCACACGAGCTTCCCGTCGAAGGTGACGCCATGGATGCGCGCGTCATCGAGGGGGCGGTACTCGCGGGCGATCTCAGCGGTTCGTTTCAACGTGCTCATGGCGAGGCTCTCGTGCAGGGGGCTCGGTTCGGGGCTCCTGGGTCAACGACCGCCGCACGCGTATCACGAAGGCCGTGACGGCGGCTCCTGCTCCCGTGGTCGCGGCGGCGGTGAGCGCAAGGGAAGTCAAACAGGCGGGGCACATGGCATCTCCTGGGCTGGGACCTGGAAAACCTAGGCGTGAGCCACAAGCCCCGGGAGTAACATTCGTGACGCGCAGGTCCGCGACGGCGGCTTGCCTGGGTGACAAGGCACACCCTCCAAGCGATCCTCGGCGCGTGCCGTCCATTCCCACACTCCTCCATGAAGCGGGAAGCGCGCTTGCCAGCGGCGAGCCCCTGAGGGCGCTCGGACTGGTCGGTCGAATCGAGAGCGCGCTCGGGCTCACGTTGAGAGGCATTGCCTATGCTCAGATCGGCGATCTCGAGCTGGCGAGAGCCTGCCTGGAGCGAGCCAGCTCGCTCGCGGACGAGCCGCTGACGCGTGCCCGTGCGCGAGCCGCGCTGGTCGAGATCTCCCTGAGCACGGGGGAGCCCGCGCCCGCCGCGCGAGCGGCGAGGGAGTCCGCGGACGAGCTCGCCCGCTTGGGGGACGAGCGCAATGCGGCGATGCAGCGCCTCGTCCTGGCTCGCGCCGAGGTGCTGCTCGGTCGCCTCGGCGAGGCCCGGCGTGTGGTCGAGGAGGTCATGGCAGCGGAGCTCGCACCGGACCTTCTCGCGGTCGCATTGCTCGCCCAGGCGGAGATCTGCCTCCGTGCCATCGCGACGACGGATGCACGCGATGCGCTCCTGCGTGCGCGTCGTGCCCTCGAGGGAGCACCGAATCACTTGCTCTCGCGGGCGCTCGTCACGCTCGAGAATGAACTCTCACACCCCATCGCCCGGTTGCTGCGCGGAGGCGTACCGCGCGAGGCGGACCTCTTCGCGATCGAGGACGTCTCTCGCGGTGAACTCCTCCTGGTCGATGCGTGTCGGCGCCTCGTCATGGGAGGTCGCGTCACGATTCCGCTCGCGAGGAGGCCCGTGTTGTTCGCGTTGCTCCTCGTCCTTGGCCGCGCCTGGCCGGACTCCGTGCCTCGAGACGAACTCGCGGCGCGCGCCTTCGACGTGCGTCGAGTCAACGCTTCGCACCGCTCGAGGCTGCGCGTCGAGATTGGCCGGCTCCGCAAGGCCATGGACGGGCTCGCCGCGGAGCCCGTCGCCACGTCCGACGGATACCTGCTCTCTTCCCAGCGTGAGGTGGTCGTTCTCCTGCCTGCTTCGGATGACGAGGTCTCACGTATCGCGCTCCTGCTCGGCGATGGCGCGTCGTGGTCGGCGCAAGGTCTGGCGGAGCATGCCGGCATCTCGAAGCGCACGGCGCAGCGGGTGCTCGGCACCCTGGTGGCGAACGGAGGAGCGATCCGGACGGGAAAGGGGCGGGACGTCCGCTATCTGCGGCCCGGCACCCCCATCGCGTCACGGATGTTACTCCTCGGGCTCGTTCCCAGGACGTAGATCTCTCCTTGGCGGCAAGAGCGCCGCTCGAGAGCAAGGAGAGACACGATGACCCTGGCGAGCACGATGACGGGTGAGTTGCGGGAGGCGACGCGAAGGAGCGAGGTCACTCGCGAGGAGTGGGTGCAAGCCCGCAGGGCCCTGCTTGCCAGGGAGAAGGCTTTCACGCATGAACGTGATGCGCTGAGCGCGGCGCGCCGCGCGCTTCCGATGGTGAAGGTGGACAAGCGCTACGTCTTCGAGGGGCCGAGCGGCCAGCGCACCCTCACGGACCTCTTCGACGGCAAGCGCCAGCTCATCATCTACCACTTCATGTTCGATCCGAGCTGGAACGAGGGGTGCAAGAGTTGCTCCCTTGTCGCCGACAACTTCGAGGCATCCATCGTTCACCTCGCGGCGCGCGACACGGCCTTCGCCGTCATCTCACGTGCGCCGCTCGCGAAGATCGAGCCGTTCAAGCAGCGCATGGGCTGGAAGTTCCGCTGGCTCTCCTCGTCGGGCACTGACTTCAACTACGACTACAACGTGTCGTTTCGTCCCGAGGAGCTGGCGACACAGAGCGCCGAGTACAACTACGAGAAGAAGTCCTTCTCGATGTCGGAGGCACCGGGCCTCAGTGTGTTCCTCCGCGAGGGCAATGACGTCTTCCACACGTACTCGACGTACGGACGCGGCCTCGACCTGCTGATCAACACCTACAACTACCTCGATCTCACGCCGGTGGGCCGCAACGAGCAGGAGCTGCCGTACGGGATGGCGTGGGTGCGCCATCACGACAAGTACGAGGGGGCCTGACTGCCCAGGCATCCCCTCGAATCGCGAGCGCCCATGATGTCCGTCCGTGCGACCCTCTGCCCTTGCCAGGCAGAGGGCCGCGTCTGGGGCGGAGGGCTCCGCTACCCCGTTACGGGTTGTGCGACCAGGTGGTGGGGTACTGGAGCAGCTGGGCGACGACCTGGTTGGGCGCACCGACCGGCGCGAGATCGACAGGCTCCTGGAGCTGGTAGACGGCGCCCTGCGGCGGATACACCGTGAGCTTGTCGTTGAGCACCCTGGCTGTCTTGGTGTTCGCCAACACCAGGGGGGGACCACCGCCCGGCGGCCTCTCGATCGTCATCGTGAAATCCAGGAATCGCGTATGCCGGAAGGTCGGCGGCAGATTGCTGATGAGTTCGAGCAGGCTGAGCGGCGTCGTGTCGACATCGGCCTGGCTGATGGTGACCTTGCCAAGCACGGGGCTGTCGGCCGACATCTCGAAGCCAATCACCTTCAGCTTGATGCCTCCGAGCCCGCCCGAAATGTTCGCCTCTACCCGCTCCTTGATTCCTCCCTTGAAGTCCAACGTGATGATTCCGAGGACGTTGACTTTGAGAGGAATATTGACTCCGTAAGCACTGCAAGGAATTTCCAAGCCGATGGGAGGAAGCAAGCCAAACATATGACAGCCCTTTCCTGAGGTGAGGACTACGGGTGAACTCGACGGCGGCATTGCCTCTTTAAGAAGCCTTCCGGCCCACGCCAATAGGCGCTTTGTTGAATTGACGCGATCGAGCCGGGGGCGCCGCTTCGCGGCTACCCCCCCGCGCGGAGGATCTCGGCGATGGACCGCTCCGCCAGCGCGGTGATGGTCAGTGAGGGATTGACCGTCCCCGTGCTGCCGGGAATCGCCGCTCCGTCAACGACATAGAGGGAGTCGTACCCCCGTACGCGGCCATAGGCGTCGGTCGCGCTCCCGAGCACCGCGCCGCCGAGCGGGTGGGCCGTGAAGGTGGCGTTGACGTCGGGGGCCAGGACGGGGACGCCCCCCTGCGTGCCGCTGGCTTCGGCGATGCGGGTGTTGACGGCGCGCAGCGCGGCCACGACGGCGTCATTGCCATGGCTGGGCCAGTCGAGCACCACCTTCTTGCGGAGGCGGTCATAGCGAAAGCTCGCGCGCTGGGAGTCCAGGGCCATCCCGAGCGAGCCAATCAAGCCCGGGTTGGCCGGCAGGTTGGGGACGTACCAGTTCTCCAGCGTCACGGGCATCCCGCGCTCGTCGAGGATGCGCGAGGCGCACGGCGCGCCCTGGTTGAAGCCCTCGAGGCCCGAGAACGTGCGCGCGACCGCCGCGTCTCCGTTCGTGCCCCAGCCGGTGCCGATGCTCTCGTTGAGGGAGGGCAGGGTGCCGGTGTCTCGGGCGGCGACGAGCAGCTCGCTGGTGCCGATGGAGCCGGCGCCCAGGAACAGCCGGTCCGCCGTCAGGGTGCGCTGGCGGAGCACGGTGCCGTTCGGAGCGACGACGTTGACCTGTACCCAGTAGCGGCCGTTCGCCTCGCGCCCGATGGCCATCACCTGGTGGCCGGGGTGGATGCTCACCTTGCCCGTGGCCTCGGCCTGGGCGAGGTAGTTCTGCCCGAGATCGTACTTGGCACCGTTCGCGTTGCCGAAGGTGCTCTCTCCGATGATGGCGGAGGGGCGAGCGGTGCCCGTCAGCTCGCGCCGCACGATGTCCCAGCGAAAGATGGAGTCGATGCGCTGCGGGGTGTAGCCGGCCTGGGTGGCGTGGGTATCCCAGACTCGGGAGTGCCCGAAGGGCGCGCTCTGGTACACATCCGGCGGCATGGGGGAGACCGCGAGCATCTGGCGGGCCAGCGGGTAGTAGCGCTGGTCCATCTCCTCGTAGCTCACGACGCCCTGGAAGACGTGGTCGAAGAAGCGCTTCTCGGGCTGCACCATGGCCCCGGTGAAGACGACCGAGCCACCGCCGACGGCGGCCCCGCGCCAGACTTGGATGTGCTCATAGTCCGTGACGTCGAGCACTCCGCCGAAGGAGTCGGTGGGCCGGGTGATGCCATCGAAGCCCGGGAAGCTCGTTCTGAACCACACGGCTCGGCCGTCGATCAGCGAGTCGGAGGAGAAGAGCTGTCGCCAGAGGTCTCGCGGCCAGCGTGACCCACGCTCGAGCATGGTGACCTGCACGCCCGCCTGCCCGAGCCGCAGCGCCGCCACGGAGGCGCCGAAGCCCGTGCCAATCACCAGGGCTTGGGAGTGCTCGGGCGCGGTGGGCAGCGCCCGGAAGATCTCCGGCACGGCGAGGCGGTACAGGAGCTCGTTGAGCGAGTTCACGGGCGGCACGGCCTCGGCGGCCTGGGCCGCGCTAGCCCCGAGGAGGGTGGAGCCAACGCCCGTGATGGCTCCCAGGGCTCCGAGCTTGAGCAGACCGCGTCGCGAGAGATTCATGGCGCACCCTTGGAAAGCCGCAACAGCGCGGTCATCCTTTTTGCGCCCCGTGTATGAGCGTGGATCGCTCGCGGTGATTCAGTGTGTCTTTCTCACATGATGGGGAATCAGGAGGGGCGTTGAGTGCTTGCAATATGCAAGCGGTAGGGGTAAGCAACCGATTGCAAACTGCAAGCGGTTTGCATCAGGAGGTCTCCCGATGTCACTCGCGGTCTACGGTCATCCCTTCTCCTCGTACACGCAGAAAGTGCTCATCGCGCTGTATGAGAATGGCACGCCCTTCGAGTTCCGCTGCATCGGGCCGGATACGCCGCAGCACTCGGCGGAGTGGCTGCGGCGCTGGCCGTTGCGCAAGTTCCCGCTGCTCCTGGACGGCGAGCGCGACATCGCCGAGACCAGCATCATCATCGAGTACCTGCAGCTCGTGCATCCCGGGCCGGTGCGCCTGTTGCCCGCGGATCCGATGGCCGCGCTGGAGGTGCGCTTCCTCGACCGCTTCTTCGACCTGCACGTCATGAACGCGGCGCAGCACGCGGTAGACGGTGCGCTGACAGGAGACCCGGTGAAGCGCCAGGAAGGACTGGCGCTTGCTGTGCAAAAGCTGGAACGCGCCTACGCGTGGCTCGAAGGGAAGCTTGGCGGCAGGACCTGGGCCGCCGGGGCGGACTTCACCCTGGCGGACTGCGCGGCCGCGCCCTCGCTGTTCTACGCGGACTGGACGCACCGGATCTCCGAGTCGTTTCCCGTGCTGCGTGCCTACCGCGCGCGGTTGCTGACCCGACCGTCCTTTGCCCGGGCCGTGGAGGAAGCGCGACCGTTCCGGCCGCTCTTCCCCCTTGGGGCGCCGGACCGGGATTGAAGCCCCGCTCCGCAAGCACCTTCCCTCAGGGGACGGGGACGAGGCCTGGGGTGGGGCGCCAGGCGGACAGCCCATCTCCGAGCTCGTCGTATTCGTCGTAGCCCCAGGCCCAGACGGTGCCGTCCGTGCGCAGCGCCAGCGAGTACCCGCTGCCGCCGCTGACGGCCTGCACATTGCTCAGGCCCTGGACTGGAGCAGGGCTGGCATTGATTGCGGGCGAAGTCGTTCCATTCCCGAGCTGGCCGTATTCGTTGTAGCCCCAGCTCCGGGCGGTGCCGTCGCTCTGCACGGTGAGGATGTGATTGGAGCCCATGGAGAGGGTGACGGTGCCGCTGAGGCCAGACACCCCCACCGGGGTGGTGCGGTTGACGAGGGAGCCATCGCCGAGCCGGCCGTCGAGGTTGTAGCCCCAGGCCCGGACGGTGCCGTCGGCGAGCACGGCCATGCTGTGGGACGAGCCGGCGGAGAGCTGCGTCACACCCGTGAGGCCCGAGATCTGCACGGGCGTAAAGGAGACGGTGGTGGTGCTGTTGCCGAGCTGGCCGTAGAAGTTGTCGCCCCAGCCCCAGACCGTGCCGTCGGAGCGCATGGCCAGGCTGTGAGACGCGCTCGCGGCCAGGGAGACGACACCCGTCAGGCCCAGCACCTGCACCGGGGTGGCCCGCTGAGAGTTCGTCCCATCCCCCAACTGGCCATAGGAGTTATCACCCCAGGCCCAGACGGTGCCGTCGTTGCGCAGGGCCAGGACGTGGTGGCCGCCGGTGACCAGGGCCGTCACCCCCGTGAGACCCAGCACCTGCACCGGGCTCCTCCGGTTCGTGGTCGTCCCATCTCCCAGGTTGCGCTTGCCGTTGTAACCCCAGGTCCAGACGGTGCCGTCATTGCGCAGCGCCACCGAGTGCCATTGGCCGGCTCCCACCGCCGTCACGCCCGTCAGGCCCGGCACCTGCAAGGGCACGTCACGCAAGGTGACGGTCCCGTCGCCGAGCTGGCCGTAGGTGTTCCTGCCCCAGGTCCAGACAGTGCCGTCGTTGCGCAGCGCCATCGAGTGATCCGCGCCCGTGGCGAGGGACTGCACACCGCTCAGGCTCGGCACCTGCACCGGCACGAGCCGCAAGTCCGAGCCATCGCCGAAGTGGCCATAAACGTTGTAGCCCCAGGCCCAGAGTCTGCCGATGGAGTCGAGGACCATGCCGGTGGAGGAGCCCACGTCGACGGCCGTCGCGCCCGTCAGGCCCTGCACCTGCTCGGGGGTGTAGCGATAGGAGGTGATGGTGAGGGTGCCGGAGTAACCAAAGGTGTTGCCGCCCCATTGCCAGACGGTGCCGTTGTTGCGCACCGCCAAGGAGTGGCTGTCGCTGGCGCTGAGGGAGACCACGCCCGTGATGCTCGACTGCACGGGGGCCAGCCGCTGGGTGGCGGTGCTGCCCGTGCCCAGCTGGCCATTGGAATCGGCGCCCCAGCCCCAGACCGTGCCATCGTTGCGCAGCGCCAGGGTGTGGGAGCTGCCAGTGGCCAGGGCCGTCACCCCTGTGAGGCCGGGCACCTGCACCGGCGACAGGCGGGTGGAGGTGGTGCCATCGCCGAGCCGGCCATTGTAGTTATCGCCCCAGGCCCAGACGGTGCCCCCGGTGCGCACCCCCAGGGAGACATTGTCACCGGCGACCAGGGCCACCATGTCCGTGAGGCCCGGCACCTGGGTTGGGAGAAGCCGGGTGGTGGTGGTGCCGTCACCGAGCTGGCCGGAGTGGTTGCGGCCCCAGGCCCAGAGGGTGCCATCGTTACGCAGCGCCAACGAATGCGCGAAGCCGGCGGCGATGGCCACCACCCCCGTGAGGCCCTGCACCTGCACCGGCGTGGCCTGATGGAGAGTATTCCCCTGGCCGAGCTGGCCATAGCTGTTACCCCCCCAGGCCCAGACGGTGCCGTCGTTGCGCAGCGCCAGCGAGGAGGTCGCACCCGCGGCCACCGCCGTCATTCCCGTCAGGCCAGGGAGCCTGGCCGGCGAGCTCTGTCGTGCCAGGGCGGAGCCCAACCCGAGCTGGCCGAAATTGTTCGTGCCCCAGGCCCAGACCGAGCCCCTCGAGTCCAACGCCAAGACGTGGGAGCTGCCGATGGAGTGGGCCGTGAAGCGTTGCTGGAACGGCACGTTCACCGGCGAGGAGACGCTCGGGGTGGGAGTCTCATTGCCCACCTGACCCGCGCTGTTCCCGCCCCACGCCCACGCGGAGCCATCCCCGAGCAGGGCCACGGTGTGGTTGCTCGTCGAGGCGACAGCCTTGACGCCCGACAACCCCGGCACGGGAGCGGGGGTGAGCCGCCCGGTGGAGGTGCCATCCCCGAGCTGTCCGAAGAAGTTGTTTCCCCAGGCCCGCAGGGTGCCGTCGCCCAGCGTTGCCAGGGAGTGGCTGGAGCCCGCCATCACGACCGCCACGCCCGAGAGGCCGGGCACCTGCGCCGGCGTCGAGCGGTGCGTGGTGGTGCCATCGCCGAGCTGGCCGTCGTCGTTGCGGCCCCACGTCCACACGGTGCCGTCTTGGCGCAGCGCCAGCGAGTGGCTGAAGCCGGAGGCGATGGCCACCACGCCCGAGAGGCTAGGCACCTGCACCGGGGAGAGCCGGTCGGTGGTGGTGCCGTCACCGAGCTGACCGAAGGTGTTGGAGCCCCAGGCCCAGACGGTGCCGTCGTTGCGCAGCGCCAGCGAGTGGGAGCGGCCCGCGGCGACGGCCATCACGCTGGAGAGGCCAGGCACCTGCGCCGGGGTGCTCCGGGTGTTGCCGGAGGTGCCGTCGCCGAGCGCTCCGGAGGTGTTGGAGCCCCAGGCCCAGACGGTGCCGTGGGTGCTCAGCGCCAAGGAGTGCTCGGCGCCCGCGGCCAGGGCGATGCTGCTGGGAAGGCCGGGAACCTGGGCCGGCGTGGCGCGGTCGGTGTAGGAGCCATCGCCGACCTGTCCGGAGGCGTTGGAGCCCCAGGCCCAGACAGTGCCGTGCGTGCTCAGCGCCAAGGAGTGCTCGGCGCCCGCGGCCAGGGCGGTGATGTGGGAGACGGCCTTCACCTTCACGGACGCGAGCCGCGACGTCGTGGAGCCATCGCCGAGCTGGCCGGCCTGGTTCTCCCCCCAGGCGTAGACGGCGTTATCGGTGCCTATCGCCAGCGTGTGGGTGTCGCCCGCCGCGACGCGGGGCGCGGGCTGCCGCAGCGGGGGCGCCACCGCGAAGACCAGGTCGTCCCGGTCATTATAGGTACCCGTGCCGCAGAGAACGGCGGAGCCGCCATTGCGAAACACCCCGCGCACGGCCTGGGAGCTTCCCCCCGAAGGCAGGGTGTAGGTGGCCGTCAGCGTCTGCGTATGTTTGCCGGGCGGAGCCAGCGTGGTGATGAAGGTCCACGAGGGGCTGCTGGCGTCCGCCGCGTAGTAGAGGTCCAGCCTGTCCGGGGTGTAGCTGTCGAAGGCCCAGACGGTGGCCTCGATGAGCACCTGCTTGCCAGCAGCCAGGAGGCCGCCGTCGATGGTGGAGACCTTGAGCCGCTCCAGTGCCTCGCCCTTGTAGATGGTGCCGCCCGTGCCATCCAGGCAGGTGCCACCGAGCGTATTGGGGGCATTGAGCTCGGGGCCCTGGGGGCCGCGGCCGTTCACCAGCGTGCCCGTGTCGCAGCCCCAGGCGAGCCCGGCGCACCGGGGCACCTTCAAGGTCGCGTCATAGCTGGCCGAGGCCATCAGCTCCGAGGAGAGCGTGCCCAGGGGCACCGCTTCCTCCAGAGGCTGGCCACAGGCGACGAGCAGCAGGACTCCGAGTACCGCGACCCGTGGCGAACCTCTCCAGCTCATGCAGCCTCCTGAGTTCACAGTTTTTCTGTTTTTGCTGTGAAGACCCGGGAGTCTCGAATATTCAATTTTTTATTCAAGCTGAAAACCAGACGCGGCTAGCGCGCGCTGCCCGCCGGGGCCCCGAGGCGCTGCTCATAGGCCTCCAGCGTCCGCCGCCAGGCGGGCCGAGCCTCACAGCGCTCGCGGTAGGCGGAGACCCGGGGAAAGCCGTCGAGCACGCCCGCGTTGCGCACCTCGCGCAGCACCGTGGTCATCAGGATGTCCGCCACGGTGAACGCCTCGCCGGTGAGATGCGGACGCTCCCGAAGCCAGTCCTCGAGCGCTGTCAGATGGAGCTCGGCCCACTTCACCAGCTCGGGACGCCGCTGCGCGCCGGTGGGATCGGCGGCGCCGAGCAGATCGATCATCACGATCTGGAACAGCGGGGGCTCCAGGGTGGTGAGCGCGGCGAAGCACCAGCGCATCACCTGGGCGCGGCCCGGGAGATCCGCGGGCATCAAGCTGCCCGTCTTCTCCGCCAGGTACAGCAGGATCGCGCCCGTCTCGGTGAGCACGAAGCCGTCGTCCTCGAGCACCGGCACCTGAGCGAAGGGGTTCAGCCGCCGGTACTCCTCGGTCCGGGTTTCCCCCGCGGGATGATCCACGCCATGCACCCGGTAGGGCACGCCCAGCTCCTCGAGCGTCCACAGGACGCGGAGATCGCGCGTGAGACCCACTACCTTCGAGTTGACGCGGCCGAAGCCGTAGAGCGTGAGCATTCCAGCATTGTCGATGCCGTGCCCACCCGCTGTCGAGGAAGGTCTCCCCTTCGCGCTCGCAATGGAGCCTGGCGGTGATGCGCCTCCGGGACTGCAGTGGCTCATGGGCAAGGCGGAATCAGCGCGTCGCCGCGTCACGTGGGCCCAGCCGCAAGGAAGATGAGGCCGGTGAGTCCCCCGGCTTCTAGCCCGCTGAGGGGGCCGCCGAATGGCCAGCGGCCGGTGAGCGGTAGGCAGCCGCGAGGCCAGAGAGATCCTGGATGATCAGGATGCTCTTGATCTGCTCCTCTTCGAAGCCCACGACCATCGCGTAGGGGCTGCGGAACGTCTCGCCAGTCTTCTTCAGGGTGTATGCGTCGTCGCCCAGGACAATGACTCGCTCGCCGTCGGGGACGAACTCCACCGGCGCCTGCTGCTTGAAGACGGCGACCTCGGGCAGGATCTGGGTGAAGTACCCGGTCACCGCCTCCTTGCCACGAAACTCGCCGCTGAGGGGAGTTCCGTCCGGGATCGTCACTCTCAGGACGACCTCCTTCGCGAACTGGTCGGTCAGGGGCTTCATCTCCCACGTCCGGTCGACCTCTTCGAGAATCCTCTTCAGACGGCTGAGATTGCTGGCATGCATTGGGGGTCTCCTCTCCAGTGAACACCTACCTCCGTACCCTAATGTCCTGTGGGTGGACCGGTGAGGGGCGTGGGTTGGAATCCCGGTTCCACGGATGGAACAATCGGCCCGCCATGTTCGACCCAGTCAATGACATGCTGGTCTTCGCGGCCGTGGCGCGCGCGGGCAGCATCACTCGCGCGGGAAAGGCGCTCAGGCTGCCCAAATCCACCGTGAGCCGGCGAATGGCATCGCTCGAAGAGCGCCTCGGGACACGTCTGCTCCTCAAGTCCACTCGACGGCTGGTGCTCACGCAAGCGGGCGAGGCCTTCCTCGAGCGGTGCCTGCGTCTGGCCGACGAAGTGGACGATGTGCTCGCGTTCGCGAGCGGGCTTGACGACCAGCCCCGCGGAATGCTGCGCGTGACGATGCCTCCCGACTTCGGCGATCTGGTGTTGGTCGACGCCATCGCGAGCTTCACGGCACGCTACCCGGAGATCCAGCTCGTGCTCGATGAGAGCCAGCGCTATGTGGATCTCATCGCTGAGCGCTTCGATCTCGCGCTGCGCGCGGGCGTGCTGCCCGACTCCTCACTGGTGGCGCGCCGTCTGATGACCCTCGAGTCTGGAATCTTCGCGAGCCCCTCGTACCTGGCGCGATGGCCCGCCCCGCGAACGCCCGGAGAGCTGGCCAGCCACAACTTCGTGATCCTCGAGGGGCGTACGCGCTTCGATCGTCTCCGCCTTCACAGCGGGCAGCGGCGCGTGGAGGCCGTGCTCGAGGGCACGCTCACCGTGAGCACGTCCAGAATGCAGCTGAGGCTGGGGCTCGCCGGTGCTGGGGCGATCGTCTACCCCGGCCGCTACTGCGAGGACGCGGTGCGTGAGGGACGCTTGGTGAGACTTTTGCCCGAATGGAGTACCGAGCCAGCGCCGATCTGGCTCGTCACTCCCTCGGGCCGGCTGCTGCCGCGAAAGACAGTGCTCTTCATCGAGCATGTGCTCACGGCGGTCAAGTGAATCCCCTGACGCGGACAGCTCCGAGCCGGCAGGCGGGTGGCGCCCTCTTGGCCGGAGGCGGAACTCGATGGGCTCGACTCCGCCCGGGCCTGGCCGCCGGAACGCTCGAACGCGAGCGGCGGGCGCCTCATGGCGTGCCCGGCCAATCGACTCAGGGGAGGCCCCTGAGCCTGGCCGCGTGCTGCGAGGGGGCGGAGGAGCAGTAGCAGCGGTGAGCCGTCTACGGCTTGTTCGAGCTCCAGCAGGTCTTGTACGCCGTGCTCCCGCAGAAGTCCGCCGCGTACGCGCCGCATTGCCCGTAAGCCACGGACTGGGTGGCCCAGAGCCACTCGCTGCTGCTTCGGCACTTCCAGGAGCACGTGCGTGCCCCGCTGTCCCAGCCCGCGCAGTTAGCGGTCCACATGGCGGTGAGCCGTCCGTCCTCGCCAGTGCCGGACATCGGGTTTCCCACGGCCTCCACAGCCACCATCACGGCCGAGGGCTCTGCGACCGCGGCCTGCTCCGCTGGCTGCTCGAACTCCTCGGGCGTTCCACCACAGGCGAGGAGGGCAACTCCAGACATCAGACCGATCATCAGGGACTTCAGGTTCATGAGAGAGCTTTCCTAGATAGAGGTGCTCGCACTCGGTGCGGCACGCTTCAGATCGTCAAGAGTGGAAGGGAAGGGGACGGCTCAGGGGATGCTCCAGCAGACGCTGTACGGCTCGCGACCGCAGTACTGGACGGCGCGATCGTGGCACTGGCCATAGGGCACGTCGTTGTAGCCATACCAGTGGCGGTAGTCGCTCGCGGTGCACTTGAACGTACAGTTGCGCGCCCCGTTGTCCCAGCCCTCACAGATGCCCTGCTCTGTCTCACC
Source organism: Hyalangium ruber (assembly GCF_034259325.1). Classification (NCBI taxonomy): domain Bacteria; kingdom Pseudomonadati; phylum Myxococcota; class Myxococcia; order Myxococcales; family Archangiaceae; genus Hyalangium; species Hyalangium rubrum. The sequence goes on along the minus strand of NZ_JAXIVS010000004.1, from coordinate 252,809 downwards.
GATGTCGCTGATGGGGACCGCGGTGTTGTCCGCGACCTCGTCGATGGGTCCACCGCAAGCAGCGAGAAGGCCTCCAAAGGCCAGGCTGACGATGACGGTCTTCAGGTTCACGGAGTGAGTTCCTTGTGAAGGGGGCAGGCGCCGGCGATGCACTCGGCTTAAGCATTTTTAGCAGATACTTCGTGAATTGCAAAGATGGCGTGTCTATAGGCTTAGGTGTTTTATCCGGAGTGATAGGGCGGGCGCACTAGGAGTGAGATCGCTTCGCCAAGGCCATGTGGGGAGTACAAACTTCTTCACTCCTGAAGCGCTTCCCGCGCCCGCCGTTCGCATTGAGCGAGCCCAGTCCGACAAGGACCTGGGGCGAGCAGGCCACCGCGAGGCACCCCTGATCAGGAGCCTGGCGCGGCTTCCGCCTTGACGAGTTCTGCCATCGAGGCGGTAGCCTCCTCGACAACATCCTCGTCGCTGGACTCCACAGCGCGCTGGAGGAAGCGTCTGGCTTCGATCAGCTGACCCTTCCGGAGCAGGAGCGTGCCGAGGTGGAGACACGCAGCGCTGGAGACGACGACGTCCTCGGATTCCGTCGCGGCCCGATAGTAATGCTCGGCTCCGATCAGGTCACCCCGCTTCTCGAGAACTTCACCGAGGACCTCGCTGCCTGCGAGGGAGAGGGTCGGGTGCTGGGAGTCGAGCAACTTCCGAAAGAGCGACTCGGCCTGCGAGAGCATGCCCTGCTGCGCCTCGGTGATGCCAAGCAACAGCGTGGCACGAAGCGCGAAGTCAGGGTGCTTGGAGTCAATGGACTGCTGGAAGAGCGGCCTGGCTTCGGAGTGCCTTTCCAGATCCTGAAGCAAGCTGCCGAGCGAGAACGCCGCGGCTGGTATGAGATCCGCCTGGCGGGAGGCTAGCACCTCTCGATAGAGGCGCTCCGCTTCGGTGTGCTCGCCCTGCCGCTCCAGGAGGTTGCCCAACAGCCACTTAGGGCGGTGAGAGAACTCCGGGTGCTTGGACTCCACGGCTCTCTGGAGCAGCTCCGAGGCTTCGGCCCACTCTTCATTGTCGAAGTGAAGGCTGCCGAGGTTGAAGGCGGCGATGGGGGTGACATCGGGATGCCGGGAGTCCAAGGCTTGCAAATACAAACGCCTGGCCTCAGCTGACGCGCCCTGCTTCAGGCGGACGGAGCCCAGGTTGTTGGTGGAGAGGAGAACCGCGAAGGGGTGCTTGGACGCGATCGCGTCCTGGTAGAACTGCTCCGCCTGGGCCAGGTCGCCTCGATTGAAATAGAGGGTGCCCAGGTTGGCCTTGGCCAGGGCGGCTGCCTCCAAGTCCTGGAAGCCCATGGCCTGCCGGAAGAGCTGCTCTGCCTTCCCGAACTCGCCTCGGTTCTGGCAGAGGCCACCCAGATTGTTCATGGCCAGAGCGGCTGCCTCAGGCTGCTTCGATTCGATGGCCTTCTGGTAGAGCGCCTCGGCTGCGTCCAGCTCGTCTCGGAGTTCGTGGAGCTTGGCCAGGTTGACGGTCCCCAGCGCGATTGCGCGCGCATCGTCGGACTCGAGCAGGCCCTGGTAGAGCGCCTCGGCCTTGGTCCATTCGCCCTTGTCCATGAGGAGCTTGCCGAGGCCGAGCGTGGCATTGAGGTGGGTCTCGGGGTCGTGAAGCTCGAAAGCATGTTGGAAGAGCTGCTCGGCCTCCGCGAACTCTCCCCTGTTCTGGAGGAGGCGGCCCAGATCGATCATGGCTGATGAGGCCACGTCGGTTTGCTCCGCGTCCAGGACCTGTCGATAAGCAAGCTCCGCCTCGGCGAGCTTGTCGTCCTCTTGGTAGAGCGCCCCTAGGAGGTAGATGGCTCGTGGCCTGGCATCAGGGTCCCCGGACTGGATGGCCTGGGCCAGCGCGTGCTCCATGATGGGCTTGTTCTTCCGGTGGTAGGCGCTGAGCGCGAGGAGGAGTGCTTCGGAGGGCGAGGCAAAATGCAGGATGGCCTTCCACGCCTCATCGGGAATGCCGACCCCCAGTCGATCCGCATGATCCGAGATGTAGTCGAACGCCTCGAAGCTCTTCTCCGAGCCCTCTTGTCCCGCTCCCGCGAGGAGTGCGATATGGATGCCGATGGGCTTGCGCGCCCATTGCAGCCCCTCTTTGTAGGCCTCTGGAGTCAGGTCGACATGAGGGATCTTCAAGAAGCGGATGTACGACGAGGCGAGTCGCTGCAGCGCGCTCTCGGGGATGGGGCGGAGCAGCCCCGCTCGGCGCCAGTCGATGGCCACACGCACGAGCGCATAGCCCTGGGGGCAGCTCTCTTTGCCAGCGTCGTACTTGAGGCGCAGCTCATCCGCGGCGACGAAATGCTCGCCCAGCCCATCGGCCAGCTTCTCCTTGGGTTCTTCGGGGTAGAGCGCCTTGGCGCGCTGGGTTTCTACTTCGTTCAGCTCTGAAGAGAGGTGCACCTGCCGGAAGCGGCGAAGGATGAGGTGGATGTCCTTCTCGACGTCCCCCCTCGAGTTCATGTAGTCGTCGTATCGTCTGGAGGTCAACGTCGCGAGCACCTTCACCCGCCCCTTGTGCTGTGCCAGTGTGTTCAGGAGCGAGAAGCTCAAGCCCTCCGGGCCGAGGAACCGGTGAAGGTCATCGAGCCAGACGATGAGGGGATCCGAGCTCCACTGGAGAGGTGCATCGGCGCGGAAGAGCTCCACGAGCGCCTTCCCGTCGGACGGTAGGAGCAGAGGCTGTTGCGGGTAGAGGCGAAGCGCGGCCTCGAAAGCGGTGCGTGACTTGCCGGCCTTGGAGTGGCCGACGAGCAGGACGAGGTCACTCATCGTCAAGGCTTTGTCGAGCTCCGAGTCCACGTCGCGAAGGATGTAGGGCGGCCGTTCCGCCTGCCGGGCATACCGCCTTGCGAGCTCGGACTCGGTGACACCCAGCACGTGGTAGGGGTCCACGTTCGCGACGCGAGGCAGAGGCCACTGGGCAACCCAGGACTGGAGCTTGCGCTCCTGCGCTCCGGAGGAGGAATGCGCCCCTGGTTCGATGGGGCGGGTGTTCATGAGGGCGAGCATGAACGCCGCGGCCGTATGGCAGGCATACCGCGTCCACTCCGGGTCGCGCTTGAAGCCGACCACATCACTGATTCCCCGGATGGACAGGGTGGAGATCGGCCGGCCGTACGTGGCCCGATAGATCCCTGCCGACTCCATCTCCATGGCGAGCACCTGCCGCGCCACCTTCAGCCAGACTGCCAGGATGTCCGTGTTCTTGATGAGGCGATCGCTGGAGGCGATCGCGCCAGACAAGGCCACCGGCTGCATTCGCCCCGCATGGCGCGTAAGGGATTTACGAACCTTGGTTTGCCAGGACCCATCTCCGTAGAGGGAGGAGTCCTCGATGCGGATGAGCGGCCGTGGAGCGGCGATCGACTCGGCGGAACTCCACTCGCCAAGCTCCGCTCGGAGCGCGGGCAGGTTCGCGGCGAGCGCGGCCGCGTTCTTGTCCATGGGACCGCCAGCCAGAGCGTATTCGAGGCTGCTGTCCTGGAGCACGGCCTCGACGCTGAAGTCATGGATCCGGTTCGAGACGATGACGTCGCCGAGGCTGAACTCGTCCGAGGGGACACCTCCCGCGATGCCGACGACGAACAACCAGGGAGGGTCCAGGTCTTCCAGGAGATCGTGCGCTGCGGATTGGGCCTCACCGGTGCCCTGCTCGATGCAACGCAGCACCGCGACCAGGTAGGAGTCCCCTCCGGGGAGCGGTACACGCCGCAAGTTGTACTGCCGCCGCCCCTTCACACGGCCAACGTGGTGGGGGAGGCGGGCAAGCACCGCTTCGAACTCATCCTCACGGATCGTGATGATGCCGAAATCGACCTTGCCTCTGGCATCCGACAGATGCACTTCCAGCCTCCCTGACGCTCTGGCATGCCTGGGATTACAAGTAGGCCCTGTGCGTGCCTGGAGCAGGGGGCACGCTAGTCCATCTCGCGATCGGGAAGGGGAGCCCCTTATGGCTCACTTGCTCGGAAGGGCGGTATGGGCCGCCCTGCGGGCGCATAGGCGGGATAGAGTCCAACTCGCCATAGCGGCACCGGAAGTTGCGCGCCCGGATGCGGTATCCCCGCGCCTCCAGGAAGCGGACCGCCGCGGTCTCCGCTTCGTTGCCATACCCCTGCCTGTCCACCCCCGCCCGTCCCATCTCTGCCCTCCTCCTCGCCCTTGCTGGCGGGAGGTCACCTCGCACCGGGCTCCGACACTGCTCTCCCGTATAGATTTTGTCGGAAGGGAGCGTCAGAGGCCGTTGGGGATGATGGTCAGGGTCGAGGAACCCTTGTTGGTCAAGATGAGATCGTCGTATCCGTCGACATTCAAGTCGGCAATGGCAATCGCGTTGAGGCCCGGTGAGCTTCCCGTCGTGACGAGCGTCCCGGCGGTGAACGTTCCCGTGCCGCTGCCCGTCATGGGACGAACACCACCCGTCGTCGTGGTGACCAGGATGTACGCATCGAATTTCCCATCGCCATTGAAGTCACTGGCGACGATCCCCAAGGCGGAGTTGGCGACGGCCGAGGCTCCTGTAGGCGAGCCCACACCGGATGCCACGGTCCCGTTGCCAACGCCTTTGAAGACGTACAGGTACGCTCCAGCCGCACCATTCGAAAAGATGTCGAGTTTCCCGTCTCCGTCAGCGTCGCCAAATGCAATGCCAGCCGTTTGGCCATTTTGGCTATTGGTGTAGGCCACAGGGGGGGCGAACGAAGCATTGCCTTGATTGATGAGGATGCTTAGACGCGCCGAGGAGGGACTCGTCACGACGATATCGGCATCATTGTCACCATCCAAGTCTCGGCAAGCGATGCTCGATTGCACGCCGCCCGTGGCTGCGATGGGAATGAGCGGCGAGGACGCACTGAAATTGCCCGCGCCGTCATTCAACAGGATGCTCACGTTGTTTGTCACTACGCTGGTCGTCGCGATGTCGACAGACCCATCCCGGTTGAAATCTCCCGCGCAAAGGTGAATGGATCCCGGAGCGCCGGTGGTGAAGCTCGTGAGCATCCCGAACCTTCCAGGGGCACTCGCGCCGAGATTGCGGTAAACGCTGATGCTCCCGTTCGTCGATGCCAGGTTGGTTTGGCCGTCGACCGTGACTGCATCGAGCCACCCGTCGTTGTCCACATCGACAGCCACGACGGCATTGCTCGAAAGCGGAGCGCCTGTGTAGTAATGCTCGGACTGGACGGTTGCGTCGCCATTGCCAAAAAACACGGAGAGCGATCCGGAGGGGGCCGTTGCCGAGCCGGATTCGGCATTGGCGACCAAGATATCGAGCTTGCCGTCGCCATTCACGTCCGCGACTGCTGGAGCGAGTGGATTATGCGGTTCGGGAAAGTTGATCGGCGTTCCGGGCATTTGGCCTGAGGGCGGAGCCTGACAAGCTCCATTCGAGCAGATCTGCCCCATGTCACAAGGGTTGTTGCAGGCATTGCAATGCGAGCTGTTGCTCTGCAAGTTTACTTCGCAGCCGTCGGCAACAAGTCCGTTACAGTTTGCGAGCGTCCCGCTGCAGTTCTGACAATTGTTTCCTTCGAAGGTGGGGGCGCATCGGCAAGTGTAGCTATTGAGCCCGTCGGTGCAGGTTCCGTCATTGAGGCAAGGGTTGGGCAGGCACTCGTTGATGTTTGTTGCGCAGGTAGCGTCTGAATAACCTGGGGCGCATTGGCAAGTGTAGCTATTGATGTCGTCCGTGCAGGTTCCGCCATTGAGGCAAGGCTCGGGCAGGCATTCGTTGATGTTTGTTGCGCAGGTAGCGCCTGAATAACCTGGGGCGCATTGGCAAGTGTAGCTATTCATGCCATCCGTGCAGGTTCCGCCGTTGAGACAAGGATTGGCGGCGCAGTCATCGACGTTGGATTCGCAATTCGTTCCCGAATAACCCGATGCACATTGGCAGGTGTAGCCATTGACGCCGTCCGCACAGGTTCCGCCATTAAGGCAAGGATTGGCGGCACAGTCGTCGACGTTCGTGCAGACGCTTGGCTCTTGAGAGCACTTCCAGCCACTCTCGATCAGGCAGTCACTCGAACAGCCATCTCCGCTTGCCGTGTTCCTATCGTCACAAGACTCCGGGGAAACGGTAGATCCGTCGCCGCAGACCGCTTTCTCGTTATCGATCGGGCTGCGGTCCCTGTTGCACCCGGTGGAACCGAGCATCGCGGCGAAGACGAGGGTCAAGCTGAGGACGCGGGAAACTGAGCGAGCAGGAGACATTGTTGAACGGTACACACAGCGCAGGCGCGCTTGCAACGGAGCTTCCAGCACTGGGGGCTTCGGGTGGACAGGCCGCGTAGCCCCTTGAGGGACACGACTGCCCAGGCCGCCCTCCCATGGGGTTGCGCGGAAGGGAACTGGCCTTTCGAATTTCCGGCTTAGGTTGATCTCGTGCGCAGCCGGCCTTCGTAATCACGCTTGCCGAGCGGTACACCGCGCGAGCGGAGGATGTCGTAGGCAGTGACGGCGTGGAAATGGAAGTTCGGCAGGGAGAACGAGAGAATGAACGTCTCCGACGTGAAGGCGAGCCTCCGCGGCCCGATCTGAAGGTCCAGGTCCTTGCCCGCGCATGGGTCGACCTCGTCGGGCGTGAACGCCTCCAGCGCCACTTCCGCTTTGCCGATCATCGCCTGCAGGTCGGCGAAAGGGACCGGTCCGACCAAGGCCGGCGGGGCGAACACACCGGTCTTAAGGGCTTCCACCCCCCACACGGAATGGTGCCATGTGGCTTCGATCTGAAAGTGGAAGGGCGCCATGTCGTCGAAAAGGCGCGCGTTCACGAAGTCGTCGGGATCAACACCCGTCTCAGCGCAGTGCTTGGCCGCACGGTCGAGAAAGCCCGCGACGGCCCTCACGGTCTGCAGGAAGGTGGGCACGCTGAGGTCGTAGAGTGATGTCGCCATCGGCTTTCCCTCGCTTTCTGGCGCTCGCGTTTCCGCCTTGTCAGCATGCGCCCGAACGACCACGACAGCAAGAACCGGGCGTTCGAAGCCGTTCGTGGCTTAGCCCGGATATCCGCAATCGCTTGAAAGCCAACATCCGTTCGGGCGTCACGAAATCCGCTTTGCCGGCTCAGTGGCTCTGAAGCGCTGGGTCCAACACCAGCCTCCTATTCGTCCTATGCGCCTCAATGGTCCGCGGCGAGCGTTTCCCGCTCGATCACCCGGCCATGGAGGATCACCCGCTCGATATCGGCCCACGCTTGCACGCTTTCGAGCGGGTTTGTCTTCAGCAGCAGCAGGTTCGCGATCTTTCCCGCTTCGACGGTTCCGTAATCCTTCTCGAGTCCGAACTGGCGCGCATTGTTGAGCGTCGCGGCCTCCAGGATGGCTCGCAGAGGAACGCCAGCCTGCGCCATCGAGCGCATCTCGCGATAGGTGTCATACCCCGGCTGATTGCCATACGTCGGGGCGGAAGGCGTATCGCTGCCGAGCAGCAGAGGATGGCCCAGCTTGTTCAGGAACCGCACGCTGCGCATGTTCTGATCATTCGTGCTCAGGTTCACCTGCGCGATCTTCGCGTCGGGTGCGCCGCCGAAGTCCCGTTGCATCTCGCGCTTGAACCACTGACCTGCCTCGCTCCCATACCAGGCGAGGAGCGCGGGCGGGACAACCTTCGCGTACACCGGGTCTTGCAGCGTGTCGGCGCGGAACAGATCGGCGATTCCGGGCAGGACGCGCAGCGTCGGCTGAAGCCCGATCTTGCGGGTGTGGATGAGGCGCAGGTGCTGGGCGATGGCCTCGGGCACGCCCTCCTTCGCGCGGTACTCGTTCCAGTTCCACAGCCCATGCGCCAGCACGTCAACGGGTAGCGCGACCGCCATGCGCTGCATGTCGATGGCGTTCGCGTGTGCGACGAGCAGCAGGTGGTGCTTGCGCGCCGCAGCTTGCACGCGCTTCAACGTCGCCGTGCTCATCAGGGGCCAGTCGGAGCGCTCGCCGAAGCCGTCCTCGATAAACACCTTCACGCACCGCGCACCCCTCGCGGCGATGGCCTCGACGACGGCCTCCGGCGTGTGTTTCGCGGGGTCCTCGCCTGCAGGCAGCGGGTGTGCCGCGGCATTCGCCGGCTCGAACACGTAATCTGGAAACACCCGAAGGCGGACGCTCGTATCGAACAACGCCATCGGATAGCCGTTGAGCACGACAGCGGCGCCGCAGCGGAACAGGTCTGGCCGCAGCGGCTGCGCTTCGAACGCGGCAACGCCTTCGGCGACACCGGCCAGATCGATCACTTGCGTCACGCCGAAGTACAGATAGCTCCGTGGCTGCTGGCGTACATAGGCTGCATTCAGCGCCACCAGCGTCGGATCATCGGCGCCCAGCGGCAGCCCCGGCGGCGTACTGACATGCACATGCGAGTCCATCACTCCGGGCGTGAGATAGAGCCCGCGCGCGTCGATACGCTTTGCATTCGGCGCGGCGAGCGCCTTCGCACTGATCTGGACGATGCGTTCGCCGCGAATGAGGACGTGGCGATTGCGCGCGGGCTCACGCAGCTCTGGCGAGACGATCGCGACGTTCTGGAGCAGCAGGTCTTCCGCCACCGCGCTCTGCGAGCACAAGAGGACTGAGGCGCTTGCGAAGGCCCCCAGCTTCGTCACCCATTTACCGTTCCACATCTGGGCCCTCATGCCGTACCCCTCTCCGGTTAATCAAGCGCAAAACAACCCGTGGCACCCGAGTGGCGCCACGGGGCTGGGTGCTGCTTGGAAGCGGCGGCAATCGAACCCGTTGCTCCATGGGCCTGAGGACTCCGGCCCCACCCTTCGCCGGGCACAGAGAACCCTGCTACGGCAGAAACCCAAGGAGTTCCAGGCACTTGAGAGGAGAGTGGGCCCTGATGACGGGAGTCATCAGGTGATGACTGCTGTTCTCAGTCCTCCTGAGCGCCCCGGCTGTCGTCCACCAGCCCGTGCTTTCGCGCCAGCTTGCGCAGGTACACGCGATCGATGCCGGCCTCGCGCGCGGCCCGGGACAGGTTGCCCTCGCAGCGCTCCAGCAGACCCTTGAGGTAGTCGCGCTCGAAGCCGTCGATGAGCCGCTCCTTGGCCTCCTTGAACGGCAGTTCCCTCTCTGGCCCTGCCGGGCGCTGCTTGCTGGGCGCCTCCGCCATCTCGGGCAGCGCCTCCTCGCCCAGGTTCACCACCTGGTCCACCACGTTGCGCAGCTCGCGCACATTGCCCGGCCACGGGTACTGGCTCAGCATCGCCCGTGTCTGCTCCGACAGCGCGCTGGGCGGCCGGCCCATCCGTTGCAATACCGTGTCTACCAGCAGCGGAATGTCCTCGGGCCGCTCGCGCAGGGGCGGCAGCATGACGCGCAGCACCGCCAGCCGGTGGAACAGATCCGCGCGGAACTTCCCCGCCTTCACCGCCGCCTCCAGGTCCACGTGCGTCGCCGCCACCACCCGCACGTCCACCGTGCGGTAATCATTGGCGCCCACCCGCTTCACCTGGCGGCGCTCCAACACCCTCAGCAACCGCGGCTGGATGTCCAGCGGCAGCTCGCCCACCTCGTCCATGAAGACGGTGCCTCCGTGGGCCCGCTCGAAGGCTCCTGCCCGGTCACTGTTGGCTCCCGTGAAGGCTCCCTTCACGTGCCCGAACAGCTCCGACTCGATGAGCGACGGGGCAATGCCCGCCATGTCCACCACCACCAAGGGGCCCTTCTGGCGCGAGCTCTCCTGATGAATGGCCTCGGCGCACACTTCCTTGCCTGTCCCCGTCTCGCCCTGGATGAGGACATCCGAGGTCCCCGGCGCCAGGCGCTCGAGCAGGGTGAAAACCTCGCGCATCTTCCGGCTGCGCCCTACCAGCCCGCCAAAGCGCTCCCGCGAGGAGAGCAGGCGCGGACGCTCGCGCGAGTCCTGCGCCACCACCTTGACGGAGACGGCTCCCACGACCACCACGGTACCGGGCCCCAGCTCCAGCTCGGAGAAGCGCCGGCCTTCGAAGAACGAGCCGTTGCGCGAGCTCTGGTCCCTGGCAATGACGCGGTCCTCTTGCACTTCCAGGACCAGGTGCAGCCGGGAGACGGTCTTCTCCGTGAGCACAATCTCGCAGGAGGCATCCTTGCCGATCCGGTACTGCCCCGGCTCCAGCGGGTAGCTCTTGCCAGCCTCGGGGCCCGACAGCACCACCAGCTTCAGCCGGACAGGACCGCGCTTCGCCGGGTGCTGCAGGGTGGCTGTCGCCGTCGGGTTCTCGGACGGGGGGGACTGGCCCTCTTCATCCTGTTCGGACACGCGGCGGACCTTAGCACGTCAGCTCCAGGCCTAGTTGTTAGCCTCCCGCCCGGCCCGCTCCTCCCCCGGTGAGCCGCCACCTGGGCTCTTCCCCAACGTCTCGGCGTACTGCGCATTGGTCTGCTCCAGCGCGCCCTGAGAGGCCTGGGGGGAGTTCTTCAGGGTCATCATCCCGCCCCCGCCGTGCTCGGCCCAGCAGGCCTTCGCGGCCTGCACCAGCCGGCCCGGGGGCAGGTACTCGCTCTGTCCGGAGGCCGGATCCTTCACCAGGAAGTTGCCATCCTGGTCGATGCCGTCGATGACGACCCAGTGGGCCGCGCCCTTCACGCCCTCGCTCCCCTTGGGGGCCAGCGTCTTGGAGTCCACCAGGGCCACCACCTTGCCGCCCTTCTCCAGGAGGGTGGACCTGGCCAGCGCCGGATTGAACCCCTGGGTGCTCCCCGTCACCTCCACACCCTGGGAGGCCAGCATCTTGGCCAGCTCCTGGGGGGTGGTGCCCTGGTTGCCGTCCGAAGTGCGGTTGGCCAGGCGCAGCATGTACTGCTCGGGCCTCTGCAGCTTCTTGTGGTTCTTGGAGCCCCCGAGCATGGCCGCCACCGCCGCGCCGCAGGTGTCAGCCTGGGCCTGCTTGAGGAGGGGAGTGGTTTGCTCCCAGCCACCCTCGGCCAGCTGCTTGGGCCCCGCGCGGTTCTTCAGGTCCAGGGTCCCGTCCGGGACCTTGGGGGACTCGCCCACCTTGGAGAGGGTGATGTACTTGGTTTGATAGAGGATCGTCTCCTGCTTCGACTCGAACGTGTCCCGCTGGAACGGGGGTGTCCGCGAGGTGGAGGAGCGCTGGGCCTCCTGCTTCGGGGCCGAAGTCTGCTGAGACTGTGCCGGGGAGCTGCTCGACACCGGGCCTGCCTTCCGCGACGAGTTCACGAAGGTCATGGGAGTTCTCCAGCGGGTTCGAGACACAGGGGGGGCATCCAGCTTACGACGAGATGGCAGGGGAAGCGGTGTCCAGCGCTCCCGGGCTGCCCTTCGTGAGGGGGATGAGTTCAAATATCGGGCCATGACCCGCACCCCAGGAGACATGGACACCGTGCCCCTGCTCCACACGGAATCCGACACCCAGGAGCGCGACATTCCCCCCATCACCCAGGTGGGGCGTTACGTGCTGCTCAAGCGGCTGGGGCAGGGGGGCATGGGGGTCGTGTTCGCGGCGTACGATCCGGACCTGGACCGCAAGGTGGCGCTCAAGCTGCTGCGGCCGGACAAGCAGACGGACTCGGAGCAGGCCCGGGCGCGGCTGCTGCGCGAGGCCCAGGCCATGGCGCGAGTCTCCCACCCCAACGTCATCCCCATCTTTGACGTGGGCATCTGGGGCGCCCAGGTCTTCCTGGCCATGGAGATCATCGAGGGGGGCACGCTGAGCGATTGGCTGAAGGCCGCCCCGCGGCACTGGCGCGAGGTGCTGGAGCGCCTCATCGATGCCGGGCGGGGGCTGCAGGCCGCGCACGAGAAGGGGCTGGTGCACCGCGACTTCAAGCCGGGCAACGTGCTGGTGAGCCAGGGCGGCCGAGTCTACGTCACGGACTTCGGGCTGGCCCGTCAGGTGGGCATGCCCCACCCCGAGCCAGCCACCGCCGAGGAACCACGGCCCGTGGATGCGGAGCACCGGATGTTGGAGGTGACCCTCACCGAGACGGGCCTGGTGATGGGGACCCCCCATTACATGTCCCCGGAGCAGGTGCGTGGCCAGGACGTGGACGCGCGCTCGGACCAGTTCAGCTTCTGCGTCTCGCTGTACCTGGGCCTCTACGGCCAGCGCCCGTTTGATCCTGCCTCCATGAGGGCCGCTGTCCTGTCCACGGAGAGGGACGTTGGGGCAGGAAGCCAGCCGACCAAGGTGGAGGGCATGGCGCGCAAGACGCCCCCACGGGCCCCCGTCATTCACGAGCCCCCACGCGATGCGAAGGTGCCAGCGTGGATCCGCCAGGCGGTGATGCGCGGGCTGTCGGTGAACCCTGACGAGCGCTTCGCCTCGATGAAGGAATTGCTCGAGGCGCTCTCCCAGGACACGCGAAGGACGCAGCGGAGGCGGTGGGCGGCGGTGGCGACCGCGAGCGCGGTGGGGCTCTCGCTGGTGGGTGGCAGGGTGTACCAGCGCTCGCAGGTGTGCGCGGGCGTTGGCGAGCTGATGACGGAGGTGTGGAGCCCCGCGGCACGTCAGAAGGTGGAGGCGAGCTTCCTGGGGACTGGCAAGCCCTTCGCGGGGCACATGGCCTCGGGCGTTCTCGGGGTGCTGGACGGCTATGCGCAAGCGTGGACTCAGCAGCGCACGGAGGCCTGCGAGGCCACGCGGGTGCGGGGGGTGCAGACGGAGGAGCTGCTCACGCAGCGCGAGGTGTGCCTGGAGCGGCGACGCCGGGACATGCGCGCGCTGGTGGATCAGCTCTACACGGCGGACGGCCCGCTGGTGGAGAGAGCGCTGGATGCGGCCCACGCCCTGCCCGCGCTGCATGAGTGCGCGGAGCTGGAGTCGCTCACCGAGCGGCAGCGGCTACCGGCGGATCCGCGCAAGCGCTCGGAGATTCAGGCGCTGGAGGACCGCGTGGCGGAGCTGAAGGCGCTGGTGGACACCGGCCGCTACACCGTCGCGCAGCAGAAGGTGGGCCCGCTGAGCGAGGCGGTGGAGCGCTCGGGCTATCTGCCCTTGATGGCAGGACTGCACACCCACCGCGGCTGGTTGAACCAGCACCTGGGGAAGTTGGACGAGGCGTCTCGGGATCTCGCCAGAGCCCTCTACGAGGCGGAGGCCGGGCGAGCAGATCGGCAGAAGGTGGACATCTCCACCCGCCTGCTCTTCGTCGAGGACGAGCAGAAGCACTTCGATGCGGCGGAGCGCTGGGCCTCACTGGCGGAGGCCACGCTGCAGCGCATTGGCGGGGACCCGCTTCTGGAGGGAGTCCTCCTGGTGCATCGGGGCAACATGGCCGTGTCTCAGAAGCGCTTTGCCGAGGCTCGGGCGCTCTTCGAGAAGGCGCAGCGCCTCCAGGAGAGGGTGCTGCCGCCTGGGCACCCGAAGCGGGCCCGCGTCACCTATCTGCTGGGCAGCTTGCTGGCGCGCATGGGCGAGCGCACCCGGGCGGTGGAGCTGCTGCGGCAGGCCCTGGAGCAGACGCAGGCAGCGGTGGGCAAGCTGCATCCAGACACCGCGCGGCGCCACGAGGCGCTGGCCTGGGTGCTGCGGGAGGAGGGCAACCCCGCGGCCGCGCTGGAGCACGCGCGAGCGGTCGTCGACATCCGCAAGCCGCTGCTCGGGCCGGACCACCGGCAGACGACGGGCGCGATGGCCGAGGTAGGCCAGTGCCTGCTGGACCTCGAGCGCTACCCGGAGGCGCTCAGGGTGTATGAGGAGACGCTGGCCCTACAGCTTCGGGTGCTGAAGCCCGAGGACACGTACCTGCAATACACCTACGACGGGGTGGGGCAGGCGCTGCTGGGGCTGGGCCGGGCCCTCGACGCCATCGCGCCACTGCGCAAGGCGGTCTCCTTTGAGTCCATGCCGCCGGACGTGCTGGCCATCTCCGGGTTCGCCCTGGCGAAGGCGCTCTCCGAGGAGGGGCAGCATGAGGCCGCGCGCGCCGAGGCGGAGAAGGCCCGGGAGCGCTTCACCCGCGCGGGCAAGGAGCAGCGCGCCGCCGAGATCCTCGCCTGGCTGGAGGCCCAGGCGAAGCCCGGCGGCGGACATTCCCGCCGCCCCTGATGTCCGGGCAGACAGCTACGCCGCGATGGACCTGTTCCACGGGCGAGGCGTCACGAACGGGCCGGGGACCGGCCAGAACGGAGCGGCCGGGCCGGGCTTGGCGGCCTCCGCCGGATCATAGTTGATGCCGATGAGCCGCGAGTGGAACACGGAGCGAAGCATCCGCTCCTCGGTGCCCCAGGGGTTGATGAACTTGAGGTAGTCCTGGCCGTTGAGCTTCTCGGTGCCGGTGATGAGCACCTCGTGGCCGCCGTCGGCATTCCACCAGATGCCGGCCAACACGTTCTGGCCGCTCGCCAGCTCGCTGTCGATCTGCTTCATCGCCTCGTCGCGAGCCTCGCTGCCGTGGAGCTCCTTGTGGGCCATGTTCCGCCCGTAGACGGCGTCGTGGAGCGCATCCAGGCCCGTGGCGCTCGCCCCTGCCCCACTGTCGTTCCAGTCGTTGTAGGCCCGCTCGCCGTTCGAGGCCTCCATGAAGACGGGGGCCATCAGCCGCTGGGTGAGCGCGCGCCCGGAGCCGTCCGGCAGGAAGGACGTCTCCGCCTCGCGCGTGAGCGTCGTCTTGCCGTCCGCCAGCGTCACCGTGCCGCTGGGGCTGGCCAGGTCTCTCATGATGCGGGCGTACTCGGCCGGGTGGTTCAGCGCCAGGTTGATGGACATCGCGGTCGGGGCGCAGGTGCCCCGCGAGCCCTGGTTGATGGCGCTGGGCGTCGCCAGCTCCTGGACCAGATCCGTGACGAAGGTGTTCCTGTCCACGCGGCCATCGAGCGTGTCACCCCAGGCGGCCGAGACCAGGTGGTCGAGCACGGTGCCCTTGCCGGCCAGATCCTTGCCGCCGGCCAGCTTGCCCTCGAAGAGCAGCTTCTGGAGCGCCAGCGCCGCGACGGGGTTGGAGGCTCGGTTGAGGGTGGCCTCCTTCACCGCCGTGTACTGGGCCCTCTGCTGGGGGAACAGGCTGGCCAGGCGCTGCTGCTCGAGCCTCTCGTTGGCCTTGAGCTGTTCGGTGGCCTGCCATCCGCGCGCGCCGGTCTTCGAGTTGCTCGGGGACTCCACGTCCGCGGCGTCCGTGGTCACCGTCGAGCCATTGTCCCTGAACGTGCTCGCCGCGGGCTTGAACAGCTTCTCCATCTCCTGGAGCGCCCCCTTCTCCGCGGGGCTGCTGGGCGCGGCCGTCGCACCGTTGCGGGTGGGCGCGGCCTCGAAGCGGGACTCGCCGGAGAAGCCGGGGGCCACTGGCGCCGGCTTCGGGTTGGCGCTGGATGCGCCGCTGCTGGAGGAACGACCGGTCTGGGGGATGACGGAGGAGAAACGGACAGAGGTCAGCGTGGTCATGGAAGGCTCCTGAGTGCTGCGAGTGGATGCAGAGCCATTGAGCAAGCGTTGGGCCAACCTCTATCCACCTCGGCTTCGAGCGGAACCCTGTCCCTGGGTGGTGACAGGAGTCATCGAAGGCCGGTGAGAGGGATGACGACTGTCATCACCAGGGGTCGTCTGTTGGGTTCCGTGGGTCTGAACGTACTGCGCTACTTTGCGTCGACCCGGCGGTGATGCAGCGCCATCGCGCCGGATGCGAAGCGCTTCGTCGAGAGGAGCTCGAGGCGCCGCGAGCGCTCGAGGCCCTGAAACAAGGTCGGGCCATGGCCGGCGAGAACCGGGTGGACGACAAAGCGATACTCATCGATGAGCCCCAGCCGCTCGAGCCCGGCCGCGAGCATGGGGCTGCCCACGAGGACGCCGCGCGGGGTCTTCTCCTTGAGCTGCGTCACGGCCTCGTGCAAATCCCCCGCGATGCGGAAGGTGTTGTTCCACGGAAAGTCGTGTCGCGAGGCCGAGACGACATACTTCGGCTTGGCATCCAGCTTCTGCGCCCACTCCCGCATCGCTCGGGGGGCCTTCTCGTCGCGCGCCACCGCCGGCCAGTAGCTCTCCATCATCTCGTAGGTAATGCGCCCCCACAGCATCGCCCCGGCCGCGTCCATGAGCTGCGTGAAGTGGTCGTGCAGCTCGTCGTCCGCGATCCCCTCCCGATGGTCGTAGCACCCGTCCAAGGTCACGTTGAGCGCGAAGGTCAAGACACCCATGGGATTCCTCCAGTCGTGATTGCAAAACGCAACCAGTTGCGACATACTATCGGTAGACCTGTCGTGCAAGCTGGCACTTCGGCTCGGCGGCCCGGCGCAGGGTACGGGAGGCGGCTTCCAGGTGCTCGTCCCCAGCTTCCATCGATCGCCGCCTCCGCCGCCTTCGGATCGTGGTCCTTGCTTGTTTCACGGTGACGGCGTGGAGCCATGCCCCCAGCGCATCGATCCTGTCCAGCTTCCCGGCACAGGCGACGACCGCCACGAAGACGTCTTGCACCACGTCCTCGAGGTCTGCGCTCCCCTTCAAGACTCTCGCGGCGACCTTCGCGACGAAGCCTCGCGGGTCCGTGAAGAGCGCGGCCACGACGCTCGCGTCGCGCCGTGAGATGGGGAGGGTCCTCCTGGATCTCCTCCGCTCCGCATGCGTCGATGAGCATAGGAGGGACAGGAGCCCTCATGGGCGTAGCGGGCGTGAGCAGAGCGGGAGGAGAGGGAGGCTGACGGGGAGCCCATGAGCCGCACGCCGGGCCGGCGCAGAAGCCTTTCATCTCCAGCAGACACACGCCAGCCCAGCCCAGCCGCTTTCCCAGGCGGGGCGCGGCGGGGGCCTGGCTCTCTTGGCTGGCTGTGGCGGCTTGAGCTTCAACACCCCGCGCTCTGGGGCGGCCCTCGCGCCGGGGCCAGCCTCGCACCTGCCGTGGGCAGGCCCAGGTGCTTCAGAATCGCGCGCACCCCTCGTGCTCCCTTCACGTACGCCAACACCCTTAAGCCTGCCTCTACACCTCACGCAGGCGAACACGTCGAAGTCGAACGTCCTGCTGAGCAACTCGGCCCAGTCCACTCGTGGCCTCCCCTACTTCATCCGCTCCGCTCTGGCCGCTGCCTCCATCCCCGCGCTCGCCTCCTCCGCACCTGCTTAGGGGCGCACGGTCGAGAGGGAGGTACCCGGCAAGCCCTACGCCTTGGCTTTGGGATCAAGTAGCGCGGGGTCGATGACGGGCTGGGTCGTCGTCCGCTGGTGCTTCGGAGCCGGAGCCCGAGCCTTGGCGCGTTCCAGAGCTTCTTTCGAGCAGGCATCCCGTTGCGCCGCGGGGACGCCCAGGTCTTCGGCACAGCGCATAAGGATGTATCCAACGTGGGCAATCGCTGCCCGAGCCCGGAGGCTCTCTTCGGGGTCGGCGGTCAACTGTATCTCGTAGTCGTCCCCGCAATTGTCCGCCGCGTGGGCGAAGAACATGGCGTGATTCAGGTGACCGAGGATGATGTCCAACTGCTCCTTCGTCAGCGGCGTCGTAGACTTCTTGGGCACAGGCCCCTCGTAGGCTCTGGATGTTGGGGAGACTTTACCGCAACACCCACCGCACCCGGTGGGGAAAGGCGTTGAGCGTCCAGGCCGGGCACTCCAGTGGGCCGACTTCGACTTTACCCGCTCCGTGGTGACGATCTCCCGGAGTTGGAATCGGGACACCACCAAGGGTGGACGAGCGAGGACGGTTCCCGTGCCCTCATGGCGCGCCGAGCAGTTGCTCGCCGCGCGAGTGTTGGCGTGGAGCCCCTACGAGGGGCACTACCTCGCGCCGCCCGGCCAGGAGCGAGTGCGCGCGCGACTGGAGGCGCTCCCTGTGGCCCCGCCGCAGCAAGGGTGAAGGATCGTGTAGCGGCAGCGAGCCCCGCATGGGAGTGTGCCCCCCCCTTGGAACGGGACGAGGAGGGGCGGCATGGACGAGTTCATCAAGGACCTTACTTCGGCGCGCTTCTGGGTTGGCGTGGTCGCGGTTGGCATCGTCATCAATCTGGTGAGCCCGCTTCTGCAGAAGGCTCTCGCGCGGAGCTCCAGCGGCTTGCTCTCATACTGGCGCAGCCGGTCACGGTTCCAACAGCAGATTCAGGACGCGCTTATTCAGCGCTTCCGCGCGAGCGAGCACGAGCAGGTGATGGCGGCCATTGCCGGCCTACGCCACCTCGTGCGCGCCGTGTTCGCATTTGGCCTAGCGGTCAGTGTCGTTGTCGTGCCGCGGGTTGCCATACCTGACCGCATCCACGCCTTGTCGCTCGAGATGGGGCTTGTGCGCGGCGTCACCAACGTCCTTGCGGCGTACTTTCTCGGACTCATGGTCCGCCGACTGGGGCATGCAGCGACGATCCGGCAGGCATTGATGGCGGCGCGCCGCGATCAGAAGCGCGCGGAGTCCGAGTCCGAATCCGAATGACCGCCAAGAGACAGTTCCCTTGAGTGGGTGCAGAGCCGAAGCCGGAAGAGGCAAGTGAACCGCCTGAGGCAGCGGCGAGGCAGGAGCCGACCCAAGAGCGCACGCCGCAGCTGGATTGGGCCGGGCTACTGCGCAGGAGCTTCGCGCTAGATGTGTTCGGGTGCGGAAGGTGTGGAGGCAGGCGCCGGGTGCTGGCGTAGCTGACAGCTCCCGGTGGGGTGCGTGCCATCCTGGAGCAGCTGAGACTGCCTACACAGCCTGGGAGGTTGGCCCGGCGCGGGGCCCACCCCAGAACTCGTGGTGTTGAGTCTGCAGCAGCAGTGGCCTGTCGCCTGCCGCCTCCTCATGGGAGGGCGGCTTGTGCAGGCCTGTACCCTCTAATTAGGCCTGCTCTGGAAGCGCCGTGCCGATGCGGTCCTCTGCAATGTGGCAGGACGTGTAGGGTGGGACGGTAGGGCAGTGGGTAGCACGGTGCTCACCATCACTTAGGAGCCAGTAGACTCCACCACCATGCGAACAAGGCCCGCTCGCCCATTGGCCCTCGTTGGTGTGCTCCTGGCGGCCTGCACCTCCACGCATGTCTCGCTACGCGAGGAGGAGCCCCCGGAAGTCTCCTGGGAAGAAGGCTGCCACGACGACACCACCCTCGAGCTGTTCTGTTCCTGAAGACACCTGCGTCTTCTTCCGCTGCAGGGACTTGATGGAGGCCGGGGAGACTGTCCCTGGCAAGATCGAGCTGGCTCACTGGCCGGGACTCAGGCCTCCTGGCGGGTGGCGCAGAGGGGGACGGTTACCGCGGCCAAGCGCCGAGCCTGTCTTCCTCATCCGCTGGCACAACCACCCCGCTCCTACCCTACCCAGCCAGCGCGTGCTCTCGCGAGACCGTCTCGTGAAGCACCACATCTTCCCGCAGGCCCCGGACCTCGCCGCATGGTTCCATCTGCAGGGCATCAACATCCACCAGTACACGCTGCTGATTCCTCGCGGAGTCCATGTTCGGATCCACAGCGGGGGCCAACGTGGAGGGCGGTGGAATGAGGAGTGGCGTCACTTCACGAAGGCCCGCCTGAAAGCGACACCTGAGGAGGTCTGGCAGCACGCCATCAAGTTGATCGTGAAGTACGATCTGACAGGAGCCTCGATGCGGCCCTACTGATGAGGTCGCATGAGCGTAAATCGGATGCACTTCTACGAGCTGAGTGAGAACCGAGCGCCAGGCGACACGGGGGCGATCAGTGCTGCCTCCAAGTGGTTCCTACCTGGGGTGAAGTGTCCCGGCTGTGGAGCCACATGGGCCAACGCGGCGATGGCATACCCCTGCGTCGACCTGTCACAACACCCCCAGCAGGCAGAGTTCGTGGTGCCCAGGCCCGCACCGCTTCAAGAGTTCGAACGGCTGCGTGAGCTGATCCGCCCCCTGGCTCCCGAGGGAGCACCTCTGCCTCCCGGAACTCGATTCGGTCCCCTGGTCGGGAAGGCATGGGGGCGCTTCGGCTCTTTCTTCTTCCAGAATCCCTGGACGCTGCTCGTGCGACGCGAGGCCATGGAGGCACTGCAACAGGCTGGCATTCGGGGATTGGCGGGGCGTAAGCCCGAGCTGAGTTTCCGGCAGAAGAATGGACCGCCGGAGTTGATGGAACTTCAGCTCATGCCGTACGGCATGCTGCACGCTCAATGCCTGCGCCAACCTCTTGCGCCTTGTTCTCGGTGCGGGCGTGACGGATCCGAGCTCCCGGAGCAGCTCCTTCTCGATGCAGCCTCGCTGCCGACACACATGGATGTTTTTCGCTTGGCCGATTTCGAAAGTGTCTTGGTTGGCAATGAGCGCTTCAAAGAAGCCGTTCAGCGCCTCGGGCTGGACGGAATCCTCTTCCAAGAGCTGCCGCTGCGCTGAGTAGAGGTCTCGCGCGAAGCGACGAGGCGACTGAGGCGCGCCATGCGACGGCGGCGGGTTGGATTGCCGCCGCTTCCAGGGGTCAGAGGTGACGGCGGCGGCACGCTCACCACCTCGCGCTGGGTTAGTGTGAAGAGGTAGCGCCACAAGCCCGGTGGATGGGCATAAGGAGGGACTGCATGCCTGACAGGACGAACTTTCCTATGACGCCGCACCCGCGAGTCACTCTGCTCAGCCTGCTCATGGGGATCGCGCTGGGCTGTGGCGGGCCGGAGCTCCCGGAAAACTCTACCGACCCCAGCGGCGTGCAGTCCTTCGCCCTCACGTATCCGAACGGGAGCACCCGGACGGTCACCTCCCGGCGCGTCGTCTACAAGGACGCCTCCGGCAACTATCAGGCGGCCCCGGGCCTCGAGGCCTTCAGGGCCGCGGGCGCAGCGGACGGAGATCTCTACCCCATCCGCATCGCCGAGGTGGATGCCCCGGCTGTTCGCAACGCGCTGGTGGTCATGTCGGCTGGACAGAAGATCTCGAGCAGCGGCCACACCAGCGGGCTGACAGGACAGCCCTCCGACTGGGATACGTCCTGCGGCACCGTCTCCTGCCCCAACGTCACGCTCGATGGGCGCTCGCTGGCGATGAAGTTGCGCGCACTGGGCTGGCTGCCCCCGGCCACCACGTGGATGGCGGTGGTGAACGACAACAACTTCGATCACCTCTTCGAGAGCGGCAAGAAGCAGCAGCTCGTCGATGGCTTCGTCCATTGGCTCCAGAGCCAGGTCCGGCCTGAGACGCGCGTCATCTACCTGGCGGGCAGCTCGCGAGGAGGCTGCCTGGTGATGCGCATGGCGCAGGCCCTGCGCAACAACCCGAGCCTCGATGGGATCGATCTCTACGTGTCCTCGTTGGATGGGGTGTGCAAGTACAGCCAGGGAGAGCTGGGCACCTCCGGAGACAAGATCAACAACCCGGTTCGGCCGTGGGGTACCGCCTACGGCGGCTGGGCCACGAACCTGTCAGCCCAGTTCCCCCGCCAGGGGCGGCTCCACATCTTCCACATCGCCGGAGGCGAGGAGGTGGCGCCGCTCACAGGGATCCGAGCCTTCTCGGCGTACTCCGGCACGCCGCCCTCGACTGGCTCGGACCTCAACTGGGGCTGGTACAATCAGAGCTGGGTGCGCTGGAAGCACAAGGAGATCGGCAACCCCTACACGGAGCCTTCCGCGTCTGATCAACCGCGAGTGATTTCGGAGACGCTCGATGCCCAGCTGACCTGGCTCGACGGCTATCTGTGACGTGAGGCTCAGGCTGCTGCAGAGGTGCGCCTCATCCGCTTCCATCCGGTTGCTGCCGGTGCTCCGCACTCCCATCTTCAGAAGGGAAGGAGATGGTCATGCGGAAGGAAATCCTGGCAGCGACCGCCGTCGTGCTGACTTGGGGAGCAGCCAATACGGCGAGCGCACAGCAACCGGCCGACAACAGCCTCCAGCAGCCCATGGTGGGTAGCTATGCCCTCGAGCAGCCGCTCATCGGTAGCTATGCCCTGCGGCAGCCCATGGTGGGCAGCTACGCCTTGGAACAGCCCATGGTGGGCAGCTACGCCCTCGAGCAGCCGCTCATCGGTAGCTATGCCCTTCAGCAGCCCCTCGTGGGTGACTCCCTCCTCCAACTGCCCCCGCTGAGCAGCTACACCTTCCAACTGCCCACCGTGAACAGCTACATCCTCCAGCCGCCTACTGTCAGAGGCTCCAGCGATCAGCCTCCAGCCCAGTAAGGCGCTTCAAGCAACGAGGGCAGCACCTTGGTGACGAAGCCCGAGGCGCGCACCTCGATGTGGTAGCGGCCCGGCACCAGCCCCGTGAAGAAGAACTCGCCCGTGCCGCTGCTCGTGGTGAAGAGCTTCTCTTCCTCGGGGACCTCCAGGGGGGTGTCGGGATCGTACGCCGCGGGCAGGGGCGTCAGGATGACCTCCGCGAGCGTCACGGGCTCTCCCGTCCGCTTCGAGACGACGTAGCCGAGCAGCTCCTCTCGCGCCTCTGGTGCGCTCTCGGGCTCGGGCTCGGCGGGGAGCTCGGGCGGAGGGGCCTCGCGTTGCTCCGGAGGGCGTCGCTTGGGACGGGGAGGAGCGGGTGTCGCGCTCGCTGGAGGGCTGCGCCGCGAGGAAGCCTCGGGCGCGGGGCTGTCCCCCAGGAGGAACCAGAGGCCTGCCGCCAGCGCCACCAGAACCACGCCCGTGAAGAGCCTTCTGCGACTCATGGCGTTCCTCCGCTCACCGAGGGGAGTCTACCTCCCACGCGTGGGAGACCCGGGGAGGTGCGCCGGGGGTGGAATTTGTGTAATTCTTCACCCATGGTGAACGCTCGCGCCGTGATTCCCAAGGTAGGGTGCTGGCTCGCGCTGGCGCTGCTGGTTTGTGGATGACGACTCGGATCCGCTCTGCAGTCCGGGCGAGGTTCCCTGCCAGAAGATCCGGGTGGGGCGGGTGGGCGGCGGCACCTTCTCCTCCGAGGAGGTGGCACCCGCCTTCGGCCTGAAGACGAGCATGCTCTGGGGCTTCGGGCCCCGCGTGGAGCTGGGCGCCAACCTGCTGGCGCTGTCGGGGGCCAAGGGGGAACAGGGGGCTCAGCTCGCCGCTGGCTCTGGCTGCCCCACGCGGGTGTCGGCGTCATCTTCTAGGAATTTCAAGGGGTTGGACGGGTTGACTGAAAAGTCAGGGGATGAAAGCAACTGTAGGTATTTTCCGCCGATAACTTGAATGTGAACGCCCTCAGCCTCCAGCGAACCCAGCCCCGCCCCCTCTCGAGCAGCTTCTCGGGGGAGGCCGCCCGTTCCACCGCTTCCGCCACCCCTCGCGCCACCGAGCGCTCGGGTGCGCAGCGCGAGCTGCCCCGCATGGACGCGGCGATGCTGACGCGGCTGGGTTCGAGCTTCGCCCCCGCTCCCTTCCGGGCGACGGAGCAGACGGTTCGCGCCGGCGCCACCCCGAACCTCGCCATCGCCGACAACGGCCAGGTGGAGTCCTCCCTGAAGGTGAACGAGGCGCTGAAGCTCAAGGGCGGCTCGGTCTCCGTGGACATCCCTCACACCTACCAGGGCGACCTGGTGGTGACGCTCACCAGCCCCTCCGGCAAGAGCCTCACCCTGCATGACCGGGCGGGCGGCTCGACCGACAACCTCAAGGCGAAGTTCGACCTGTCGGCCTTCGCGGGTGAGTCCTCCCAGGGCGACTGGAAGCTCACCGTGGCCGACAAGGCAGGCCAGGACGTGGGCACGCTGAAGGCGTGGGACCTGGAGCTGACCGGCACGAGCACCACGGGCGAGGAGCCGCCCACTCCGCCGACGGATGACCCCTTCCAGGGCCTGCGCGACGCGGCGCTGCTGGCGGCCATCAAGAAGGCGTCTACGGGCAAGGACGTGGTCAGCTACAACGAGGCGCGGAAGATCATCTTCTCCGAGCTGGACGTGAAGAACGGCAAGGTGCGGGACGTGTACACGGGCCGGGAGATCGCCGGCGGCAAGATCCCCAACAGCTCGGACATGAACGTGGAGCACACGTGGCCGCAGTCCAAGGGCGCCACGGGCGACGCCAAGAGCGACCTGCACCACCTGTTCCCCACGGACTCGAAGGCCAACTCCACGCGCGGCAGCTTCCCGTTCGGCACGGTGGAGAAGGTGCAGTGGAGCCAGAACGGCGCCAAGTTCGGCCTGGATGCGCAGGGGCGCAAGGTGTTCGAGCCGCCCGATGAGCACAAGGGCAACGTGGCCCGCGCGTTGTTCTACTTCTCGGCCGAGTACAACAAGCGCATCGCTCCCGAGGAGGAGGCGGTGCTGCGCGAGTGGAACAAGCTGGACGAGGTGGACTCGGCGGAGCTGGAGCGCACCCGGCGCATCGCCACCTACCAGGGCAACGTCAACCAGTTCGTGGAGCACTCGAACCTGGTGGACCGCATCCAGGACTTCTAATCCCGCGAGGCGCTTCACTGCGCGGCGAAGGGAAGGTCTCCCAAATCGAGGGCTTCGCCTGGCATCAGCTGCACGGGGTGCGTCACGCCCCCGCGAACCCTTCGCGAGAGCTGGAGCAGGTACTCTCCCGGCAAAACGTTCCGGAAGCGGAAGCGCCCATCCTTCCGCGTGACGGTGTGGTGGGTGGCGCTGAGGCTCACGGCCACTTCCTCCAGGGGCTGCCGGGTGGTGGCATCCACCACCCGCCCCTCGAGCGGCACGCCCGCGCTCACGAGGATCTCCAGGTTCACGTCCGCTCCCGGTCGCAGGTCCAGCGACACCGTGGCCCCGCGTCCCTCCTGATCCACGACCTGGAGCTTGCTCCGGCCCAAGGGCACTTCGCGCAGCTCGAAGCGGTCTCCCGTGAAGTCCTGCTCGACCCCGGACCTGGGCAGTCCCTCCGAGAAGAACGCCACGCCAAAGCGACGCACGGGCGCTCCGCTCCCGGAGACCACCCGTCCGCGCACCGTGAGCGAGGGCTGAAGTCGGACCGGAGTCCATTCTCCTCTCGCGTACTCCACCACCGCCGCCAGCCGCGCGTGCAGCGCCTGGATCATCAGGGGAAAGCGGGGGGGGGTCGTGGGGGGGAAGCACACTTCGAGGCGGCCCAGCGCATCCGTCTCTCCGACGACACGGGAGTGCTCGAAGTTCACCATCACGGGCGCGTTCGGAAAGGGCCTCCCCTCGGCGTCTTGCACCTGGAGCCGCAGCTCAGGCGCTCTCGTCTCCAGGACGATCGTCACCTCCTGGTTCTGCTCGGTGGTGATCCGGAGCTTTCCATTGGTTTCGCAGCCGAGCCTTCGCGGCATCCTCGTGGTCAGCTCATGCACCAAGGGACGGACCAGCCCGCGATGCAGCTCGATCCGGAAGTGCCCTTGCTCGTCCGCGTCGAACTCCCTCGACCTGCCGACGCCCACAATCCTATGCACCGTCACCCGCACGGGCGCATCCGGTAGGCCTCCCGAGCGCGTCACGACCCGGCCTTCGACCGTGAAGGTGGAAGGTTCGTCCTCGGCCTCTTCGGCGGGCAGCAAGAGGAGGACCCTCTGGGGACGTTCCGAGACGTGCACGGACTGCTCGACGGCGGGCTGGTCCGGAGCGCGCCGCGCCTCCACCCGGTATCGGCCTGGCAGCAGCCCCTCGAATTTCCAGCCATCCCAGCGGTGCCAGACGCCCTGGACGTCGCCGCCGGTGAGGCGCCCAGGGGCGGGCAGGGCACTTACCTTCACCAAGGGCTCGGCCGCGTCCCGCTTTTTGCCCGACACCCAGACCGTGAGGGTGCCCCGGGGCTGGTAGGTGAACGTCACCGTGGCGTGCTCGCCCGGGGACAGGGAGAGGCCCTTGTGCTCGAGCCTGTCTCCCGTGGGCACGAGGACCCGAAGGTCATAGGTGCTCGCGGCCAGGGGCGCGATGGAGAACGCGCCGCGCTCGTCCGTTCCCGCCACCCCGCTGGTGGCGAGGGCCTGGCGAGAATGGGCCTGAACCCGGGCACCGAGGAGGGGCGTGCCATCTTCATGCAGGACCGTGCCAGAGACCCGCGCCCCCTCGCCCAGGTAGATTCGCAGGCCCTGGACACGTTGCTGCTCGGCGACCGTCACCTCGCGCTCCAGCTCGCCCGCGTGAGCGCCCTGGTGCGCGGAGATGGCGTACGTGCCCGTGGGCACCTCGAGGGTGAAGCCGCCTTGTGCGTCCGTGCGGGCCCGCGCTTCCTGCCTCCCGGAGAACGCGAGGACCTCCGCTCCGACCGAGGGCTGCCCATCCACGCCGAGCACCTGTCCCTCGAGGTGGCCGCCCATCCCGAGATCCAGGGTGACACGGCCGCCAAAGGGGACCGGCAGCGAGGGCAGCACCTTGGTGACGAAGCCCGAGGCGCGCACCTCGATGTGGTAGCGGCCCGGCGTCAGCCCCGTGAAGAAGAACTCGCCCGTCTCGCTGCTCGTGGTGAAGAGCTTTTCCTCCTCGGGGACTTCCAGCGGCTCCTCGGACTCGGACTGCTCGGCCAGAGGCGTGAGGATGACCTCCGCGAGCGCCACGGGCTCTCCCGTTCGCTTCGAGACGACGTAGCCGAGCAGCTCCTCTTCCGCTTCGAGGGCAGCCGCGGGAAGCGCTTCGGCGGAGGGCTCGGGTGTGGGCGCCCGCGGGGGCTCTTCGCGTCGCGGCGGAGGGCCGCGCTTGACGCGGGGAGGGGAGGGCGCCGCGTTCGACGTGGCGCTTTCCTTCTGGGAGGACTCGGCCGCGGGGCTGTCCCCCAGGAGGAACCAGAGGCCTGCCGCCAGCGCCACCAGGACTGCCCCCAGGACGAGCGCTCTCCGTTTCATCGCGTCCCTCCGCTCATGGCCCGGAGTCTACCTCCGCGCGTCGGGAACCCAGCGGAGGCCCGGGGGAAGATGCGTCGGGGACAGGGTTCGTGTAATTCTTCACGGGCCGCCCGGGGAGCACACTGGCAACGGGGCGCGCGCATCTCCCACTTCGAGAGCACGGATGACGAGTCTGCCCACCCTGGCGGCCAGCGAGGAGCATGAGCTGGCGCTGCTGCTGTCCGGCAGGTGCCGCCGCTGTGCCGAGCGCCTCCCGGGAGGCACCGCGCTGCGTGGCCGCCCCTGTCCCCGGTGCGGCGAGGAGACGCTGCCCAGCGCCACGGACCGGGCGGTGCTGCACGAGCTGCACGGCGCGCAGTCCGCGGTGCGGCTGTGGCTGGCGGTGGCCGCCGTGGCCGTGGGCGCCATGGTGGCGAGCTGGTTTCCGCTGATCAACTCGCTGCTCATCATCGGCGCGCTGGTGTGGCTCCGATTCACCATCGTGAAGCCCGGGCTGTCGCTGCTCACCCCGCGCCGGCGCATCGTGACGCGGTGGACGCTGCGGCTGGCGGCCGGCTGCTTCCTGGCCCTGTCCTTCATCGTCCTGGAGTTGCTCACCTTCATCCCCGGGGCCGGGGCGCTGGTGAAGACGGCCGTGAGCGCGCTCGAGGTGGCGGGAGCCGGACTGATGACGCGCCGCTACCTCACCTGGCAGATCCGCCGCGAGGGGCAGGGCGCGCCGGTGGCGCTCTGGGAGCTGGCGCTGCTGGCGGCGTGGGCGCTGGTGCTGGCGCTGACGGTGGCGCTCCTGGTGGTGGTGGTGCTGTGGCTCCTGAGCAAGCTCGGGCTGCTGGAGTCCCGGGTGCTCGGGGCGATGCCGGGGGTGAAGCCGTGATTCCCTTTACGGTGGTCTCCCAGGCCATGGGCTTGAGCAGCGCCTCGGGCACGCGGGCGGGCTTGAGCCTGCTGGCGGTGGCCCTGGCCTCGCACCAGGGCTACGTGTCGCTGCCCGACTCGCTGGGGTGGATGGCGCACCCGGGCGCCATGGCCGCCTTCGCGGTGGTGCTCGTCTTCGAGATGATCACCGACCGGGACGAGGACATGCACATGCTGCTCGGGCTGGCGCAGTACGGCCTGAGCGCGGGCGGCGGCGCGCTGTCGGTGATGGCCTCGATGAACGTGGCGACGCAGGGCATCCCCGAGTGGGCGGTGGGCGCGGGCGGCGCGGGGCTGGCGATTGGCACGCTGGCGCTGCGGCGGCGGATGCACGTGGAGTTCTCCGGCCTGGAGAGCGAGCTCTTCCACCCGCTGCGCTGGCTCACCCGGCTGCAGGAGGGCGGCGCGCTGGGGCTGTGCGTGGCCGTCTTCTTCGCGCCCGCGGTGGCCCTCGGGGTGGTGGTGGTGCTGACGGTGGCGGGCGTGGTGGCCACCGTGATGGCGCACCGCATGGAGGCGAAGCTCTTCCGCCGGCCCTGTCCTGCCTGCGGCACCCCCATCCGCGTGGAGGCCTCGCGCTGCGTCCAATGCCGGCACGACGTACCGGTGGTGAAGCAGCTCGACCTGGCTCTGGGCGACAAGGCGCGGGCCGCCGTCCGGGGAGCGCTCGACTCGGTGGTGGCCACGGCGGGCAAGCTGGGGCGCTCGTCCGAGAGTTCCTCCCACAAGGTGGGCTGAGCCTCCCGTCCGGGAGCGGGCGGGGTGGGATACGGGCGTGCCGGTTCTGACCGTAGGATCCACGGCACACCGGGGGTGGGTCGCGTGCGCGGAGTCCTGAAGGCGTGGCTGCTGCGGCGGCTGGACGCGCTCCTCACCGAGGAGCAGCGCCGGCTGCCGCCCGAGGAGCTCAGCCGCCTGCGCGTGGTGGTGGGCGCCGCGGCCCTCAACTTCCTGATGGCCTTCTCCAACATGGTCGGCCCGGAGGCGCCTACCCATGGCACCCTCTTCCGGGCCGCGGGAGTGCTCTTCTCCGCCTGCTACCTGGGCGCGCTGGTCCTCGTGCGGCGGGGAGCGCCGGTGCGACGCCCGGCCCTCTTGGTGTGCGTGACGCTCACGCTGGGGCTGATCTTCTCCACCCACTTGATTGGCACCGCCGCCGCGGCAGCCAGCGCGGCGAGCATGTTGATCCCCGCGCTGGTGGTCTACCTGCTCGGCACCCGCCTGGGCCTGCTCTTCACCGGGGTGATGGTGCTCAACGTGCTGGTCCTCCATCCCCTGGTGCGCACGGGAGGCGCGCTCTTCTTCGACAATGACCATGACCGGATGCTGAGCCTCTTCGCGGTCATCTCCCTGCTGGGCGGCTGGGTGCTGAGCTGGCTGTACAGCACCGCGCGGCTGGAGGCCCACGCGGCGCTGCGCGAGAGCGAGGGCAAGCTGATCAGCCTCATCGAGAACACGGATGACCTGGTGTGCTCGTTGGACGCCCAGGGGCGCATCCTCACCGCCAACCAGGCGGTGCGGAGGCTGTTCCGCGAGCCTCCCGGCCCCGAGCCCGTCCGGGGCGAGGCCCTCTTCCGGCTGCTCCTGCCCGAGTCCTCCGACGTGGGCAGGCAGAAGCTGGCCCAGGCGCTGGGCGGACAGCGGGTGGGCTTCGAGGTGAGCGTCGCGGCGGAGGGCAGGAGGCAGATTTGGGACATCTCCCTCAACCCCGTGCTCGGGGCGGGGGCGCGGCCCGTGGGCGTCACCCTCTTCGGGCGCGACATCACCGAGCGCAAGGAGGCCGAGCTCCGGCTGGGGGAGATGCACCGCAGCCTCATGGACGCCTCGCGCCAGGCGGGCAAGGCGGAGGTGGCCACGGGTATCCTCCACAACGTGGGCAACACGCTCAACAGCGTGAACGTGTCCGTGGATCTGGTGGCCGAGCGGGTGCGCAACCTGCGGCTGGCCGGCCTGGCGCGGGCCTCGGCGATGCTGCGCGAGAACGCCTCGCACCTGGCCACCTTCCTCACGACCGACCCGCGCGGCCAGCACTTCCCCGCCTACCTCCGGGCGCTCAACGAGCAGCTCTTCCAGGATCAGGCGGCGCTCATGGTGGAGACCGAGGCGCTGCGCGAGCGCGTGGACCACATCCGGGCCGTGGTGAACATGCAGCAGCAGCACGCGCGCTCGGCGCAGATGCTGGAGCAAGTACCGGTGCCCCAGCTCATCGACGATGCCCTGCGCCTGCACGGCGTGTCCTTCGAGCGGCTGGGCATCCAGGTGCGCACGGAGTACGCCGTGGTGCCCACGGTGCTGGTGGATCGCCACAAGCTGCTGCAGATCCTCCTCAACCTCTTGAGCAACGCCCGCTACGCGCTGGTGGAGAGCGGCCGGGAGCCCAAGCAGCTCACCCTCCGCGTGGAGCTCACCCCCGAGCAGCGGCTGCGCATCGCGGTAGCCGACAATGGCGTGGGCATCCCCGCCGAGCACCTGCCGCACCTCTTCACCCAGGGCTTCACCACCCGCAAGGGAGGGCACGGCTTCGGCCTGCACATGAGCGCGCTCACCGCGCAGGACCTCAACGGCTCCCTGTCCTGCACGAGCGCTGGCAGGAACCAGGGAGCCACCTTCACCATCGAGTTTCCGCTGGTGGCTCCGAGAGCGCGGGCCTGAGCGGCGCCCGCGCTCCTTCGCCTGGAGCGGGTGCTACCAGATCTTCACGCGCTGCTCGGGCGGCAGCCAGCTGGGGTCGCCCTGCTTCACGTCGAAGGCCTTGTAGAACTCGGGCATGTTCCGCACCACGCCGTTGACGCGGTACGGGCCCGGCGAGTGCGAGTCCGTCAGCAGCATCTGCCGCATGTAGTCGTCGCGGAACAGCGAGCGCCAGATCTGCCCCCAGCCGAAGAAGAAGCGCTGGTCGCCGGTGAAGCCCTCGATCACCGGGGCCGGCTTGCCGTCGAGCGAGAGCTGGTAGGCCTTGTACGCCACCGTCAGCCCGCTCAGGTCGCCGATGTTCTCGCCCAGCGTCAGCTTGCCGTTCACCGTCATCGCGTCGATGGGCTTGAAGCCGTTGTACTGCTCCACCAGCATGCCGGTGCGCTGCTCGAAGGCCTTCTTGTCCTCGGCCGTCCACCAGTCGCGCAGGTTGCCGTCGCCATCCGAGCGGCTGCCCTGGTCATCGAAGCCGTGGCTGATCTCATGGCCAATCACGCCGCCGATGGCGCCGTAGTTCACCGCGTCATCCGCCTCGGGGTTGAAGAACGGCGGCTGGAGGATGGCGGCCGGGAAGACAATCTCGTTCATCGTCGAGCTGTAGTAGGCGTTCACCGTCTGCGGCGTCATGCCCCACTCGGTCCGGTCGATGGGCTTGCCCAGCTTGTCCAGGTCGTGCTGCACCTCGAACGCCGTGGCCCGCTTGACGTTGCCCACCAGGTCGCCGGCGACCACCTCGAGCTTCGAGTAGTCACGCCACTTGTCCGGGTAGCCGATCTTCACGTTGAACTTCGAGAGCTTGTCCTGCGCCTGCGCCTTGGTGGCGGGGCTCATCCACTCGAGCTGATCGATTCCCTGCTTGAAGGCCACGCGCAGGTTGTCCACCAGCTCCTTCATGCGCTTCTTGGACTCGGGGCTGAAGTTGCGCTCCACGTAGAGCTTGCCCACCACCTCGCCCAGGCCCTCCTCCACCGTGGCCACGGCGCGCTTCCACCGCGGGCGAATCTCCTCCTGGCCCTGCAGGGTGCGGCCGCGGAAGGCGAAGTGCGCCTCCTCGAAGCCCTTGCTGAGCAGCGGCGCGTACGAGTCGAGCACCTTGTAGGTGAGGTACTGCTTGAGCACCGGCAGCGGGGTGCTCTTGAGCACCTGCGCCAGCGCCTGGAAGTAGTCCGGCTGGCGGACGATGACGCCGGGAGTGGCCTCGGCGCCCACGGCCTTGAGGTAGCGCTTGAACGAGAAGCCCGGGGTGAGCTGCTCCAGCTCGTCCACCGTCTTCAGGTTGTAGGTGGCCTCGCGGTCGCGGTTCTTCACCCGGTCCCAGCTCTTCTCGGCCAGCGTCGTCTCCAGCGCGACGATGGCCTTGGCCGCCGCCGCCGCGTCCTTCTCTCCGGCCAGCGTGAGCAGCTTCTCCACGTAGGCCTGGTAGGCGGCGCGCACCTCGGTGAAGCGCGGCTCCTGCTTGAAGTAGTAGTCGCGGTCCGGCAGGCCCAGCCCGCTCTGGTTGGCGTAGACGATGTAGCGCGTGGACTGCTTGGCGTCCTGGCCCACGAACACCATCAGCGGCGACTGCACGCCGGAGCGGTAGAAGTGCGCCAGCAGCTCGGGCAGCTCATCCGCGCTCTTCAGCGCCGCCACGCGCTGCAACTCGGGGCGTACCGGCTCCACGCCCAGCGTTTCGATTCGCTGGGTGTCCATGAAGCTCTCGTACAAGTCGCCCACCTTCTGGGTGTCCGAGCCCTTCTGGCGGTCCTTGACGGCCGCGGCCTCCTCGATGATGAGCTTGAGAGCCGCCTCGCTCTTGTCCGCCAGCTCGATGAAGGTGCCGTAACGCGCCCGGTCAGAGGGCATCTGCGTCGTCTTCACCCAGTTGCCATTCACATACTTGTAGAAGTCATCCTGCGGCCGGACGCTGGTGTCGAAATTCTTCACCTCGACGCCGAGCTTGTTGGCCGCGGCCTGGGTGCCCGAGTCCTGGGACTGGGAGCTGGTGGCGCAGCTGGTGAGCAGCAGGGCGCTGAGCGCGCCGGGGGCCCAGAACACGCGGGCAAAGGTTTTGAAGCGCATGAATCTCCGGGGGAGAGAGAAGGTGGCGGTGTTACCCAACCCGGAGGACGCTCGTCCACCGGGGCGGGCGGCCGAACACCCATTTCCCCCGAATATTCCGTCTCAGAGTCGACGCAATGAGGACCAGGGGAAGGGCTTCCAGAAGGGGGTGGCCACCTCCTCGCCCTCCAGTGAGAACCACGGCCCGTCCTTCCCCGGCGAGAGGATGTGGAAGTCCTGGGCGGGGATGAAGCCCTGGCCCAGCAGCGCCACCCGCTCGCCCTCCGCGTTCACCGCCACGTCCAGCACGAGCACGGCGTGTCCCGGGCTGCCCCCGAGCACGAAGAAGTCTCCGGGCCGGAGCTGCTCACGCGCGGGCCGGTTCTTCTCCACCTGGAGTGACAGCGTCCCCGCGTAGGTGAAGACCAGGTCCAGGTAGCCTCGGAACGAGGCGCGGGAGCTGTCCGCTCCGGCGCTGCGCACCCACGTCACCTTGGAGCCGGAGATGCGCGCCCGGTCTCCGGCTGCGTACTGAGGCCAGGAGGCCAGGTGTCCGCTGGTGAAGCGGTAGGCGATGCGCTCCTTCTGGCCCTGCACCCAGCGCCACTCGGCGTGGAGGCGGATGATGGAGTCGGCGCACTGCTGGAGGTTGGCCTTGCCCACGTCCAGCTCCGCCACCGCCGCCAGCCGCGCGTCGCCCTCGGCCAGGATTTCTCCGCCCCGGAAGTCGCGCACCGGGGTGCCCTCGGGGCGCAGCGGCAGGGTTCGCAGCCAGGCTCCGAACGAGCCCTCTTCCACGCTCACCCGGGTGTAGCCGGCGGGAGGCGCGAAGGTGGTCTCCAGCGGCCGCACCTGCGCGCTCTTGGAGAGCCAGGGGTAGCGGGTCAGCTCCTCGCGCGTGGGCGTATGAGGGGCCGTGCCGAGGAGGGCGGGGAGGAGCAGGCCTAAGGCGAGAGAGCTCAAGGTCATGGCGGAGGGGATGCGGCTATGCTGGGGACATGCATTCTCGGGCATGCCTCGTCCTGTGTCTCCTGGTGTGGCTTCCGATGGCGGGGTACGCCCAGCCGGCGGACGCTCCGACCCCTCCGCCGCTCGTCACCGCTCCGCTGGAGCCCCAGCCCCAGGCGCCTGCTCCTCGGGGAGAGATCATCCCCCGGCGGCAGGTGAGCGGGCCGGAGAAGGCCGATCTCATGATTCCCCGCGTCTTGCTGAGCACGGTGCTGGGCAGCGTGGCGAGCGCGGGCGGAGTCCTCGGAGGGGGACTGGTGGGACTGGGGCTCTCCCAGTGCGCCGCGTTCGAGGGGGATTGCAATGAGCCCGCGATGGTTGTGCCGATGCTCCTGGGCGCGTGGGGCCTGTCCTCGCTCACCGTGTACGGCATCGGCAGTGTGTTGAATGGCGAGGGCGGGCTGCTGCCCACCTTTCTGGGGGGTGCCGTGGGGACCGGGATGGGGGCCATCTTCCTGGTCACGGACAACGGGCCCACGCCGCTGTGGCTGCTCGCGCTGGCGGGACCCGCGATTGGGGCCATCGTCGGGTTCGAGTTCTCTCATGCCTCCTTCGAGCCCGCGTTGCCGCAAACCCTCCATGACCGCTCAAGCATTCAGGTGGTGCCGGTGCTGGGCATGACCCCCTCGGGAGGAGTCCTCGGCGGACTCAGCGGACGCTTCTGAAGCACCGCCCCTCCCACCGGGACCAGGGCTCGCGCTACCCTGCGCCCATGCCCAACAGCCTGCTGGTCGTCCACG
This sequence comes from Hyalangium ruber, assembly GCF_034259325.1. Lineage (NCBI taxonomy): Bacteria > Pseudomonadati > Myxococcota > Myxococcia > Myxococcales > Archangiaceae > Hyalangium > Hyalangium rubrum. Next base: position 218,867 of record NZ_JAXIVS010000004.1, on the reverse strand, counting down.
TCCACGTCCACGTCAAGCCGGAGCATGTCGATGCCTTCCGCGAGGCCACCCTGGCCAACGCCCGCGCCAGCGTGAAGGAGCCCGGCATCGCCCGCTTCGACGTCGTCCAGGACACCGAGGACAAGACGCGCTTCGTGCTCGTCGAGGCCTACCGCACGCCCGAGGCCCCCGCCGCCCACAAGGAGACGGCCCACTACCTGAAGTGGCGCGACACCGTGGCGCCGATGATGGCCGAGCCCCGGACGAGCAAGAAGTACGTCAACGCCTTTCCTGAAGACGCGGGGTGGTGACATGAGCGCGCTGGGCTTCGAGTTCGCCACCGCCACCCGTATCCTCTTCGGCGCCGGCCGCCTCGCCGAGGCGCCCGAGGTGGTGCGGTCCCTGGGCGGCCGCCGGGTGCTCATCGTCACCGGGAAGAGTCCCGCACGCGCGCAGCCGCTGCGCGAGATGCTGGATCGCCTCGGGCTGGCCACCGTCGTCTTCCGCGTGGAGGGCGAGCCCACGCTGGAGGTGGCGCGCGAGGGCACCGCCACCGCCATCGCCGTGGGGTGTGATGTCGTGGTGGCCCTGGGCGGCGGCAGCGTCATCGACACGGGCAAGGCCATCGCCGCGCTGGCCGCCAACGGAGGCGACCCGCTCGACTACCTGGAGGTGATTGGCCGGGGACGCCCGCTCACGCACCCCTCGGTGCCGCTGGTGGCCATTCCCACCACGGCCGGCACCGGCTCGGAGGTGACGCGCAACGCGGTGCTGGGCTCCAACGAGGAGAAGGTGAAGGCCAGCCTGCGCAGCCCGCTCATGCTGCCGCGCGTGGCGCTGGTGGATCCGGACCTGCTCGCTGGCGCTCCCGGGCCGGTGATTGCCTCCAGCGGACTGGACGCGCTCTCGCAGCTCATCGAGCCGTTCCTGTCCGCTCGGGCCAATCCGCTCACCGACTCGCTGGCCCGAGAGGGGATACGCCGCTCGGCGCGCTCGCTGCGCCGGGCGGTGCTGGAGACGTTCGATGCGCCCGCGCGGGAGGACCTGGCGCTGGCCAGCCTCTTCGGCGGGCTGTGCCTGGCCAACTCCGGGCTGGGCGCGGTGCATGGCTTCGCGGCGCCGGTGGGCGGCATGTTCCAAGCGCCTCATGGTGCCGTGTGTGCCGCGCTTCTGGCGGCCACGCTGGAGGTGAACCTGCGCGCACTCCAAGCCCGTGCCGCCGCGCACCCGGCGCTCCCGCGCTTCCAGGAGGTGGCGGCGCTGCTCACCGGTCGGCCCGAGGCGCGGGCCGAGGAGGCCATCACCTGGGTCCAGGAGCTGTGCCAGGCGCTGAGCGTGCCCGGCTTGCGCCGCTATGGGCTGACGGAGGCCGAGGTGCCACGGCTGGTGGAGAAGGCGCGCGTGGCCAGCAGCATGAAGGCCAACCCCCTGGTGCTCACGGACGAGGAACTCACGGAGATCGCCCTGCGCTCGCTCTAGGAACTGCCCGCGGGTTTGCGCGCGGGGCGGCTTTGGCGGTACGACTGAGCCCAGGAGGGGGCAATGAAGTTCGGATTGCGTGGTGGCTTCGGAGCACTGCTCGCCGTGACCCTGTTCGCCGCTCCGGCGATGGGCCAGCAGGCGGCCGAGGAAGAGGAGGACTCCGGCCCGAGCCTCCAGGACGGAGTGGACGTCGCGCAGGACCTCGCGGAGGACGCCCTGGACCCGAGGAAGGCGGAGCGGCGGCCCGCGTCCCAGGTTCGTGGTACCCCCCACCCGACGGCTTCGGGAGCCACCAGCGTCGCGGAGGAGTCGGTGCAGGGCCTCGAGGCCCTCTCCCCCGTGGAGGATGACGCGGCGAAGGCGATGCTCCTCCCCAGTGCGCCGCCTCGGGGCCCGGCCCCCAGGCCGGGAGCGATGGGGGGCGGGCTCCAGGGAGCGGGGAGCACGGCGACCCTGGGAGATGACACGCTGCACGCCGTCCCGCTGAGCTCCTTCGGGGATGATGCCGCCCGGGGCGTACACGCCGGAGCGTACGCGGACAACGTGGTGCGCGGCGTCGGCTCGGGCGTGGGCATCGCGGATGACGCGGCCCGGTTGGCGGGAGGCGGCCTGGCCAAGATTGGTGGAGCGCTCGCCGTGCTGGGAGCGCTCCTGGCCAAGCTCTTCGGGGGCGGGAAGAAGGACGAGTAGCCCGCCCTACTTCCTCCCGCGCTTGCCCGAGGCCCAGTCCTCATAGACGTTGAAGGACTTCATCTGCTGCGCCAGGTCCGTGGCGCGCATCAGCGCCTCCACCTGGGCGCGCGACTGGCGGGGCAGCTTCGGCTCCATCTGGGCAAAGCCATACGCCAGCGCGGCGACGATGGCGGCGTTGAGCCGCAGCTGCTGTGCGTCGCACTTGTCCAGCTCGTCCGAGCGCGCGTGGTAGTTGGGGCCGTAGAGCGCCGGCTCCTGGTTGGCGATCAGGTTGGGCACTCCGTGCATCATGAAGTCGAAGTTGTCCGTACCCACCACGGGCGCGTCCACGTGCGTGAAGGGTCCCAGCCCCTTCACCGGCGCCAGCGCCCGGTCCACCAGCGCGGGCAGCTCGGGCCGGCCTCCGGTGAAGAAGCCCGTGATTCGCCCGCAGCCGATGTCCAGCGAGGTCGCCATGACGTGGTGCTCCAGCGCCGCCTCGTGCCGCTTCGTGTAGCCCCACGAGCCCTGCATGCCCTGCTCCTCCCCGTTCCACAGGGCGAAGCGCACCGTGCGCGCCGGCTGGAGCCCCAACCGCCGCATCTGCCGCGCCACGTCGATGAGCAGCACCACGTTGGCGCCGTTGTCCAGCGCTCCCGTGCCCAGGTCCCACGAGTCCAGGTGCGCGCCTACCACCACGACTTCCTCTGGCCTGGTGGCGCCGCGAATCTCCCCGATGACGTTGTGGCTCTCGTAGGCGGGGCCGGACTGGATGTCGAGCTCGGCCGTGAGGCTCAGCGCCTTGCCCACGCGCAGCAACCGCACCGCCCGCAGCGCCCCATCGCGCTCCATGACCAGCATGGGCCGGGTGTTGCGCGGTCCCACCGAGACGTTGTGCCGGTAGAGCAGGTTGTTGGGCCGCGAGCCCATGTAGACCACCCCTGCCACGCCAACCGCGAACGCGCGCTGCTCGATGGCGGCGCTCTCGCTGTACTCGCGGAAGAGTCCGTCCACGTCCTTCAATTCCTCGGTCTCCACGAGCAAGAACGCGCCGCGTGCCTTGTCCCCGAGCGCCTGGAAGTCCTTCTCCGTGCCTCGGCCCACGGCGAGCAGTGGCGCCGTCTTGCCTCCGCGCGGTGTGGCGGTGGAGAAGGGCATGGCCGCCACCCGGGGCGTGTAGCTGACGCGCTCTCCCTGCACCGTGGCGCGGGCGGAGCGCTCCAGCCACAGGGCGGGCATCTGGAAGGACTCCTTGCGCGCCTCCACCCCGGCCTCGCGCAGGCGCGCCAGCGCCCACTCCACCGAGCGCAGGTTGGCGGGCGAGCCGGTGGCCCTGCCGCCCACCTCATCCGTGAGCGACTGGAGATCGCTCAGCAAGGGTGTCTCTCCAAGGAAGGTGGCCACCAGCCGGGAGGCCTCGGTGGGGGCAGCGGCCTCGGACTGAGCCAGGGCCGGAGCGGCCAGGAGCGCGATGCAGAGCAGGGAGGATAGGCGCAGGGGGGAGGTTCCTACAGGCATGGGGGTTCTCAGGTGCGGTTGGGGCCGTAGCGGCGCTTCAGCTCGTCCAGGGACAGGCCGCTCCACTCGGACAACAGGCTCACCGCGTCCCGGGCGTGGAGGAAGTGCAGGGTGTCCCCGGCGAACACCGAGAGGAACACGCCGCCGCAGCCCGGCAGCCTGGCGCCCACCGACTCCAGGTAGTCCACCAGTCGGGGCAACGTGCGCTCCAGCAGGAAGGCGCGCACCTCCTTGTCGGGCAGCACGAACTCGTAGCTCTTGGCATCCCCCTGCTCCTCGCGGATGCGCGCCATGGCGGCGTTGGCCTCGGCGGCGGGGGACTGGGCGAAGGCCAGGCGCAGGAAGGTGTCGGTATCGCTCATGGGGCGCTCCTCGCGGGGACGGGGCGAGAGGGCCCGTAGCCTCGCCCCGCGCCAGGGGCGGGGCAAGCCGCCAGGGCAAGGAGTGGTGGGTTCCTGGACATGTCCTGGCGGTGGGCGCGGGGTGGACGTAATGGGAGGGGTGCTTCTCACTTCACCCATGGAGTAGGGTAGGGCCCTCATGGAGAGCTCCGCCCCACCTGAGCTGAACCCGACCGCGCTGCCGCCCGGCACGCGGGTGGGCTCGTGGCAGGTGAAGGGGTGGGGCGGCCGGGGCACCTACGGCACCGTGTACCGCGCCGTGAAGGCCGAGGGTGAAGCCGGGGGGCTCGCGGCCCTGAAGCTGGCCATTCACTGGCACGACGCGCGCTTCGAGCGGGAGGTGGAGCTGCTGGGCCGCATCCACCACCCCCACGTGCCGCGCCTGCTGGGCCATGGGCGCTGGCGCCACCCCTCGGGCGTCACCTACCCCTACCTCGTCATGGAGTGGGTAGAGGGGATTCCGCTCTACGAGTGGGCGGTGGCGAGCAACCCCTCCTCGCGGCAGGCCCTGGCGCTGCTGGCGCAGGTGGCGCGGGCGCTGGAGGCGACCCACGCGGTGGGCGGCGTACACCGGGACGTGAAGGGCGAGAACGTGCTGGTGCGGCGGGCGGATGACCAGGCCTTCCTCCTGGACTTCGGGGCGGGGCACTGCGCGGGCTCGGCCACGCTCACCCACGAGGTGCTGCCCCCGGGCACTCCCGCCTATCGCAGCCCCGAGGCCTGGCGGTTCGCCCAGCGCTACTTCCGGCTGCCCAACGCCCACTACGCGGTCCAGCCCGCGGACGACGTGTTCGCCCTGGGAGTCACCGCCTGGAGGCTGGTGACGGACCGGTACCCACCGCCCACGGACCCCGGCGAGGAGGGGGCCAGTCGCTGCTGGTACCAGGAGGGGGGCCTCTCGCAGTCACCGCGCGCGCTCAACCCGCGGGTGGAGGCGCGGCTCGAGGCCCTCATCCTTCGCATGCTCTCGGTACGGCCCCAGGCCCGAGGCACCGCGCGCGAGCTGGCCGAGGCGCTGGAGCTCACGGCGGCCCAGGCGGGGCCCGAGGCGGATGTGCCGCTCTTCGACCTGGAGGCGCTGGGGCGCTCCAAGGCCCCCACCGAGAAGGCGGTGGCCCCGCTTCCTCCTCCGGGGGAGCCGAAAGCGAAACGTGTGCCCGGGCGCGGTGGGGCGGAGGCTCGCGTGAGCGCCGAGCGGCGCGAGGCGGAGCGGGCCCGAGCGACCACCGAGCAAGTCGCCGCGCGTGAGCCCGTCTGGCCCTGGTTCGGCGCGGGCCTGGCCGCGGCGCTCGGGTTGCTGCTCACCGGAGAGCTGTGCGCTTCGGGCCTGCGTCGCCTCGAGGCGGAGCAGCACCCGGTGGCACAGGAGGAGCCGGATGCGGGGGAGCGGGATGGAGGTGTGGTGGGGCTGGCCGATACCGTGCCGGCCGCGACCATGGCCGAGCTGAAGGAGCCCTCCCATGGAGACCCCATCGGCTTGCCCATGCCCGAGTCCCCGTTCCGCGCCCAGCGGCGAGCGCCGCATTGCCGGCCTCCGCTGGAGGCCGCCATCAATGACGGGTGCTGGATTCGGCTGGCGGATGTGAAGCCTCCGTGCCGGGACATGGGCTACGAGTGGAAGGGCAGTTGCTACCTGCCCAGCTATCAGCCCCCCCGCGCGCCCACCTCGGAGCGGCCGTAGTCAGAAGGTTTCGGCAGGCGGCAAACGGGGCAGTGTCGTCGTGTACAAGGGTGGGGGCGACGTGCTCCTCTCTGCGCTCTACCGCCAGCCGACCGCGAGCCCACGATGACGAACACCCTCCTTCGCAACTGCCACGCGCTCGTCCCCGATGAGCGCGGTGTGCCCACCCTCGTGCGCAACCAGGACATCGTCGTTCGTGGCAATCGCATCGCGGAGGTACGGCCCACGGGCCAGCCTCCCGAGGCCGAGCTCGACGTCATTGAAGCCCATGGAATGCTCGCCATGCCGGGGCTGATCAACACGCACTCCCACGTGCCCATGGTGCTCTTCCGAGGGCTGGCCGAGGATGTGTCCATCGAGCGCTGGTTCAACGAGTTCATCTGGCCGCTGGAGAGCAACCTCACCGAGGAGCTCGTCTACTGGGGAATGCTCCTGGGGCTCATCGAGATGATCGAAGGTGGCGTCACCACCGTGGCCGACCACTACTTCTTCATGGACCGGGTGGCCCGCGCCGTGGAGGAGGCTGGCACCCGGGCGCACCTGGGCTGGGCCGTGTTCGGCAGCCGAGGACTGGGCGCGCTCGAGGAGACCGCCGCCTTCGCCGAGCGGTGGAAGGGAGGGGCGGGTGGCCGCATCACCACCTGCATGGCTCCGCACGCGCCGTACACCTGTGACGATGGCTTCCTGCGGGCCTCCGTCGCGCACGCGAAGCGGCTGGGGGTGGGCATCCACATCCACGCCTCCGAGGAGATGGGGCAGACGCAGGCGAGCCTGGACAAGCGGGAGATGACGCCCATCCAGGTGCTGGATGACACGGGAGTGCTCAGCGTCCCGGTCATCATCGCCCACGGGTGTGGCCTGCTGCCCGAGGACACGGAGCGCCTGTCGCGCTACCGAGACCACGTGGGCATCGCGCACGCGCCCAAGACGTACCTGAAGCTGGCCATGGGGATTACGCCCATCCGGGCGCTGCGCAAGGCGGGGATTCCCGTGGGGCTGGCGACGGATGGAGCGGTGAGCAACAACACGCTCGATATCTTCGAGAGCCTGCGCCTCATGGCGATGATGCAGAAGCACGAGGCGTCCAACCCCGAGGTGCTGCCTATTTCAGAGGCGCTCGATATCGCCACGCGGGGCAGCGCGGCGGTGCTGGGGATGGGGGACCGGCTCGGAAAGCTCGCTCCGGGCTACCTGGCCGACATCATCCTCGTGGACACGAGCGGGGCGCATTGGCAGCCGCCGCACAACCTCGCGGCTGGGCTGGTGTACAGCGCCCGTGCCAGCGATGTGCAGACCGTGATGGTGGATGGGCGCGTCGTCATGCGAGACCGACGCCTGCTCACGATCGACAAGACGCGCGTGCTCACCGAGGTGGCCACCCACATGGAACACCTGGCCAAGCGCGTGCCCGGTTCGCGAATCCAGACCTACAAGCCGTGAGCGGTGTCGGACACGTGCTCACAGGTTATCGTGCAGCCCAGGCAGAAAGTGCCAGCCCAACTCTAACCAGCAGGGCCTTTGGGGGCATTGGGCAGTTAAATCGAGCTGTGACTCCTAACCAGTTAGGAGTCTGCGTGCCAGGACGGGGGCCGGGACTACTAACCAGTTAGTAGTCCGCCAGCTGGAAGGCAGGAAGCAGCTTGATAACCCATGAGGTAGGGTAGGGCGACTGGGCGGAGTTGCCTACCCCAAGTTGGAGAATGCTCATGGGGACGAAGCGATCCCTTCAGGAAGTGGATCCTCTCAGCCTCCCGGTGGGGACGAAGGTGGGAGCATGGCGAGTGACGGGTTGGGGAGGCCGGGGCGCCTACGGCACCCTCTACCGCGTGGAGCGTGAAGGCCCCGATACCTCCGGTCCGTTCGCGCTCAAGCTGGCCATCCACCCACGAGATGAGCGCTTCGAGCGCGAGGCGTGGTTGCTCTCGCACATCCCGAGTTCTCACGTTCCTCGATTGCATGACCAGGGTGTGTGGGAGCACCCCTCTGGAGCCTTTCCCTACCTGGTGATGGAGTGGGTGGAAGGCGAGCCGTTGTACGAGTGGGCCTCGCGGCGAAACCCCTCCTCGCGGCAGGCATTGCGACTGCTGGCGCAGGTGGCGAGAGCTTTGGAGGCCACGCACGCAGTCGGTGGTGTGCATCGGGACGTGAAGGGGGCCAACGTCCTGGTTCGAGCGGGAGATGGCCGGGCCTTCCTCACGGACTTCGGGGCGGGGCATTACCGGGGCGCGGCCACGCTCACTTGGCGGTTGTTGCCTCCAGGAACTCCTTCCTATCGAAGTCCCGAGGCGCAGGCGTTTCTCCGCGCATTCCTCCGTCACCCCACGGCGCACTACCCGGCCAGCGCATGTGATGACCTCTTTGCGTTGGGCGTGACGGCGTGGCGGTTGGTGACGGACGAGTATCCGTCCAGGGATGAGGAAGGCACCGAGGCGTGGCGCGAGGAAAGAGGTGGGCCGCGTCTACCGCGAGAACTCAACCCTCGGGTGAGCCCGGAACTGGAGGCGCTCATCCTGCGATTGCTGGACATTGCGCCAGTGGAGCGTTTCGAGGGTAAGGCTTGGGTGGCGGCCGAAGCGCTGGAGCAGGCGGCGCGCAGCGCAGGGCCGGAGGGGGACCGTCCGTTGTTCTGCTGGGGGGACGAGTCGAATCCCCGCTGGCGCCCCCTGGAGCGAGTGCGGCGGGTCGTGGATCAGGATGTCGCCGCGAAGGAGGTACTGGCACTGCGCGAGGCAACGGCGCGAACTCGGGTAGCGGCCCCCCGTGAGCAGGTTCGGCCTCGGTTCTTGGGCCCCATGTGGGGAGCGGAACTGGCTGTGGCGCTCCTGGCATTGCTGCTCGCGGGGCTCGCCGTGGCGTGGTTGCGCCGAGGGCAAGAACTAGCGCATGCCGATAGGGATTCGCACGAGGGTGGCAGCGTGGCGGTAGGTGACAGCGCCCCTTCCGCCGCGATGCTTGCCACCATGCTCACCGAAGAGAAGGTGCCAGCGGTGGGGCTGCCGCTGCCCGCGAATCCCTTTCCCGGCCAGCGCCGGCCGCCGTGTAACAAGAATGGCGAGGTGGAGCTTCGGGGCGGGTGCTGGTACGCGCTACGCGATGCCACGTTGCCCTGCCGGGAGGACGCGTACGAGTGGAAGGGGGCCTGTTACCTGCCCTCCGCTCCTCCCCGGCGCCAGCCGACGGCGCACCCGCCTTGAGCGCTGATTGTTACGCCGAGGCGTGTGTCCGGGACTTGTGCGCGGACATGGCCGAGCGCAGCGGTGCTGTCTGTGGGGCCTCGCGCAGCTCCCGCACCTCTTCCCGCAGCAGCCAATCGTCCGGGAACCCGGCCGCGGCCTGGGCGATCTGCTCCAGCCGATCAGGCCGGATGTCTCCCGACTCGCGCATGGCGCGCACCTCGCGGTAGAGCGCCGCCAGCGCCGGAGGCAGTGCCTCCGCCTTGCGCGCCCGCGCCCGCGCCTCGCCATCTCCCTCGGCGAACGCGTTGAGCTCTCCGAACCAGCGGTCCCACGCCGCCGCGTCCGCGGGGCCTCCCGCCACCGAGGGCAGCCCCTCGCTCAGGTAGAGCCGCGCCACCGAGGGCAGATCCAGCTCCCGTCCGCCCAGCGTGCCGCGCAGGTTGAGCACCTCGCCGCCGCCCACCGCGAAGCCGCTCAGGCGCAGGCCGCTCGCCAACTCGAACTCAAACTCGCCGCGCTCCGGCAGCGTGCCCTTGCCAAATGCCACCAGCGCCACGCCCGTCCACGGCTTCTCCACGGCCTTGCCGCCGCGCGAGAGCATCACCGGCCCTCCAAGCTGCACCAGCGCCGTGCTCAAGCCCTCGGCGACGGCGCTCACGCCCGGCTCCAGCCGCTCCACCCGGCCCGTCACCTCGCGCCCGTCCGAGAGCACCAGGTGGTTCACCGAGCGCGCCCGCTGCGCCTCCTGCAGGCCGTAGTCCCCGCCGCGCTTCCACGCCAGCGTCGCCTCGAACTGCTCCAGCACCTCGAACAGGTGCTCGAAGTCGCGCGCCACGAAGAGCTGCGGCTGCATCTGGGTGATGTCGTAGCCGATGTCCGCGCAGTCCGCCGTCAGCGGCACCTTCTGCACCGCCGGCGTGAGGCAGTGCTCCGCCTCGCCAATGCTCGACAGCAGCCCCGCCCCGTACAGGCGCGGCTGCTCCAGGCTGCCCACCATCCCGTACTCCGCCGTCCACCAGTACAGGCGCGAGGCCCGGGTGCTCTCGCTCACGTAGCGGCAGCCCTTCTGCGCCGCATCCAGCCGCGCCTGCGCGTGCTCCACCTCTTCGGGCGTGGCCGAGGGGTCCTCCTTCACCACGCTCAGGTTGCGGATCGCCTCGAAGACGACCTGGTCCTCCAGCGAGGCAATCGCCTTGAACGCCGCCAACCCGCAGCGCTTGAGGAACTCGGCATAACGCGCGTTGGCGATGATGGGCGCGTGCCCCGCGCTCTCGTGGACGATGTCCGGCGCCGGCGTGTACTGGATGTGCTCGTGGGTGCGGATGTCCGCGGCGATCGCCAGCACGCCCAGCGACTGCAGCTCGGTGAACACCGCCGTGGGGATGAAGCCCCGCACGCTCACCGCGCCCCAGCCCAGCCTGGCCAGCCGCTCGTTCATCTCATCCATGCTGGGCAGGCGCTCCACGCCGATGCCCGTCGCCTCGAGGCCCTCCAGGTACACCGCGTGCGCCTTGTCCGACAGGTGCGCGCGCAGCCGACGGAGGATGTGGCGCCACACCGCCTGATCTCTCGGCGTATAGGCCTCATACTCCTGGCCCACCACGTAGCGACGCAGGTGGGAAGGCAGCCGGGCAAGAGTTCTCTCGGTCGGAGTCATTCGCGCACCCTCTTTCCTGCCCTTCAAGGTAAGGCCGGGGCGCTGTGGCGGAAATCCGTAAAATTTCGAAGTTCTATTCGGATTTCCGACGTTTCTGCCCGAGGCGGCGACGCAGTCCCTGGAGCACGAGGCGGGCCTCGGTGCTCATCGCGCCCATGGGCCAGAGGGCCACCACCTCCACGAACTGGGGCTGCTCCTCGCGCAGGGGCCAGACGTGGAACTCGGGAGGGAAGGGGCGCAGGGGCCGCAGGTCAGGGGTGATGGCGCATGCCTGGGGGAAGGCGTGCAGCAAGTCGAACAGGTGCAGGAAGCTCTCCACGCGCGCCACCTCGCGCACCCGCACCTGGTGGGCCGTGAAGCGCGCGGTGTTGGCGCCGCCGTAGGGGTCGTTCCGGAGCCAGTCCACGAAGGGTTGCTCAACCAGGTCCTTCACGTGCAGGGCCCGCGAGGCGCCGACGCGCGAGCGCAGGGTGCTCTCGGGGCCCGCCAGCACCACGAAGGGCAGGGCCTGCAGGGACTCGGCCTCCACGTCCCGGTGGGGCGGCAGCGGGCTGAAGCCCACCACCAGGTCCCTCTGGCGCGTCTGCACCTCGCGCACCAATTCGAAGGGCCCGCCGAAGCCGACCTCCAGCTTGATGTTGGCCTGGGCCGCGTCCCGGGCGATGTCCCCCAGCAGCATGATGGAGAGCGTGTGGTTGAGCCCCAGCCGCAGGCTGGCCTCGGTGCTCGCCAGGTCCCTCAGGCGCTTGAGGTCCAACTGGTGCAGCGGCGTCTGCGTGCCCTCGTAGAGCCGCTGTCCGCGCGGGGTGAGGTGGAGCCTTCGGCCCGGCCCACGCTCCAGGAGCGGCTCGCCTTCACCCAGGGACTGCTCCAGGGCGCGCAGGTGCTCGCTCACCACGGAGCGGGCTACGCCCAGGTACACGGCGGCCCCCTCCAGGCTGCCTGCTTCGACGGCGGCGGCGAAGGCCTCCAGCCAGACGAGGTGTCGCGGGAGCTTGCGAGGGGGCATGGACCGCCATGTTGCCCTACCCGCTGTGCGGAGGCGGACTTTCCAAGTGCCGCGCTGGTCGCCCGGCCTCCCCATGACGAACTTGTGAGGAGAAGTCGCCGGAGGTGAGCACAAGGTGCGGGGCCATTTCCTGAAGAGCCTGGGCAGTGGAGAGGGGGAGCGGCCCCCACTCTTGGTCCCTGAGGGAGCAGGCAAGCATCATACCCCCTCGCGAGCGGTGGGCCTGCTGCTGGCGGTGCTGGTGCTAGCCGCCGGGTGCGGCTTTCCGAGAGACCCCGAGGGCACGTTGGAGCGGGTGCGCGGCGGGATGATGCGCGTGGGGGTGGTGGAGCGCGAGCCCTTCACGCGCGTGGAGGAGGGCACCCCCACGGGGCCGGAGGTGGAGCTCGTCCAGGAGTTCGCCCGCACGCTGGGAGCCACGGTGGAGTGGACCGTGGGCGCCGAGCCCCGGCTGATGGAGGCCCTGGCGCACCAGCAACTGGAGCTCGTCATTGGCGGCATCCCCGCCGACACCCCGTACGGCTCGAAAGGAGGGCTCAGCCAGCCCTACCTGCGCTCCCAGCTCCGGGTCGGAGCGCCTCCCGAGCAGACGCCGCCGAGCGAGCTGAAGGGCCAGCGCGTGGCGGTGGAGAAGGGCCACGTCGCCATCGCGCTGCTCGAGGAGAAAGGCGCCGTGCCCGAGCCGACGAGCACCCTGGCCTCGGCGCCCGGGCTGCGTGCCGGCTTCGACTGGCAGCTCGAGGCCTGGGGCTACACCCCCACCGGGCCCACATTGAAGAAGGAGGAGGTGCTGCTGGTGGTTCCTCCCGGAGAGAACGGGTGGCTGCGACAGGTGGACCTGTTCCTCCATGAGCACCGCGACCAGGCGCGGGCCCGCCTCGTGGAGGCCGCGAAGCAAGGGGCGACGAGATGAGGACCGCCGCGCCATTCGACCTGCCGCCGGAGAAGAAGCGGGCGCTGGCCCGGGGCAAGCGGCTGACGTGGTGGACGCTGGCGCACCATGCCTCCGCCATTACCCTGCTCTACTTCACGCTGGGCAACTCGCAGGCGATGAAGGTGGCGTGGATGGAGGATCTGCTCAGCCTCATTCCCGCCATCGCCTTCCTGGTGGGGGCGCGCGTGAGTCAGCGGCGGCCCAACCCCGAGTACCCCTATGGCTACCTGCGCGCCACCACCGTGGCGTACCTGGTGGGCTCGGTGGCGCTGCTGGTGCTGGGCACCTTCCTGTTCTTCGACTCGGCGCTGAAGCTGGTGAAGGCCGAGCACCCCACCATCGGCTCGGTGGAGCTCTTCGGGCACTCGGTGTGGCTGGGCTGGCTGATGATGCTCGCGCTGCTGTGGTCGGGCACGCCCACGGTGCTGTTCGGCCGCTGGAAGCTGCCGGTGGCCCATGAGCTGCACGACAAGGTGCTGTACGCCGAGGCGGTGATGAACAAGGCCGATTGGATGACGGCGGGGGCGGCCTTGCTGGGCGTGGTGGGCATTGGCCTGGGGTGGTGGTGGGCGGACGCGGTGGCCGCGGGTGTCATCGCGATCGACATCGCCCATGATGGCAAGAAACACCTGTGCGCGGCGCTGGGGGACTTGATGGACCGAGCCCCCCGCACGCTCGATTACAAGCACCACGTGGAGCTACCGGAGCGCATCCGCCAGACGCTCGAGTCCCTGGATTGGGTGGAGGGCGCGCGGGTGCGGGTGCGTGAGGACGGGCACCTGTTCTTCGCGGACGTGGAGTTGGTGCCTCGCCGGGACACGCCGGACCTGGTGAAGCGGCTCACGCGCACCGCGCAGGACTTGCGTCGGCTGGACTGGCGCCTCCACGAGGTGCTGCTGGTGCCCGTGGAGCGGTTCACCCCGCCGCGCCCGGCCTGAGGCCGTGGCTCACTCCGGCTGCTGCCCGTAGGTGCGGAACTTCTCCAGCACCACCGCCATCTCCGCTTCATCGAGCAGCACGGGCTCGCCCACCTGGAGCGCCCGCAGGTACATGGCGGCGAGGGTCTCCACCTCCACCGCCAACTTGAAGGCGCCGGACAGGTCCTCGCCCACGGTGATGAGGCCATGGTTGGCGAGCAGGCACGCCTTGCGCCCCTCCAGCGCGGCCACCGCATGGCGCGACAGCTCCTCGGTGCCGAAGGTGGCGTAGGGCGCGCAGCGGATGGAGGAGCCCCCGGCCTTCGCCACCATGTAGTGGAAGGGGGGGATGGGGCGGCGCAGGCACGCCAGCGTCGTGCTGAACATCGAATGGGCGTGCAGCACCGCATTCACCTCGGGGCGCGAGGCGAGGATGTCGCGGTGGAAGCGCCACTCGGAGGAGGGCAGCCGGGGCCCCTCGTGGCCGCCGTCGAAGCGCATGCGCACGAGGTCCTCGGGCCGCAGCGCGTCGTAGTCCATGCCGGTGGGGGTGATGAGGAAGCCGCCCTCCACGCGGTGGCTGAGGTTGCCGGAGGTGCCCTGGTTGAGCCCCGAGCTGTTCATCTTCCGCCCGGTGGCGATGAGCGCCTCGCGCAGCCCGAGCTCCGACGGGGGGCTCACGTCCCCGTGCTCCGCGCCGGCCGCCGCTCGGGGAAGAGCGACAGCAACCCCTCGGGGGAGGCCGGGCACACGCCGCGCTCGGTGATGAGCGCCGTCACCAGCCGCGCCGGCGTCACGTCGAAGCCGTAGTTGGCCACTGGGCTGCCCTCCGGTGTCACCCGCACCGTCACCACCTCGCCCGAGGGCAGCCGCCCGGAGATGTCCGTGAGCTCGGTGCCGTCGCGCTGCTCGATGGGGATGTCGCGCACGCCATCCTCCAGCGTCCAGTCGATGGTGGGCGAGGGCAGCGCCACGTAGAAGGGCACGCCATTGTCCTTCGCCGCCAGCGCCTTGAGGTAGGTGCCAATCTTGTTGGCCACATCGCCCCTGGCCGTGGTGCGGTCCGTGCCGACGATGCACAGGTCCACCTCGCCGTGCTGCATGAGGTGGCCGCCCACGTTGTCGGCGATGACGGTGTGCGGCACGCCGTGCTGGCCCAACTCCCAGGCGGTGAGGCTGGCGCCCTGGTTGCGCGGCCGCGTCTCATCCACCCACACGTGGACGGGCAGGCCCGCCTCGTGGGCCAGGTACACGGGCGCGAGCGCGGTGCCCCAGTCCACGGTGGCCAGCCACCCGGCGTTGCAGTGGGTGAGCACGTTGACGCGGCCCTTGCGCCCCTTGCGCTCCCAGGCGGCCTCGAGCAGCCGCAGGCCCTGGGTGCCGATGCCCCGGTTGATCGCCACGTCCTCGTCGCACAGGGCCGCCGCGCGCGCGTACGCCGCGGCCACGCGCTCGCCCGGGGGCAGGGGCTGGAGCGCGCGGCGCATCTCCTCCAGCGCCCAGCGCAGGTTCACGGCCGTGGGGCGGGTGGCCAGCAGCACCGCGCAGGCCCGCGCCAGCGCCTCATCCGAGGCCTCCACGCGCAGGGCCTGGCACACGCCATACGCCGCGGTGGCGCCAATGAGCGGCGCGCCCCGCACCTGCATGGAGCGGATGGCGTGGGCCACCTCCTCCAGCGTGCGCAGGCGCAGCGTGGCGAAGGCGTGTGGCAGGCGCGTCTGGTCGATGATGCCGACGGTGGCTCCGTCCGCTTCGAGCCAGACGGTGCGCGTGGGTTGGCCGTGAACCTTCATGGGGTTACTCGCGCATCAGCGCCGCGCCCCAGTGGAAGCCGGCGCCCAGGCCCACGAAGCACACCAGGTCGCCCGCCTTCACCTTGCCGCTCTTGCGGCACTCGTCATAGGCGATGGGGATGGTGGCGGCGGTGGTGTTCCCGTAGCGCTGGATGTTGTTGTAGACGCGCTCGTCCGGCAGCTTGAGCGACTTCTGCACCGCCTCGTTGATGCGCAGGTTGGCCTGGTGGGCAATCAGCATGCGGATGTCATCGACGGTGGCGCCGACCTTCTGGCACACCTCGTTGACCGCCTCGGGCATCTTCGACACGGCCATCTTGAACACCGTGCGCCCGTCCATCGACGGCACGTAGCGCGCCTCGTCCACCTGGCCCTGGTTCACGTACGGGCGATAGGCGAAGCCCGCCGCCGGCACATAGAGGCTCTCGGCCTTGCTGCCATCCGAGTGCAGTACGAAGCCCAGCAGGCCGCGCTCCGGGTCGTCGGTGGGGCCCAGCACCAGCGCGCCGCCCGCGTCCCCGAACAGGGACGTCCGGTCACGGAACTGCGTGTTGCGCGCGTGCTCCTCCGGGGTGATGGCCTCCTGGCTCTTGCCGGTAATCAAGTCGAAGGCCTTCTTGGACCAGGGCATGAAGCCGCTGTGAATCTCCGCGCCCACGAACAGCAGACGCTTGGAGATGCCCGCGCGAATCAGCGCGTCGCACACCTGCAGGCCGTAGATGAACCCGCTGCACTGCTGGCGGATGTCGAGCGCCGGCACGTTGGCGATGCCCAGCTTGGTCTGCAGCAGGCTGCCGCAGCCCGGGAAGTAGTAGTCCGGGGTCATCGTCGCGAAGACGATGTAGTCAATCTCGTCGGCGGACACCTTCGCGTCCTCGAGCGCCTTGCGCGCCGCGCGCACGCCCAGGTCGCTCGTGGTGGTGCCCTCTTCCACGAAGTAGCGCTGCTCGATGCCGGTGCGCTCACGGATCCACTCGTCCGACGTCTCGCAGATCTTCGAGAGCGCATCGTTCTTGATGCAGTGCTCTCCGGTGACGAAGCCACTTCCTAGAACTCGGGTGAAGGCAGGGGTCATGATCTCCTCTAGAGCCGTTGCTTTATGCGGCTCGCACGAGGGGATGCAAGTTAGCCTTTGGCCCCGTCAGCTCTTGCCGCGCTGCATCACGCGCCCGGCCACCGCGTCCAGGCGCTGGAGCACGGCGGGGTCCCTCGCCTCGGGTGCGGTGATGAGGGCCGTGTCCAGGCACGTCTGGCAGCCGTGCGTGCAAGGGCCCTGGTGTCTGGCCAGCAGCGGCACCACGCGTTTGACGAGGGCGCGCGCCTTGCCGGCGTTGGCCAGGAGCACGGAGATGACCTGCTCCACAGTGACGGCGTCATGGCCCGGGTGCCAGCAGTCGAAGTCGGTGACCATGGCCACGGTCGCGTAACAAATCTCCGCCTCTCGGGCGAGCTTGGCCTCGGGCATGTTCGTCATGCCAATGACGTCGCACTTCCAGCTTCGGTACAACTCACTCTCCGCGTGGGTGGAGAACTGAGGCCCCTCCATCACCAGGTAGGTGCCACCTCGGTGGATGGGGATGTCCGTGCCCTCGGCCGCGGCCATGACGGCGTCGCCCAGGCGCGTGCAGACGGGGCGGGCCATGGAGACGTGGGCCACGCAGCCGGTGCCGAAGAAGCTCTTCTGCCGGGCGAAGGTCCGGTCGATGAACTGGTCCACCACGACGAAGGTGCCGGGGGGCAGGTCCTCGCGCAGGCTGCCCACGGCGGACAGCGAGAGGATGTCGGTGACGCCGCTGCGCTTGAGCGCGTCGATGTTGGCGCGGGAGTTGAGCTCCGAGGGGGAGATGCGGTGGCCTCGGCCGTGGCGGGGCAGGAACACCACGCGCTGGCCCTCGAGGGTGCCGAAGCACAGCTCATCCGAGGGCTCGCCGAAGGGGGAGGAGACCTTGCGCCAGGAGACGTCCGTCAGGCCGTCGATTTGGTACAGGCCGCTGCCGCCGAGGATGCCGATGACGGGCTGGGAAGGAGTCGTCATGGCGGGCAGTCTTCCCGCCGCGCCTCGGGGAGGCAACAGTGAATCAGCCCGCGCCCTTCTTGGCGGCTGAGGCCAGCTCCGCCGCGGCTTCGGGTGCCACGGTGGGCGGCGTGGCCTGCTCCGTGGCGGCCTGGGGCTGAGGAGGCTGTCCCATGTCGCGCGGCATGAGCGCGAGCAGCACCAGCGCGGGCGTCATCGCCAGGGTGGTGGCCACGTAGAAGCTGCTCCAGCCCAACGCCTCGGCCAGGTAGCCCGAGAAGGCGCCCAAGAGCTGCATGGGCACCGCCGACAGGCTGGAGAGCAGGGCGTACTGGGTGGCGGAGAAGTTCTTGTTGCACAGCGCGGTGATGAAGACGGTGATGGCCGCGCTGCCCATGCCGCCGCAGAAGTTGTCGGCGCCCACGGTGAAGGCGAGGAAGAAGGGGTCCTTGCCGCGCGCCGCCAGCGCCACGTAGAGCAGGTTGGTGAGGGCCTGGGCCGAGCCGAAGAGGAACAGGCCCCGGCGCATGCCCAGCTTGGTGATGAGCAGGCCGCCCACCAGCGCGCCGCCGATGGAGCCCAGCATGCCGGGCAGCTTGCTGATGAGGCCCAGCTCCGTGTTGGTGAAGCCCAGCTTGAGGACGAACGGAGTCGTCATCCGGAAGGCCACCGCGTCTCCCACGCGGAAGGCGACGATGAAGACCAGGGCCAGCACCGCGGGCCAGCCGCGCTTGAGGTACTCCACGAAGGGCTTCACCACCGCTTCGGGCAGGGTCCTCGGGGGGCGGCTCGCCGTCGGCTCGGGCCCCAGGACGGCGGCCACCACGCCCACCGCCAGGAACAGGCCCATGACGGGGTAGGTGTACTTCCAGCCGATGACGTCCGAGAGGATGAGCGCCACCGACATGGCGATGACCATGCCCACGCGGTAGCCCAGGGTGAAGACGGAGACGCCGAAAGCGCGCTCCTCCTCGGACAGCAGGTCGGTGCGGTAGGCATCCGCGGCGATGTCCTGGCTGGCGGACAGGAAGGCCACGAGCACGGCCAGGCAGGCCATGGCCAGCGCGTCGGTGCGCGGGTTGACCTGGCCCATGGCGACGAGCGTCAGCGCCAGCAGCACCTGCGTCACCACGAGCCAGCCGCGCCGCCGGCCGAGGAAGGGCGGCACGTAGCGGTCCATCAGCGGCGCCCAGGCGAACTTGAAGACGTAGGGGGTGCCCACCAGGCCGAAGATGCCAATGGTCTTCAGCGACACCCCTTCATTCGTCATCCACGCCGCCAGGGTGCTGCCCGTGAGGTACAGCGGCAGACCGGAGGCGAACCCCAGGGCCAGCATCAGCCACACACGGGGACTGCTCAGCACGGACAGGAGAGACGGGGAGCGGGAGGACATAGGCGGAGCCAAGGGGCTCACTCTACGCGTTCCCATTTACAACGCACGATTGATGCCTCGGGGCGACTGTTCGCTTGCCTGGCCTGGGGAGGGGCTCCCGTCCGGTAGCGGATGGAGGCGGGGCCCTGGGGCGGGATGCCGCGGCGCGGGGTGACCTGGGACGTCCTGATGAAAGCTGGAAACGGCCCAGGGCTGCTCTAGAGTCGCCGCCCGCGCGGGTTGCGCAGCGAGGGGAGCGGGGTGAAGCAAGGCATCGAGCTCGACAAGGTAGGACGGGTGGTGGGCGGGGAGATGCACCTCGCGGACATCGATCTGAAGCTCGAGCCGGGCTCGTTCAACATTCTGCTGGGCCGCACGCGGGCGGGGAAGACCTCGCTGCTGCGGCTGATGGCGGGGTTGGACCGGCCCACCTCGGGCAGCATCCGCTTCGACGGGGAGGACGTGACGCGCCGGGACGTGCGCCAGCGCAACGTCGCCATGGTGTACCAGCAGTTCGTCAACTACCCCTCGCTCACCGTCTACGAGAACATCGCCTCGCCGCTGCGGCTGGCGGGCAAGCTGAGCGCTCCGGAGCTGGACCGGCGCGTGCGGGACACGGCCGCGGCGCTGCGGTTGGACCCCTTCCTGAAGCGGCTGCCGGCGGAGCTGAGCGGCGGGCAGCAGCAGCGAACGGCGATGGCGCGGGCGCTGGTGAAGGACGCCTCGCTGCTGCTGTTGGACGAGCCGCTGGCCAACCTGGACTACAAGCTGCGCGAGGAGCTGCGCACGGAGATGCGGCAGATCTTCAAGGACCGGCCCGCCGTCATCGTCTACGCCACCACCGAGCCCTCCGAGGCGCTGCTGCTGGGCGGGCGCACGGCGGTGCTGCACGAGGGGCGGCTGTTGCAGGTGGGCTCGACGCTGGACGTCTATCAGTCCCCCGCCACTGAGCGGGTGGGACAGGTCTTCAGCGATCCGCAGATGAGCCTGTGGGACGTGGAGGTGACTGGCGCCGAGGCGCGGCTGTCGCCCACGGTGGCCCTGCCGCTCGCCGGGCACCTGAAGGCGCTGGCGCCAGGCCGCTACCGCCTGGGGCTGCGCGCCCACCACGTGCGGCTCTCGCCCGCCTCCGACACGGACGTGCGCATCCCCGCTCGCGTGGAGGTGGAGGAGGTGAGCGGCTCGGAGACGCTCATCCACGCCACGCACGGGGGCCTCTCGCTCACCGCGCAGGTGGAGGGAATCCACCGCCACCCGTATGGCACGGAGCTGGACCTGTTCATCGCTCCGTCACGGGTGTTCGCCTTTGGTCCGGAGGGGCGCCTGGTCGCCGCTCCCGCCTCGTCCCAGGAGGCCTCGCATGGCCCGCATTGAGCTGCGCGGCGTGGCCCACGCCTATGGCCCCGCGCCGGAGTCCGACAAGGACTGGGCGCTGCGGCCGCTGGAGCTGGTGTGGCAGGACGGCGGCGCCTACGCGCTGCTGGGGCCGTCGGGCTGCGGGAAGACGACGCTGCTCAACATCATCTCCGGGCTGCTGCGGCCGACGCGGGGGCAGGTACACATCAACGGGGTGGATGTGACGGCGGCGCCGCCCCAGGCGCGCAACATCGCCCAGGTGTTCCAGTTCCCGGTCATCTACGACACGATGACGGTGTCCGAGAACCTCGCCTTCCCGCTGCACAACCGGGGGGTGGGCAAGGCGGAGACGCAGGCGCGGGTGGAAGAGGTGGCCGCGCTGCTGGAGCTCACGCCGGACCTGAGGCGGCGGGCCAGCGGGCTGTCGGCGGACATGCGGCAGCGCATTTCGCTGGGCCGAGGGCTGGTGCGCAAGGACGTGGCGGCCATCCTCCTGGACGAGCCGCTGACGGTGATTGATCCGCACGTGAAGTGGCTCTTGCGCCGCAAGCTCAAGCAGGTCCACGAGAGCCTGAAGGTGACGCTGGTGTACGTGACGCACGACCAGGTGGAGGCGCTCACGCTGGCCGACCAGGTGGTGGTGATGAACCAGGGCCGGGTGGTGCAGGCGGGCACGCCGCAAGAGCTGTTCGAGCGCCCGGCGGACACCTTCGTGGGCTACTTCATCGGCAGCCCGGGCATGAACCTGCTGCCGTGCGCGGTGGAGCCGGACGGCGCGGTGGTGGAGGGGCAGCGCATTCCTCTGGCGCCGGAGGTATGCGCGAAGGCGAAGGCGGACGGAGGCGAGCTGCGGCTGGGCATCCGCCCGGAGTTCCTGCGGCGGGTACGGGAAGGCACGCCCGCCTCGGTGCGCGTGGAGGTGACACAGGTGGAGGAGCTGGGGCGCTACCGCATCGCCACGGCGAAGCTGGGAGCGCAGGTGGTGAAGGTGCGGCTGCCGGAGGAGGAGCGCGTCGCGGCCGGCGAGAGCTGCTGGCTGGAGTTCCCGGCGAAGTGGACCACGTTGTACGCGGGTGGCCGCGCGGTCTCCTGAGGAGGAGAGGACTTTGGAGAAGCCGACGAACAACCGCGCCTGGCTCCTGGTGCTGCCCGTGTTGGGGGTGGTGGCCTTCAGCGCGGTGATTCCGTTGATGACGGTGGTGAACTACTCGGTGCAGGACATCCTGGGCCCGGACCAGCATGTCTTCGTGGGCACGGAGTGGTTCCGCAAGGTGCTGAGAGATCCGGAGCTGCACGGCGCGCTGCGGCGGCAGCTGGGCTTCTCACTGGCGGTGCTGGCCATCGAGATTCCGCTGGGCATCGGCCTGGCGCTGGCGCTGCCGATGAAGGGCAGGGCGGCCTCGGTGGCGATTGTGGTGCTGGCGCTGCCGCTGCTCATTCCGTGGAACGTGGTGGGCACCATCTGGCAGATCTTCGGCCGCGGTGACATTGGCCTGCTGGGCGTGGCCATCAACGGGCTGGGGCTGAGCTACAACTACACGGCGGACGCGCTGGACGCGTGGCTCACGGTGCTGGCGATGGACGTGTGGCACTGGACGCCGCTGGTGGCGCTCTTGTGCTACTCGGGCCTGCGAGCGATTCCGGAGCCCTTCTACCAGGCGGCGCGCATCGACGGCGCCTCGGCGTGGGCCACCTTCCGCTATATCCAACTGCCGAGGCTTCGCGGAGTGCTGACCATCGCGGTGCTGCTGCGCTTCATGGACAGCTTCATGATCTACACCGAGCCGTTCGTGCTCACGGGCGGAGGGCCGGGCAACTCCACCACGTTCCTGAGCCAGTACCTCACGCGGCTGGCGGTGGGGCAGTTCGATCTGGGGCCGGCGGCGGCCTTCTCGCTCATCTACTTCCTGGTGGTGCTGCTGTTCAGCTACGTCTTCTATACCGCGATGACGCAGGCGGGGCGGAGCGAGGCCCAATGAGAGTCTCGCGCGTCATTACTCCGCTGTACCTGCTGCTGAGCCTGGTGCCCATCTACTGGCTGCTGGGCATGTCGCTGAAGACGAACGAGGAGATCCTCGGCGCCTTCTCGCTCATCCCGCGCGCGCCCACGCTGGACAACTACATCACCATCTTCACGGATCCGGACTGGAACCAGGGCTACATCAACTCGCTCACCTACGTGGCCATCAACACGGTGTTGTCGGTGGTGCTGGCGCTGCCGGCCGCGTATGCCTTCTCGCGCTACCGCTTCCTGGGCGACACGCACCTGTTCTTCTGGCTCCTGAGCAACCGCATGGCGCCGCCGGCGGTGTTCCTGCTGCCCTTCTTCCAGCTCTACTCGAGCATCGGCCTGTTCGACACGCCGTGGGCGGTGGCGCTCTCGCACATGCTGTTCACCGTGCCGCTGGCGGTGTGGATCCTCGAGGGCTTCATGTCCGGCGTGCCCCGGGAGATCGACGAGACCGCCTATATCGACGGCTACAGCTTCCCGCGCTTCTTCCTGCGCATCTTCCTGCCGCTGGTGCGCTCGGGCGTGGGGGTGACGGCGTTCTTCTGCTTCATGTTCTCGTGGGTGGAGCTGCTGCTGGCGCGCACGCTCACCTCGGTGGACACCAAGCCGATCGCCGCCACCATGACGCGCACGGTGAGCGCGGCGGGCATGGACTGGGGCGTGCTGGCGGCGGCGGGCATGCTCACGCTGGTGCCGGGCGCGGTGGTCATCTACTTCGTGCGCAACTACATCGCCAAGGGCTTCGCCCTGGGGAGGGTCTAGGCCGTCATGGAAATGGACCTCCAGTGGATGGCGTGGACGGTGGAGACGGGCGTGTTCTTCGCCGTCATCGCGTCGCTGATCGCCGCCTATACCGTGTGGGGCCTCGCCTCGCCGTCGGTGCTCCGAAAGGGGCTCTTGCCCATGCCCACCACCCGAGGGGACCGGCTGTTCCTCGGGCTGATGGGCAGCGCGTGGATCAACCTCGCGTGGGTGGGGCTGACCGAGGCCACCCAGTGGGTCGCCGTGGGACTGTCGTTGTTGTTCATGCTCGTCATCGGAAGATGGGGGTAACGTGAAGAACGTATTGAGAAGCGCCCTGGCCGTAGCCGTGGCTGTCTCCTTCAGCGGCTGTAAGAAGGAGTCGAAGGAGGAGCCACCCAAGCAGCAAGAGTCCGCGCAGAAAGCGCCGGACGCTCCGGAGGACACCACGGCGCTGGAGAAGGCCGCCGAGAAGTGGGTGGACCAGGAGTTCCAGCCCTCCACGCTGACGCGGGAGCAGCAGCTGGCGGAGCTCAAGTGGTTCCGTGATGCGGCGAAGCCTTATCGCGGGCAGACGATCAACGTCGTCTCGGAGACCATCGACACGCACGTCTACGAGTCGAAGACGCTGGCGAAGGCCTTCGAGGAAATCACTGGCGTCAAGGTGAAGCACGACCTGATCCAGGAAGGCGACGTCATCGAGAAGCTGCAGACGCAGACGCAGTCGGGCAAGAGCATCTATGACATGTACGTGAACGACAGTGACTTGATCGGCACGCACATGCGCTACGGCTTCGTGGTGCCGCTGTCGGACTTCATGGCGGGCGAGGGCAAGGACGTGACGCTGCCCACGCTGGACGTGGACGACTTCATGGCCAAGAGCTTCGTCACGGGGCCGGACGGGAAGATGTACCAGCTGCCGGCCCAGCAGTTCGCCAACCTGTACTGGTTCCGGCAGGACTGGTTCAGCCGGCCGGACCTGAAGGAGAAGTTCAAGAAGAAGTACGGCTACGAGCTGGGCGTGCCGGTGAACTGGTCCGCGTACGAGGACATCGCCGAGTTCTTCACGAACGACGTGAAGGAGATCGACGGGGTGCGCGTGTACGGGCACATGGACTACGGCAAGAAGGATCCGTCGCTGGGCTGGCGCTTCACGGACGCGTGGCTGTCGATGGCGGGCGTGGGCGACAAGGGCATTCCGAACGGCAAGCCGGTGGACGAGTGGGGCATCCGGGTGGAGGGCTGCAACCCGGCGGGCGCCTCGGTGTCGCGCGGCGGAGAGACGAACGGGCCTGGGGCGGTGTACGCGCTGACGAAGTACATCGACTGGCTGAAGAAGTACGCGCCGCCGGAGGCCTCGGGAATGACGTTCTCGGAGGCGGGACCGGTGCCTGGGCAGGGCAACGTGGCGCAGCAGATCTTCTGGTACACGGCGTTCGTGGCGCCGCTGACGAAGCCGGGGCTGGCGGTGGTGAACGCGGACGGGACGCCGAAGTGGCGCATGGCGCCCTCGCCGCATGGTCCGTACTGGGAAGAGGGGATGAAGCTGGGCTACCAGGACACGGGCTCGTGGACGATGTTGACGAGCACGCCGCTGGAGCGCCGGAAGATGGCGTGGCTGTACGCGCAGTTCACGGTGGCGAAGACGACGTCGATGAAGAAGTTCCTGGTGGGGCTGACGCCGATCCGTGACTCGGACATCCGCAGTGAGCACGTGACGAAGGTGGCGGACAAGCTGGGCGGCCTGGTGGAGTTCTACCGGAGCCCTGCGCGTGTGGCGTGGACGCCGACGGGAACGAACGTGCCGGACTACCCGAAGCTGGCGCAGCTCTGGTGGCAGAACGTGAGCCTGGCGGTGACGGGCGAGCAGACGCCGCAGGGAGCGATGGACAAGCTGGCCAAGGAGATGGACGACGTGCTGGCGCGTCTGGAGCGGGCGGGGATGAAGAACTGCCCGCCGAAGCTCAACCCGGAGAAGGATCCGCAGGAGTGGCTGAAGGCGGAGGGCTCGCCGAAGCCGAAGCTGGCCAACGAGAAGCCGAAGGGCGAGACGGTGCCCTACGAGCAGCTGCTGCAGGCGTGGAAGGAAGGCCGGGTGAAGTAGCACCTGGCGCACAGGGGCGGCGGGCTCGAGTCCCGCCGCCTCTGCCGACGACCTTCGCCGGAGGGCGTCTCATGGCATCTCGTCTGGCCGTAGCTGCGCTGCTGACGCTGCTCTCCGCCTGTAGCACCACGCGTGAGGTGCGGCTCGATACGAGCCAGGGTGAGTTGTTCACCCATGTCCCCATCCAGGATGAAGCCGATCCGGTGGAACTGGGCGAGGACGAGTTCATCCTGGCGCTGGCGGAAAAGGCAAGGGAGGTACGGCCCGTGGCCCGGCCATTGGATGCTGCCCGCCAGTGGTCTGGAGTTCCTGACCGCAGCGGCTGGTATCGCTACGAGGGACGAAGCCAGCGGCTGCTTCTCTTGGGAGCGGAGAGCCACCGGGCAACGTGGAGCGGTTCGGGCCCCAGGCACTTCACAACACCACAAACATCATCCCGCTCGAGAAAGCGCTGCGTACCCGCGTGAGCGCGTTCTACTCGTCCATCCGTCGCGACGTTACAGGCTCGCCGATGACAGTGCGGCAATGGCTCAGTAAGCAGTCCTATGAGGCCCCGCGCGACTTCGGGTTGTTGGCGATCCAGAACATCAGCCAGGGGCTCAGGTGATGAGGTTGGAGGAACTTGTCGAGCAGTTCGCCGAGAACGTCGCCGCGCAGACCGATGCCATCTGGCGAGGCGATGCCAAGACCGGGAACAAGCACGCCAGGAAGTACGGAGCCGCATTCGACAAGCTCCGGGCTCAGGGTGATGCGGGGCGTGATGCCTTGGCCGTGCTGCTGCTGCACCAACGTATGGATGTGCGCGTCATGGCCGCCGCGCACCTGCTCCGCCATCGAACGGCGGAGGCCAAGGCGGTCTTGGAGGAGGCAGCCAAGGGAGAAGGGATGATCCCCTTCGGGGCGCAGCAGGCATTGAAGCGCTGGGAGGAGGGGACCTGGGCCTTGGATCCAGAGTAAGCATCGTCGAGCAGACACCGGGCACAGGTCGCGGGCGAAAGCGCCCAGCGCGAATGGGAGCCTCCCTCGATGACGTGGATACCCCAGATGCGTGAAACCGAGGCAGTGGCCGCATGAGCGCGCCTGGGTTCGGCCCTCCAGTGCTGCCGCCCGGGACCAGGGTAGGTCCGTGGCGCGTGGTGGCGAGGATTGGCCAGGGGGCCTATGGCACGGTGTACCGCGTCGAGAGGCATGAGCCCAAGGATCCCAGTCCCTTCGCGCTGAAGCTGGCCAACCATCCTCAAGATCCACGCTTCGAGCGGGAGGTGGAACTCCTGGGGCGCATCCACCACTCGGGGGTGCCGCGGGTTCAGGACGCGGGCTGGTGGAAGCACCCCAGCGAGCTGCTCTTTCCTTACTTCGTCATGGAATGGGTGGAGGGCGTGCCTCTGTACGAGTGGGGAGCGCAGCGCCCTGTCACCTCTCGCGAAGTGATGAAGGTGCTGGCACAGGTGGCTCGCGCCCTGGAAGCCACGCACGTGGTGGGAGGCCTGCACCGTGACATCAAGGGGGACAACGTTCTGGTGCAAGCGGAGGGCACAACCGCGGTGTTGACCGACTTCGGGGCGGGGACATTTCGCGGAGCGCGCCCGTTGACGTGGCAGGCCTTGCCACCCGGGACATCCGAATACCGCAGTCCGGAGGCCAACCGCTTCTACTGGCGATGGAGTCCCCATTCCAGCGCTCCCTACGAGGCTGGGCAGGCGGATGATCTGTACGCCCTGGGAGTCATGGCCTACCGCCTTGTTACCGGCACCTACCCCTCGTCTCATGTGGGAGGTGAGGCAAGCGAAGGCGAAGATGACTCGGGATGGGTGCCGCCGCAGGACAGGGTGACGGTGTGCCCGGAACTGGCGGCGCTCATCCGCCAGTTGCTCTCGGTCGAGCCCATGGCTCGAGGAAGCGCCAGAGAGGTCGCAGAGACATTGGAGCACGCAGCGAGGAAGGAGGGACGAGGCTGTGATCGACCTATCCTTGCGCGCGTCCCACGCACGTCTCCTGGGCGGTGGCCCGTGGCCTTGCGCATCGTGTTCGGGAGGAACTCCCGAAGAATGGCGGCCGCCATGGGAATTCCCCTGGTGCTTGGCATGGTGTGGGTGGTGGCAAACCGGGTAGGCGAGAGAGAGCCAGGGCGAGAGGAAGCGGTGCGAAGTGGCGAGGACGATGGTGGTGCCGTGGGGCTCGGGGATGCAGAGGAACTGGGGCAGGTACCGGCATCCAAGCCTGCACTGGCGCGGCCGGGAATCGGGCTGGAGATGCCCAAAGGGCCATTTCCCGGCCAACACCGGGCGCCGTGCAAGGCCCGGTACGAAGAGGAGATTCACGGGGGGTGCTGGGTGCTTCTCGGAAAGATGAAGCCCCCCTGTGGGGACGACTCCTATGAGTGGAAGGGCGCTTGCTACCTGGCGAGCTATCCGCCAGAGCGCCAGCCCAACTCGGTGAAGCCGTAAGCCGGTGGCCCCTGAGCTCATGTCCCGGCCGGGAAGTTGTCCTCTTCGTTACGTTATGACCTCGCTCGCAGGACTGCCTCGTGGTGAGCACAGGGGCCTCTGGGCGCGAGCGTCGAGACACATCGGGAGCCAGCGTCGGCGGGGGCCGCCCCCATCAGAGGCCGTGGGCCTCCGGGGTAGGCACCACCCGGCAAATCCTCCTCTCGCATGTGGCGGGCCTCTAGGCTGAGCGGCTGCCCACAAGAAGGGGTGACCCATGAGGCCGTGGCGGATTCTGTGGAAGACCGAGGCATTGCTCCTTGCTGTTCTGGTCGGGTGCAGCGTGACTCCGCGAGGTGTCCGGGTGGAGACCGGGACGGGGGTGGAAACCATCGTCCACATCCCCCGCACCGCTACGGTGGAGCCGGTGCAGGTGACGCCGGAGGAAATCACCCAAGCCATTCGGCGACTGGCGCGGGAGGTGCGGCTGAGTGGCTCCCCTCGTGAGACGGTGGAGAAGCTGTTTCAGCTCGACGCGCTGTACGGCGACTACCTGTACCTGCTTCGAGAGCGAAAACTCGTTCCGCTGGATTCGGGCACGCCCCTGGAAGGAGCGTTGACGAGGGCGGAGCAGCAACTCGTCAGCCAATACAGGGGCTGGTGTCGGAGCGCCCAAGGCTTCGAGGGCGATTGTCTGGGGGGCGCGCTCGTTGGCGGGAAGTACCTGGACCCGCAAGGCCGCTACATGCTGGCCATGGCCCTGAGCAGGAGTCCCGTGCTGGAGGAGTTCGAGAAGGCACTGGGCGAGATGGTGAGCATGCGAGCCGTCATGCAGGCAGCGATGGCGACTGTCGTGACGCTGCTCGTCCTGCTCGCGATGCCCGAGCCGGTCACGAAGTTCCTCGCCGCATGGGCGACCGTGGGGCTCATTCTCTGGGTGGGTGCCAAGACGCTCGACAACCTCATTACGGGTTGGTTCCAGTTGATGGAGGAGGTGAAGGTTGCCACGACCTTCGAGGAGATCCGCGAGGCGGGCGAGAGGTTCGGCAAGGTGTTCTCGCGTGAGGCGGCGCAAGCGTTTGCCATGAT
The DNA here is from genome assembly GCF_034259325.1 of Hyalangium ruber. Classification (NCBI taxonomy): domain Bacteria; kingdom Pseudomonadati; phylum Myxococcota; class Myxococcia; order Myxococcales; family Archangiaceae; genus Hyalangium; species Hyalangium rubrum. The sequence continues at coordinate 190,535 of NZ_JAXIVS010000004.1, read as the reverse complement.
GGCGATGGCGCTGCTGACGCACACGACGAAGGGCTTCGCCGAGCAGGTGGGGACCCTGCCGGGTTCGGCGCAGGTGTCGATGCAGGCCGCGGGCCGCGAAGGCCTCCTGTTGTCGGAGGTAGGCGCGGTGGAGTCCGTGACGGTGACGAGCGAAGGCTTTCTCGTCGCGCTGCCACCGGGAGCGGTGGCGATGGCGGCGCGAGGTGGGCGCGGCGACGGCACGGAGAATCACCACATCGGGACCATCGCCAACAAGAAGTCCACCTTGAGAGGTGGACCGTGGACACCCAGGTTCGAGCGGCTCTTCGCCAGGGCCGGAATGCGGCTGAAGGACCGTGAAAACATCGTGCCCATCCAGGGGCACAAGGGGCCGCACCCACTGCGATACCATGAGCTTGTCTACGAGCGCTTGCAGAGGGCGCTGGGAGACTGTCGCAGCATCGCGGAGTGCGGACCGAAGCTGACGCGGGCGCTCGACAGGCTGGCGGAGGAGATCGCCACACCCGGCACAGACCTGAACCAACTCGTTACCTTGGGGAAATGACGCTAGAACTTCCTCATGGCCCAGCGCTTCTTCAAGCTCGCTGACGACGTCTACGTCCCCAACCGCTGGCATCTGGATACTCCCGTCGACGCTCAGGGCCGCGAGGTGCATGATTGGGACTTCAAGAGAGGAACGCCCGTGCATGTGGAGGGGCGGTTGAAAGTCCCCATCGAGATCGCCGGCAGTCCGCTGGACTTCTCCGAGGCGGGATTGAGCATCCCCGTTGTCCACGTCAAGGTAGCGTCTGTGCTGTCGGAGCTGGCCCCCAGCGATGTGCAGCTCATCCCCGTGGACATCGAGGGCAAACCGGATCAGTACCTCGTCCTCGTGGCGACGCGCCTCATTCGCTGTATCGACGAGAAAGCGTCCAAGGTGCAGTTCTGGCGACCCGAGGACGGCCTTCCAGAGAAAGTGGGCCAATACTGGGCCGTCGATGACATGCGCATCGACAAATCGAAGGTGGGGACCGCCAAGGTATTTCGTCCCGAGGGATGGGAGGTCGTCCTTGTCGTCTCCGGGGAGATCAAGGACGCATTGGAGCGCATGGGCGCTACCGGCACGCGATTCGAGGAGGTCTAGCTACGTGAGCCTGGCCCCTCAGCTGCACTGGCAGGCGCTGGAGGCAAAGGCCTCACCCTCGCTCCAGCCCATGTCCCTGCAGGTCTGCGTACATGCGTCGGCCGAGACCCGGGCGGAGGCATCGCCGCCATCACAGAAACAATTCACTTCGTGCTCGTAGACGTCGGCGTTCCCGCTCGTGAATCCCGAGGTGGTACAGAGCTCCGTACAGGCCAGCGCGGGATCCGCATCGACGCCGCAGGCCGTGGAGGCCAGGGCGAGGAGTCCTGCAACGGCTAGGGTCGAGAAGGTGCGCTTCATGGTGCTCTCCTTGCCAGGCTGTAAGGCTACGCTCCAGGTGCTGGCGCGGCTGGAGCGAATTGGGTGTGATGTTCACGGGCCGATTCTCGGATCCGCTTGAGCCGATGATCCGTCATCCGCCTCGGGTAGGCTGCTCGGGGCTCCATCATCGCCCGCTCATCATGGCAAGTACGTCCTTCGACAATACCATCCCCGCTCCGGTGCTCTCCCAAGGGGGCGCCTCCCGAAGACTCCACCCGTGGGCCCTCGCGCGGCTGAACGGGCTGCTCTCGGAGGACCTGCGCCGGGGCTCGCCTTCGGAGCTGGTGCGCTACCAGGTCCTGGCGGGCAGCAACTGCCTGCTGCTCCTGCTTGCCCTGTTGGGGGTGGTGGCGTTCCCCTCCCTGACGCTCCGCCTCGTCGTCGGAGCGCTCTTCCTGAGCTATGGGTCCGCGCTGGTGATGCTGCGGCGCGCCAAGTCCCACATGCTCCCCGCGATCGTGCTGTGCATGACGTCCATCGTGGGCGGCGGGACCCTCCTCTTCATCTTGAGGGACAGCGCTCCCTACTTCGGGACCCATGCGGGGCTCATGCTGCAGCCCGCGCTGGCGGTGTACCTGCTCGGCGCGCGCCGGGGGCTCTTCGTCGCCCTGGCCTGGGCCTGCGTGGCGCTGATCTTCCCCGTCTACTACACCCAGCTTGGCGCAGGCTCGCGCTCCCTGCCTGATGAGCTCCTGTTGCCGCTCTACGTCTGTGCCTCCTTCTCCTTCGTGATCTCCTGGGGGCTGGGCTCGTTGCACAGCTCGGCGCTCACCGAGGCCCAATGCACGCTCGATCAGACGATGAAGGAGCTGCGGGACAGCGAAGGCCAGCTGCTCAGCGTCTTCGAGAGCACCGATGACCTGGTGTTCGCGGTGGATACCCGGGGAGGGCTGATCACCGCCAACGCCGCGGCGAAGCACGCGTACTTCGTTCGCTATGGCCAGCTGCCCATGTTGGGGCAGCCCTACTTCCCCGAGTCGGAGCCGGGGCTGCGCGAGACCTGGACGCCACGTCTGGCCCGGGCACTCGCGGGGGAGCGCCAGCGCTACGAGGAGGAGTATGAACTGGACGGCGCCCGCCTGACGTTCGACATCAGCGTCAACCCCGTGCGGGGCACGGAGGGCCGTATCACCGGCGTGACGGTGTTCGCGCGCAACATCACGGCCCGGAAGCAGGCCGAGCTGCGGCTGGGAGAGGTGTACCGCACCCTGGTGGATGTCTCCCGCCAGGCCGGCATGGCGGAGATCGCCACGGGCGTGCTCCACAACGTGGGCAACACCCTCAACTCGGTCAACGTCTCCACCACCCTGGTCATCGATCGGCTGCGTCAGTCCCGTATCGCGGGCCTGGCGAAGATCTCCTCCATGCTCCGGGGGCGCTCCACGGACCTCAGCGCGTTCCTCACGCAGGACCCTCAAGGAAAGCTGCTGCCCGAATACATCTCGACGCTGGCGGAGCACCTCCACCACGAGCGCGACGTCCTGCTCAAGGAGATGAAGTCGCTCAGCGACAGCGTGGACCACATCAAGTCCATCGTCAGCATGCAGCAGAAGCACGCGCGCATCGCCGGGGCCTTGGAGGAGGTGTCGGTGCCCCAGCTCATCGATGAGGCGCTGCGCTTGCACGCCGTCTCCTTCGAGCGCCTGGGCATCCGCATCGAGCGGGACTACGCCACGCTCCCGCCCCTGCTGGTCGACAGGCACCGGCTGCTGCAGATCCTCGTCAACCTGCTGAGCAACGCGCGCGATGCGTTGATCTCCAGCGAGGCCAAGGACAAGAGCCTGCGCATCAGCGTGCGTCGCGCGCCCGAGGGGAACGCCCTGCTGTTGCAGGTGGCGGACAACGGCATCGGCATCGCGCCGGAGAACGTGAAGCACATGTTCACCCAGGGCTTCACCACCAAGAAGAAGGGCCACGGCTTCGGCCTGCACACCAGCTCCCTGGCGGCGCTGGAGATGCGGGGGCGTCTGTCCTGTCACAGCCCGGGGCCGGGCCAGGGCGCCACGTTCACCCTCGAGCTGCCCCCCGTGGGGGTGAAGGCCGCGGTGCAGGCCATGGAGTCATGAAGCGGCCCGGATCAACGCGGGCGGGGACAGCGCGCGCTCATAGCGCCCCGACTCATAGGACCAGTCGAGGTTGCCGCGGACCCAGCAGCGCAGGCCCCTGAGGTAGCGCTGGAGCAGCACATCGGTTTCGACGCCGAAGGAGGGCATGCGCTGCTCGATCTCGACGTATTCCCGCATCCGGGTGTTGAAGAGGCGCGCGGCCTGGTCCATGGCCTCCTGGACGCTCAGCCCGCGCTCGTGCTGTAGGACGATGACGAGGTTGTGGACGTCTCCGGCCCGCGCTTCTTTCTCGAGCGAGAGCATGTCGTTGACCCAGGAGACGCCATCGTCGGCGCGCACCTCCAGCTCGTGGACGTGGGGGATGAGCTCCGGGGTCAGCGTCATGTGTTCGACGAACTCGATGAGGGAGAAGAAGACGTAGAGCGCGGACGTGTGGCGCCGGAACTCCATGTACTCCGCCAGGGGGGGGACCCGGTTGTTGACGCGGTTCTCCGCCTCCCACACGCAGGCGTAGGCGTAGCCCTCGAAGGTCTGGATGAAGCGCTCGGTCCAGCCGGGCGCGGCGCGCAGGAGCATCCGCTCCCAGATGTCGGCCAGGCCTACGACTACGGGGCTCTCTCCCCCGCGCAGGGGACGCGGGTGCTTCATGCGATCGATCAGCTCGTGGTGCTGGGCCTTCAGGCGCTCCGGGTCTCGGCCGAGCGCGGCTTCGTCATAGAGGTCATCCACCATGAACAGCCAGCTCATGTAGGTGGCGACGATGAGGATGGATTCGAAGCTGGCGTCCGGATGAACGCGCCCCGTCAACCAGGCGAACTTGGCCGCGTTGAAGCGTTCGAACGAGGCCTTGGTCTGGAAGTAGCGCCGAGCCTGCATCCATTGATTGACCTGGTGCTGGACGGCTTCGACGTGCGGGCTGATCAACGAGGGAAACGGGCAATAGAGCTCAGGTATCTGGGTAGTCCTCAACGTGAACTCCGCCTCTGGGCCTGGCGTGTTTCGATGCCCACGAGACATTGTAACGTGTTCATGTCACAGGCAGCACGTGCGCTGGGCAGGTCGGGAAATGTCGACTTTCTGCTCCTTCAGCCACACCCCGATGCCCGAGGGCAGGAGCGGGTTCTCGCGCGAAGCACGCTATGCCAGGGGCAGCTCCAGCGTCGCCGTGGCGCCCTTGCCCGGCCCTTCGCTCTCCAGTGTGAGTCTCCCTCCCAGCATCCGCGCCGCCAGTGCGCTGGAGTGCAGGCCCAGGCCGTGTCCCCCTTCGCGCGTGGTGAAGCCCTGGGAGAAGAGCCGCTCGTGCAGCTCCGGTGCGATACCCATGCCGTTGTCCACCACCTGCACGCGCGCCACGGTGGCCTCCGTGGTGACCTCGATGTGCAGCGTGCGCGCGCCGCTGGGCAGCGAGTTCATCGCGTTCTTGGCGTTGCTCAGGAGGTTGATCAGGATCTGCAGCACCTTGTGCTTGTCCACCCGGAGCCGGGCGTTGGCGGACATGCCCCGGATGACGTCGATGCCGTGGCGCTTGAGCGCCGGCATCTGGATGCTCAAGGCGTCCTCGACGAGGTGCAGCAGCTCGCACTCCTCCGTCACGAGCGTGTTCCGGGCGTAGTTCTGCTGCACCTGGACGATCGCCCGGATGTGCTCGATGTGTTTGCTCATCGCCTCCAGGCCCTCCTGCAGCGTCGAATGCTCCCGCAGCAGCTCGTCGGCGAGCCCCGCCAGATACTGCGGCAGCCGGACCCCTCGCCCATCTCGCGTGAGGAAGTCAGCCAGGGCGTTCTGGTTCGCCTCGAGCATCGAGGAGACCTGCTTCACCCGCCCCACGCGAGAGCTACCCACCGTCTGGCTCAGCGTCTGGACGTTGATGACGGCGCTGGTCAGCACGTTACCCACGTTGTGGAGCACGTTGGCGGCCACCTCGGCCATGCCCGCCGAGCGCGCGGTGTCCACCAGCTGGGCCTGGGCCTGCTTGAGCTCCCGGGTGCGCTCCTCCACCCGCTTCTCCAGCTCGTCATTGGCGCGGCGCAGGGCACCCTCCGCGCGCTGCACATCGGCATACAGCCGCGCGTTCTCGATGGAGATGGCCGCCTGCGAGGCCAGGTGCCCGAGCAGGGTGCTGCGCGCCCGCGTGAAGGCGTTGGTGGCCAGGCTGTTCTCCAGGTACAGCACCCCACGGAACTCCTCCTGGCGCAGCAGCGGCAGGCAGAGCACCGAGCGCGCTCCGCCGCGAGCCAGCCACGCATCCGAGGAGAACGGGTGGGGCAGGGAGGCATCACCGATGAGCACGTGCTCCCGCGTGCGCCGCACGTAGGTGATGAGGTTCCACGGCAGGTTCTCCTCCCGCGAGCCACTGGAGGAACTCTCCGGCCCGAGCCCCTGCATCGCCACCACCGAGAGCTTGCCGCCGTGCGGCAGCAGCAGGGCGCCGCGCTGGGCCCCCGCGTTCTCGATGGCCACCTTCAGCAGCGTGTCCGCCAGCCGCTCGAGGACGATCTCCCCGGAGATGGCCTGCTGGGCCTTCACCACGGTGAGCGCGTCGATCTGCGTGGAGTCCGTGTCCGTGAGGGTCTCTTCGGCGGGCACGGTGGAGGCCAGGTGCGGCCACTGGTCGTCCAGGTGCCGCAGCTTCCCCCAGGCTCCCCAGCGCACGTAGGCCTCCCGGGCCTTGCGCGCGTAGGCGTCTCCGAGGGTGTGTACCTTCCGCTCGAACCAGAAGCGGGCGCCCAGCTCGCTCGCGAGGGCCGCGTGCTGGATGAAGCCGTGCTCCCGCGCCGCATGGAGCGCCTCTTCGTAGGCACGCAGCGCCTCGGCCTCGCGGCCCGAGAGGCGGGCCAGCTCCGCGAACACCATGCGCTCGGGCGCGCGGAAGTTCTCCGGGCAGTAGCTCGCCCACTCCGCGAGCTGTCGCTGGTGCTGTTGGATGGCCTCCAGGTGAGGCCCCTGTTCCACGGAGGGGCGCTCACGCAGGCACGCCGCCAGGGTGAGCGCGCGGTAGAGGTGGAAGTCCACGAGCTGGATATGGCCCATCGAGGACCAGATCAGCGCGGCGGCCTTCTCTCCCGCCTCCCGCGCCTCCTCGTACGCGCCGCACATGAAGCGCGACTGCATCTTGATGACCCAGTACCAGCACCGCATGATGACCATGCGCGCGGGGGTCAGCGTGGCCTCGAAGTCCTCCTCGGTGAAGTCCTCACCGCTCATGGAGTGGAACGAGGGGGTGAAGCCCCGGAGCTGCTGCACATGGCGCTGGGTGAAGTGGACGATGTCCCGCACGTCCAGGAAGCCGGCTTTGCGCGCGAAGTCCAGGCGTGCGACGGACTCCTGGTACACCTCCTCCAGCTCGTGCCCCAGGGCGAGGCGGTCCGTGAGGATGTGGTTGCAGCAGTAGCCGGCGATCTGGAAGTCACTGGCCTGGATGGCGTGATGGAAGGCCTTGCGGATGAGCTCCAGGGAGACGGAGAGGGGCTGGGTCCAATAGCTGATCGTCTCCATCCCATAGAACGCCACCGCGCGCAGGGAGGCCAGCTCGGGACGTTCGACGAGCGCCAGGGCGAGCTGGCCGAAGGCATGGCCCTCCCGGTAGCGCTTGAAGGCAGGCCCCAGCACCAGCCCGTATGAGGAGTAGCCGGGAACGGAGGCGGCCGTGTTGCCATGGCGCAAGCTGAAGGAGACCAGCTTGCAGAGGTGGAGGATGAGCAGGTTGAGGTCCGTCAAGAACGCGGGCGCGTACAAGGCGGCCAGCATGCTCATCACCGCCTCCATGTCCGGGTCCGTCATTCGAGGCAGGTCGACGAGGCTCGCGATGGGACGGTCTCCCAGGAGCGACCACACCTCCGCGTTGGCCGCCGCCACCTCTTCCCACGAAGGGTGCGGTGGCATCGCCATGCCCATCAGCGCGAGGCCCTCCAGCAGGCTGTCGAGCGCGGCTTGAATCTCTCCGGCGCCGATGAGGAGATCATTCTTCAGCCGGTACAGGGCCGCCGTCTCCATCCGGGTGCGCGGCCGGGGCCGGAGCTCCTCCACCAACCGGCGCGCCTCGGAGGCATTGCCGCTCATGAACTCGCAGCGGGCCTGCTCCAGCCGGACCTTGAAGGCCAGCGCGGGGTCCGCCTCCCAGGGGTCTCCGGGGAGGAGCTGGAAGGCCATGGCGAGGTAGTTTGACGCGGAGCGGAACGCGGTCGAGGCCTGGGCCCGCGCTCCCGCCTCGGCGTTGAGGCGCGCGGCCTGATGGAGCTCCGGGAGCTCGGTGAGCAGCCCTGCCCCGGCGTTGAGCTGGCTCACCACGTCGAAGAGGTGCTCCTGGAGCTCCTCGGGCGACAGGCTCTGTAGCAACAAGCGGCCGATGCGCAGGTGGACGGCCTTGTGCTCTTCCTGGGAAAGGAGGGCGTAGGCCGCCTGTTGGATGCGGTCATGGAGGAAGCGGTACTGCTCCGGCCCCGAGCTCGCCAGCAGGCCCTCTTGGAGCGCGGACTCGAGGCCATGTTCCACCTCGAGCGCCTCATCCAGGTCGGAGATGAGGTGGAGGATTCGCAGGGGGAAGCTGTTGCCCACGCACGCCGCCAGCCGCAGCAGGTGCTGCGTCCGGGAGGGGAGCTGGTGCAGCTTGCCCACCATGAAGTCCACGACGTTGTCGGAGTAGCCCTTGGCTCGGACGCCCTCGGCATCCCAGAGCCACCTGCCCTCGGGGGTGCGCACCAGCAGGCCGTCCTGGTTGAGCGTGAGCAGGAACTGCAGCAGGAAGAAGGGGTTGCCCCCGGTCTTCTCCTGGGCCAGCACGGAGAGCGGCTCGATGACCTCCATGCCCGCGCCGGGGAGCGTGTCGGCGACGAGCTGCCGGACATCCCCCAGGCTCAGCGGCTCGAGCCGCAGGTCCGTCAGCCTGGCGCCGACCTTGTGCAGCTCCTCGAGGGTCATCGCCAGCGGGTGGGAGGGGCCCACCTCGGTGTCGCGGTAGGCCCCGAGCAGCAGGACGGGCGGTGTCTCCGGGTGGGTGAGCAGGTGCTGGAGGAGCTGGAGGCTGGCCAGGTCCGCCCACTGGAGATCATCCAGGAACACCACCAGCGGGTGCTCGGGGGTGGCGAACACCCCCAGGAACCTGCGGAAGGTCCGGTTGAAGCGCTGCTGGGCCTCGGCGGGCGACAGCTCCGGAGCGGGCGGCTGCTTGCCGGCGATGAGCTCGAGCTGCGGCACCACGTCCACGAGGACCTGGCCCTGGCCCTCCCACGCCTCGTGCAGGTGCTCGCGCCACCGCGCCAGCTCCTCGTCGGTGCCCGAGAGCAACTGCTGCGTCAGCCCGCGAATGGCCTGCGCCAGGGTGGAGTAGGGGATGTCCTGCTGGAACGGTTCGAACTTGCCCTGGAGGAAGAAGCCGCGCTGGCGCACCACGGGCTTGTGCAGCTCGTGAACCACCGCGGACTTGCCGATGCCGGAGTAGCCGCGCACCAGGATGAGCTCGGGCCGGCTGCCCTGGGCGACGCGCTCGAAGCCCTGGAGCAGAGCCTTGGCGTGGGCGTCGCGACCATAGAGCCGCTGAGGGAGCTGGAAGCGCGAGGGCACGTCATGCAGGCCCGGGGTGAAGTCCTCGCGCACCCCTCGGCTCAGGCCCTCCAGGCAGCGCTCGAGGTCCGCCTGGAGTCCCTCGGCGCTCTGGTAGCGCTCCTCGGCCACCTTGGCCATCAGCTTGAGCACGATGGCGGACAGGACGGGCGGCAGCTCCCTCACCCGCTCGTGCGGGGGCTGCGGCGCCTGGGCCATGTGGGCATGGAACCACTCGAGCGCGTCGCGCCCGTGGAAGGGGCGGCTGCCCGTGAGCAGCTCGTAGAGCGTAATCCCCAGGGAGTACAGGTCCGTGCGGTAGTCCACCGCGCGGTTCATGCGCCCGGTCTGCTCCGGAGACATGTAGGCCAGCGTGCCTTCGATGAGGGAGGCCTGGGTGGCGTCCACGTGCTCGACGAGCTGGAGGCTGGCGCTGCCGAAGTCGATGAGGCGCGGCTCTCCGGCGGGCGTGACGATGATGTTGGAGGGCTTGATGTCCTTGTGGATGACGCCGCGGCGGTGGAGCTCCGCGAGCGTCGCGGCCACGGAGAGGGTCAGCTCGAGGGCGCGCACCACCTCGAACGGCTTGCCGGTGAGGTCAGCCAGCGACTCGCCGGCCACCTCCTCCAGGAGGAGCACCGGTCGGTCGTGGATCTGCTCGCACGCATGGACGCGGGTGACACCGCGCACGTCTCGGAGCCGTTGCAGGAGGCCGAACTCGCGGCGGTAGCGCTCTCGCTCCCGAGGGCCCGGGGAGGCGGCGATGGGTGTCTTCAGGATGAGGGGCAGGCCATCCGCGTCTCGCACCGCGTGGAACAGCAGATTCGTTCCGGTCGACTTGATGGCGCCGCGAAGCGTGTATCCGGAGATGTTGAACATTCAACATCAGGATGGCATCGGCGCGCGGCGCCTCGAAGGATCTTCTTGCCAAGCGGAAGGGATGTTGCCCGGAGAGCGGGTGCGGAGACTCCGGGAGTGAAAGCGTTCGTCTCCCTGGGCGGGCTCCGCTTCCTCAGCCCAACGTGGCGAGCAGTCGGTCGAGCGCGACGTAACTCTGGCCGAGGCCCTTCTCCATGTCCGAGCTCAGCATTCCGTCGCGCTCCTCGGAGGTGAAGAACTCGGAGGGTGCTGACACGTGAACTCGATGACCTCGCCAGGGAGATCACGGAACCCGGCACCGAGCTGAACCGACTCGTCACCCGGAGCAAGTCCCGGTAGAGGCTCCTATGCCCCAGCACTTCTTCAAGCTGTACGACGACGTTTATGTCCCACGCCGCTGGCATCTTGCGACTCCTACGGATGGGCAGGGACGCGAGGTAGACGACTGGCAGTTTACCGAGGGGCGGGCGCTGCGGATCGAGGGGCGCTTGAAGATACGCGTCGAGCACGCGGGCAGGCCTCTCGACTTCGCTGAGGCGGGACTGAAGATTCCAGTTGTTCACGTCAAGGTGGCGTCCCTCTTCACGGAACTGGCTCCCCAGGATGTCCAGCTCATCCCAGTGGACATCGAGGGCCAGCCGGATCAGTACCTCATCCTCGTGGCGACACGCTGTGTCCGATGCATTGATGAGAAGGCATCCAGAATTCGACTCTGGACGCATGAAGATGGAGTGCCTGAGAAGGTCGGTCGGTACCGGGACGTACGCGATATGCGCATCGACCAGGAGAGAGTGGGGGACGCCAAGGTGTTTCGCCCTTGGGGGTGGGAGGGCACGCTCATCGTCTCGGGTGACATCAAGAGCGCGTTGACACGCATGGGCGCCGCGGGCCCGAAGTTCACGGGTGTGTAGGTGCGCCCTATCGAGGCGTTGTGCCCCGCACGAACGGGAGCACCCGGGCGGCGAAGTGCAGCTGGGGCGCCTGGCCCAACGTCTTCATCCGGTCGTGGGCGATGACCATCAGCAGCGCGTAGAACCCACAGGACACCAGCACGTGCCACCACGCGTGGAGCTGCGGATTGGGAATGCCCAGCGAGGGGAGCGTCTGGTTGAGCGTGGAACAGAAGTGGATGTCGCTCAGCCACACCGCGAGGGCGAGCGCGTAGGCGGCCATGCCGGCCTGGAAGATGCGCCGGCCCTTCACGTCCTGGCTGCGGTGGTGGATGAGGTAGACGCGCGCCAGGGCGAAGAGCTCTAGCGACGCGAAGCTCGCCTGGAACAGGAAGAACTGGAGGCGCCCCCGAGTGAACGCCGACAGGTAGGTGGAGAGCACCGCGTAGCCCAGCAGCGCCAGCGGGAACCAGGGGCCGAACCGTCGCTCGGGGCGGTTCTCCACCAGGATGTAGACCATCACGATGGCGAGGTAGAGCATCGGCAGCTCGTCCATCATCTGCATCTGGAACAGGAGCGTCGCGTGGAAGGCGATGCTGCCCAGGCCGACCACCGACACCAGGGCGAAGGCGAGCATGAACCGCCGCTCCAGCACCTTCCGGTGGAGCGCGATGCCGAGGATGCCCGCCAGCACCATGGCCAGGCTGGAGACCGAGTTGAACAGCTCGGCGACGGAGTACAGGTGCTCGTAGTTCGTCTCGCACCAGTCCACCGTCGAGGTGTTGGTACCCCAGAAGCCCGTGGTGGGTGCCGGCATGGCGGGAAACCCTAGCAGGAGGGCGTCCAAGCAGCGTCGGACGGAGCGAAAATCTCCAGGCAGGCAATCGCGGCACACCGGCCCCGTAGACGAGGGCAAGAACCCTCCTGCTCTGCCGGGTGCCCTCATGAAGCTCGCCTCTCGCCTCCTGCTGCCCTCCCTCCTGCTCGGCGCGCCCGTCGCCCTCGCCCAGGAGACGCCCCTCCCCCCCGCGGCCGAGGCCCCGGCGACCGCCGCGACGCCCGCGAAGCCCCTGGACGTGAGCTTCCGGGGCACGCTCCGGGACGCGCTCAAGCACATCGCCGAGGAAGGGGGCCTCAACGTGGTGGCCACGGGCGAGCTGGACACCGCCGTCGAGGTCCACTTGCAGGACGTCACCGCCGAGCAGGCCCTGCGCACGCTGGCCCGTACCTACTCGCTGCGGCTGGACCAGGACGGCTCCATCTTCACGCTGCGGCCCCTGGCGGCGGCCGAGAAGCTGGCGGCGCTGCCTCCTCCTCCGCTGCCCCCGCCCCCGCCCTCCATCTCCGCCGATGAGCTCGACACCCGGGAGATTCAAGAGCGCGTCCGTCAGGAGGTGCACAAGCGCCGCGCCAAGGGCGACCGGGACGCGGTGGCGCGCGGTCAGTCGCTGGAGGTGAAGCAGGGCGAGTCCGTGGACAATGCGGTCGTCTTCGGCGGCAACCTGCTGGTGAAGGGCCACGTGGAGGAGGACGCGGTGGCCTTCGGCGGCAACCTGGACATCTACGGCGTGGTGGAGGGCGATGCGCACGCCTTTGGCGGCAACGTCATCCTCCACGAGGGGGCAGCCATCCAGGGGGATGTCTCGGCCATCGGGGGCATGGTCATCCGCGAGGATGGCACCTGGGTGGAGGGGAGCACCGAGTCCTTCGGAGGAGCGAACATCGGCGTACTGGTGGCCAGCGAGGTGAAGGACGGCCTCAAGAAGGAGCTCCAGAATGCAGCCACCGTCGAGGAGCACACGGAGCGGTCCAGCGGAGGCGGCATTCCGGCCTTCCTGCTGCAGTTCGCCGCGCTCTTCGGGCTGGGCTTCCTGGGGCAGCTCTTCTTCCCCGCGCGCATGAAGGAGCTGGCGGCGGAGATCCAGCGTCAGCCGGTCAAGAGCGGGCTCACGGGGCTGCTGGGGCTGCTGGCGATGATCCCCATCACGGCGGTGCTGGCCATCACGGTCGTGGGCATCCCGGTGGTGGTGGCGCTCTGGCTGGTGGCGCCGGTGGCTGCGGCGCTGGGGCTGGCGGTGCTGGCCAGTGAGATTGGCCTGAGGGTGCCAGTCTTGCGCGGGCGCAAGACGCAGGCGGCGGTGCTCGCGCTCGGCCTGTTCGTGTTGCTGGCGGTGGGCGCCATCCCCGTGGTGGGCGCGGTGGTGATGGGGCTGGCCACCCTGGTGGCCTTCGGCGCGGTCATCCGCACGCGGTTCGGTTACACCCGGCCCCGCGGTATGCCCGAGCCCATCCCGTCCGCGCCCCTCTAACGTTCGGACAGGGACTTCGGCTTCCGCGCGGCCACGCGCCACAGCGCCTCGCGGAAGCCCTGGGGGAAGTGGGTGTCCCGCATGAACGGCTCGATTCGATCAGGGCTGTTGAAGAGGAAGCAGGACTCTCCCTCGGGTAGCTTCCCCGTGCGGCACGCCTCCGCGAGCGTCGCCGCACGAAGTCGTATGTAGGCCAGCGCAGTCCTCGCCACGAGCTCGGCGCCCGTCAGGTCGCGCAACCAGGGTTCTTGCTCCCCGTCCTCGGGCGCCGCGAGTTGATCCAGCCAGCCCAGCCACGCGTGAGCCTCCTCCGCGCGGCGCTCCGCCACCAGGTACAGGTACCAGTACACCGCCAGATACTCAGGGGTGTTCCAGACCCGCTTGGCGACGGCGTTGTAGCTCCTCCCGCGCGATGCCGGGTCTCTCCAGAAGTGGGAGGCGAGCGAGCCCACCAGGATGTCCACGCCGAACGGCGGAGGCACTGTCGGTTCAAGCAGCGCCTCCAACCGCGCCCACGCGTTCTCCGGGGCCTCCAGTACGAGCGCGCGGGCTTCGGGAGGTGGCAAGGGGAGGAGGCGTGCGGCGGTGCGCGCGGCCTCGGCCCTGGCGCGAAAAGCGGCGGCGTCCTCCGCGGGCACGTAGGGAGGATGCTCCACGAGCGCCAGCATCCCAGAGTCGCGCGGCTCGAGTGCCCGGAGATTCGAGGCCCGTGGCATCGGCAGCGGAAGGGCAGGCGCCAGGGACGGCAGCAGCCTGCCTTCGAGCAGTCCAGGGCGCCTCGAGACGAAGTACACAGTGTCGCCGACCACGGCCCACGGCCAATGGAGCTGCACCAACTCCAGCGCCTCGTAGGGCGGATCCATTCTCGCCACGAGCGTCAGGTGCTTCTCGCTATAGAGGATGATCAGCGCCTCGTCCCACCAGCGCGCGAACTCGACCTTGCAGCCGAAGTAGGGGTTGTAGGTGGGCACCGCCATCGAGGTGTGCGCGAGCCCGCCGCCAGCGACATGTAGGTCGATGTCCACCGGCATGTACTGGCCCTGAGGCTCGCTGATCCGCTGTTGGATCCACGCCACGCGCCCGGTGTGGGCCTCCACCGCTCCTCCCAGCACCTCATCGGGAGTGTCCTGCCCCAGCGCCTGGCGGATCGCCTCGCGCAGCGACAGGTGATCCGGATCCGTCGGGGCGGTCGTCATCGCGCGTGGAACCCCGGGCCCATCGGCATTGATCAGGTCATGAGCGACCCGCTGCTACAGGTAAGTACAACACGAAATTCCGGCTATTCGGTGGGAATAGACACGGATGTCGGTATAGTCCGACTCCGAGAGAGCCAGTGACACTGCTTTTTTCCCGTGTCACTCTCTCTCTATCAGATCGGGGCCGTAGGCTGCGGCAAGCACCCGGCACCGGGAGGTCGACATGCAGTCCCCTCAGCTCGTACAGGCAGACACCCAGCCCACGACGGGAGCGGCCTCCGGCGCGCCCGGCTCCTCCCCGGAGATGAAGGGAATGCCCCTGCCGGCTCCCTCGCCGAAGCCGGTGCGCGGGCGGCTGGCGCCGGGCTTCGCGGCGCGGCTGAACCTGCTGGTGGATCTGCTGTTGGTGGTGGCCTCGCTGGTGGGCTCCACGCTGCTGATGGGGCACTCGCTCCAGCTGGGCAACCTGGACCTGTGGCTGCTGTTGGGCGTGGCGGGCCTGGGCTGGCTGCTGGTGGGCACGGCGCTGTGCCTCTATGACCCGCGCTTCTCGGACCGCGCGCCGCTGGATGATCTGGCGCTGGTGTCCATCACGGTGGTGTCGATTACGGGCGTGCTCTACCTGGAGCGGTTGCTGATCGCCGGTGGCATGCCGGTGGTGGCGCTGAGCTTCTTCCCGCTGCTGCTGTGGCTGAGCGTGGTGGGCCTGCGGCAGGTGGTGTTCCGGCGGCTGGCGGTGCGCGAGGAGCCGTTGGACGAGGCGCTCATCCTCGGCGTGGGCGCCATGGGGCGGCTCACCGGCGAGGATCTGCTGACGCGGGGCCGTCGCCGTGTCACCGGCTACCTGGCCTTCTCCAACGAGCAGACCCTGTCGGCCGTGCCGGGGCCGGTGCTGGGCAAGGTCGAGCGGCTGGAGGAGGTGCTCTGCCAGGTGCCCGTGGACATCGTCTACATCTCCGGCAACGTGCAGAAGCACGGCCAGGAGATGCAGGGCGCCATCAAGCTGTGCGAGCGCTTCGGTATTCCGTTCGCCCTGCCGGCGCACCCCTTCCGCATGGACCGGGCGCGCCCCGAGGACAGCCACGCGGTGGCCGATGGCTACCTGCACTTCGTCACCCACGCGCCGGCGCCGCATCAGATGGCCATCAAGCGCCTGTTCGACATCATCGCCTCGGCCGCCGCGCTGCTGGCGCTCTCGCCGTTGCTGGTGACGGTGGCGCTGATCATCAAGGCCACCTCGCGCGGCCCCATCTTCTTCAAGCAGCAGCGGGTGGGCCTGCACGGCAAGACCTTCAACATGCTCAAGTTCCGCTCCATGGTGGTCAACGCCGAGGAGCTGAAGGCCAAGCTGGAGGCGATGAACGAGCAGACCGGCCCGGTCTTCAAGATCAAGAACGACCCGCGAATCACCCCTATCGGGCGCTTCATCCGCAAGTACTCCATCGACGAGCTGCCGCAGCTGCTCAACGTGCTGCGCGGTGAGATGAGCGTGGTGGGCCCGCGCCCGCCGCTGCCGAAGGAAGTGGAGAAGTACGCGGCGTGGCAGCGCCGCCGGCTGTCGGTGCGGCCGGGGCTCACCTGCATCTGGCAGGTGTCTGGGCGCAACCAGATCTCCTTCGAGGAGTGGATGTACCTGGACATGCAGTACATCGATAACTGGACCCTGCTGACCGACTTGAGCCTCATCCTCAAGACGGTGCCCGTCGTGGTGACGGGGCGCGGCGCCAGCTAGCTCACGCCTGTCCGAGCTCTTCGTCGATCCCCCGCAGGGCCTCCAGGGCCCGCAGGGGAAGGCTGATGCCGCCCGAAGGCACTTCGGGCTCGCGCACGTTGATGCGAATCAACGTGCCTCCCTTGAGACGCGCGGCGCGCTCGCAGAAGCGCCGCACCGAGGGGATGGCCGTGCCCGCGCCGCACTCCACGACGGCCAGCTTGCCGCTGGGCACCGTGTCGAGCCACTCCACCAGTCGCTGCTCCTGGGCCTCGGTGCGCGAGGAGTCCCAGCTTCCGTCTCCGAACATGAGGATGTTGGGCCGCACGAGCGCGCCGCAGCGCGGACAGGAGGGCAGCGGCGGCCGAGCACGGAACGTCTCCGGATCCACCTCCACCGTGTAGGGCGTGGCGGGGGCGAGCTCCTGGCAGTTGCCCAGGCACTGCACGAAGTGGATGGAGCCATGCACTTCGGCGACGCGCTCGTCGGGAAAGCCCACCTTCTGGAACTGGCCGTCCACGTTGGAGGTGAAGACGAAGGCCCCTTGCGGCATGCGTGCGCCCCAGGTGCGCAGCAGCTCGAAGCCCGGGTGGGGATGGGTGGCGCGGTAGAGCCCGAGGCGGTGGCCGTAGAAGCCCCAGGCGAACTCGGGATCCTTCTTGAACCAGAGGGGGTTGGCCATGGAGGCGAAGTCCAGGCCGAGCTTCGCGTAGGCGGGGTAGGCGCGCCAGAAGCCCTCGTTGCCGCGAAAGTCGGGCAGGCCGGAGTCGACGCCCATGCCTGCTCCGGCGCCGATGAGGAGCCCCTCGGCCGAGCGGAGCACTTCGGCGGCGCGGCGGAGTTCCTGCTGCGACATACTGACCTCCTGACTACTCGGTGAAGCGACGTGGGCGAGCTTACTGGAGCCGCCTCCCGCGGGGGGGCGCCCTCCCGCGTAAGATGGGGGCATGCCGACCCTGGCCCCGCTCCTGGCGCTGCTCGTCACCGCCGTCCCGGACGCTTCCCCTGAGGCGCTCGCCCCGCGCCAGCTCCATGGCGAGCTGAAGGAGGATGCCTCCGAGTTCGAGAAGAGGCGCACTCCTGCCTCGGACGCGCTGGCGGCCCGGCTGACGAAGGGGGTGGACGCCGCCTATGTCGAGGCCTTCGGCGCGCTCGAGTCGACGGACCACCCCCGTGCGCGGGAGGCGGCCGTGGCGCTGGCCTCGGTGGACACCCTGGCGGGGTGGAAGCAGCTCCGGCGCCGCTGTGCCCAGTGGGAGGAGACCAGGGGCCGCACGAACGTGTTGCCCCAGGATCGTGGCTGTGGCCTGGGCGTCGTCCTCGCCTCGCTGGAGGCCGCGGCCCGGCGCGCCGAGCGTCCACCCGAGGTCCTCCTCATGGAGGCGGCACGGAGCCTGGAGCCCGGCGAGGAGTACGAGCTCTACTACCTGGCGAGGATTACTCCGCCGCTATGGGAAAAGCTCGTCCCCCTGGTGGCCCAGGCGCGGCCCGAGGGCGTGAAGAACAAGGGCCTGCGCGCCTTCATTACGCGCGTGGACAACGACGTCTCCACCAGCCAGCCAGAGGGCTACCAGCGGGAGTCCAGCAAGCTTGAGGCCTACAAGAAGGCCGGGGACCGCAAGGCCCTGCTCGCCTTCGCCCGCAGCCTTGAGCCCATGTACCTGCTGCGCCTGCTGGCCGCGTACCACCTGGCGGAGCTCGGGGATGGCTCGGCGATGGATCTCTTCGAGGACGCCTCGTACTTCTCCGGCAATGAGCACCTGGTGAAGGGCTCGTTGGAGGAACTGCTGCCCCGCACCCAGGGCGCGCTGCGCAAGCGCATCCAGGGCCTGCTGAGCCGCTATGAGGACGCGCGCCACCCCGCTGAGGGCCTGGATCTCGACGCCAGGAAGCGCCCGAAGAAGCGCTGAGCCCCGTCAAATCCCGGGAAAAACCTTTCGGGGCCCGGCGCGTTCCAGGCCCCCATGCGCTCCTTCCTCCTCTCTCTCGTCGTGTTGCTGGGGGCCACCTCGGCCTTTGCCGGGCCTTCGCCCGAGCAGGTGCGTGAGGCCTCGGTCGTGGTCGTCTCGGGCTCGGCGGACCACATGGACCAGGTGCTCCGAAAGGCCGGCGTGTCCTACGTGGTGGTGAGTCCCGGGGATCTGCCCGAGCTGCCGCTGCACAGCCGCCAGGTGCTGATGGTGAACTGCCGGGGAGAGACGTCCCAGGCCTCGCGCGAGCGGGTGCGGCGCTTCGTGGCGGCGGGCGGGTTCCTCTACACCACGGACCACACGGTGAAGGAGCTGCTGGAGCCCACCTTCCCCAACACCATCGCCTTCAATGGCACCACCACCCAGGAGCAGGACTTCCCGCTGCAGCTTCGCGGCGACGAGAAGGCGCGGGGGCTGCTCAAGCACCTGGGAGATCAGTCCTCGCAGCGCTGGCAGCTGGCCGGCGGCGGTTATCTCTTCAAGGTGCTGGATCCGCACAAGGTGGAGGTGCTGATGGAGTCCGAGGAGGTGAAGAAGCGCTACGGCACGGGCGTGCTGGGCGTGCGCTTTCGCTACCAGGACGGTGCCGTCATCCACGTGACGGGGCACTTCTTCAGCCAACCAGGCCAGCGGGGTGGGGTGGCGCAGGCGGGCAGGGCCTTCGAGCAGCTCTCCCAGAACGTGGTGAGCGAGAAGGCGGCGGACCGCGCGCGCTTGGACTCGCTCTACAACAACAAGACCAGGCGTGAGGTGACGCTGCAGTCGGCCCCGGCCCCGAGCGCTGGGCCCGTGCCTGCCTCCGAGGTGACGACCCAGTCCCTCAAGCCCGGCGCGGCCCTGCGGGTGCTCGAGAAGAAGGACAACTACGCGAAGGTGCGCGACGACCAGGGCAACGAGGGCTGGGTCGAGCAGGACGCGCTGTGATTCCAGCCTGATAGCTCAGAGCTATCACCGTCATCTAAAACATGTCATGGCCCCTATCTAGGGCCGAAGCCATTCTTGCAGCTGTCCTATTGGAAGGAGGCTTCGGTCATGGGGTTCGCCGTTCTGACCGCGATTGGCTCGGGTGCGTTGCACGCGCTCTCCGGCCCGGATCACCTGCTCAGTCTCGCGCCGCTCTCGGTGGGCCGCCGCCGAGGGGCTTGGCGCGTGGGGCTGATCTGGGGCCTGGGGCATGGCCTCGGCACCCTCGCCGCGGCCGCGGTGCTCATGCTGGCGCTCTCCGTCGTCCACCTGGAAGGCGTGGACCGCTGGGCCGAGCGCGTGGCGGGGCTCGCGCTGCTGGTGATGGGGGCATGGGGCTTGAGGCGGCGCGCGCTCGCCGAGCCGGAGCACCCGGCGCCTGTGCGCGGCGTGCTCGCGGTGGGCCTCGTTCATGGCGTCACTGGCGCCGCGGCGCTGCTGCTGCTCCTCCCCGCTGTCGTCTCGGGAACCGCCGCCTACCGCGCCCTCTACCTCGGAGGCTTCGCCGTGGGCAGCACCCTGGCCATGGCGGGGCTCACCGCCGCCATCGCCGCTCTCTCCCGGGCGCGCCGGATGCCCGCGGCCTTCGGGACGTACGTTCCGAAGATGGCCTCCGCACTCTCCGTGGTGCTCGGCTGCGGGTGGGTGGTCAGCAGCGTCTGAGAGCCTCTCGCGCTCACCGAGCGGGGCCAACTAAGATGACGCGCGCACAGAGGATGCCCTCACCATGCGTCGCTTCTTCGCTCTCTCCCTTGCCACCACCCTCCTTGGAGGCTGTTCCCGCGAGGACAAGCCCCCACCGCCCGTGGCCGCCCCCGCGCCCACGCCCGCGCAGCCCTCGCCCGAGGCAGCTCCCTCCAAGCTGACCTTGCCGCTGCCTCCGCCGCCCCCGAAGGAGCCCACTGCCTTCGACAAGGCGGTGCAGCTCCACGCCCAGGGGCGACAGAGCGGCGAGTCCGGCAACTTCCAGGAGGCGCTCAAGCACTTCCAGCAGGCGCGGGAGCTGGCCCCCGAATGGCCGCTGCCCCTCTACGACACGGCCCTCACCCACCTGCTGATGGGGGAGAGCGCCAAGGCGCTCCAGATCTACGAGCAGGTGGACAAGCTGGCCCCCCAGGGCTTCTCCGACACCAAGCGCGTCATCGAGTGCCTGCGCCGTGAGAAGTCGGGCCGGATACCCAAGGGCACGTTCCTCAAGTTCATCGAGGCCATGCGCTCCCCGGACCCGGAGGAGATGCGCAAGAAGCTCGAGGCGCTGACCCGCTCCGCGCCGAACTTCTACCCCGCCTGGCGCGAGCTCATCTCCTACGGCGAGGGGCTCGACGAGCAGGAGCGCCGCCTGGAGAAGGCGCTGTCGCTCAAGCCGGACATCGAGAGCAAAGGCGAGCTGATGCTCTACAAGGCCACCCTCATGCGCCGCCGCGGCAAGGACGCCGAGGCCCGGGTGCTGCTCCAGTCGCTGGTGGATGACCCCCAGTGGCTGCCGAGCACGGTGAACGGGGCCAAGGAAGCGCTCACCCTCACCCTGCCTCCCTGAGGCGGGTGCTGTTGTCCGGGGCCTTCACCGGCCCCGGACCCCTGAAAAGAGACCGGGGGCCGCGGCTCGAAGCCACGACCCCCGGAGGGAACTCAACTCACGCTCGCGCGGAGATTACAGGGCGGCCTTGTAGAGCAGCTGGTTGGGCGTGCCCGAGGGGTTGCCCGTCACCACGTTCGCGGTGGAGTTGGTCTTCAGCCAGCTGATGATGGTGGAGGCGGCCGCGTCGCCGTAGGTGGCCTTGTAGAGAGCGCCCACGCCCGCGACGTGCGGAGAAGCCATCGAGGTGCCGCTGATGGTGTTGGTGGCCGAGGTGGTGGTGTACCAGGCCGAGGTGATGCTGGAGCCCGGGCCGTAGATGTCCACGCAGCCGCCGTAGTTGGAGTAGGTGGCGCGCGCGTCGGTGTTGGTGGTGGCGCCGACGGTGCAGGTGCCCGAGGCGCTGGCCGGCGAGAAGCTGCAGGCGTCAGCGTTGCTGTTGCCCGCGGCCACCGCGAGGAACACGCCCGAGTTGACCAGGTTGGTCGCCGCGGTGTTCACCGTGGCGGAGTAGCCGCCGCCCAGGCTCATGTTGGCCACCGACTTGGCCACGTGGTTGACGCGCACCCAGTCCATGCCGGCGATGACGCCCGCGTTGGAGCCCGAGCCGTTGCAGTCCAGCACGCGCACGGCGCGCAGGGCCACGCCCTTGGCCACGCCGTAGGTGGAGCCGCCCACCGTGCCCGCCACGTGCGTGCCGTGGCCGTTGCAGTCCTGGCCGTTGCCGCCCAGCGCGTCATACGCCACCGCGGCGCGACCGCCGAACTGGCTGTGGCTGGTGAGGATGCCCGTGTCGATGACGTACACCGTCACGCCCGAGCCGGTGGAGGTGTAGGTGTAGGTGCCGCTCAGCGGGCGAGCGCGCTGGTCGATGCGGTCGATGCCCCAGGTGGCGCCCGACTGGGTCGCGGTGGAGTACACCGCCGCGTCCTCCTCGACATATTCCACGTTCGGGTTCGCGCGTACGGCCTTGAGCTGCTCAGGCGTCAGCTTGGCGGCGAAGCCGTTGATGATGGAGTACTCGTGCGTCTTGGCGATGTTCGCGAACGCGGAGATGCCGCGCGTCTGCACGCCGTCCTTCATCTTGATGATGTAGGAGCCCTCGATGCGCAGGCTCGGGTCGGCCTGCTTCAGGGGCGCGCCCGTCTGGCCAATCTCCTCGGGCTGAACCACCGAGTCCTTCGCACCTTCGCCACAAGCAGCCAGGGACAGCACGGAACCAAGGAACAGCACGTTACGCATAGAAGAACGCACGGAGACTTCCTTCCTCGTCGGGGGATTGGGTGAGGCGGGCGGTACCGTACGCGAAGTATGTTTTGCCGACAAGGGGGGATTCGCTGTTTTCTTTGTCATTGATGGGAGCCCCCCAACCCTTGGAACAACACGTTAAAGTTTGGGATGAAACTTATTGAACTCCCAGTGAATCCAGGGGGTTGTGTAGACCCCCTGGGTGTCTCGATTCCGGCAGGCAAACTGAGACACGAGCGCTCCACTTTGGGATGATTGTGTAAAGAGGATTTACATCATCCCGGGGTGACGCCTGCCACGAGATAGAAGCGGAACTCGCCCGAGTTGACGCCATAGGCGACGTCCACGCCGACCAGCGGCAACACCACGCTGCGCAGGTACAGGCGCAAGCCCACGCCCACGCCCTGGGCCACGGTGGCGCCGTCCAGTCCCCCCTTGGCCTCGGGCAGGTAGCCGCGCACCACGCGCCCGTTCACGTCCAGCAGCCGCCGGTCCTCGGGGAGCTCACGCCACATGAGCATCCCCGTGTCCGAGAAGCCCACCCCGCGGAAGGCGAGCGAGCGGACGGTGAAGAGGGGGAAGTGGTACTCGGCGGTGAGGGACAGCCGCGTGTCGCCGCGGAACTGCCGGTACAGGAAGCCGCGCAGCGAGTTGCCTCCCGCCACGAACTCCTGGTGGAAGGGCAGGTCCGTGCCCGTCACCGCCTCGGCGCGCAGGATGAGGTTGTGCTCCTCGAAGAAGCGCAGGCCGTGCCGGTACAGCAGCCCGAAGCGCTTGTAGCGGAAGTCGCTCCACACGCCCGGGTCGGACCACTCCAGCGAGCCCTCGAGGTTCAGGCCCTCCATCACCGCGTGCAGGTTCTGTCGCGTGTCCACGCCCACCATCAGCCGCAGCGAGGCGTCCTTCTGGATGGAGCCCGGCTCGAAGGCGGGCTCCGTCACCGGCATGTCGTCGCTGGGCGAGTAGGCGTCGATGGCCATCAGCCGGTACTTGGCCCCCACGCGCACCCGCTCGAAGAGCATCGCCGACAGCTCCGCGGCGATGGAGGCGGAGTTGAGCCGCGTGCGGCGCGCCACCTCGGGGTCCTCCTGGCTGGGGCCCGGCTGGAACTCCTCCACCCGGTCGCTGCGCACCTGGCCCTCGGCGCTGAAGCGCAGCGGAGGCCAGCCGAAGAGGTTCGGATCCAGGAAGCCCACGAAGAGGCCGCTCTCGGCGGTGCTCACCTGGGCGGCGGCCGCGAACTTCTTGCCGCGGCCCCACAGGTTGCTCTCCGCGTACAGCAAGCCGCCGCCGATGTTCGCGCGCGAGAAGGAGAAGGTGGGCGCCACCACCCACGAGGCCTTGTCCTGCACGGTGAGCACCACCTGCACCCGGCCGTCCCCCAGCGGGCTGGTGTGGGCCTTCGCCTCCTGGAAGAGGCCGGTGGCGATCAGCCGCCGCTCCACCCGGGTGAGCTCCTCGGAGGTGATGGTGTCACCCGCGCCCAGCCGCGAGTAGGCCTGCACCGTCTCGGGCCGCGTCTTCTCCGCGCCCAGCACCACGACTTCGCCCACCACCATCCGCTCCGGCTCGGGCGTTGGCGCCGGCTGGAAGCCAGAAGGGGCGGCCTCGGCGGGGGGAGAGGATTCGGGAGGGGGCGACTCCTGGGCCACCGCTCCCGATGCATGCAGGCCCACGGCCAACGCCAGATACCCGGCGACCCATCGTCGATTCATCGCTCCTCGCACTGCTGTACTCCGTCTCATCGCCGGCCCGGGGTTGTGGGAAGGGTCATAGCGCACCTTCCCAGCAGCCGGGCGCACCCCTGGCGGGTAAGTGTGCGGGAGCGCGCGGTGCCTGTTATGGAGCACGGCCATGACGGACTTGAACCAGTTCACCATTGAGCCAACGCTGGTCCCCGCGCAGTCGCCTCGGGCCGAGAGCATCCCGGTCCCCGCCTCCACGCGCCGCACCACGGTGCTGCCCAAGGTGGAGTGGAACGGTGAGCGGCCCAGCGTCATCCCCCTGCACCGCGAGCGCTTCGAGGAGCTGCGCCCGCTGGGGCAAGGCGGCATGGGCGAGGTGATGCTGCTGCAGGACCACGACATCGAGCGCACCGTGGCCCTCAAGCGCCTGACGGACGGCGCCGACCTGGACCGGGTGCTGCGCTTCGTGGAGGAGATCCGCACCGTCGGCCAGCTCGACCACCCGAACATCGTCCCGGTGCATGACGTCGGCGTCG
Source organism: Hyalangium ruber (assembly GCF_034259325.1). Lineage (NCBI taxonomy): Bacteria > Pseudomonadati > Myxococcota > Myxococcia > Myxococcales > Archangiaceae > Hyalangium > Hyalangium rubrum. The sequence goes on along the minus strand of NZ_JAXIVS010000004.1, from coordinate 166,524 downwards.
ACGAGCGGGGCCGGTACTACTTCGTCATGAAGCACCTGCAGGGCGAGACGCTCGAGTCGATCATCGCCCGGCTCAAGGCGGGAGACCCCGAGGCGCACACGCGCTACCCCTTCACCGCTCGCGTGCAGCTCTTCCTCGGGGTGCTCCACGCGCTCTCCTACGCCCACCGAAAGGGCTTCATCCACCGCGACCTCAAGCCCGCCAACATCATGGTGGGCCCCTTCGGCGAGGTGACGGTGATGGACTGGGGGCTGGCGCGCAAGGCCCGCACGGCGGAAGCCGCGAAGCCCGGCGCTCCGGTCTCCGCCGCGGCCCAGGGGCTGCGCGAGGCGGCCTCCATGCTCACGCAGGTGGGCGCCGTGATGGGCACTCCGCTCTATATGTCTCCCGAGCAGGCGCGCGGGGAGCACGACGCGCTGGATGCGCGCAGCGACATCTATAGCCTCTGCGTGCTGTTCCACGAGCTGCTCTTCCTGCGGCACTACCTGGAGGGGCGCGAGTCGGTGGAGGACATCCTCGAGGGCGTGAAGACGGTCACGCCTCAGACGGAGGGCCCCAGCGAGCGCAACCCGCACCAGCCGCGCCCTCCCGCCGAGCTGATCTGGTTCGTCAAACAGGGGCTGTCCAAGGATCCGGCGCAGCGCTACCCCTCGGTGGATGCCATGGTGGAGGAGCTCCAGCGCGCCATGAGCGGCCGCATCCGCGTCCACTGCAAGCGCACCCTGCTCAAGCGCTGCCTCTACGAGACGCTCTGCCAGGCGGACGAGCGCCCCAAGGCCGTCATGTTCGCTGGCGCGGTGGTGCTGGCGGTGCTGCTCGGGGTGCTGGTTCAGTTGGTGCTGAAACTCTTTCTGTAGCGCCGCGCCCGCCCTGGAGGGAAAAGGGCCTTCATGGACACCGACTCCGGCACCGCGCCTCCCTCGCGCGCCCGCGTGTGGGCCGTCACCGGAGCCTCGCTGCTCGCGGCGGCCCTGGCGGAGGTGTTCCACCTGCCAGCCGGGGCGCTGCTCGGGGGGATGCTGGTGGCGCTCGTGGGGACCGTCGGGTTCTCGGCGCGCATCTCCCTGCCGGCGTCGCTCCAGCTGGGCTCCTCGGCGCTGCTGGGCGCCGCCCTCTGTAGTGCCTTCCCGGCCTCGGCCTGGTCCGCGCTCGCCGCGCACTGGGGCGTGGCGCTCATCAACGTGGTGGGCGTGGTGGTCGTGGCCCAGCTCGTGGCGCTCGTCTTCTCCCGGCTGAGCGGCTTGGAGGTCCGCACCACCACGCTGGGGCTGATGCCCGGCGGCGCCCCGGCGATGATCGCCCTGAGCGAGGAGATGGGCGCCGACTCCCGCCTGGTGACGCTCTTCCAGTACGTGCGCCTGATCGTCGTCATCATCGTCGCCGGCGTGGTGGGGCGGTGGGCCGGAGACGTGCCCAACACGCAGGTGGCCACCGCGGCGGCGCTGCCGGGCAGTCCTTCGCCGCTGCTGGCCTGGGGCGTGACGATTCTCGTCGTGGTCGTCGGTGGGTGGCTGGGGCTGCGCTTCAAGCTGCCCGCGGGCGTCTTCCTGGGGCCGATGCTGCTCGGCGTGCCGCTCACCGCCCTGGACATTCCGGTGGGCGCGTTGCCGCCGGGACTGCTGCCGCTGGCCATGTGGGGGCTGGGCGTGCGGGTGGGCAGCCAGTTCGACGTGGCCGCGGTGCGCGAGCTGCGCCGCCATGCCTTGGCCGCCGTGGGGGCCGCCGTGGCCCTGGTGGGAGGGTGCGTGATGCTGGCCTGGGCCTGGGCCACCGTGGGCGGCGTGGACCTGCTCACCACCTACTTCGCCACCTCTCCCGGCGGGGCCGACTCGGTGCTCGCCATCGCCCTGGGTACGCACGCCAGCCTCTCGCTCGTGCTCTCCGTGCAGATCGGCCGGCTGCTGTTGATCCTCTTCCTCATCCCCGGCCTCTTGCGCCGCTTCGCTCGGCGGCGGTGATCCGGTGAAGGGGAGCCTCCCACCTGGAAGGGGCTCGCTTCCTCGCTCGGAGCTCTTTCAGGGAAACCTGAAACCCCGGGGCCTTTCGTGTCACTCTCGCGTAGAGTTGCCGGGCTCGCGCGACATGAGCGCGTCCGGGCTTTTCAATCGTTCGTTCGCAACGGAGTCAATGAGATGAAGACAGGTGTCGTGGGCCTCGTACTGGGCCTGCTGGTGGGAGCGCTCGTCGGATACACGGTGTGGGGCGCGAAGACCCCGACCGACTCGGCCAAGGCCGCGAGCGCGCAGATCGCCGCTGCTCCCGCGCCCGCCGCCGCGCCCGCGGCGCAGCAGGCGCAGCCCCAGCAGCAGCAGATCACCATCCCGTCCACGGTCTTCAAGGTGCCGGTGGACAACTCGCCGTCGCGGGGCAAGGCGGACGCGCTGGTGACGATGGTGGAGTTCACCGACTTCCAGTGCCCGTTCTGCGCCCGGGCCAGCGCCACGGTGAAGCAGCTCGAGGAGGACTACGGCGACAAGCTGCGCGTGGTCATCAAGCACAACCCGCTGCCCTTCCACCCGCGCGCCAAGCCGGCGGCCATCGCGGCCATGGCGGCGCACGAGCAGGGCAAGTTCTGGGAGTACCACGACAAGCTCTTCGCCAATCAGAAGGCGCTGGATGACGCCAGCCTGGAGACGTACGCGAAGGAAGTGGGCCTGGACCTCAAGCGCTTCAAGAAGTCGATGGAGAACCCGAAGCTGGCGCAGGCGGTGGACGCCGACCAGGCGATGGCGATGGGTTTCAGCGCCGGTGGCACGCCGTCCTTCTTCGTCAACGGCCGCTTCTTCTCGGGGGCGCAGCCCATCGAGGTGTTCAAGGCCGTCATCGACGCGGAGCTGGCGCAGGCGCAGGCCCTGGTGAAGGAGGGCGTGAAGCCCTCGGAGCTGTACGCCTCCATCACCGCGCAGGGTGCGACGACGCGGGCGCCTCCGGAGGCTCCGGCGGTGAAGGTGGATCTGGGCACGGCGCCGGTGAAGGGCGCGGCGGACGCGCCGGTGACGCTGGTGGCCTTCTCGGACTTCCAGTGCCCGTTCTGCTCGCGCGCGGCCGTCACGGTTCGCCAGCTCGAGGACGAGTACAAGGGCAAGCTGCGCGTGGCCTTCAAGCACCAGCCGCTGGCCAACCACGAGAACGCGCGCCCGGCGGCGGCCGCTTCGCTGGCGGCGCACGAGCAGGGCAAGTTCTGGGAGTTCCATGACCGGCTCTTCGCCAACCAGATGTCGCTGGACCGCGCCTCGCTGGATCGCTACGCGCAGGAGCTGGGCCTGGACATGGCGAAGTACAAGGCGGCGATGGACTCGAACAAGTTCGAGGCGCAGATCGCCGCGGACTCCGCGCAGGGCACGCAGATTGGCGCGGCGGGCACGCCGACCTTCTTCGTGAACGGCCGGAAGATCACCGGCGCCAAGCCCATCGAGGTGTTCCGCAAGATGATCGACGAGGAGCTGCGCCGCGCGGGCGTGGCCGCGGCGACGCCGTAGCAGCGCGGTAGGCCCGGGGGCCGGTTCAATCGGCTCCCGGGTTTCGTAGTAGGGTAGGGGCGCATGGCTCGTCGCAAGCAGCCGGATGAGACGCCCGCGCGTGTGCGCAACCTGATCGCCCTGGACGCCGCGCTCATCATGCGGCGGCTGGCCGCGCGGCGGGACGAGATGTTCACGCTCTTCTCGCGCCTGCGCAGCCGCGAGCCGATGCTCAGCACCATCACCACGCGCTTCAACAGCGCCACGTTCCACGACCTGGTGCATCTGCCGGAGCGGGAGCAGGCGGTGGTGCATGCCTTCCACGAGCGTCTGGACGAGATGCGCTGGTACTTCACCTACACCGAGGACATGCCCAGCACGGTGCAGCAGACCTTCACCGCGTTGTACCGGCGGTTGGAGGAGGCATACCGGCTGCTGGTGGTGACGCTGGGGCCGCCGGTGACGCCGGATGGCGCGGTGGTGGTGGAGGCGCAGCCCGTGCGCACGGAGGAGGCTCCCTCCGCCGAGGTGACGCTGGCCCGGGCGCGCCCGGCGCGCAAGCGCGCCTCCTCCAGCGCCTGAGGCGCTCCGCGGCCGCGCTCAAGGACCGAGGGTCGGCGCGTCGGGCGAGGTGGGCTGCTGAGTCGGCACGGGCTTCAGCTTGAACTCCACCTCGGTGAGATCCGGGACGCGGATGCGGCGCGTCTGCTCCTGGAAATCGGGGTGGTTCAAGGTGATGTCGATGACCGTGGGCATCACGTCCAGCGTGTCCTCGCTCGTGGAGCGCCCGAAGACCAGATAGGTGCCCACCAGGATGATTCCCACGCCGATGCCGGTGCTGGCCACGAGGCACCCGGAGGAGTCTGCTTCGAGGCAGGCAGCGGTGCCCGCCCCCAGGCCCAGGATGTCCAGCCCCAGCCCGATGAGGCCGGGTACCACGCTCTGCTGGCGAATGTGACGGACCTGCGTCACCGGGGCGAGGATGGACTTGGGCGTCACTCCCGCCTCCGCGCCATCCACGTAGATGGTGGCTCCCATGGGGATGGAGCTCACCTCCACCTCCTGGGTCCGGGACAGGGTGTAGCTCTGCAGCTCGGACTTGCCGGAGATGCCCCAGCCGATGATGCCGCACCCCGTGTTCGTGACGCCCAGCACCGCCACCAGCGCAACCCATAGCTGCCCGTAACGCATCTGCGCTCGTTCCTCCGTCCCGCTCAGCACCGTGGAGACTTGCCCCGAGGAGGGTTGGATGGATCCGCGATAGTGCCCTTTACGGACCTTTCTTCTTCGTCGCCTCGGGCTGCTCTTTCGCCCAGAGCGCCAGCAGCTCCGCCTCCCGCTCCGGCGTGAGCCCGGCGCGCGGCTTGTTGCGGCGCTCCTCGGGCAGCTCCTTGAAGTACTTGAGCGTGTCCTTCACGGTGACGGAGGTGGGGCGGAACTTCAGCCCCGCCTTCACCGCCTTGGCGTTGGAGCGCAGGTGCGCGCCCGCCGTCTTGCCCGTGGGCGGCATCCAGATGGGGATGCTCCCGTCCCCGCTCTCCCCGTGCTTCGCCAGGAATTCCGCGGGCACCCAGGTGAGCTTCGTGTCCTTGCCCGTCACCTTCTTGCACGTGGCCAGCACCCCGCCCATGTTCCACGGCTTCTCCGGGCCCGTGGCGTTGAAGATGCCGGTGGTGTTGTCCTCCACCACCTTCACCAGCCACTCGGCCAGGTCCCGCACATCGATGACCTGGATGGGGTCCTCCGGAGTGCCCGGTGCGAGCATCTGCCCGCCCTTGTCGAAGCGCACTGGCCAGTAGGTGAAGCGGTCCGAGCCATCCAGCGGGCCGACGATGTAGCCCGGGCGGATGTTGGCGACGCGGCCCGGCAGGGCCTTCTCCGCGGCCTCCTCGCACAGCCGCTTCAGCCCGCCGAAGTTCTCGTAGTTGGTGCCCATCGTCTCCACCGTGGGGTCCGCCAGCTTCGCGGTGGGAGCGCTCTCGTCCTCACGCGGCGTCTGGTCGCTGGCGTAGGCGGAGATGCTGGAGATGTAGATGTACTGCTGGACGTGGGGTGCCAGCAGCTCCGCGGAGGCCTGCACCATGCGCGGGTAGTAGCCCGAGGTGTCGAGCACGGCGTCGAACTTGCGGCCCTCCAGGGCCTTGAGGCCCTCGTCCTTCTTGGGGTCCCGGTCCCCGCGCAGCTTCTCCGTCTCGGGGAACCAGTCGGGCCGCGTCTTACCGCGGTTGAAGAGCGTCAGCGTGTGCCCACGGGCCTGCGCGGCGGTGACGAAGGCCGGGCCCAGGAAGCCGGTGCCTCCGAGGACGAGGATCTTCTTCTTGTTCTTCGCGGGGCCCGCCAGGGCCTGGGGACCCAGCGCCAACAGAGAGGCCGCGCTCAGCGAGTACTGCAGGAAGTGCCTGCGGGAAGTACACATGGAGGACTCACGGGAAAGGGTCCGCCTGGACCCATGTTTCATGCGCGGAGGGCCGCGCGGGCGCGCAACACGCCCAGCACGTAGACCATTCCAAGCACCGCGAGACAGGCCCACCCCAGGTTCACGTAGCGGGAGATGATCGAGTCCACACTCCAGCCGAACCAGTCGACGAGCTTGGTCGGGTCACTCAAGCCCACGCCCTCGATGCGGCCGAAGGGGATGGAGCCATAGTCGGTGCGCGCGTTCCTCCACGTCGTGAAGGCGTCGGTGAAGGAAGCGGCGCCGATGACGAGCAGGCCCCAGCGCGTCCACCCCCGGTGCAGGGAGCTGTTCTTGCCGGCGTAGAGGGTCGTCATCAGCAGGGTGCCCAGGACGAGGCAGCCGCCGTCCCCGCCGAAGCTGATGAACGAGCGCGCCATGCCAGAGCGCACGAACAGGGTGCCCACGGCCTGCAGACACAGCAGCACGATGCCCGCGATGAGGGTGGGGCGGTGGTTGATTCTCCAGCCTCGGTACACCAGGGCGCCAAAGCCCAGCGCCAGCAGCACCGAGAAGGAGGGAGAGCGCACCTCCGCGATGGAGGTGGCCCAGGGGCCCGGGAAGGCGGTGAAGCCGGTGAGCCACGCGGTGACGGCGTGCCCCAACTCGTGGATCCACATGGAGAGGAAGATCCGCAGCAGGCTGTGGCCCATGCCGGTGTTGTGGAGCGCCCAGGTGAGCAGCAGCGCGGCGGGCACGGCGAACACGCGAATCATCAGCTCTCGCCGCGCGTCCTCCGCGTCCTCGTTCCAGGTCAGGCGCTCGGCGGGCGCGGGAGCGAGGGGGGCAGGGGGCTCCTCCGGGGCCAGGGCCAGGGCTGGCTGCGCGACGCGGGCCTCGGCCTTGGCGTAGTAGACGCCACAGTGCGGACACTCGGGGGTCGGTGTACGCGGGGCGCCACAGCGGGGGCAGTTGGCGGAGGGCAGTCGCTCCATGGACGCGAGTCTATGCCACTGCTGCGTTTGAGGCAGTTCCCCGGGGCCACGTGGAAAATCGCTCGCACTCAGGCGGAGTTTGGCTACAACGCACCCGCGATCCGGGGGCCTGGCCCGGACACATGCTCAATCAAGGAGTGCCTGTGATGAAGTGGAACCGGATGCAGTGGCAGGCCCTGGCCCTCGGGGCGGGACTCGTGCTTTCGCTGGAGGCGCGTGCTCAGGAGGCAGACACCCTCGGGACTCAGGGCTCGGGCAATTTCGGTGGCATGGGGCAGATCGCCATCACCTCGGACCTCTATGGCACCATGGCCTACACCAGCGTCGAGGGGCCGGGAGATGGGTTCTCCATCTCCCTCAAGCCCTCCGTGGACTACTTCCTCAAGGAGAACCTCTCGCTGGGCGGCTCCGTGTTGCTGGCCACCACCATCACCGATGGAGACGACGACGTCTCGCTCGGCCTGCGCGTGCGCGGTGGCTACAACATCTGGCTGAACGAGAAGGTGTCCGTGTGGCCCAAGCTCGGGCTGGGCGTGGCCCACTCGGGGGCGGGCGACCGGACGTACCTGGAGATCGAGCTCTCCGCGCCCTTCCTCGTCCACCTGGCGCCGCACTTCTTCGTGGGCGGAGGCCCGGGGCTGGTGACGCAGCTGGGTGACGGCACCCTGGCCCAGCTCCACATCAGCACCGTGGTCGGCGGATACTTCTAGGCAAGGGGGCTCGCTTCCAGCGGGGCGTTGCTCCTTAAATGGAGCCATGAATGACTCGCCGTACGTCGCGATCCTGCGCGACATCTTCGAAGTCCGGGACGTGAGCGGAGAGGAAGATGCACGGCGAGCCCTCGCCGTGCCCGAGCTCGCCCCGGCCTTCGAAGCGCTCGGGTTCCGGTCCGTCGGCTTCTACCGGATGGGCTCGGCTCCGGGCTACGTACACGAGGTGTGGCGCAGCCCCGACAGCCGCGCCTTCCTCACCCTGGAGCACGACCAGCAGAAGCGGCCTCGCGCCGAGCTGCGCACGCTGCTCCACGACGGCACCATCATCGACACCTCGAGCACCTACAGCGGTCGGGCGCGCCTGTTCGCGCGCGCGCGTCTCCATCACCCCGAGGCGGCCTACGTGATGGAGATCTCCGGGGCCTCGCCCGAGGGGCTGTGGCGTCGACATGCCGAGCGCGTGGAGGCCGTCGTCAAGGCGCGGAGCTCCACCATTCCTCCGCACGACGCCATGCGCATGCAGCTCGCGCTCGCTTCGCGCTCCATGGTCCTGTCCTTCATCCGCGGCATGCAGAGCCGGCGCCTCCGGTGGACGGTGCTCATCCCCGCGACGATCGCCATCGTCGCCGCCGTCATCCTCGGTGGCAGCGTGCGCTACTGGCTCCCCGCCGTCGCGGTGGCGGGCGTGGCCTTTTGGTATGTCGGCGAGGTGTCCACGTGGGCCGTGGCGCGGCTGCTCCACATTCCCCCCGTGCCGCTCGCCACCCTGCTTGCAGCGGTGGACCAGTCCGCCGAGCCCGTGGCCGCGCTCGCTGAGCCCGAACGCACGCCCACCTGAGTCCACCTTTCACACCTGGTTGGAGTGGCCTCTTCACCGGGCGTTGCTCCGTCACAGCGGAAGTTTTATGCCCTCCGCGAACAGGCGAGCAGGCAGGCAGCAGGCCGTGGGAGAACTGGTCTAGCATCTGTCGGCCAACCCACTTCCTGCGTGCCCGCATGCGCTCTCTGCTCGTTGTTCGTGTTCCCTGGAAGGCGCTCCTTCTCGTGACGCTCGCGCTGTCGGCGGGTGTTGCCTCCGCGCGCCCCGCCACCGCCCGTTCCGCCTCCGCGCGGAAGGCTCCCGCGCGGAAGGCTCCTTCGAAGGCCGCCGCCGCGAAGGCCGCTGCCGCGAAGGCCGCCGCTGAGAAGGCCGCTGCCGAGCAGGCTTCGTCCGAGTCGGCCTCCGCGCCCGAGAAGGTCGCCGCCGAGCCGCCCGCGCCCACGCCGTCCCCCGCCGCGAAGGCCGTTGACGAGCCGGTCTCGCCCGCGAAGGCCTCCGCCGAGCCGCCCGCCGCCGCGCCGACCGTGCTGGCGCGCAAGACCGCCCCTGCCCCCGCGAAGTCCGCTCCCGCGCGTCCCTCCGCCGCGCCCTCCGCGCTTGATCGGCCCATGCCCACGCCTCCTGCCTCCGCGCCGCCCTCGGTGGCGAAGATGCGGATCGGCGTGGGGTTCGACCTCTTCGCCGAGAGATCCACGATGACTGGCGAGCAGGCCATCAACGCCTCGCGCCTGGACGAGTCTTTCGACTACAGCAGCGGCAGCTTCCTGTCGGCCACGCTCTCGCTCAGCGTGCCGGCGCCCATCGCCAGCGACAACGCGCGCATCGGCGGCGGCGTGCGCCTGTTCGGCAACTACGGCGCGGGCGGAGACCGGACGTTCGGCTTCGGCCTGCTCAACCAGGCGTTCATCTCCGGCGAATACGGCCTGCCCGTGGCGCAGAAGATGGAGGCCATGTTCGGCATCCGCGGTGGCCTGTCGCTGCTCGTCCCCGGCCGCCAGCTCAGTGATGAGATCCACCGGCTGCAGGACCAGGGCGTGGACGTGTGGAACGTGCCGCGCGTGGGCTGGCTGCTGGGGCTGTCGCTGGGAGCGCGTCGGCAGATGAGCGAGCGCATCCTCTTGCGCGCCGACTTGGGCGCGCAGCTCGAGAAGCTCTTCCTCTTCTCCACGAGCCAGGAAATCGATGGGCTCCAGTTCAACAAGGACTGGAGCACTTTTGGCCTGCGCCTGGGCCTCACCCTCGGTATTGAGTTCGCCCTGTAAGGGCACCACCCCTCACCACGGGAGTCGTGGATGAACCGTCCCCTCACGCGGGTCTTCCTCGCCTGTGTCGCGTTGCTGGTCGGCTGCACGCGCGACTCAGGCTTCAACCCAGAGAAGCTGGCTGTAGGCCCCGGCAGCATGGTGGGCAATGGCGAGCCGATCACCTCGGGCGAGTTCGCCGGCGGCCAGGACCCGCTGCCCGCGGCGCGCGACGTGCCGCCGCCCGACGACTCGCGGCCCCCGGACTGTGATGGGGCCTGTGTGGCGTACTGCGACGCGGCCAACCTGCGGAACCCCGTCAACCGCGGCCTGTGCCGCAGCCTGTGGGGCGTGGGCCTGTCGCACCGCCCCGTTCAGCACGCCGAGGCCTGCCGCCGGCTCTTCGTGGATGTGGCCGGGCGCGTGCCCACCGCCGAGGAGGCCGAGGCCACCTGCACGGGCAACTGGGGCGAGACGGTGAAGCAGCTGATGGCCAGCAGCGACTTCATCTTCGTCAACCAGCGCCGCGCCGCCGACAAGTACCTCTACAGCAACGAAGTGGTGAACATTCAGGCCATCTACGACATGGACCTGCTGGTGGAGAAGCTCTTCCGCGGCAAGGTGCCGTATGACCAGTTCGCCGCCGTGGTGAGCGCGCACCCGGTGCTCACCCGCCGCCACGCGGACCCCGGCGACAAGGTGGAGGCGCTCTTCCGCCTCTTCCTGGGCCGGCCGCCCTTCGAGCACGAGCGCGCGGACATGTCCCGGCTCTACCGGCTGTGGCACTCGGGCTACTACGACCACCCGCAGATGGCCATGCGCATGCCGGACGCCTACGTGCGCTTCCGCTGCCTCACCGAGGACGGCAGCGAGGTGGATCAGGTGAAGAAGGGCGAATGCACCAGCGTGCTCTGGGGCTACAACGAGCTGGTGCTCACCCCGGACCTGCGCTCGGTCATGGACCGGCAGATCAACGAGCTGACACTGTGGAACGGCCTGCTCACGCCGGACGAGTGGGCGCTGATGCAGACGCCGGGGCGCGTGCTGTCCACCGAGCTGGCCTTCTGGGAGCGCGCGGTGGATGACGTGCTGGACCAGTACCTGGGCTACGACTTGTCGGCGAAGGTGCCCGAGGTGCGTGCCGAGCTGGTGCGCTGGCTGCTGGACCACCAGGGCGACCTCCGCTCCGTGCATTACGCGGTGCTCACCTCCGCCGCCTACCTCCAGTCCACCGAGGGCAACACCACCACCTCGTACCGGTGGGCCTACGGGCCGCTGAAGCAGATGGAGGCCGAGGTGTGGATCGACTCGATGATGCGCAACACCGGCTACACCATGTCCACGTGTGACCACCGCATCAGCCAGCCGGAGAACCTGCTGCGCTCGGGCAGCGTCGCGGCCTACCGGGTGCTGCAGAACTCGCGCTGGAAGATCGACGCCGAGGGGCAAATCGAAGAGGACTACGCGGACCTGGCGCGCACCCTGGGCGGCTGCCCGGAGAACATCGTGGGTGGGCGCTTCCGCGTGGTGAGCATCCTCACCACCGGCACGCAGCTGGCCTTCGTGGGCGACCTCTGCAACCCCACGCTGGACCCGAAGGCCAACGGCGCTCCCATCGAGCGGTTGTTGCCCGAGGGGGTGGAGGCCGCCCGCGTGTTGACGCCGGAGCTGGCCACGCAGATCGGCTCGCACCAGTACCGCGTGCTGCTGGGACGCTCGCCCACGAGCGAGGAGCTGACCGACGTGCGGGAAGCTGGCGCCAAGTGCGCCGTTGACCGGTGCGGCGCCGAGGAGTTCGCCCGCCCCCTGTGCTTCGCGCTGCTGTCGGGCGCCGAGCGTCTCTTCTACTGAGTCCACGGAGTCACGGGCCATGTCCGACGACACGAAGAAGCCATACAAGCTGGGTCGCCGCGGGTTGCTCAAGGGACTGGGGGCGGGTGCCGCCGCCCTGGGCTTCCCGACCCTGTGGTTGCCGCGCACCGCCTACGCGCAGACGTCTCCGCGAGGCAGTGTGGAGCACCTCATCTACATCCGCCTGGGAGGCGGCTTCCGCTTCACCACCGCCTTCAACGCGGACGTGGCCGAGGAGTTCAACCCCTTCGGCCGCTCGTCCGAGCGCGCTCCGGGCACGGAGTGGGGCGTGGGCGAGCTGATAGGGCGCGCCAGCTGGCTGGAGGGCGAGGAGGGCACGGCCCGGGTCGACCTGGGCATGGAGAAGGTGACGGCCTTCACCAATGAGATCTGCGTGCTGCCGTGCGTGGACCACGAGCCCTTCTCCGCGCGCGCCGACGGCAACCACGGCACGGGGCTGGAGCGCTTCCTCACCGGCTACGTGGGTGGCACCACCAGCTTCCTGACCTTCCTCAACTACGGCATGCGGGAGAAGGTGGCGCAGGAGGCGGCCCAGGGCAGGACGGTGCTGCCGGCCTTCAGTCTGGGCGAGGCGGGCATGACGCTGGGCGCCGGCATCTACGCGGGCTATCGGCCCCCGGTGCTGGACGGCGGCGGCTTCGAGCGGTTCGGCTTCGACCCGGACTCGAACCTGCCGGAGTGGGCCACCACCCTCGCGGGCAAGCAGGACATGCGCCTGCGAGACCGGCTGCACCCGGCGCTGCGCAACAGCGTGGAGGCCTACCAGCAGACGCGCGAGGCCACGCGCGCCTACGGCCGCATCTTCCGTGACCCCCTCCTTCGGGTGAACGCCAACTCCCCCGACGAGGCGGACGGCATCAGCAACCGGGACCTGGTGTCCATGTTTGGAGATGACGGGGTGGGCCGCAACGTCGCGCTCGCCCTGCGCCTGTTCCACTTCGGCTGCCCGGCCGTCTTCCTCAACCAGGGCTTCTACGACTTCCACTCCAACGAGGAGGAGGGCCTGTCGGCGGAGATCGACCAGGCCAACCGCCTGCTGAGCGGCCTGCGCGCGGCGCTCAAGCGCATGCAGCACCCCAAGGGCGGCTCCTACTGGGACAAGACGCTGGTGGTGATGGGCAGCGAGTTCGGCCGGACTGGCAACGGCAACCGGTTCAACTCCGCCAACGGCAGCGACCACTCCAGCGACTTCGCCACACGGTGGATGTCCATGCCGATGATGGGCGGCGTCATCTCCGCGCTGGGCAAGGGCGGCAAGATGCTGGGCGGGGTGCGCTCCTCGGACCTCAAGGGCACGGGCCAGGTGTACTCCTACCGCTCGGTGCTCAAGACGATGCTGGACCTGCTGGGCGCCGACCACAGCACGGTCTTCCCCGCCGACAACCCCATCCAGGACATCTTCACATGATGCGCTCTACGCTCGCCTCTGTGGTCGCCGTCGCGCTCCTGTCGGGGTGCGACTCCTCGAAGGACTACGAGGGCACGACTGGCACCATCCCCTTCGAGCCGCAGCGGCCCTCGTCGGGCGCTCCGGCGACGGTGGCGCCGTACACGGGCTCGGACCCGCTGGTGCTGGAGGCGCAGACGCGCCTGCCCACCGGCCTGGACCTGCAGCGCAAGGTGGTGCTGCGCACCTGTGGCCCCACCAACGGCGTGTGCCACAACCAGAAGGAGTACCCGGACCTGCACACCGCGGGCACCTTCACGGCCTCCATCAACGCGCCCTGCAACTTGCAGCCCGGCACGTACGCCTCCGTGTATGACCGGTGCGAGCGGCTCGGGGATCGCTTCAAGCTCAAGGAGCAGTCCTTTCGGGAGATAGAGATCGGCTGGTACGAGGTCGTCCTCGGCGCGTACGTGGAATACGAGGACGACGAGGTGCCGCCCTCGGATGCCGCCGGCCTGCACCTGTACCTGAGAGACCCGGTGCCGCTGGACAAGGGCCGGGCGCACTGGGGCACGGCCAACTTCCTGCGCAACTTCATCAACGCGCAGGACAACGTGGAGACGCTGTCGGTCGCCAACTACAACACGCGCTGGTGGGTGCTGGGTGACGGCCGGCACCTGTTCGGCGAGGTGCGCGACTACCAGCGGGACTCGGTGGAGGCGTTGCAGGCGATCGGCATCATCGAGGGAGACCAGAACCGCAACGGCACCTTCGGGGCGCGCGAGGGCAAGTCCACGCCGCTGCTCAACCCGGGCAAGCCCGAGGAGAGCTACCTGGTGGCGCGCGTGCGCGGGCACATGCAGGGCGAGCGGATTCCAGGCTCGCGCATGCCGCTGGCCAACCAGCCGCTGTCGGTGCCGGACATGCTGGCGCTGATGTGCTTCATCGAGGGCCTGGACCCCAACGCCAACGAGTGGAACCTCTCGTCCTCCATCGACTACGCGGGGTGCTCGTACTCCGCCAACCCGCAGGCGCTGAACGTGGTGGGCGCGGGGGTGACGTGGCGTGAGCGCGTGTGGCCCATCCTCCAGTCGAACTGTGGCGGCTGCCACGGTGGCTCCAACGCGCAGATGGGCCTGGACCTGACCGCCTCGGATGCCTATCAGCGCTTGCGGGCCGCCTCGGTGCAGAGCCCGAACCTCAAGCTGGTGGATCCGGGTCGGCTGGAGCAGAGCTACCTGTGGCTCAAGCTCGCGGGCGACGGCAGCATCGTCGGCAGCCGCATGCCGGTGGATCCGCTGGACGGCACCCGCACGCTGCCGCCGGACCAGCTCGAGAGCATCCAGACCTGGATCCTCGCGGGCGCGCTCGAGGTCGAGTAGTTCGCGGGGCCTGGGAGGTGAGCTGAGCGCGGAGGCACTCTCCGCGGCTCGCCACCTCTACGGGCCCCGGGTCGGGGCTCAGTTCCGCCAGCGCCTCAGGGCGCCCCCGTCCTCCGAAGTTTCGCCTCCGTCGGAGGTGCCTCCGTCCTCCGGAGTCGTCCCACCGTCGGGCTCCTCCGAGCCCGCGTCCGGGGTGCCCGCGTCCACCGTGCCCGCGTCCGAAGCGCCAGCGTCCGGGGTGCCGCCGTCCGGGTCCGGCACGCCGCCGTCGCTCGGGGGCAGGGGGAGGCCGCAGGTCTTGTCCGGCCGACAGACGAACTCGGTGTCGCAGTCCTCGTTGCGAGTGCAGCCCATGCCCTCGCCGCAGTCGAAGCCGCCGCCGTTGGCCATTCCCGTCACCACGAAGCCGCTGGCGCGGACCGTCTCGGTGATGGGCTGGTTGCCCACCGAGCCGAACCGGTCATGCGTGAGGGTCACGTTGATGCCGGAGGACTGAGCCGAGAGCTCCAGGTTGGTGCCCACTCCGTTGATGGCGCTGGCGATGACCGTCGCCACCTCGGCGGCGGTGTTGACGGGGGCGATGTTGACGCGGACGTGGCCGTTGGAGACCGAGCCGTTGGCATCGAACTCGAAGATGACGGTGGGGTTGATGCCGTCGCTGAGGGAGAACGTCTCGCCGCTGAGGCTCGACTTCGCCACGGAGGTGATGTTGCCGGTGGCCTTCGCGAGCCGGATGCGCGAGCACGTGGAGGTACAGGTGCCGCAGACGTCGGTGTTGCCGTCGTCACACACCTCGCTGCCGTTGGGGATGCCATCTCCGCAGAAGGGGCCGGAGAGGGGCAGGGGCACGCTGCAGTTGGCATTGCAGCGCACGCAGTTGGGCGTGCCGTAGGGGCACTGGGTCTCCGTGATGGCGTTGCCGTCGTCGCAGACCTCGCCGTTGCTGACGAGGCTGTCGCCGCAGTAGGCGCCGGTGAGGGGCAGCACGGCGGTGCAGGCGGCGTTGCAGCCCGTGCAGCTGGGCGTGCCGTAGTCGCACGAGGTCTCATTGGCCGTGTTGCCGTCGTCACACGCCTCGCTGTCCGTCTGCGCGCCATCGCCGCAATAGGGGCCAGTCAGGGGCAGTTCGGCGGTGCAGGTGGCGTTGCAGCGCACGCAGCTCTGCAGGCCGTAGGCGCAGGCGGTCTCGCTGATCGTGTTGCCGTCGTCGCACACCTCGCCGTTGGTGATGAGGTTGTCACCGCAGTGGGGGCCGGCCAGGGTCAACAGGCCGGAGCAGGTGGCGTTGCAGCCGAAGCAGTTGGGAGTGCCGTAGGGGCACGAGGTTTCATTGGTGGTGTTGCCGTCGTCGCAGGCCTCGGGGCCGTTCTGGGCCGAGTCGCCGCAGTAGGCGCCGGTGAGGTTCAGCGAGGCGCCGCAGGTGGCATCGCAGCGCACGCAGCTCGGCGTGCCGTAGGGGCAGGCGTTCTCCGTGGTGGTGTTGCCGTCGTCGCACGCCTCGGCGTCCGTCATGAGGTTGTCGCCGCAGTAGGGGCCGGTGAGGTTCAGCACGCCGGTGCAGGAGGCGTTGCAGCCCGTGCAGTTGCGCGTGCCGTAGGGGCAGGCGTTCTCGGAGACGGTGTTGCCGTCGTCGCAGGCCTCGGGGCCGTTCTGGGCGGAGTCGCCGCAGTAGGCGCCGGTGAGGGTCAGCGAGCTGGTGCAGGTGGCGTTGCAGGCGGAGCAGTTGGGCGTACCGTAGGGGCAGGCACTCTCGCTGGCGGTGTTGCCGTCATCGCACGCCTCGAGGCCGGGCTCCTGCCCATCGATGAAGCCATCACCGCAGGCGCTGGGCTGGCAGGTGGTGAGGCAGTTGTCGCTGTTGTTGCTGTTGCCGTCGTCGCACAGCTCGTTCGCCTGCTGGTTCTGCACGCCGTCACCACAGCTGGGGCGGGTGCAGTCGGAGTCGCAGAAGACCGACTCGCCCGAGGTGTCGCACTGCTCGTTGGCCGCCGCGTTGATGAAGCCGTCGCCACACAGGGCCTGGGTGCAGTCGGAGTCGCAGGTGGTCGAGTTGCCCCGCGTGTCGCACTGCTCGTTGCGCGCGGCGTTGGTGAAGCCGTCGCCGCAGAAGGCGATGGTGCAGTCCGCGTCGCAGTCCGCGGTGCTGCCGCCTCCCAGGTTGTCGCACTGCTCGCCAGCGCTGCTGTTGACGACGCCATCGCCGCAGCGGCGCCGCGTGCAGTTGGCGTTGCAGGTGGCGGACTCGCCCGCGGTGTCACACTCCTCGACGCGCGGCGGCTGCCGGTCCGTGGCCCCGTCACCGCACCGGGCGAACAGGCACAGGTTCAGGCAGTCGTCCTCGTTGTTGGTGTTGCCGTCGTCGCACTCCTCCTCGAGGTCCCGCTGGCCGTTGCCGCAGCCCTCGCCCGAGCGGCAGTCGGAGCTGCAGCCGTCGCCATCGGCCGTGTTGCCGTCGTCGCACCGCTCGCCCGCGGCGGTGTCCACGATGTTGTTGCCGCACGACTCGTCCGAGAGGCAGTCGCTGGCGCACCCGTCACCGCTCAGGTTGTTGCCGTCGTCGCACTTCTCGCCCGCGGCGGTGTCCACGATGCGGTTGCCGCAGTCCTCCTCGGAGCGGCAGTCACCGCTGCACCCATCGCCGCTGTCGTTGTTGCCGTCGTCGCACTTCTCACCCCGGGCGGTGTCCACGTAGCGGTTGCCGCAGAACTCGGACGACTGGCAGTCGGAGCTGCACCCGTCGCCGGAGCGCTGGTTGCCGTCGTCACACTTCTCACCCACCGAGCGGTCGATGATGTTGTTGCCGCACAGCTCCGTGGAGCGGCAGTCGAAGCTGCACCCGTCGCCGTCGTTGGTGTTGCCGTCGTCGCAGACCTCGCCGAGCGTGGTGTCGACCACGCGGTTGCCGCACGTCTCGTTCGAGACGCAGGTGGCGCTACACCCGTCGCGGTCCTGCAGGTTGCCGTCGTCACATGCCTCGCCGTTGTCGACGAGGCCGTTGCCGCAGGCGTCCTTGATGCACACCGACTGGCTGGCGGCACAGGACTGCCCGGGAGGGCACACCACCCCCGAGGGGCAGGTGACGCTCTCGGGCTCGAAGCAGGCGAGCAGCGGAAGGGTCAGCAGCGCCACCACCAGCAGGGGAATCTGACCGCGGAAGTGGGAGCGGGGGGTGTCTCGTCTCATAACACCTCAGAAGCGGAAGGTCGCCAGCATGCCGCCCTCGCCCTTACCGAGCAGGGGCGCGACGCTCACTTCCTGATCTTTCGAAGCCTCGCCGGGGGTGATGCGGTAGGACTGCTCACGGTTGACATAGACGAGCACCGCGCCGGTGACGAGCGCGGCACCGCCCACGGCGTAGGTGCCGAAGGCCACCTTCTGCAGGGAGTCACCCCGGGAGCGCTTGTCGGCGAGCGCCGGCTCGGGCACGCAGCCGCCGCAGCTGAGGATGCCGACGTCGAACTCGCGGTAGCTGTCGCGGGCCTGCATGTGGAGCACGCTGCCGCCCGCGGCCAGGGCCACTCCGGCGCCGAGCACCGCCCAGGGCTTCCACGCGGACCACTGGCGGCGGTACCGGGTGAGCTCCTCGGCGGTGTACACCTTCAGCTCGAGCTTCACCGCCTCGCCGGGCAGCAGGGTGCGGCTCATGTCGGTGGGCACGTAGCCCGCCTTGGTGGCCACCAGGGTGTGCTGACCGGGGCGCACCATGCCCTGGTAGCGGCCGGGGCCGACGAAGAGCACCTGTCCATCCAGGGTGACGGAGGCGCCGGGCGTGTCACAGCTGAGGTCCACGCGGGACAGCTGCTTCTCGATGAGCGTCTTGTAGGCCTTGGCGTTCTCGAACTTCTCGGAGTCCAGGGGCGCGGCGCCGTAGCGCAGGGAGGCCACTAGGTGCTCATGCACCTCGACGGGCTGGTCCAGGTTCAGGAGCGCCAGCGCGAGGTTGTAGTGGATGGCGGGGTGGTCCCACAGCGCGATCGCCTCGCGGTACTTCTCGACGGCGCGCACGAAGACGGACTCCTTGAGCAGGGTGTTGCCCTGCCGGAACAGCTCCAGCGCGCGCTTCTGTGACTCGGGCGGAACGCCCTTGGCCCAGGCGCGCTCCTCGCTCGCGGGGCCCTGCTGCGCGGCCGAGGGGGCGGTCCACAGCGCCAGCGTCAGCGCCACCGCCCAGAGGCCTCTCGTGGTCCTGCTCTTCACCATCCTCGGGTCCCCTCTACTTCAAATCGTCGATGATCGGGCTGCCCAGCTGCGACTGCAGGCGCTGGACGCGCTCCTGCTCGCGGCTGAGCAGGTCCTGGAGCTGCTTCGCGGCGCGGATGGCGTCCTGCTGGGCCTGGCGCGCGGTCGTCGCGTTCTGCTCGGCGTTCTTCTTCTCGTTCTTGGCGCGCCACTGGGCGAACTTCGCGCGGCGCAGCGCCAGCATCAGCTCCTCGTTCTTGCCCTGGAGCTCGCTGTTGGTGATGGCCACCTGGGCGTTGGCCGTCTCGGCCTCCTGCTGGGCCCGCTGGCGCTCCAGCTCCTTGGCTTGCACCTCGGCCAGACGCTGCTTGGCCTGCGCCTCGGCCTTGCGCGCCACGGCCTCGGCCCCGCGCGCCTGGTTGGCGGAGACCTTTGCCACCACCGCCTGGCGCTCGGCCTCGCGCTGTGCGTTGCGGATGACCACCAGCGCCACGGCGGAGGCGGCCACCAGGCCCACCAGGAACACCGTTGAGCCGAGGAGCAGCGCCCGCCTGCGGCGCGTGGCCTTCTGTGCCTGGGCGAAGACGGCGTCGAGGAAGGCGCGCTGCTGCTGGGGCAGCTCCCCTCGGTAGCGGCGCTGGAAGCGCTGGGCCTCCTCCACCACCTCGCCCCGCCAGAGCAGATCGCTGTCCTGGCCGTTGGCGGTCCACTGGCGCGCGGCGTTGCGCAGCTGCTCCATGAAGGCCGCGTCCTCCTGGCCCTCGTCCAGCCAGCGCCGCAGCGTGGGCCAGCTGTGGATGAGCGACTCGTGGACGATCTCCACGAGCGCGCCCGTGGAGCCGCCCGCCGTCTGCACCACCAACAGGCGCGCCTGGACGAGGTAGTCGATGAGCAGCTGGATCTCGTTGCCGTCCTTGGTCAGTTCACGCAGCTCGTCCATGGAGACGATGGCGCGGGTGCGCTCGGGCGTCACCAGCCGCAGGAGCACCTGCCGCGCCAGGGGGCCCGCCTGGGAGGGCAGCTCGTTGAGCACGCTGTCGGCGTGGGTGGCCAGGGCGCCGGCGATGCCGCCCATGGCGTTGTAGCGGTCCACGGTGAGCAGCTTGTGGGTGGCGTTGCGCCCCTCCCAGAGCTGGGTGGCGGCGAACTGGAGCAGCGGCAGCGCGCCCTGGGTGGACTCCAGGTGCTGGAGCATGTCGTCCACGATGGCGGGCGACTCGAACTGGTAGCCGGCCATCTCCGCCGGCTGCACGAGCGCGTCTCGCAGGCCCTCGCGGCCCGGGGTGTTGAGGAAGAACAGGCCCGAGTTCAGCTCGGCCATGAAGCGCTCGTCCTCGGGCACTCGGTCCAGGAAGTCGGAGCGGATGGAGAGCACCACGCGCATGGGCGCGGTGGCGTCGTCGGCGATGCCGGACAGGCACGCGGTGAAGGCCCGGCGCTCCTTGGCGTCGGGCACCAGCGTGTAGAGCTCCTCGAACTGGTCGATGAAGAGCAGGATGCGGCGCTTCTCGCGGCGGGCGCGGCTGCGCAGAACGGAGCCCACGTAGCCGGGCTCGGCGTGGAGCCGGTCGATGAGCTTCTGCTGGGCCTGGATGTCCTGCTCGATGGTCGTCGAGGAGTTCACCAGGGGGCCGACGATGCTGGCCAGGGCGGCCAGCGGGTGGCGGCCGGGGCGGATGACGATGGACTCCCAGGCCACGCCCGAGCGCTTGAGCACCGGCACCAGACCGGCGCGAACGAACGAGGACTTACCGGCGCCGGAGGGGCCCACCACGGCCACCAGCGGCTGGCTCTGGATGCGATGCACCAGGGCGGCGATTTCCTTGGAGCGGCCGAAGAAGCGGTCCGCGTCGTTCTCCTGGAAGGAGGACAGGCCCGCATAGGGGCTCTCATCGACGCGCAACTCGCGGGTGAAGCGGCCGGGGAGGAAGGGCTCCAGCGCCTTGAGCAGCGAGACGGCGTCCGGCCAGCGCTGATCCTTGTGCTTGAGCAGGCAGCGATCGACGACGTCGGCCAGCGCGGCGGGTACATCCGGCATCATGTCGCGCAGGCGCGGCATGGGCTCGTTGAGGTGCGCGGTGACGACGAGCTGCGGCCCGCGGAGCGGATCCAGCGGGTGCTTCCCGGTGATCATCCGGAACAACATGATGCCCACGGCCCAGATGTCGGTGCGGTGGTCCACCTTGTTGCCGCCGCGCCATTGCTCGGGCGACATGTACGGCATGGTGCCCATGATGGCGCCGCGCCGGGTGAGGTTGGACAGGTCCTCGCCCGAGGTGCCGCCGGCAGCCGATGCCTGGGCCGCGAGCGCGCTGGCGGACAGCTCGCTCTCCTGCTCGGGCGGGTGCTCGGGATCCTGGAGCACCTTGGCGATGCCAAAGTCGAGCACCTTGATGGAGCCGGAGTCGGTGACGACGATGTTGTCGGGCTTGAGGTCGCGGTGGACGATGCCCAGCTCGTGCGCGGTGGCGAGGGCGCGCACCACGGGGACCATGATCTCCACGGCGCGAGCGGCGGGCACGCGCTGGCCGGAGATGAGCTTGTTGAGGGGGTGGCCCTGCAGGTACTCGAGCACCATGAAGGGGCTGCCGTTGTGCTCGCCCACCTCATAGATGATGACGATGTTCTCGTGGCTGCAGCGCGCGGTGGCGCGGGCCTCGAGGATGAAACGCTTGGTGACCTCGGGGTTGTCGGAGTGGAGGAACTTGATGGCGACGCGGCGGCCGAGCCGGGTGTCGCGGGCGAGGAACACGGTGCCCATGCCGCCGCTGCCGAGCTGGCGGATGAGCTCGTAGTGCTGGATGCGGGTGCCAACGGCGGGCAGGGTGCCGGGCGCGACGTTCTGCGTATTCTGATTCGTGGAGCCCGAGGGGTGCTGGCTCCAGGAGTTGCCCGAGGGGTGCTGGCTCCAGGAACTGCCCGAGGGCGGACTGGAGGGGTGCTGACTCACCGAGTGCTGGCTGTTCTCACCGGTGGGCGGGCGCGAGTGCTCCGCGTCGAAGCGCAGCGAAGGGTTGGCGGTGTTGGGCGAGAAGAGGGCGTCGACGTCCGCCGCCTGGGTGCGCTCATCCAGATTGTTGGGCCCGGGGTTTCCCGCCGTGGGAGGCTGAGGAAAGCCGTTCTCGGTGCCCGCTGGACTCTTGTTCATGGCTCCGGTGACATCCCTTCCGAGGCAGTCGCTTACCGATACACGGTAACGCGCGCGGAAGTGTCACCCGGCCATCATTGGATCTGCAAGGGAACGACCCGGCTAAAATTCCGAAGGGAGAGGGAGAGAGCCTGGGTAGCAAGCGACCTGGCAGGCCCTCTCCTCGGAGTGTGGATGGTCAGTCGTCCTTGCACCGGTAGTTCGAGCCACACACGAACCCCAACGCGCAGTCCGCATCCTGCTTGCACCCCATGTTTTCCGGGCAGTCGTTCGGCATTCCCCCGGACATCCCTTTGATGTCGAAGATGGAGTTCACGACGGACTCCGTGATGCGTTGGTTACCGAAACCACCGGGGTGGAGATGCTCAAGGAGTACCTTGGGGCTGTTTCTCTCTCTCTCCGCGGAGATGGCGAGGGAGGCTTCTTCCGATGGATCATCGGGTGAACCATTGAGGGTATCAATGGCTTCAATGATGCGATCCGCCACGCCCAAGTAGGTCGCGAGTCCAGAGAGGTCTACGGGCGTATGCCCGGAAAATGTGCTGCCGTCTTTGTCGAACTCGAAAATAACAGGCGGATGAAGCCCATCACTGATGGAGAAGGTTTCCCCATCATGCAGGCCGCCTGGGCCGATAGCGAGGATGTGGCCCTGGGCGTGGGTCGGATTCCGTGCTTCTGTGCAAGTCGCGTTGCATGAACCACAAGAATCGGCGTTGCCATCGTCGCAAGCTTCTCCATCCTCCACGATGCGATTGCCACAGACGGAGCCTTGGAGATTCAGGCGCTGCGAGCAGTCTGCATTGCAGAGTTGGCACTCCAGGGTACCCGGAGGACACCGTCTTTCGGTGACGTTGTTGCCATCGTCGCAAGCCTCTCCAGGGTCATGGTTGTTGTCGCCGCAATAGGGCCCGCGGAGCGGCAGTTGCGCCGTGCAGTCCGCGTTGCAGAAATTGCTGCAGGACTGAACGCCGTAAGGACACTGGGTTTCCGTGGTGTTATTTCCATCGTCGCAGGCTTCGGATGCAGCGTTGACGTAGCCATCTCCGCATCGCGCTACCTTGCAGGTGCTGAGGCAGGCGCCGCTGTCGCTCGGATTGCCATCGTCGCAATCCTCTCCACGGGCGGGGTTGATGCGCCCGTCTCCACAATAGGGAGTGGTGCAGTCCACGTCGCACGTGGCGGAGTTTTCCTGGGTGCCGTTGTCACATTCTTCGCCCGCGCTGGCGGTCACGACGCCATCGCCGCAGCGTGGGAGCGTGCAATTGAGGTTACAAGCAGTCGATGAGTCACCGTAGTCACACGCTTCTCTTCTCGAGCCCCTGAGGTTGACGAAACCATCTCCGCAGAGAGCCACCAAGCAGTTGCTGAGGCAGTCGTCATCGCTGCTCGTGTTGCCGTCGTCACACTGCTCGCTCGAGTCCAGGAAGCCGTTGCCGCAGGTCTCTCCGGAGCGGCAGTCCGCGCTGCACCCATCTCCGTCGATCTGGTTGCCGTCATCGCAGGCCTCGCCCTTGTACCGGTCCGTGACGCCGTTGCCGCAGGTCTCGTCCGACTTGCAGGTACTGCTACAGGCGTCGTCGGAGTCGAGGTTGCCGTCGTCGCAGATCTCGCCTTTATCGGCCTGGACGACGCCGTCTCCGCACGAGTCCGAGATGCACACCTCGCCGTTGGCGGCGCACGCCACGGCGCAGATGCGGCCCGAGCGCGGGCAGACAGCTCCACTGGGCTCGAAGCAGGCCAGGAGCGACGAGCCAAGCACGACCAGGAGCAGCACCAGGGAGGACGGGTGCCGCTTCACACACGCGGTTTCATGGTTCATGGGGGGACCTCAGAAGCGCCAGGTAGCCAGGAAGCCACTCTCGGCCTTGCCGACAGTGAGCGAGACGTTCACGCCATCGAGTTCGTCGGGAGTGCGAAGGACGGCCTTCTCCCGATTGAGGAGGACGAGGACCGCGCCGGTGACAGCGGTGGCGCCGGCCAGGGCATACGAGCCGATGGCGAGCTTCTGGAAGTTGTCGCCGCGTCGGATCTTCCCGGCGAGCGTGGGATCCGCGTCACATCCCTCCGGGCCACATCGACTGGCCCGTTGGTCGAAAGCCCGGTAGTTGTTGCGCGCCTGAAGGTGAAGCAGCCCACCTCCTCCCGCCATGAGCACGCCCGCGCCCACGACGCTCCAGGGCTTCCAGGTGGGCCACCGGCCTTGTTGAACGTGGAAGTCCTCCTCGTCGTAGAGCTGAGTGATGTGGAGGGAGACCGTCTTTCCGGCGAGCAGGGCGCGTGTCCTGTCGTTGTCCGGGTAGCCCTTCCTTCGCGTGCTGAGGGTGTAGGTACCAGGGAGCATGAGCTCCTCGACTTTGCCCGGACACTGGAGCAGTCGCTTCTCTCCCACCCACACCGAGGCGTCGGAGACGTCGCAGGAGATCTCCACGCGGCCCAACTGCTGCTCGGCGACCGTCTTGAGGAACTGGGCTCGACTGAACTTCTCTTTTCCAAGAGGGGCGTCACCGAAGCGCATGGCCTGGGTGATGTGCTTGTGCAGCTCGAGGTGCCGGCCCTGCGTGGCGAGGATCTGCGAGAGGTTGAAATGGGTGACGGGGTGGTCCCAGAGGCCCAGCGCTTCGCGGTACTTGGCCTCGGCCGCCACGAAGCGGGAGTCCAACCAGTGAGCATTGGCTTGCTGGAGCAGCGCCTCGGCGCGCAGCTGCCTCTCGCGCGGGACATCGCGAGCCCATGGAGGTTGCTTTCCAGCGTCCAGCTCCGTGCTCGGCTGAGAGAAAGCCGGGGTCGCCACCCAGGCCACCATCAAGAGGACAAGGACACGCAAGACATCCGTCCGGGTCTTTTCCATGTCATTGCCCCATGAACAGCGTCGGGATGATGCTGCCAAGTTCCTTCTCCAGCTCTTCGATGCGCTTCTGGTCCTTGTCTCGCGCCAGCTGGAGTTCCTTCGCGGCCCGAAGCGCTTCTTGTTCCGCGCGCTTGGCGGCGAGAGCGTTTCGTTTGGCGGCGAGAGCGTTCTTGTTCGCTCGCTTCTGCGCGGCCTTGGCGCGCTGCTTCGCGTGCTCGGCCTGCGCTAGGGCTTCCTCCAGATCGGCGTTGATGCGCTGGAGCCTGGCGTTGATGGTGGCCAGCTCCTGGCTGGTCTGCTCCACCTTGCGATACGCCTCCTGGCGCTCGCGCTTCTCGGCCTGGGCTTTCTCCAGATGTTGCCGGGCTTCCTGTTCGGCGCGGCCCTTCACCTCCGCGGCTTCACGCGCCTCCTTCGTGGCTTTTTGGAGCACCACCAGCGCTACCGCAGCGGCCGCCAACAGCAGGCTCAGGAACACCATCGCGCCCACCACCAACGCCCGCTTGCGTCGCGTGGCCTGGGTCTCCTGGGCGAAGGTGGCTTCCAGGAACGCCTGCTGCGCCTTCGGAAGTTCCCCTACGTAGCGGCGCTGGAACCTGCGCGCCTCCTCCACCAGCTCTCCGCGCCACAGCAGGTCTGAGTCCTGGTCGTTGCTCTGCCACTGGCGCGCGGCGGTGCGCAGTTGCTCCAGGAAGACCGAGTCCTCCTGGCCCTCGTCCAGCCAGCGCTTCAGCGTCGGCCAGCCGCTGATGAGTGACTCGTGGACGAGCTCCACCGTCCCCCCGACGGCGCCGCCTCCGGTCTGCACCACCAGCAGGCGCGCCTGGACGAGTTGGTCCGTCACCTGCTGGAGCTCCCCCTTGTCCCGGGACAGCTCACGCAGCTCCTCCAGGGAGACGATGGCGCGCGTCCGCTCCGGGGTCACCAGCCGCAGGAGCACCGTTCGCGCCAGCTGCTGCCCCTGGGAGGGCAGCCCGTTGAGCACGCTGTCGGCGTGCGTGGCCAGCGCGCCTGCGATGCCGCCCATGTCGAGGTAGCTCCGCTGGGTGAGCTGCTTGCGCGTGGGGTCTCGCTGCTCCCAGAGCTGGGTGGCCGCGAATTGCAGCAGCGGCAGCGCCCCCTGCGTCGCGGCGAGGTGCTGGAGCATACTCTCCACCAGCTCCGGTGACTCGAAGCGGTAGCCGGCCCTCTCCGCCGGTTGCACGAGCGCGTCCCGCAGGCCCTCGCGTCCCGGGGTGGTGAGGAAGAACAGGCCCTGGTTCAGCTCGGCCATGAAGCGCTCGTCCTCGGGCACCCGGTCCAGGAAGTCCGAGCGCAGGGAGAGCACCACGCGCATGGGCGAGGTGGCGTCATCGGCGATGCCCGACAGGCACGCGGTGAAGGCCCGGCGCTCCTGGGCATCCGCCACCTGGGTGTAGAGCTCCTCGAACTGATCGACGAAGAGCAGGATGCGGCGCTTCTCGCGGCGGGCGCGGCTGCGCAACACCGAGCCGACGATGCCAGGCTCCTTCCGCATGCGCTCGATGAGCCGGTTGTGCTCCTTGAGGTCCTCCGCCAGCGAGGTGGACGAAGTCACCAGGGGCGTCAGCAGGTGGGCCAGCGCCGCCAGCGGCTGGCGACCCGGGCGCACCACATGCGCCTCCCACGCCTCTCCGGAGCGCTTGAGCACCGGCACCAGGCCCGCGCGCACGAACGAGGACTTGCCCGCGCCCGAGGGGCCCACCACCGCCAACAGCGGTCGGTCCTTCAGCCGGCCCACCAGGGCGGCGATCTCCTTCGAGCGGCCGAAGAAGCGGTTGGCGTCGGACTCCTGGAAGGAGGAGAGGCCCGCGTAGGGGCTCTCGTCGAGGCGGACCTCGCTGGTGTAGCGGCCGGGAAGGAAGGGCTCCAGCGCGCGCAACAGCGCGAGCGCGTCCGGCCAGCGCTGCGCCTTGTGCTTGAGCAGGCAGCGGTCCACCACCTCGGCCAGCGCGGGCGGCACGTCCGGCGCCACGTCGCGCAGGCGCGGCATGGGCTCATCCATGAAGGCGGTCACCGCCAGCTGCGGGCCGCGCAGCGGATCCAACGGATGTTTCCCCGCCAGCATCCGGAACAGCATGATGCCCACGGCCCAGATGTCCGTGCGGCAGTCCACCTCCTCGCTGCCACGCCACTGCTCCGGAGACATGTACGAGAGCGTGCCGAGGATGGCGCCACCCCGCGTGAGGTGGCTCTGCGTCTCCCCGTCTCCCTCCGAGGCCGGCAGGGCGCCGGCACCCGAGGGGGCGGGCAGGGGAACCACGTTCGTGGACTCCGCGCGCTCGGGCGCCTGGAGCACCTTGGCGATGCCAAAGTCCAACACCTTGAGCGAGCCCGCCTCGGTGACGAGGATGTTCTCGGGCTTGAGGTCCCGGTGGACGATGCCGTGCGCGTGCGCGGTGGCCAGGGCCCGCACCACCGGCACCATCAGCTCCGCGGCGCGCGTGGCCGGCAGGCGCTGGCCGCTCACCGCCTTGTTCAGCGGCTGGCCCTGCAGGTACTCGAGCACCATGAAGGGGCTGCCCTCGTACTCGCCCACCTCATAGATGATGACGATGTTCTCGTGGCTGCAGCGCGCGGTGGCGCGGGCCTCCACCAGGAAGCGCTGAGTCACCTCCGGGTTGGTGGAGTGCAGGAACTTGATGGCCACCCGGCGGCCCAGGCGCGTGTCGCGCGCCAGGAACACGGTGCCCATGCCGCCGCTGCCCAACTGGCGGATCAGCTCGTACTGGTGGATGCGCGTGCCGGGCGCGGGCACTCGCGCGGACTCCGCGAGACTTCCTCCTCCCAGCGAGGAGCTGGAGGACCTGCCCGTGCCCGAGGTACGCGCGGGCGGGGCCGCGGTGCCTCGGGACACCGAGGTCGACTGCGGGGAGAAGGGGGGAGGCGTACCGCTGGCGGTCGGGCGTGAGCCCTCGTTCTGGCGCAAGGCTCCGCCTGCCGCCACAGGGGCGGGGAGGGGCCGGAGCACGGCACCCGCTTCGTTCTGGTTCATGGTTCCGGTTTCGTTTTCTTGGACTGCGAGGACGAACCGGGGTCCTTGGATGAGCGCGTCGAGACCCCTCGGACCCCCCCGAGGTTCTCCGAGCCCACCACGCTCGCCACCAACCACCCGCGTCCCCCGCGAACTCGGGGACAGGCAGTATTCCTAGATAAGTCCGAAGTTACGCGGCGGAAGTGGCTTCATCCTCCAGGGCAGGCTTGTGTTGGCCCGCCCGAGGGTCCTACTCGACGATTGAGAACTCGATACGGCCGAGCACTTCGTCGGTGGAGACCACCTTCAGCTGGATCATCATGCCGATGGTGAAGGTGCGCTTGGGGCCCACCAGGGACGTCTCTCGCGCGTCGGGCTGGAAGGGGCCGCCCTTGAGCGAGTCGGTGGGCACCACGCCCTCGACCAGCAAATCGTCCAACTGCACCAGCAGGCCGAAGGGCTTCACGCGGGTGATGCGGGCGGCGTAGACCTTGCCCACGTGAGAGGCCATCAGCCGCGCCTCCAGCACGCGGTGGCGGTCCTGCTCGGCGCGCGAGGCGGCGCGGGCGCGCGTGTTGATGTGGGTGGCGAGCTGCTCCACGGCAGGGTCGGGGTTGAGGAAGTCGCGGTGGCCACGCAGGTACTTCTTGAGCGTGCGGTGTACGACCAGGTCCGCGTACCGGCGGATGGGCGAGGTGAAGTGCAGGTACCAGCGCGCCGCCAACCCGAAGTGTCCAGAAGGCACCCCCGTGTAGCGCGCCGAGCCCAGCGAGCGCCGCAGCACCGAGCGCAGGGCGGGCTCCGCGGTACATCCGGAGATCTGCCGATCGAACGCCCCCAGCGCCAGCGGGGTGAGCCGGCCGCCGAAGCCCGCCGCGAAGCCGGAGTGGTGCGCGAACGCCGCCAGGTCCGCTACTCGCAGCGGATCCGGCTCGTCCTGCACGCGGAACAGGCCCGGCAGGCCGCGGGCCAGCATCCACTCTCCGATGGCCTCGTTGGCGGCCACCATGAAGCGCTCGATCATCTTGTGCGCGGAGGTGGGCCGCACGTTCTGGATGCCGGACACCTGGCCCGTCTCGGTGTCGAAGGTGAAGCGGGCTTCCTCGCGGGCCATCTCGATGCCGCCGCGCCCCGCCCGCGCCACCTCCAGCCGCGCCGCGGCCGCGCGGAACCACGGCATGACGTCGCGCACCGGCTCCATGGGCGCCGACACCATGCCCTTGTCCAGGAAGTCGGCCACCTCGTCATAGTTCAGCCGCGCCCAGGAGCGGATGATGCTCTCGTACACGTCCGCCGCGGTGACGCGCCCCTCGGGGTCGATGCGCAGCTCCACCGTGAGGCACAGCCGCTCCTCGCTCGGCACCAGGCTCAGCCAGTGCGCGGAGAGCTCCTCGGGGAGCATGGGCAGCACGTGGCCCGCCAGGTACACGCTGGTGGCCCGCTCGCGCGCCGCCGCGTCCAGCGCCGAGCCCTCGGTGACGAACTGCGCCACGTCCGCGATGGACACCAGCAGGCGCAGCGCCCCGTCCGCCCCCGCCGGCAGCACGGAGATGGCGTCGTCGATGTCACGCGTGGAGGGCGCATCCACCGTGACGGTGGGCACCGCGCGCAAGTCCCTCCGCGCGCCCGTCTCATGGGGCAGGGCCCGCGCCGAGCGCGCCGCCTCGAGGACCTCGGCGGGGAAGTCCCGGTGCAGGCCATGGCGGGCGATGACGCGCTCGATGGAGCGGTCCGCGCCGGGCTCCAGCTTGCGCGTGAGCACCACCTTGCCCTCGGCCACGCGCGCCACCACGGCGTCCCCGTGCTGCACCTCCACGCCGCCCGGCTCCAGCGGCCAGTCAGAGCTGGCCACCTCCCGGTCGATGCGCAGGTAGGTGGCGCCCTTGCGCAGCACCACCTCGCCGTAGACCTCCTGGCGCGGGCGCTGGAGCAGCGACAGCCCGCTGGCCGACCACCGGCCGTCCGCGCCCTGGCTCACCGTGGCCGTCACCACGTCATCGGCCAGGAACGAGGCCAGCTCCGGCGGAGGGATGAAGGCCGACAGGACTTCCCCGGAAGGCGGGGGCTGAACCACCAGAAAGCCGAAGCCTCGCGGATGGACATCCACCCGGCCGGTCGCAGGACGTGGGGAGGAGGAAGCGCCTAGGGAGGAAGCGGGCTGAGACATACTCGCGAGACCCTACCAGCCAGATAACTGTGAGAGTAGAAAATTCCAAATATATGAGAATGCGCGTTGACCTATCCTACTCATTTCCATTATTCCTTGACCCCCCCTGTTTCCTTAGGAGTCGGGAATGACGCGTCGTTTCAACTGGAAGAGCGGTGTGGTGGCGGGTGCGCTGTTTGCCTTCGTGGGCTGTACGGCCCCTGAGAGCAAGGAGGCCGAGCCGGCTCCCGCTCCGGAGGCTCAGGCCGGGGGACGCTGTCAGACGGCGGATCTGAGCGAGGCGCAGCAGGCCGAGGTCGAGGCGACGCTGTCCCAGCTTCGCAGCGCGCAGGCGCTGGGCGTGGGCTCGGTGACCATTCCGGTCTACGTGCATGTGATTACCAACGGCACGGCGGGCGCCATCTCCGACCAGATGATCGCCAACCAGATCACCGTGCTGAACAACGCCTACGCGGGCACGCCGTTCAAGTTCAGCCTGGTCTCCACGGACCGCACCAGCAACTCCAGCTGGTACACCGCGGGCCCGGGCACCGCGGCCGAGACGGCGATGAAGACCGCGCTGCGCAAGGGCACCGCGGACGACCTGAACATGTACTTCAACAGCCCGGGCGGCGGCCTGCTGGGCTGGGCGACCTTCCCCTCCAGCTACGCCTCCAGGCCGAAGGATGACGGCGTGGTCATCCTCAACACCTCGCTGCCCGGCGGCAGCGCGGTCCCGTACAACGAGGGCGACACGGCCACCCACGAGGTCGGTCACTGGCTGGGCCTGTACCACACGTTCCAGGGCGGCTGCGCCAAGCAGGCCTCGGGTGGCGACGGCGTGAGCGACACCCCGGCCGAGAAGTCCGCGGCCTTCGGTTGCCCCACCGGCCGCGACACCTGCGCCACCATTGCCGGTCTGGACCCCATCAAGAACTTCATGGACTACACCGACGACAGCTGCATGAACCAGTTCAGCGCGGGGCAGATCACCCGCATGGACGGCATGTGGACGTCGTACCGCGCGGGCAAGTAAGCCGCGCCCCAAGTCCACACGCGTAGGTCCCGACGCCGGGGTGCTCCAAGCACCTCGGCGTCTCTCGTTGCGGGCAGTCCGCCGCTCGGCCACTCGGGTGCAGCCCTGGCAGAGGGACGGGCCATCAGGTCTCCGGGGAAATTGTTGGAACGCGAACAAGGTTTGCCGCGCCGCGATGCGCAAATCCTTCTTCATAGCGACTGGCTTGATGGCAGTGCTGCTCACCTCGGCGTGCGAGATGCCTTCCGCGGAGGTGCCTCCCGTCGAACCCACTCCCCAGGAGGAAATCCAGGAAGCCGCGGGGCCGCTCACCGTCACCGGCTGCACCCCGTTGGCGACGGCGACGACCCGCGCGAGCGGAGACGATGGGGCCGGCAGCGTGGCGGCCAATTCGCAGGACGACAACCTGTTGACGCGCTGGAGCGGTCCGGGCGTGGGTGCATGGCTCCAGATGGACCTGGGCGCCGCGCAGACGCTCAAGGGCGCGGCGGTGGCGTGGCACGAGGGCAACACGCGCCAGAACCACTTCGTCATCTCCACCTCGGAGGACGGCGCCACCTTCACCCAGGCGTATGCGGGTGACAGCGCGCTGACGAAGGAGGCGCAGACGTACGCGTTCACCCCGGAGCGGCGGGCGCGCTACGTGCGAGTCACCGTCAACGGCAACACGGTGAATACCTGGGCCTCCATCACCGAGGCGCGGGCGTGCGGCGTTCCGACGCCGGCGGACTCGGGGCCGGCGCTGCCGCGCCTGCCGTACCTGCAGAGCGTGGGCACCACGAGCGCCATCGTGGCGTTCCGCAGCGGCGTGTCGTGTACGCCCCTGGTGCGCTTCGGGCCGGGCTCGGACGTGTCCCGCACGGCGACGGCCACGGCGGCGGGCTGGCGGCACGCGGTGAAGCTGGACAACCTGCTGCCGGGGCAGACGTACAGCTACGTGGTGGAGGCGTGCGGCTCGGTGACGGGCGTGCGGCAGTTCCGCACGGCGAGCGCCCCCACCACGAAGAACGTCCACTTCACGGCGATGGGAGACTTCGGCACGGGCGGCTCGACGCAGGCGCAGGTGCTGAAGCTGCTCTCGCAGCCGGGCAAGGCGGGGGACTTCGTGCTCGCGTTGGGCGACAACGCCTACTCCTCGGGAACCGAGCAGGAGTTCCAGGACCGGATGTTCACCCCCATGGCGCCGCTGCTGCGCCAGACGCCGATCTTCCCCAGCCTGGGCAACCACGAGTACGTGACGAGCTACGGTCAGCCCTACCTGGACAACTTCTACCTGCCGACGAACAACCCGGCGAAGACCGAGCGCTACTATTCGTTCGACTGGGGTCCGGTCCACTTCGTGGCGCTGGACTCCACCTGCGCCGTGCTGGGCACGCTGGACATCTGCAAGGTGGCGCCGCAGAAGACGTGGCTGGCCCAGGACCTGGCCGCCACCACCCGGCCCTGGAAGGTGGTCTTCTTCCATCACCCGCCCTGGTCCAGCGGCGCGCACGGCTCGCAGTTGACGATGCGGCGCGAGTTCGGCCCCCTCCTGGAGCAGTACGGCGTGGACCTGGTGCTCACGGGGCATGACCACAACTACGAGCGCTCCAAGGCGATGAAGGGGGATGCCGTGGCGCCCTCGGGCACGAAGGGCATTCCCTATATCGTGGTGGGCAGCGGCGGCGCGGCCCTGCGCACCTTCCCCATCGCGCAGCCGAGCTGGACGGCGTACCGCAACAACACCGACGTGGGCTACCTGGACGTGGACGTGAACGGGGGCACGCTGGTCGCGAAGTTCATCAATCCCAGCGGCGTGGTGAAGGACAGCCTCACGCTGACCAAGACGCTGCCGACGGCCTCGGCGGTGGACCCGGTGTCGGCCGCGTCGATGGAGACGGCGCCGGGCCCGGTGGATGACCCGGCGCACGCTCCCGCGGGTCTGCGCTTCGAGCGGAAGCTGCCGCCCGCCGACAGCGCGGAGGACGTGGCGGACCACGACGAGCCGTCCCAGCAGTAACCCGGCGCGCGGCGCCTCCCTGGCTCACCGGGGAGGTGCCGCGGCCGCTACTCGGAGCGAGCGCCGAGGAAGCCCTGGAGCGTCGCCAGCACCCGCGCCAGCTCCTGCTCGAAGGCGGGAGAGACGCCCACGAGCCCGGGCGCCTCCGCTGCCTTCGCGGCGGACTCCAGCGCTCGCGCGTGGTCCCGGAGCGAGTGGGCGCCCACGCTGGCGGCCAGGCTCTTCAAGTTATGGACGGCGCGGATGGCGGCTTCCGAGTCCCCTCGGGTGCTCGCGACCCGGAGCTGCTCCAGGTAGTTCGGGGCCTCGCCGAGGAACAGCTCCGCCACCTTGCGATACAGGCCGACGTCCCCATCCAGGTTGAGGAGCGCGCCCTCCATGTTCACGTGCCGGGGATCGGGCTGCTCCAGCTTGCGGGAGTCGCCCACGTCGGAGGGGACACGGGGGCTGGCCTCCTGCCTGGAGCGCTGCGCGAGCCACCGCCCCAGCGTCTGGTAGAGCTTCTGGGCGTCGATGGGCTTGCTGAGGTGGTCGTTCATGCCCGCCGCCAGGCTGCGCTCGCGATCGCCTTCCAGGGCATTGGCCGTCATGGCGATGATGGGCAGCTCCGAGAGGCCGGGCATGGCGCGGATGCGCCGGGTGGCCTCGTAGCCGTCCATGAGCGGCATGTGGCAATCCATCAGGACCGCGTCGTACGCGCCTCGGGCCAGGCGCTCGAGGGCCTCGGCCCCCTGGGTGGCCACGTCCACGCCCACCCCCGCCCTGCGCAGGAAGTGGATCGCCACCTCCTGGTTCAGGCGGTTGTCCTCGACCAGGAGGAGCCGAGCGCCCCGCAGGTGCGCGGGAGGCACCCTCGGCTCGGCCCGCTCCTCGCCGGGCAGGGCCTTGGCGAGCGGTAGCTGGAACCAGAAGCAGCTGCCCTGGCCGTACTCGCTGTCGACGCCAATCTGTCCGCCCATCAGCTCGACGAGGCGCTTGCTGATGGCGAGGCCCAGGCCGGTGCCGCCGTACTTGCGCGTCACCGAGCTGTCGGCCTGGAAGAAGGACTGGAAGAGCCGGGGCAGC
Organism: Hyalangium ruber; assembly: GCF_034259325.1. Taxonomy (NCBI): domain Bacteria; kingdom Pseudomonadati; phylum Myxococcota; class Myxococcia; order Myxococcales; family Archangiaceae; genus Hyalangium; species Hyalangium rubrum. Next base: position 132,848 of record NZ_JAXIVS010000004.1, on the reverse strand, counting down.
TGCTGCGCGGTGATTCCAATGCCGGTATCGCGCACGGAGAACCTGCACCCCACGCCGTGGGCCTCCTCGGACAGCTTCTCCACGCGGACCACGACTTCGCCCGCGCTGGTGAACTTGAGGGCATTGCCGATCAGGTTCTGGAGTACCTGCCGCAGCCGCAGCGGATCGCCGCGGAGTTCGGTGGGCAGACAGGGTGCCCCCTCGAAGCGCAGCGCGAGCCCCTTGTCCTGGGCGGTGCTGGAGAAGGTGTCGGAGAGCTCCGAGAAGAGCTCCTCCAGCGACACCGGCACGCGCTCGAGCTCGAGCCTGCCGGCTTCGATCTTCGAGAAGTCGAGGATGTCGTTGAGGATGCCGAGCAGGGACTGGGCCGAGCGGCTGGCCTTGAAGATGAAGTCGCGCCGTTGCGCCAGGGACTCGGCCTCGAGCGCGAGCTGCGTCATGCCGAGGATGGCGTTCATCGGCGTGCGAATCTCATGGCTCATGTTGGCCAGGAACTCGCTCTTGGAGCGGTTGGCCTGCTCGGCGGACTCCTTGGCCTGACGCAGCTCCTCCTCCGAGCGCCTGCGGGCGTTGAGGTTCTCCAGGGAGGCGTTGAACCAGGCCACCATCTTGCCGATCTCGTCCTGGCTGGCGGAGGGTGGCAGCGGGTGGACATCTTCGAGCCGGTCCTGCTGGATGTGGCGGAAGCCCTCGGAGATGGCGCGGATGGGCCCCACCACGCGCCGGGAGTAGCGCACGGCCACCAGGCCGATGACGACGAAGCAGGCCAGCAGCACGACCAGGCCGGTGCCGCCAATGCGGGACATGGGGGCCGTGAGGCTGGCCTGGGGCAGGACGCTGATGACGTGCCAGTTCATCTCGGCCACGCGCAGGTGGTTGAGCAGGACATCCTCTCCGCCGAGCTGCAGCGCCACCGTGCCCTTCTCCCCGCTCAGCAGCGCGCGGAACTCGGGCAGCAGGGGCTGGCCGATGAGCTGCTTGTCGGGATGGAAGAGCAGGCGCCCCTGGCTGTCGGTGACCATGAGGTAGCCGTCAGCGCCCACATCGAGGCGTCGGAAGTGCTCGTGCAGCGAGTCGGTCGAGGAGTTGATGACGACGATGCCCACCGGCTCGGGCTCTGGCTGTTCGGGCACGACACGCCTGAGCAGCCGGGTGGCGACGAGCACCTTGCGGTGGTCGGAGGTGGCGTTGACGTTGTCCTCCACGCCATGCCAGACGATGGACCGCGGGGAGGCGAGGGTGTCGCGGTAGAGCCGCTCCCACAGCTCGGTCTGGACGGCGGAGGTGTCCAGGGTGTCGCCGACGTGGAAGTGGCGGCCTTGGGGCGTGAACAGGTCGATGGAGACCAGCCCCTTGAGGCTGCTGTAGCCGCTCAGGATGTAGCCCACCCGGGCCTGGGTGGCCAAGGCGGAGTAGCTGTCTCCGGCCTCCGCGGCGGCCAGCGCGGTGCTGATGTCCTCGACGCCGGCGATGTTGGTGGCGAGGCTGGCCACCTGCTCGGACTGGAGCAGCAGGTAGTCGCGTTGGTTGTCCAGCAGGCGCGCGTTGTAGTCGCTGGCGAGGCTGACGATGGTGCCGCGCGCGACGTCATAGGTGACGACGCCGAAGACCAGCAGCGGCGCGACGCTGACGGCCAGCAGGTAGCCGATCAGCTTGATGGTGATGGAGGAGCGGATCGGCACGGGGCGGCCTATTTCAGGCTGTCGGCGGTCACGAGGCGCGTCTCGACGAGCACGACTCCGGGGACGGCCTCTCCCTGGAGCAGGCGAATGGCGGCGAGGACACCCTGGTAGCCCTGTTCGGCGGCCTGTTGATCGACGGTAGCCGCCAGCCTCCCCGCCTTGACGGCCTCCTGGGCCTCCTCGAGGGCGTCATAGGCGGCGACCTTCACCCCCGAGCGGCCCGACTCCTGAAGGTACTTGAGGGCGCCCAGGGCCATCATGTCGTTGGCGCAGAACAGCAGGCTGATCTCCGGGTGGGTGGCGAAGAGCTTGCGGGTCACGTCATGGCCCTCGTCGATCTTCCAGTTCGCCGTCTCCGAGGCGACGACGCGGATGAGGGGGTTCTCCGCGAAGGCGCGCTCGGCCCCGGCCTTGCGCTGGCGGGCGTTGTCCGCGCTGCGGATGCCCTCGAGGATGGCGGCCTGGACGGGCTTCTTGACGGACTGGGCGACGAAGCGGGCCGACTCGTACGCGGCCTTCTCGTTGTCCACGCTGATGAAGGGGACCTCGCCCAGCCCCTGCTTGCGCATGGCCTCGGGGTCCAGCCGGTTGTCGATGTTGACGATGGAAATGCCCGCCTCGCGCGCGGTCTTGAGCGCGGGTACCAGGCGCAAGGAGTCACCCGGGGAGATGACGATGGCATCGACCTTCATCCGGACCAGCTCCTCGACGATTTGGATCTGCTGCTCGATCGAGGTCTCCTGGGAGGCCGTCTTGACGAGCAGCTCGATGCCCAGCGCCTTCTGCGCGCGCCGGGCTCCCTTCTCCATCTCGATGAAGAAGGGGTTGGTGAGGGTCTTCATCACCAGTGCGACCCGCTTGGCGGCGGGCGCCTCGTCCGGTTTGGCGCGGGGGGCCTCCACGGGGGCAACCACACCTTGAACGGAGGGTTTGTGGGAGTCACTGCACGCCATCAGGCTCAAGGGCAGGGCCAGCACCCATAGGAGTCGCAGGAAGTGCACGGGTGTCTCTTTCGCGCGGAGAGGGAACAGGCGCTTCAGGGACGTGAGAGTGTAGCCCTCGTGAGGCTTGACGCGACAGGTGGGCATCGCCAACCTGCCAACCCACCCACCTTATGGCCCGTGCCATCACCCGAGGCGTCGCCGCCACCCTGGTCCTCAGTACCCTTTTGGGTACTGCCGTGGGTATTGCGGGCTTCACTTTCATCTATGCCCGGGGCGCCGCCTATCTGACGGATGACCCGGCGGCATGCGCCAACTGTCACATCATGAACGAGCAGTACGGGGGCTGGCAGAAGGCGAGCCACCACACGGTGGCGGTCTGCAACGACTGCCATGCGCCCAAGGACTTCCTGAACAAGTACGCCACCAAGGCGCTCAATGGGTGGCACCACTCGGTGGCCTTCACCACGGGCGACTTCCCCGAGCCCATTCGCATCACCCCCCGCAACCGTGCGGTGACGGAGGGCCAGTGCCGCTACTGCCACCAGGAGATCGTCCAGGCCATCGATCCGGCTCCCCGGGTCGAGCAGGCCTCGGACTCCGCCGCTGTCTCCGCCCACGCGGGCGATGCTTCCGTGTCCTGCATCCGCTGCCACCGCTCGGTGGGTCACCCCGAAGAATGAACGCTCCGAGGTAACGACTGTGTCCCCTGAATCTCCCTCCGACTCGAAGGCTCCCCGCCGTGGCCGGCTGATGCTGCTGGTGGGCGTGGGGGTGGTGTCCGCGCTGGCCGCCGGGGCGGCGGTGGCGCTGGCCCTCAACATCTCCGAGCGCAAGCAGGAGGGGCGTAACCCCTTCTTCCGGGTGGTGGAGTTGACCGACGACACCGTGGACCCGGAGGTGTGGGGCAAGAACTTCCCGCTGCAGTACGACGGCTACAAGCGCACGGTGGACCAGGTGCGCACGCGCTACGGCGGCAGCGAGGCGGTGCCGCGCACGCCCACGCAGGCGGACCCGCGCTCGGTGACGGCGCAGAGCCGGCTGGAGGAGGACCCCCGGCTGAAGTCGATGTGGGCCGGCTACGCGTTCTCGAAGGACTTCCGGGAGGAGCGTGGCCACGCGCACATGCTGTCGGACCAGACCTTCACCGAGCGCCAGCAGGTGACGCAGCAGCCGGGCACCTGCCTCAACTGCCACGCGTCGATGTACACCACCTACAAGAAGCTGGGAGAGGGCGACATCATCAAGGGCTTCGAGAAGGTGAACGCGATGCCCTACTTCGAGGCGCGCAAGCGGGTGGAGCACCCGGTGGCGTGCATCGACTGCCACGACTCGCAGACGCTGCAGCTTCGGGTGACGCGGCCCGCGTTCATGGAGGGCATGGCGCGGCTGAAGAAGGCGCAGGGTGTCGCGAACTACGACGTGAACACGCAGGCCACGCGGCAGGAGATGCGCAGCTACGTGTGCGGCCAGTGCCACGACGAGTACTACTTCCAGGGCAAGGAGAAGCGCCTGACGTACCCGTGGGACAAGGGGCTGAAGATCGAGAACATCCTGGCCTACTACGAGGAGAACGGGCACAAGGACTGGACGCACGCGGAGACGGGGGCGCCGGTGCTCAAGGCGCAGCACCCGGAGTTCGAGCTGTGGAACCAGGGCATCCACGCGCGCTCGGGCGTGGCGTGCGCCGACTGCCACATGCCGTACCAGCGGGTGGGGGCGCAGAAGATCAGCGACCACCACGTGCGCAGCCCCCTGCTGAACATCCAGCGGGCGTGCCAGACGTGCCACCACTTCCCCGAGGAGGAGCTGCGCGCGCGGGTGGAGACGATCCAGGAGCGCACCTTCAACCTGCGCAACCAGGCGATGGACGCGTTGGTGGGCCTCATCGACGACGTGAAGGCGGCGCGCACGGCGGGCCGGACGGACGCGGAGCTGGCGCCGGTCCACGCGCTGCAGCGGCGGGCGCAGTTCATGCTGGACTTCATCGAGGCGGAGAACTCGATGGGCTTCCACGCGCCGCAGGAGGCCGCGCGAATCCTGGCCGAGTCGGCGAACCTCTCCCGCCAGGGGCAGATCCTCCTGAGGGATCCGAAGTTCCAGCCGCGGATTCCCGGCCAGTCGCCGCCGAGCGCGGGGGATGCGCACCCCGTCCCGGCGCAGCCCAAAGCCCCCTGAGCGGGCGGCTCACCTGCGCGGTATCGAGCTGCGGCGCACCTGGACGAGCTCCGCGACGATGGAGACGGCGATCTCCTCGGGCGTGAGCGCGCCAATGGGCAGTCCCATGGGCGAGTGGACGCGGTCCAGCGCCGCCTCCTCCGCCCCGGCCGCCTTCAGCCGCATGCGGAAGCGCTCCGCCTTGCGCCGGCTGCCAATCACCCCCAGGTACGCGGAGGGCTTGTTCAGCAGCGCCTCCACCACGGCCTGGTCCAGCGGGTGGTCGTGCGTGGTGACGCAGAAGTAGTCCTGCGCGGTACCTTCGAGCGCCCGGGCATGGTCCGCCGGGTCCTTCAGAAGCACCTCGCAGCCCGGGAAGCGCTCGGCGGTGGCCCACTCGGCGCGCCCGTCCACCACGGTGACGCGGAAGCCCACGCGGTGCGCCAGGGCGGCCAGCGCCTTGGCCACGTGCCCCGCGCCGAACACGGTGAGCCGCGCGGGCGCTCCGTGCTTCTCGAGGAACACCTTCATGCGCCCGCCACAGCACATGCCCAGCTCATGGGTGAGGTGCGTCTCGATGACGCGCGTCTGCTCCGGCGCGCCCAGCAGCGCGAGCGCGGCCTCGATGATCTGCTGCTCGATGGCGCCGCCGCCCACCGTGCCGCGCAGGGAGCCGTCCCCCAGCACCACCATCTTCGAGCCGGGCTTCTGCGGCGTGCTGCCCGCGCTCTCGATGACGGTGGCGAGGACGAACGGCCTGCCCTCGGCGACGAGGGCGGCGATCTCCGCGTAGAGGTCCATCCGGAAGGCCGAGCCTAGCGCGCCCGCCTAGCCGAAGAACACCTGGGCGATCTTGAAGAACTCCTCGGGCACGCGCTTGAGCTCCTTGGTGGCCAGCGACAGGTCCACGCTGACGATGTCGTTGCCCCGCAGCGCCGCCATCTTCCCGAACTCGCCGCGCGCCACCATGTCGCACGCGTGGATGCCGTAGCGCGTGGCCAGCACCCGGTCATGCGCCGTGGGCACGCCGCCGCGCTGGATGTGGCCCAGCACCGACACGCGCGTCTCGAAGCCCGTGCGCCGCTCGATCTCATGCGCCACGATGCTGCCCACGCCGCCCAGGCGGGGCCGGCCGGCCTCGTCCAGCGCGCCCGAGGTGATGAGCTGCTCGCTCTGGTCCGGCGCCACCTTCACGCGCGTTCCCTCGGCCACCACCACGATGGAGAAGGAGCGCCCCGAGGCGTGCCGGCGCTGGATGTGCTCGGCCACATTGCCCAGGTCCGCGGGGATCTCCGGCACGAGGATGACGTCCGCGCCACCGGCGATGCCCGCGTAGGTGGCGATCCACCCCACGTGCCGCCCCATCACCTCGCAGACGATGACGCGCTTGTGCGACTCGGCGGTGGAGTGCAGCCGGTCGATGGCGTCGGTGGCGATGGTGACGGCCGTGTCGAAGCCGAAGGTGAAGTCGGTGGCGTTCAGGTCGTTGTCGATCGTCTTCGGCACGCCGACGATGCGCAGCCCTTCCTGGGACATGCGCGAGGCGGCCGACAGGGTGCCCTCGCCGCCGATGGCGATGACGGCGTGGATGCCGTTGCGCTCCATCGAGCGCTTCACCTTCTCCAGGCCGCCCTCGACCTTGAAGGGGTTGACGCGCGAGGTGCCCAGGATGGTGCCACCGCGGTGGAGGATGCCGGAGGTGGTCTCCCGGGTGAGGCGGAAGTGGTTGTCCTCCAGGAGGCCCTTCCAGCCGTCGCGCAGGCCCATCATCTCGAAGCCGTGCTCACTGGCACGGCGAACCACGGCGCGGATGACCGCATTGAGGCCGGGGCAATCGCCCCCGCCGGTGAGAACGGCGACTTTCATAGAGGGTGTCTTCTAGAGCGACCGAGGGAGTTCGTCAGCAGCGAAAAAAAGAGCGATCCGGTCAACCGCCAGGAAACGGTCAGGAAGTTCAGACTCATCCGAAAAGCGGCGGACGGCGCTGGGCCCAGGGACGAGCGGCCTCCAACTGGGCAGCCAGCCGGAAGAGGGTGGCCTCGTCCCCGAAGCGGCCGACGAACTGGATTCCTACCGGCAGGCCCTCGGGAGTCCAATGGAAGGGCACGGACATGGCCGGGTTACCGGTGAGGTTGGCCAGCGGGGTGAAGGGGGTGAAGGCGGCGGCCCGGAACAGGGGCATCATGGGCTCGTCCGGCGGGGCGTCGAAGGTGCCCAGCGGCACGGGCGGCTCGGCGAGCGTGGGCAGCAGCCAGACGTCCACGTCGGTGAACTTGGAGGCGAAGGCGCGGGCGTAACGTTGCAGTGCGTCATAGGCCAGCAGGTAGGTGGAGATGTTGTGGCCCCGGCCCATCTCGTAGAGGGCCCACGTCAGCGGCTCGAAGTGCTCCGGGGTGGGGGTGCGCCCGGTGAGGGCCGCCATCTTGTCGATGGCGAGCACCGCGCCGCTGGACCAGATGGTCATGAAGGTCTGCGCCAGCATCTCCTCCTCGGGGACCTCGAGGCTGGTGTCCACCACGGTGTGGCCCAGCTCCGTGAGGAGCTTCACGGCGTCCTCGATGGCCTGGAGGCACTCGGGGTGGACGGGGGTGCCGGTGTTGGTGCGCGTGGTGTAGGCGATGCGCAGCTTGCCTGGGGCGGTGGCGGCCTCCTGGGCCCAGGGGCGGGCCTTGTGCGGGGCCGCGTAGGGAGCGCCCACGTCGGCGCCGTCGGTGGCATCCAGCAGGGCGGCGCTGTCGCGCACCGAGCGGGTGAGGGCGTGCTCGATGACGAGGCCGTGCATGACGTCGCCCACGTCCGGCCCCATGGGCATGCGGCCGCGGGTGGGCTTGAAGCCGAACAGGCCGCAGCACGAGGCGGGGATGCGGATGGAGCCGCCGCCATCGCCGCCATGGGCGAAGGGCACCATGCCGCTGGCCACGGCCGCCGCGGCGCCGCCGCTGGAGCCGCCGGTGGTGTGCTCACGGTTCCACGGGTTGCGCGTGGGGCCGAAGAGCTGGGGCTCGGTGGTGGGGAGGATGCCGAACTCGGGCAGGTTCGTCTTGCCGAGGATGACGAGGCCGGCGCGCTTGTAGCGCTGGGTCAGCTCGCTGTCGTGGGGCACCACGAGGTCGGCGAAGAAGCGCGAGCCCGAGGCCAGGCGCTTGCCCGCGTAGGCGGAGATGAGGTCCTTGATGAGGAAGGGCACGCCGGTGAAGGGGCCCTGGGGCAGGGGGCCTCGGGCCAGCTCGCGGGCCTCGTCGAACCAGTGGGTGATGACGGCGTTGAGCTGGGGGTTGAGGCGCTCGATGCGGGCAATGGCCGCGTCCACGAGCTCCAGGGGTTTGACTTCCTTACGGCGGACCAGGTCCGCCTGGGCAGTGGCGTCCAGGGAGGCGAAGGCGTCCATGGAGGGCACTCTACTCCTTTGGAGCGCGCTTCCGGGGACTCTCGTGTCCTGGTGGGTCTGGTTCTGTTCGGAAGCCCTCCTACGTCGCGGACGGGCCCTTGGCTCAGGCGAGGATGAACACCACTCCGGTGCCCATCAGGGCGATGGACAGGAGCTTGCGAGGGGTGACCGGCTCGCCGAAGAACAGGGCGCCGTTGATGACGGCCAGGGTCATGCCGATGCAGCGCTTGATGGCCTCGTAGAGGCTCACCACGACGAGCGGCAGGGCCAGGAGCTGGAGTCCCTGGGCGAGCGAGGCGACGACGATGGCCACGGCGTACAGGCCGCGGCAGTGGCGCACGTTGCCCAGCGAGCCCACATCCCGGCGCAGGAGCAGCAGGAAGAGGATGGCCAGGGCGATGCCCAGCGACTGCACGAGCGCGTGCAGGGGGACCGAGGCGTAGACGAGGGCGCGCTTGTCGAAGATGGAGCCGAGCGCCCAGACCAGGGCGGCGCCCAGCATCAGCAGGCACCCGCGCTCCCGGGTGACGCCGCGCAGGAAGTGCGTGGGGCTGGCGAGGTCCTCCTTGGCGAGGTTGAGCAGGAAGGCGCCGAGCACCACCCAGGCGATGCCCAGGGCCTGGATGGACCGGGGAAACTCTCCGAGCAGGGCACCGGAGAAGAGAGCGGTGAAGACGGGGCTGAAGGAGAGGAAGGGGATGGTGAGGCTCAGGGGCGACACCTGGAGGGCGCGCATGAAGAGCAGGTTGCCCACCAGGGAGAAGGTGATGGAGGCCGCCGCCTGGGGGAGGTAGCCCGGCAGAGGGAGGGTGGCCCCGGAGGAGAGCGTCCACACGGCGAAGAAGAGGGCCTGGCCCAGCCCCAGGAGGGCGGTGAGCGGCAGGGGTTGCAGGGTGTTGGCCAGCTTCTTGCGCACGGCGTCAAAAGAGCCGTAGCTGAGGGAGGCGCTGAGGGTGAGGAGGACCGCTCCAGGGGTAAAGGGCATCGCGGTGCTTCCATACCGGAAGGGTCCTTCCCCTGGCTGCACCTTCTCGCAATAACAAGGACGAACCCTCTCGGGCCCCGGTCGGGGGCCAACCCGGCGCATCCCGTGAACGTCCGCGTCTTTGCCTCCGAGCAGGAAGCCGCCGCCGCGTGTGCGGCCCACCTCGCAGCTGCCGTGCGTGCCCGGCCCGAGCTGGTGCTGGGACTGCCCACGGGACGCTCTCCGCTCAATGTGTACCGGGAGCTGGTGGTGCTGCGTGCGCGCGGCGAGCTGGACCTGTCGCGTACCACCACCTTCAACCTGGATGAGTTCCTGGGGCTGCCGCCGGAGGACCCGAGCAGCTTCCGCTCCTATATGGAGCGCCACCTGTTCGCGCAGGTGAACCTGGGGCCCGAGCGCATCCACTTCCTGGATGGGAGCGCGCCGGACGCGGAGGCGGAGTGCGTGCGCTACGACGCGGCGATCGCTGCGGCGGGAGGGCTGGACCTGTTGATGCTGGGCATCGGGCCGAACGGCCATGTCGCCTTCAACGAGCCGGGCGAGGGGCTGGTGTCGAAGAGCCACCGGGCGTTGTTGTCGCGGGAGACGCGGCAGGCCCTGGCGCCGCTGTTCGGGGATGAGGCCTCACGCGTGCCGATGGCGGCGCTGACGCTGGGGATGGCGGCCCTGCTCCATGCGAAGCAGGTGCTCGTGCTGGCGTTCGGGGCGAGCAAGGCGGCGGCGGTGACGGCGATGGTGCATGGCCCCGTCACCCCGCGCTGTCCGGCGTCCTTCCTGCAACTCCACCGGGATGTGCATCTCTGGTTGGACCCGGCCGCCGCCAGCGGCCTGCGGCGCCGCTAGCGCAGAGCGGCTTCGAGCCAGTCAGAGACTTCGAGCCAGGAATCGCGCTGCACCGCTGCAGCCTGGGGATCCCGCTTCATCGCAAGCTGGATGTCGACGATCCGTGGATCGTTGTCGCCGCTGGCCGTGAGCCGATACCAGAGTGCCCATGCCTGGGGATTTCGCGAGCCCCAGAACTCGCCCTTCTCCGCCATGATGGATTCGGACAGCGCGTTCACCAGCTCTGGCACACAGCGTTGCACGTGCTCGATGAGCCGTCCCGCCCTCCAGAGGGCTTCGACAGCGCTAGTGAAGCTGTTGGCTCCTGGGCCGGAAAAGTCATCTTCTGCCTCGGGCCACTCGCGCTCGCTGGGAGAGGCGCCAGAGTCATCCATGGACTCGATGAACTCGCGGGGCCACCTCACACCGGGATGATGCCGTTCGAAGACGGGCAATCGGCGCATGACATGATCGCGGGTCAACCGCACCGCAAGCTCAACAGGAAGTCGGGAGAGGAGCCTTTCCGAGGCGGAGCGGCAGCCATTCCAATCCCCTTGCTCAGCCGCCAGCCTCAAGGCTCGCAGCTCTTCCTGCCTGGATGAGGTCTCCGTCATGCGCTGCGTCCGGGACTACCAGACGATCCGACACTTCGTCCAAGTGATGGGACCACTCTCGGCTTCCACACAACAGGGACAGCAGGTGATGGAGCCAGCCCGCCTTCCCTGGATGCGGACATTGTAATGTATGCCGATGTCCGGGCAGGGGCCGCGCTCGGCCTGCTCCTGAGCGTGCAGGACGAGGTCCTTCCGCGCCAGCTTCTGCTTCATCGCCTCCAGCGCTTGGCGGGCGCTGTGGAAGGTGTACTCCTCAGGGAGATGCTGGCACACCGGATGGTCTGGCAACTCCGTCCAGCAGGTGCGTCGCTGCGGTAAGGGTTGCAGCTCCTCCGAGGAGATAGGAGGCGGGAGGCGGCTGGGCTCCTGCTCTTGCACTTCCTTCTGAGCGGCGATTCGCTCGCGCAGCCGTGTTGCCGTCTCTTGCGAGAGCAACCCGGCGGAAAGCGCCTGGACCAGCATGGCCTCGGCCTGCTGAAGCTGGCCCTTGGCGATCAGCACCTGGAGGCGAAGCGTGACGGAGTCTCCGCCCTTGGTACGCACGCCCGTGTCTTCCCAGCGCCCGCTGGAGTCATGGCTGCAAGCGGCGGCTACGACCAGCAACAACAGTCCCTGGCACAGCCGCCTGCTTGCCTCGCGCATGCGCGCCCCCCGCTCTCAGCGGAGCCGAGGGGCTCAGTACCCCCGGTTGTACGTCGTCCGCCCCGAGGAGACGTTCTCCAGCTTCGCCTCACGCACGCGGCGCAGCAGCGAGACGAACTCCTCGCGGTCCTCCATGCCGTCGATGGCGCCCTGCGCCAGCTCCTCGGCGACCGAGAGGCTCCAGTCGCTGGCCTGCGGCGCGCCCCGGAGGATGTCCGCCGTGCCCGCCACCGCCGTGGCGAAGCGCATGTCCGACGACGCATCCGCCAGCTTGCCGTGCAGCTGCTCGCGCGGGAACGCGAAGCTCTGCTCGGCCGCCTCGCTGCCGCTCGGCGTCTTGGCTCGCACGCGCACCGTGGCCACCTTCGAGCCCTCGCCCGTCAGCTCCACCTCGTACAGCGCCGTCACCGAGTGCCCGGCCCCAATCTCGCCCGCGTCCACCTTGTCGTTGCGGAAGTCCTGGTCCGCGATGGCCCGGTTCTCGTACCCCAGCAGCCGGTAGCCGCGCACCGCCACCTTGTCGAACTCCACCTGCACCTTCACGTCCTTGGCGATCACCTCCAGCGTGCCCGCGAGCTGCTCCTGGAACACGCGGCGGGCCTCCTTCTCGCTGTCGATGTAGTAGCAGTTGCCGTTGCCCTTGTTGGCCAGCCGCTCCATCAGGTCATCGCGGTAGTTGCCCATGCCGAAGCCGATGGTGGACAGCGTCACGCCCTCCTGCACGTAGCCGCGCACGCTCTCCAGGATGGCGTCCGCGCTCTGGTTGCGCCCGATGTTGGTGTCGCCATCCGTGAGGACGACCACGCGCGCGACCTTGTCAGGCCCGGCGTTCTTCGCCGCGTGCTGGTAGGCGATCTGCATGCCATCCCCCATGGCGGTGCCGCCGCCCGACGTCAGCGCGTCGATCGCCGCGAAGAGCTTGGTCCGCTCGGAGGCCGGCGTGGGCGGCAGCACGTCCCGCACGCTGCCCGCGTAGGTGACGAGCGCCACCGTGTCCTGCTCGTTCAGCCCGTCCACCATCAGCTTCATCGCGCGCTGGGCGAGCGGCAGCTTGTCCGGCTGCCCCATGGAGCCGCTGGTGTCCGCCAGGAAGACCAGGTGCGTGGGCTTGCGCTGGCTCTTGCCAATCTTGCGGCCCTGCAGGCCCACCTTGATCAGCTGCCGGCCCGAGGTGAACGGGGAGGGCGCGCCCTCGAGGTCCACGTGGAAGTCCCCCTTCTCGGGTGTGGGCAGGCGGTACTTGAAGTAGTTCACCCACTCCTCCACGCGCACCGACTCGCGGGGAGGCAGCGCGCCCTCGTTCACGTTGCGGCGGAAGAGGGCATAGGAGGCGGTGTCCACGTCCACCGCGAAGGTGGACAGGGTGTCCTCCGAGGTGAGGGTGAAGGGGTTGGGGCGCTCGGCGACGTGGGTGTTGCCAGCGGTGACGGGCTCGGCGGGGGCAACGGCGAGCGCAGGCGCAGGCGCGGGCGCGGCGGCGGCTGGCGGCGACCCTTCGTACGCATCGTTCGACCCGAAGCTGCGCATCGTCTTCTTCTGCAGGAGCTGGGGAGAGGGCGCCGACGCCACCTCGTCATTTCCCGCGAGGGCGGACGCGCTCGCGCCGAAGAGCTTGCGGAAGTTGTCACCGAACAGGGTGATGATCGCCACCACGCCCACCACCACCAACACGGTGACGGTGGCGATTGTGGACAGCGATGAGTTCTTGGCTGCTTTCTTCTTCATGGAAATCCTCGGGGGACGTGCGGCTGCGTCAGCGCAAGCATGTGTCGCACGACTCGCGAGGTATGCGCGTCGGTCATCCGCCCGAGGTCGGTCAACAGGAGGATGCTCGCGTGTCGCACCCCCTCAACTCCGGGGAGCTACCGCGACGTCGTGGGCGCCGGGCGGCGTGACGCGCTGCGTGAGCCCTGGCCCCCGCGCGAGGCCGAGGCCTGGCTCACCGCAGGTGAAGGCGCGGGCTTCGGGGGCGGAGGGCGCAGGCGCGCGTAGGCGCTCAGCACCTTGGCCACGTAGAACTCCGTCTCCCCGTTGCGCGGCACCGCGCCGTTCACCGCGCCCGGCCCCGCGTTGTAGGCGGCCACCGCCAGGCGGACGTCATCGAAGCGCGCGAGCTGCGCGGCGAGGTAGCGCGCGCTGCCGTCGATGGCGGCCTGGGGCTCGAAGGGATCCTCCACGCCCATCATCCGCGCGGTGCCGGGCATGAGCTGGCCAGGCCCCATGGCCCCCGCGGGAGAGATGCGGTGGACCCGCGTCTCGGACTCCACCTGCACGAGCGCCTGGAGCAGGCCCGAAGGCAGGCGGTGGCGGCGCTCGGCCTCGGCGATGAGGGGCTCGAGCGGCGCGTGTCCGCTCAGCAGGCACGCCGGCCGGTGACGGGCATACGCCCCGAGCGCCTCCACCTTCTGCTCCAGGAAGGAGAAGGAGAGGGGGAACACCCGGGTGCCACCGAAGAAGGCGATGGCCAGGTTGAGCAGCACCAGCGGCGTAAGGGCGCACAGCCCCAGCCTCACCCACCCCGGCAATCGCCACCCACCCCGGCTCCGCTTGCGCACACCCTACCTTTAAGGGCGGTTCGGCTTGCCGTCCATCTTCCGGCGCGCGGGCGACTCGGCAAGTGGCAGCCGCAGTCCGTCCAACACCAGCGTGGTGAGCGCGTCGGGCAGCTCCAGCGGATTGCCGATGTCCTCCTCGCTCAGCACCGCCAGGAGCAGCCGCTCCACCGCGCCCACCACCGCGAGCCCGCTCACCGCCGGGCGGATGGGGCGCAGCAGCCCGTGGGTGTGGGACTTCTCCGTAATGTCCACCGCGTGACGGGAGATGAGCCGGGCGAGCTCCACCACCTTCACCCGCGCCCCCACGGCGGGCCCCCGGCACTCCTGCAGGTAGAGCCGCACCACATCCGGGTACTGGAGCAGCGCGCTGGCGATGATGGCCGCCATCGCCCGGTACGCCTCGAACATCGTCTCCACGTCACGCGCCCCAGAGAGGGCCCGGCCGCACGCCTCCAGCCCGTCGAGCAGCTCGCGGCGCACCGGCTCCAGCAGCATGCCCACCAAGGCCGTCTGGTCCTCGAAGTACCGATAGAAGGTGCCCTTGGCCACTCCGGCCGCCTGGGTGATGTCGTCCACGGTGACCCCCTCCAGGCCCCGTGTGACGAACAAGCGCAGACCCGCCTCGCCCAGGGCCTTCATCCGCTCGCGGCGGTTGGTGTCCCGGGGGCCACCCTGGGGCCCGGGCCTCCGACTCCGGGGCGAGCCCGCGGGTGAGGTGGAGGCAGACGGACGGTGTGGGTTGCTCCGAGGTCTCATTTGGTTGCGATTCACAAAAAAAGTGACCACATAGTCATTATTTGGTGGCCGCGAATGGAGGGCTGGACGCGCCGCTGTGGGAGGTAGTGCATGATCGGCATTCCGCTGGGCCTGCTGTACAGCAACTTCGGCGAGTGGCTGCTGCACAAGTACGTGCTGCACGGCCTGGGGAAGAACCGGAACAGCTTCTGGAGCTTCCACTGGCACGAGCACCACCAGAAGTCGCGCCGCAACGAGATGGTGGACGACCAGTACAGCGACGAGCGGTGGAGCTGGTCGCCGAAGACCAAGGAGATGGTGGGTCTGGCGGCCATCGTGGTGGGGCACCTGCCGCTGCTGCCGGTGGCGCCCTTCTTCACCGCGACGGTGTGGTACTGCACGGCGAGGTACTACCAGGTTCACCGGCGAGCACACCTGGACCCGCATTGGGCGAAGGAGCACGTGCCCTGGCACTACGACCACCACATGGGGCGTGATCAGAACGCCAACTGGTGCGTCACACACCCGTTCTTCGACCTGGTGCTGGGCACGCGCAAGGAGTACCTGGGCGTGCAGCCGAGCGCCCCCGCCGAGCCCGCCGAGGCGTACGCGCACGACCCGGACGAGCCGTCGAGCGCCCAGGCCTGACCTTCCCCGCGTGCTTCAGCGTCGGGAGCGCCGAGCCGACTGTCCCGAGCCCTTCCGGGCCTTGGCGGCGGTCCGCTGGGTCGGTGCCTTCGTCTTGGTCCCGCGGGCGGCGGGCTTCGAGACCTTGCGAGCGACCGCCTTCCTGGGCGTGGAGAGCACGGTGCTCAGGGCCCGAAGCGCGTCCGTGGTGGTGAAGATGCCTAGGACTTCCCTGCTGCGAGCGATGACGGCCGAGCCGTACTTGTGGAGCGCCATCTCCCGTGCCACCTCCTCCAGCGACACCTCTGGGAGGACGGTGTAGGCGTCCTGGGACATGGCCTCCTCGACGAGAACCTCCTTGGGGTCCACGTCCTTGAGCGTCTCGATGAGGTGCAGGTCCCGCTGGGACAGCATCCCCACGAGGCGTCCTCCCTCGAGCACCGGGAGGTGGCGGATGGCGTGGTCGTTCATCATCCGGTGGGCTTCGGTGAGCGGGCTCTTCGTCCCGATGGTGTGGACGGAGCGGGTCATGAACTTCTCGATGGCGTCGGTCATGGACCTTCCTCGGGGTTCAGTCGCAGGCAGAGGGTGGAGTCGCTCCCGCGGGCGCGCATCGGCTGTGCGGGCCAGGGCGGACGCGCAAAGGGTGCATTCTTCAAGGCTCGCTCACATGCCTGCCCACCAGGCGAGCGGGGTGGGCCCGCTTCCCAATGCATAGCCTTGGTGGAAGCCCACAGGAGGCCCGTCATGAAGAAGCTGGCGGAGAAGAACCCGGAGAAGCTGGTGGATCTGCTCCATGAGCGGCTCACCTTCGAGCGCACCAGCGTGAAGCTCTACGACCGCATCCTGCGGCAGATGGAGGCCTCGGAGGACCCGCAGGTCCGAGGGATGTTGGACACCATGCAGGCCTACCGGGACGAGGAGGCCGAGCACCAGGCGTGGCTGGAGGAGCAGATCCAGGCGCTGGGCGGGGACGCCAACGGCGAGTCGGAGATGTCGCGGCTGGTGGCGCAGGAGGCGCGTGGCATCGAGCAGGTCATCCTCCGGGAGGATGTGGCGCTGCAGCACCTGTTCCACGCGCTGATGGCGGCGGAGCTGGTGGACAACGCGGGGTGGGACCTGCTGGCGGCGCTGGCGGAGGAGGCGGACGACGACGACGCGCTGGACAGCTTCACGCTGCGCCAGGCGGAGGAGGAGGACCACCTGGAGTACCTGCGCCAGACGATGTCGCGGTACGCGGAGAGCCAGGTGCTCGGTGGGCGCCTGCAGCTTCCCACCGAGCCGTAGGCTCGCGGTCGGCGGACTTCAGAAGATCATGTCGAAGAAGTCCGCCTTGAGCCGCAGGCCGGCGCAGACCGTCAGGTCCGCCGTCCAGGCGCGCGGGGGCAGGGCGCCGCTGGCCTCCATCGTCAGCTCCAGCTCCTCCTCGCGGATCAGCTCCTGGAGATCCAACGTGCCGTTGCCTGTCGCCGACAGCGTCTGGGTGGAGGGCTGGTTCGCGGCGCGCCGGTACTCCAGCAGGGTGGTGGGCCGGGACTGATTCTGCAGGCGCAGCGTCAAGCTGGCCTTCTCGATGCCGCTCAGCTCCGGGTTGCCGCTGGTGGCCTTCAGCGTGAAGGACCGCACGCGCAGCACGGACTCGGTGTCGCCAGCGGGGATGGTGGCGGTGATGTCGCTGACGGGAAAGAGGAAGGTCTGCTGGACGCTGCCAGGAAGGGGCAGGCCTGCCGGGAAGGACAGATCGCGCTGCGTCTTGCAGAGCTCTTCGGTCTCCGCCTCGACGTAGAACAGATCGCCGCAGCCGACGGTCAGCAGCGGCAGGGTGAGGAGCAGGATGCGGTAGGAAGATCGCATGGGGCGGTTCGCTCAGAAGAAGTAGAGGAGGAAGCCCAGCTTGATGGACGGGCTGGTGAAGCGGATGGTCAGCGGCTTGGCGGTGAGGTCGGGATCTCCCGTCACGTCCTGCAGCAGGGCCTCCGCGTCATCGATGGTCAGCGAGCCGTGGGTGAGGCCGGCGCGCAGGAAGAAGGAGAAGCGCTCCGGCTTGCCGATCTCCAGCCCCACGCTGGCCCCCACGTAGTTGAAGCCGACCTCGTCGATGGGCACCTGGGTCCGCAGGGGAATGCCGCCCAGCCTGTCCACGAGCTCGTTGTAGTTGGCGTCGAAGTAATGGCCGACGTCCGCGTTGAGCGACGGTGCGATGAAGGTGGACAGCGGCACCAGGCTGATGCCTCCGCGCACACCGACGCTCAGGGTGTTCGTCGTGAGCCCGGCGTTGAGCCGCAGCCACTCGATGGGACGCACCACCGCGGAGACGCCCACGCCATCCGGCGCGCCCACATCCAGCATCGCTCCGAGTCGAAGGCCTCCGGAAGGTGCCTCGCTCGGAGTGGCCTCGACCTGAGGCGTCTCCCCGTCCGAGGTGGAGGTCTCCGAGGTCTGTGCCAGGGACTTCGCGCCCGAGCCCAGCACCAGCATCCAGGCCAGCGCGGTGCCATGGCGGGACAGAGGGGTGGCTAAACGTCTGATCATCGAGAGGGTCATCCTGAAGAAGGAGGCGTCCATCATTCGCGGACGCTCAGGGAAAGAGAAGCCGGTGTGGCGCGAAAAACGACACGAGTCCTTTTGTTGAAGCGCTGACGCGAACCTGCCCTGGAGCGCAGGTTCCCGGCTGCGTCCGCGAGTGCAACTTTGGCAGCCACGTTGTGCGGGGATTGGAGCAGGGGACCGCGCTGATCCGGGAGCGAGGGGATGATCGACCAGGTCGACCAGCGCCTGAAGGCATGGGTAGGGCGCGTGGTGGGAGACATGCCCGTCTCGCTCGCGACTCCGGATCGAAGCTCCCTGGAGGAGGGCGTGAGCCTCTACCTGCTCGAGCTGGGCGCCTTGCCTCCCGCGCGCACGGGGCGCCGCGTGCCGCTGCAGTTCTCCGTCTGCTACCTCATCACCGTGGGGGCGCAGACGCCGGAGCGCGCCCACCACCTGCTGGGTGAGCTCGTCTTCTCGGCGCTGGAGATCGCTGACTTCGAGGTGGAGCTCTCGCCGGTCCCGCTGGAGCTGTGGGCCACGCTGGGTGTGCCCCCGCGCCCCGCCTTCCGGGTGCGCGTGCCGGTGCGCCGCGAGCGCGCCGAGCCGAACGTCCAGCGCGTGCGCTTCCCGCTCGTCCTCCGATCGGCCAGCCCCGAGGAGCTGCGAGGCCGCGTGGTGGGGCCTGGAGACGTGCCCATCCCGGGCGCGCTGGTGGAGCTGCCGTCGCTGAAGCTGGGCACGCGCACGGACGCGCGGGGCTACTTCCACTTCCCGCTCGTGCCGCCCGTGGAGTCCCTCGGGGGCCTGGAGGTGCGGGCCAAGGGCGAGGTGCTCCACGTGGGCGCCGAGGCGCTGACTCCCAATCAAGAGCCGCTGGTGATCCGTCTGCCGCTGAAGGAGGGGTGACGTGCCGAACTACCTGACGCCCGGTATCTACGTGGAGGAGGTCTCCACCGGGTCACGCTCCATCCAAGGAGTGGGGACGACGACGGCGGCCTTCGTGGGCCGAGCGCCGCTGGCGGACGCGCGCCTGCACGAGGCGGTGGCCATCAACGGCTGGCCCCAGTTCCTCAAGGAGTTCACGCGGCCGGACCTGCCGGGCACGGACCTGTCTCGCGCCGTGTACGGCTTCTTCCTCAACGGTGGGCGGCGCTGCTTCGTCATCAACATCGGCGACAGCCCGCGAATCACCGGCGGCACGCGCCGGCGCGAGGGGCTGGCGGTGCTCGAGGAGGTGAGCGAGGTGGCCATGGTGGCGGCCCCGGGCTTCTCCGATCCCGGAGCGCACGATGCGCTGATCTCGCACGCGGAGAAGATGAAGGACCGCATCGCCATCCTGGATTCGCCCGAGGACGTGGAGGACATCGCCCAGCTCACGCGGGTGGGGTTGCTGGAGTCGCCAGGGAAGCCTCCCGCCGCGGCGCCGGAGGGACCCGCCAAGGGGCTGCGCCCGCGCATGTCGGACAACGGCTTCGGAGCGTTCTACTTCCCGTGGATCACCGTGGAGGATCCAATGACGGGGGAGCGGGTGAACGCGCCGCCCTCCGGACACATGGCGGGCATCTACGCGCGCACGGACGTGACGCGCGGGGTCCACAAGGCGCCGGCCAACGAGGTGGTGTTCGGCGCGGGCAACCTGGTGCGCCACATCACCCCGGATGAGCAGGCGGAGCTCAACTCGAACGGCGTGAACTGCATTCGCTACTTCCCCAACCGGGGCATCCGCGTGTGGGGCGCGCGCACGGTGGCGGGGGGCGACAGCGAGTGGCGCTACGTGAACGTGCGGCGCCTGTTCAACTTCGTGGAGGAGTCCATCGCCCTGGGCACGGGCTGGACGGTGTTCGAGCCGAACGCGCCGACGCTGTGGGGCAACATCCACCGGGACGTGTACTCGTTCCTGCTGCGGCTGTGGCGCGACGGGGCGCTGCTGGGCCGCACCCCGGAGCAGGCCTTCTTCGTGCAGTGCGACGAGCAGACCAACCCGCCGGAGATCATCGACGCGGGGCAGGTGGTGACGCTGATCGGCCTGGCACCGGTGAAGCCGGCCGAGTTCATCATCTTCCGCATCGGCCAGCACGCCGGGGGCGCGGAAGTGGAGGAGGTGAAGAATGGCTGAGGCCAAGGCACCCGAGGCGCCACCGCCCGAGCAGGATCCCGGCGCACAGCCGGGCGCGCAGGTGGATCCGTTTCGCGCCTACAACTTCAAGCTGCTCATCGACGGGGTGAACGAGGGGCACTTCACCCAGTTCGACGGGCTGCACGCGAAGGTGGAGGTCATCCCCTACCGAGAGGGAGGGGGCGGCACGGTGGTGCGCAAGCTGGCGGGCCCGCTGCGGTTGGGCGAGGTGACGCTGCGCTATGGGCTCACCCGCTCGTCGGACCTGTGGACGTGGTTCCAGGCCTCGGTCAGCGGGCAGCCGCAGCGCAAGAACGTGTCGGTGCTGATGCTCGCCATGGACGGCGTGACGGAGGTGCTGCGCTGGAACCTGCTGGAGGCCTGGCCGTCGGAATGGCACGGCGCTCCCCTCGATGCGCTCGGGCAGCTGGTGGCCATCGAGTCCCTCGTCATCACCTTCGAGTCCTTCAACCGTGGCTGAGCTCTTCGAGAAAGGGTTGCGCGCCGCGTTGCTCCGCGCCGTGGCGAAGCGGATGAAGGCGTGGGCGGAGGCGGTGCTCTCGGAGCCCGTCGAGCCCGAGACGCCTCGGGCCGAGGTGTCTCCTCGAGAGGAGGAGGCTCCGCGCGCGGAGGAGGCGTTGCCGGAGGCTCCTTCCGCGCCACGCGAGCCCAGGCCCTCTCACGGGCCTCCGAGTCACTGGCTGCGGGATGTTCAGGCGCTGCGGGCCGGTCCTCCCGCGGAATGGGTCGAGCAGGTCCGCCAGAGCGCGCCGCACCTGCTGTCTTCCGTGGAGAAACCTGTGTCCCCACCGCCCGCGGTGCCTGTCTTCAAATTCCCTCCCCCGGCGCGGCGTACGGCGGAGCAGGTTCCTTCCGCGCCCAGGAACGTGGCCACCTCCACGCCGCGAACTCGCACGCCGGAGTCTCCTGGCGTGGCGGCCCAGCCACCCACTCGGGAGGCTCGCATCGAGCCGCCCCGCGTCGCTTCCTCGGCGCCGTCCGTGCCACGGAGCCCTTCTTCCGGGCGCGAGCGCCGAGAGGCACAGCCGAGGGCTTCGATGGCGGAAGCGCCCGTTGTCTCTGCCGCCACTCAGGTCTCCGCTCCTCCATCGATGCCGACGCCCAATCGGCTGAGGTCCGAGCCAGGGCTGGCGCCCCGTGCGACGCGGGAAACTGCTTCCGAGTCCCCTGTACGGGAGGAGGAGCTGGGCCCGGTGTCCCTGCTGGGTCCCATCCTGACCTCGATGCCCATCGCGGAACCCGCGCGGAGTCTCGGTAGGGCAGAGCACGCGACGGGGCCGAACACAGTCCTCCAGGTGCCAAGGGCTCCGGCACGCGCGGAAGCGCCAGGCGATGCGCCCAAGGCTCCACCCCTGCCTGCTCCGGGGCCGTCGCCCCGCGCGTCCAGCCCGCCTTCCGAGGAGTGGGTTGTCTGTTACTGGCCTGAACTTCCCGAGCCTTCGTCCCCGGATCCGGAGGATGCGGCGGCGCTGCTCCAGCAGTGGGAGCGGTTGGACCGGCTCGATCGTGAGCAGCGAGGCGAGTGATGGAGCGCGTGGCCTTCCTCCTCGAGCCGAGCGGAGAGCGCATCGGCGCGCTCCTCAATCCGGAGACGCTGGTGATACGGCGCACCGCGGGCTTGAGGCCCCGTCGCTCCCTGGGCGGAGCCGTGACGGGGGGCGGTCCCATGGACGACGCGCTCCTCTTCACCGGCGGGGGCAGCACGGAGTTGCTGCTGGAGTTGCTCTTCGATGTGTCGCTGCTGGGCTCCTCCATCCAGACGGAGGATGTGCGGGATCTCACCCAGCCGCTGTGGCGACTCGCGGAGAACAGCGTGGAGGAGAGGGGCTTCGGTCGGCCACCCCGGGTGCGCGTGGTCTGGGGCAAGCGGATCAATGAGCCGGGCGTGGTCGCCTCCATCGCGGAGCGGCTGGAGCACTTCACGACCTCCGGAGCCCCGCGGCGCTCCTGGCTGCGCATGCGGCTCCTGCGAGTGGACGAGGCTTCCTCGGAGGCCAAGCCACCTCCGCTGCCCGCGGGCCTCACCGCCGAGCAGGTGACGGAGCGGCTGCCGCCCGAGTCCTTCGAGGCCCACGAGGTGCTCGGGGCGGGCGGCTCACCCGGGCAACCGCCGGTGGCGGGCCAGCGGTTGGATGAGCTCGCCCACCAGTATTACGGCGATCCGGCGCTCTGGCGGCTGGTGGCCTCGCTCAACGGCATCGCTGATCCGATGCAGGTCCCCGCGGGAACGGTGCTCCGGCTGCCCTCGGCCAGCGCGCTCCGGAGGGGCTCATGAGCCGCGTCCAGGGACTGCCCGCGGTGACCATCGAGCTGGGCGGCGCGCCGCTGCCCCTCGCGGAGCTGCGGGACCTGAGCGCCGTGCGGGTGCAGCAGCGGCTCTCCCTGCCCACCCTGTGCGAGCTGACCTTCGTGGATCCACGCGGTGGTGTCATCACCCAGGGCGTGGCGCCGGGAACTGCGTTGCGCGTCTCCACCACGGCTCAGGCGGAGCCGCTCTTCTCCGGCGAGGTGACGGCGGTGGAATACGCCCACATGGCTGGAGGCGCGCGCGCAGTGCGCGTGCGCGGCTACGACGTGCTCCACCGACTGCGCAAGCGCCAGCCGGTGCGGGCGCACGTGCAGGTGACGCTGCGGGATGTGGCCCGGGAGGTGGTGTCGGACCTGGGGCTGTCCGTTGAGGCCTCGGCACCTGGGCCGCTCTGGAGACACCTGGTGCAGCACGGGCAGTCGGACCTCGACTTCCTGGTGGAGCTGGCGGACCGCTGTGGCGTGTACCTGGTGCTCCGAGACGGCGCGCTGAGGCTGGTGACCCTGGAGGGCGAGGGCGAGCCGTTGCCGCTGCTGCTCGGCGAGTCGCTCCAGGAAGCCACCGTGGAGGTGAACGGAGATCCCGCGTGTCGCTCGGTCTCGGCGGGAGGGTGGGATCCGCTCCGGGCGCGGCATCACTCCGCCCGCGCCTCTCACGCCCGGCAGGGCCGCAAGGTGGAGGTGGAAGCGCCTCCCTCGCTCTTGGGGAGCCCCGGTGAGCGCGCCCTCGTCAACGAGCTGGCGGAGGCGGATGCCCACGCCGAGGCCGTCGCCCAGGCGGAGCTGGACCACCGCAGCGCCCGAGAGGTGGTGCTGACGGCGCTGGCGGAGGGTGACGCGCGGCTGCGCCCGGGAACGCGGGTAGAGGTTCGCGGCATCACCCCCGCCATTTCCGGCCGTTACGTGCTCACCGCCGTGAACCACTTGCTGGACACCCAGCGCGGCTTCGTCTCGGAGCTGTCCTCGGCCCCGCCTCCCCGCCGGGCCCGGGAGCGTGCCTCGGCCGCGACCCTGGGCGTGGTGAGCCGCGTGGATGATCCGGACGGACTGGGCCGGGTGCGCGCCACGCTGCCGGCCTACAACGACGTGGAGACGGAGTGGATGCAGGTGCTCTGCCTCGGGGCGGGCTCGGGCAAGGGGCTGGTGATGTTGCCGGACGTGGGCGATCAGGTGCTGCTCGTCCTGGCGGACGGAGACCCCGCGCGGGGCATGGTGATGGGGGGCTTCTTCGGCGAGAGCGCTCCCTCGGACACGGGCGTCGAGGGCGGCTCGGTGCGTCGCTACACGGCGCGGACTCCGGGAGGACACCTGCTGCGGCTGGACGATGCGGGCAAGTCGCTCCGGGTGGAGGACGGGGCGGGCAGCTACCTCGAGCTGACGCCCTCCAAGGTGCGCCTCCACGCCACGGCGCCTCTGGACATCGAGGCGCCGGGACAGCCAGTCGTCATTCGCGGGCAATCCATCGACTTCCGGAGAGGGTGACATGCGCCTGCTGACCGTCGACGCGCTGGTGGTGTGTGCCCACGAGCTGGGGAAGGTGGGACTCGTGGCCTCGCAGGCCTGGGTCACGGTGGAAGGGCGGCCGGTGCTGGTGCGCGCCGACCCCGAGGGCCGGCCCATCGCCGGGTGCCCCAACATCGGCCCCACCATCAAGCCGTGTACCAACACGCTGGCGGTGAAGGTGGGCTACTCCGACTTCGTCCGCATCGACGGGCGGCACATCTGCCTGGACACGCTGAGCGGGCTGACGGACGGCACGCCTCCCGGAGTGGTGGAGTACAAGGTGAACGCCCCCGGGCAGACGTTGGTGACGGAGGCGGGATGAGCGCGCCCCGCTATCGTGCCTGGCGGTTCCTGCACCCGGACCTCGACATGGGCGAGGAGCATCCGGGCCTGCGCCTCGCACCCACGGGCGCCATCGACATGGTGGAGGAGCACGCCGCCATCCGCCAGGCCGTGCTGCTCCTGCTGACCACGCTGCCGGGCGAGCGGGTGATGCGTCCGGAGTACGGCTGCGACCTGCACCGGCTGACCTTCTCTCCCAACGACGAAACCACCGCGGGGCTCGCCATCTATTACGTACGTCGCGCGCTGGAGCGCTGGGAGCCGCGAATCCAACTGCTCCAGGTCGAAGCCGGCCGGAACCCCGAGGATGCGTTCCGGCTGGACGTCACCCTGGAGTACCGGGTGCGCGCCACGGGGCGGGGAGATCGCTTCCTCTACGCGCTGACGCTCACGGGAGGCCCCGGATGACCTCGCTCCCGTCCCCACACCTGGATGACCGGACCTTCCAGCAGCTCGTCGATGAGGCGCGCACGCGCCTGGTGCAGGCGTGCCCGGAGTGGACCGATCTGAGCCCGCATGATCCGGGCATGGTGCTGCTGGAGGCCTTCGCGCACCTGACGGAGACGATGCTCTACCGGCTCAACCGGCTGCCGGAGAAGGCGTACGTGGAGTTCCTCCGGCTCCTGGGAGTGCGCCTCCAGCCGCCAGCGGCCGCCTCCGTGGCGTTGATCTTCAGCGTGAGCCGTCCGGCCGAGCGCCCGGTGGACATTCCCCGGGGCACGCGCGTCACCCTGTCCCGCGCGGACGCGGGTGCCGAGCCGGTGGTCTTCCTCACGGCGGACGCGGCGCGCATCCTCCCGGGACAGAGCGAGGTGGAGGCCTTGGCCTACCACTGCGAGCAGGTGGACGCGGAGCTGGTAGGCCAGGGCACCGGCCAGCCGGGTCTCTCGGTGCGCGCGCGCCGGCCACCCATCGTTGCTCCCACAGGCGACTCGCTCGACCTGGTGGTGGGCGTGGAGGCAGAGCCCTCCGAGCTCGATGGCCGGGCCCCGGCGCGCAAGCACGAGGGGCGCACCTATCGCATCTGGCGCGAGGTGGAGGACTTCGCCTACCTGCCTCCGAACGAGCCCGCCTACGTGGTGGACCGGATGACGGGCACCATCACCTTCGCGCCCTCGGCGCGGATGTCCACCGAGCAGGGCACCCTGGGCGAGGCGAAAGCCCTGGCGGCCATTCCTGCCACAGGGCGCGCCATCCGCCTCTGGTACCGCCGAGGCGGAGGTGCGGCGGGAAACGTGGCGGCGAACGCGCTGGAGGTCCTCAAGGATCCCATCCCTGGCGTGAAGGTGAGCAACCCCCGGCCCGCAGTGGGCGGGCGCCCGGCGGAGACGGTGGAGAACGCGCTGGTGCGCGGACCCCAGGAGCTGCACTCGCTGCGGCGGGCCGTTACGGCGGAGGACTTCGAGCTGCTGGCGCTGCGAGCCTCGGGAGCGGTGGCGCGCGCCAAGGCCATCACCCTGGCGCAGATCTGGGAACACGCCCCGGCGGGGACGGTGGAGGTGCTGCTGGTGCCGCACCTGCCCCCGGAAGTGCAGGGCCGCTACGGCGAGGGCGTGACGGTGGAGCGGCTGCGCGAGCACGAGACGGAGGAAGCGCGCGCGCGCATCCAGCGGGAGCTGGAGGAGCGCAAGCCCCTGGGCACGGAGATCCGGGTGACGTATGCGCGCAACAAGGTCATGAGCGTGGTGGCGCGCGTGGTGGCGCACCGGGCGGAGGACACGGGGGCGCTGCGCGAGCGCCTCCTGGAGCGGCTCTACCGCACCCTCACGCCGCTGCCCTCGCCGCTGCGGCCCGGAGGGTGGCGCTTCGGCCATGCGCTCCGGGCTTCGCACGTCTACGACATCCTCCTGTCCGAGCCGGGGGTGAGCTACGTGGACCGGGTCCGGCTGCGCGTGGAAGAGGTGCCGCGCGAGGTGCGCACCCTGGCGGCGGACAACTTCCAGCCGGACACCTTCTATGCGGGTGGAGACACGACGCTCTTCCGCTCCGTCAACGCGGGAGACGGCTGGGAGCCCGCGGGCCGCTTCCCCGGAGAGCAGGTAGAGGTGGTGGAGGCGCACCCGGCGCGCGCAGGGCTGGTGGCAGTGGCGGCGCGGCTGGTAGGCGATACGCAGCAACGCTCACGCGTCCATGTCTCCTGGGACTGCGGGGAGACGTGGGACAAGTCCACCCACACCGTGGACACGGTGGAGGACCTCGCGTGGACGATGCGCGAGGGCATTCCAGTGCTGCTCATCGCCACGCGCGTGGGCCTCTTCGAGCTGGCGATGCGGCCCGGTGCCACGCCGCTGCAGGTGCTGGTGGACCCCAGCAACCAGGACCTGGGCTTCTTCGCCGTGTGTACCGCCCTGAACGTGCGCGGCGGGGTGAGCGTGGCGGTGGCGGGGATGGGGCAGACGGGAGTCTTCCTCTCCAGTGGCGGAGGCAGCAGCGGCACCTTCCGGCACATCGGGCTGCGCGGGCAGGACGTGCGCGTGCTGGAGGTGCAGCGCGACGGGCCCCGCGCCTTCCTCTGGGCAGGGCTGGCGGCGGCGAGCGGCTCGGATCCGGGCAAGGGCTGCGTGAGCCGAGAGCTCCTGGGGAGCGCGGATCCACCGGACGGCTGGCGCGCCTATGACAAGGGCTGGGACGGAGGAAGCTGTCTGGCGCTCGCATTCTCCGGCGCCACCGTTTACGCCGGCTCGCACCGCGTGGGGGTGTTGTGGCAGGACGCGAGTCGCCCCAACGCCACCTGGCAGCGGCCGGACGTGGGCAGCGGCCTGCCCCTGCGCGAGGCCGAGCGCCTCTTCCAACCCGTGTACGCGCTGGCCGCTCTGCCACAGGGCGCGCCGCTGCTGGCGGGAGGCCCGAGCGGCGTCTTCCGTCGGCCCCAGGGCAGCGAGCGCTACGAGCCCGTCTCCACGCGCGAGTTCACCGAGAAGGTGACGCTGCCGCCCACCTGGCTCCTGTGCTCCGGCTCCCACGAGCTGGAGGTGGTGACGGACGATGAAGAGCGCTGAAATCCTCCGGGTGCTGCCGGGCGTCTTCCAGCGGACCGCTCGCCCAGGCGGCCCGTTGGCGGCGATGCTGGCCGTGATGGAGGCGCTCCACGCGCCCTCGGAAGCGGTGCTGGAGAACCTGGACGCGCTCTTCGACCCCCGCCGGGCACCGGAGCGCTTCGTGCCCTTCTTGGCGCACTGGGTGGACCTGGATCTACCGGTGACGACGGGGCTCGGGCGCCTGCGCGAGCTGGTGGCCGCGGGGGTGGAGCTGTCGCGCTGGCGAGGCACGGCGCGCGGGCTGTTGCTGTTCCTGTCCACCGCCACGGGCCGCCGGGACTTCGAGCTGGAGGAGCGGGTGCTCGGCCCTGACGGTCTGCCCCGGCCCTTCCACATCCGCGTGCGAGCCCCGGCGGAGCTGGAGCCGCACCGGCCCATGCTGGAGCGGATCATCGAGATGGAGAAGCCCGCCTACGTCACCTACGAGCTGCACTTCACGCAGCTCCCGCAGCCAGGAGCGAGCTGATGCCACGCGCTTTCGACATCACGGCCGCAACGGAGTCGGTGAACCTGAGTGCCTCGGGGCAGGGAGAGCTGGCCTTCACGGTGTCCAACGCGCTGCGCGCTCCGGTGCGTGCGCGGGCCACGGTGATGATGGCCGGGCAGGCGCGCCCCGAGTGGGCGACCATCGCCGGGGAGGCGGAGCGTGACCTCGCGCCGGACGGGACGCAGCAGTACATCGTGAAGTTGCAGGTGCCTCCGGGCACGCCGCCGGGCCGCTACACCTTCCACGTGCTGGTGACGAACGTGGCCAACCCGGACGAGCAGTACGCCGACGGGCCCACGGTGGCCTTCGTGGTTCCGGAAGCGGCGCCCGTGGTGAAGAAGGCGTTCCCATGGTGGATCGTCGCGCTGGCGGCGGGCGTGCTCGTCATTGGTGGCGGCGTGGCGGCCATCCTCGCGGGAAGGGGAGGGCCGGACCTGGGCGAGCCCTGCGAGGGGACGGAGTGTGGCAAGGGGCTGGCGTGCTCGGGAGCGGCTGGCGGCGTGTGCCTGGGCGAGGATGGCTTCAAGGGCTGCAAGGAGAACGGGCAGTGCCTCTCGGCCCGCTGCAAAGAGGGCCGGTGCGCGGAGGCGGAGCTGGGGCGCAACTGCGGCCCGGGAGACACCTGCCCGGCGCGGCAGAAGTGCATCCCCCTGCTGAACACGCGCACGTGCCTGCTGGCGCCGGGCGAGGCCTGCACGGGGGACGGGCAATGCACCAGCCTCTACTGCAAGGACGAGCGCTGCACGCGCGATGACGGCAAGTGCGAGAACAACAACGAGTGCCGTCCGCCCTCGCAGTGCCACACGAACCAGGTGTGCCTGCTGCCCGACGGGCAGGAGTGCTCGAACAACTCGGTGTGCATCTCCGGCTTCTGCTCGGCCGGGAAGTGCCAGCAGGCTCCGGTGCCCTGTGTTCCCGCGTGTACGGGCGGGCTCTTCTGCGTGTCCGGGCGCTGTATGCCGATCCGGGTCTTCCCCCGGGTCAACGAGGAGATCATGCGACGGGGCATCCGGAGTCCCATCACGCAGTAGCCCGCTCGAGTGTACGCCATGGCCGCTCCCAAGCCCTTCACGGTGGTGCTCATCCTGGCGGTCTTCGCCTGCATCGCCCTGTACGTGCTGGGCGTGGGCCTGGGCGCGACGGACAACTCCAAGCAAGGTCGCTCCTCGATGTCGAAGCAGGAGCGCGCGAAGTTGCGCGAGCGCTTCTTCCCGCCGCGCGCGGTGAAGGCGGAGGAACTTCAGGCCGACTGCCCCCTCGCCAACGGCGTGCTGAGCGTGGTGCAGGGCAGGGCCTGTCGGGTGAGCATCGCGGAAGGGGGCGCGCGGGCCCGTACGCTGGAAGTGGTCCTCGTGGGCGCGGGTGCGGTGGCCCTGGAGTTCACGCCCAAGGGCAAGCCCGCGCTCCCCATCTCGGTGGACCGGCTGACGGAGCCCCGGAAGCTGGACGTGATGAAGGAGGGCGCCGAGCTGGTCGTCACCTGCCGCAGCCCAGGCGCCGGCTCCACGCCCTGCCAGGTCAAGCTCCAGTGAGGCTCACGCCGCCACGCGCGTGAGGCGAAGCACCTTTACGATGGAGACGAGCGCGCCGATGAGCAGCACCACGGCCCAGATGAGCGCGAGGATGGCGACGATGATGGCGCCCAGCGCGTCGGTGATGCTCACCAGCACGATGGGCACCAGCCCATGCAGGAAGCTGACGATGGCGTTGGCCAGCAGCGAGGTGAGCACCAGCAGCACCAGTCCTTTGTTCTGAAGGAAGCGCTGGTGGGCGAGCACCAGGCACACCGCGGCCACGACCTTGAGGAGCATGAGCAGGCCGAGCGTGCCGCTGGCACCCCCTCGGTTGAAGAAGCCCCACACCGCCAGATAGGCGATGGTGCCGAAGGGCACCGAGAGGAACAGGGACACCATCAGCATCAGCAGCCCGAAGGCGGCGAACAGCATGGCGATGCCCGCCAGCAGCGCGACGATGGACCCGATGAGGGTCACCAGCCCCTGCACACGCCCATGGACACGCTCGGGGATGAGGAGGCTGGCGCCCATCAGCGACAGGGTGAGCAGCAGCAGCGCATCCAGCAGGGCCAGATAGGGGATGCTGAGTCCCGGCGTGGGTGGGTTCTCCTTCTGGACCTCGAGGACCTCGTTGATGTCGACGTCGTCCTGCGCGCCCTCCTCGCGGATGGAAGCCTCTAGCGCCTGACGGTCCGGTGCCTGAGTGGGCAGCAGGACCGGCGCACCCACCTCGACGAGCACGGTGAGCGCCAGGCACACCAGCGAGGCGATGAAGAACGGCTTGCGCAGCTTGTCCATTCTGCCCCCCAGCGGACACCTCAGACATCGCGGCTCTACAAGATAGGGAGGCAGCCTCCGCTCCTCGATAAGATCCCCACAGCGAATGTCCGAGCGACTACGAGCCCCGGTGTCCTCGTCGTCTCCTGAACGGGAGCTGACCCTGGAGGACGTGCGTCGGACGCTCGAAGGTCGACTGGAGGTCATCGAGGCGGCCCAGAAGCGCTACGCGGTGTTGGAGCGGCGGCTGAAGGGCGCCGGCTGGAAGCGCCGCCTGCGTGCGTGGAGGGGCTTTTCCAAGGAAGTGCTCCAGCACGAGGCGGAGCTCGCGGAGGCTCTGAGTCGGGCCCGGCGGCGCGCGGAACTCGCCGGCTGGCCGGAGACCCTGCCCGCGCTGGAGCCCCTGCGGGACGTGGGGGCCCGCCGCGCCCGCCTGGAGGCGCTCGTCCAGAAGCGGCTGGGCGAGCTGGCCTTGCCCTCGGGGCCTCCCACGCTGGAGGAGGACCTGGTCCGCCTGGAAGCGGTCCTCCGGGAACCTCGCGTGAGCGCTCCCGGACCGGGAGAGACGCGGCTGCTGGAGATGAAGCGCAACGAGTACTTCCCGCTGCCCGTGGCGGCGCTGATCGCCGTGTTCCTGCCGCTCGTCCACTTCGCGTCCCTCTGGGGCGGGACGACACCCGCCCTCATCACGGTGGTCACCTTCGTCTGCCTCCTGGTGACGTACGCGCTGCGGGCGGGGGAGTTCTGGCTCACCAGCGAGCGGCTCGTCTGGAGGCCCGTGCTGGGCGAGCCAGTGTCGGTGTCCCTCCGCTCCATCCAGGCTGGTGGTGTCCAGGTGGAGCGGTTCATGCGGAGCGTGCGCGTCCAGGGTGACCGCCGGGTACACGTCCGGTACGTGGAGCCCCTGCACAAGCTCGCGGCGCTGGTGGAGATGCACCGCCAGCCGCCCTTCCTCGGCTCCAGTCGCGGCGGCCAGCGCCTGTCGAACGTGAGCCTCTTCGAGGTCGTGCTCTGGGAGGGACCGGGCCATCGGGTGCGTACGGGCTGGGCGGTCCTCCGCCCCGAGGGGGTCTCCTTCCTGCCGGTCGGGAGTGGCACCCAGACGTTTCAGGCCATCACGGGTGCTGCTGCGCCCGCGGGGGTGAACCTCGATGTGTCCTGGGTGTTGGAGGAACTGCGCTGGCTTCCCGGGACCGAGTTCGACGCGTGCCTCGCCCGGGCGGTGAAGGCCACGGATGGGGTGTACTGGTCCGCGTGGGAGGCACGCCGCGCGTCGGGCGTCCCGGTGTGGAAGGAGATCCACATCACCCGTGTCCACGGCACCGGCTCCATGAGCGGCAAGGTGGACTGGTCCCAGCTGGATGCCACCGAGCGACTCTTCGACTCCTGGCCCGCTTCCTGAGCGCATGACACAGCTGTCAGGGGTGGTGGGACATTTGCGCCTCGCAACGCTGTGAGTTC
This sequence comes from Hyalangium ruber, assembly GCF_034259325.1. Lineage (NCBI taxonomy): Bacteria > Pseudomonadati > Myxococcota > Myxococcia > Myxococcales > Archangiaceae > Hyalangium > Hyalangium rubrum. Next base: position 101,605 of record NZ_JAXIVS010000004.1, on the reverse strand, counting down.
AAGGGGTTGGGCTTGGAATGGGCCTTGCTTTGGCGCGAACATTCCCCTCATCCCCGGAGGCTGAAATGACGCGAAGGTTCCTCGTGGCGCTGCTGGCGGCGCTCACGCTGGCTGGCTGTGGTGTCCCCGTGAGCTCTGCGCCCGGCGACCTGGGAGCAACCCCCGGTGGTGCGCAGGACATCGCGCTGGCGCGCCGGAAGATCGCCGAGGGAACGGTGCCCGCGCCGGCGGATTTCGTCGCCGAGGGGCTCTTCGCGGAGCACGACCTGCCGCTGGAGGGGGCCGCGTGTGACCAGGTGCTGTGCCTGCGCACGGCCACGGCCATCGCGCCGGCCATCGACACGGGGCGCCAGGAGGTCTTCGTGCAGGTGGGCTTCTCCTCCAACGTGGACGGGGCCACCTTCCGCCGCAAGCCGCTGGATGTGGCGCTGGTCATCGACCACTCCGGCTCGATGAAGGGCGAGCCGATGGAGGCGGTGAAGGAGGCGGCGCGCAAGCTGGTGGAGAAGCTGGACGAGAACGACACCTTCTCGCTGGTCATCTTCGATGACAGCGTGGACACGCTGGTGAAGCAGACGCCGGTGCGCGATCGCGGGGCGCTGCTGAGCGCCATCGCCAAGATCGAACCCGACGGCAGCACCTGCATCGAGTGCGGCCTGCGTGACGGCTTCAAGCAACTGGCCACGCGTGAGGTGGACCCGGCGCGGGCCCGGCGGCTGTTCCTGTTCACGGACGCGCTGCCCAACGTGGGGGCCACGGGCCAGGGCGGGTTCCTGGAGCTGCTGCGAGACAACTCCAAGGAGGGCCGAGACATGACGGTCTTCGGGGTGAACATCGCGTTCGGGCAGGAACTGGTGACGGAGATCTCCGCCGTGCGCGGGGCGAACTACTTCTACCTGAGCGGGCCTGAGCGGACGCGGAAGGTGTTCGACGAGGACTTCGACTTCCTGGTGACGCCCATCGCGTACGACTTGCGGATGGCGCTGAAGCCGGCCGAGGGCTTCCGGGTGGAGGCGGTCTACGGCCTGCCGGGCGTCGTGCCGGGCGCGAGCGAGGCGGCGCTGGAGGTGGCTACGGTGTTCCTCTCGCGCAACCGGGGCGCCATCCTCGCGCGCCTGACGGGGAGTGGGGAGGTGCCGCCCAACCAGTCGCTGGTGACGAACCTCTTCTCGTTCCAGCCGGTGGAGGGAGAGGCGCCGCCGGCCGTCACCCTCACCGCAGGCTACGAGGGCAGCGAGCCGCTGGCGTCCACGTCCACGTGGTACTCGCAGCGCTCGGTGCGCAAGACGGTGGCGCTGACCAACTTCATCCTCGGCGCCCGGAAGGCGTGCGCGAAGTGGGAAGCCGGTGAGAAGGCCGAGGCTCGCCAGGCGGCGCAACAGACGGCGGCCCTGCTGCAGGGAGAGGCGGACGCGCTGGAGGACGCGCCGCTGCGCGCCGAGGCGGAGCTGGCGCACAAGCTCGCCGAGTTGATGGTGCCCTGAAGCCAGAAACGGCACCAGACGGCTTGTCAGCGCGGGGCGCGTGCAATACGCCTGGAGCATGTCCACCGTTACGCTCCCCGACGCCTTCCTCCGAGCCATCGCCGAGGGCTTCCCCACCGACTTCCTCACCCGCGAGCCGAGTGAGCTGGCGGAGTACGGGCGGGACTGGACGCGGGTGTACGCCCCCGCACCCACCGCCGTGGCCTTCCCGCGCACCACGGAGGAGGTGTCCCGGTTGCTGGCCCTCTGTCACGCGCACCGGGTGGCGGTGGTGCCTTCGGGCGGGCGCACGGGGCTGGCGGCGGGCGCGGTGGCGGCGCGGGGCGAGCTGGTGCTCTCCCTGCGGCGGATGAACCGGATGGATCCGGTGGACGTGCTCGGCAACACGGTGCGCGTGCAGGCGGGCGCGGTGACGGAGGCGGTACACCAGCACTGCGCCCAGTATGGGCTGACGTGGCCGGTGGACTTCGCCTCCAAGGGCTCCAGCCACGTGGGTGGCAACATCGCCACCAACGCGGGCGGGGTGAAGGTCATCCGCTACGGGCTCACCCGGCAGTGGGTGCTGGGGCTCCAGGTGGTGACGGCCCAGGGGCAGGTGCTGGAGCTCAACGGCGCGCTGGAGAAGAACAACACGGGCGCGGACCTGCGCCAGCTCTTCATCGGCAGCGAGGGCACGCTGGGCATCATCACCGAGGCCACGCTGAAGCTGACGCGGCTGCCCGGCAAGCAGGAGGTGTTCCTCTTCGCGGTGCCGGACGTGGCGGCGGTGCTGAGGCTGTTCCGGGAGGCGCGCCATGCCCCGTTGCTGCTCTCGGCCTACGAGTTCTTCACGGACAAGTGCCTGGCGCGGGTGCAGCGCCACCGCAAGCTGCGCTCACCCTTCGAGGCGCCCAGCGGCTGCTATGTGCTGATGGAGGCCGAAGGTACGGACCCGGCGGCGGTGGAGGCATGGCTGGGCTCGCTCTTCGAGCGCGGGCTGGTGACGGACGGCACGCTGGCGCAGAGCGCCTCCCAGGCCACGGAGCTGTGGGCGCTGCGCGAGAGCATCAGCGAGAGCCTCTCGGCCACGGGGCTGCCGCACAAGAACGACATCTCCCTGCCCATCGCCGCGCTGGAGGCGTTCTGCGGGGAGATGGATCAGTTCTTCGGCGCGCGCTACCCCACGTGGGAGATCTGCCTCTTCGGCCACATCGGCGACGGCAACCTGCACGTCAACGTGATGAAGCCGGACACGGTGGAGAAGGCCGAGTTCCTCGCCCACACGAAGCAGGCCGACCACGACATCTTCGCGCTGGTGCGCAAGCACGGCGGAAGCATCTCCGCCGAGCATGGCATCGGCCTGCTGAAGAAGGACTACCTCTCCTATACGCGCACGCCCGCGGAGCTCGAGCTGCTCCGCACCCTCAAGCGCGCGCTGGATCCAAACAACATCCTCAACCCGGGGAAGATCGTCGACCCCTGAGCGGGCTCAGGAGACGATGCGCGTCTTGATGTCCGTGTTGAGTCCGGCGATCGCGTCACACACCTGCGCGGACACGTCCTGGTCCAGGTCCATGACCAGGTAGCCGATGTTGGAGTCGGTGCTCAGCACCTGGGCGTGGATGTTGGCGTTCAGGTCCGAGACGATGCGGTTGATGTCGCGCAGCACGCCCGGGATGTTGCGGTGGACGTTGAGGATGCGGTGGGTGCCCGGAATCAGCGGCACCTCCACCTGCGGGAAGTTCACCGCGCCCGTGGTGGCGCCCCCGCGCACGAACTTGATGAGCGAGGTGGCCACCTCGCGGCCGATGGACTCCTGGGCCTCCTCGGTGGAGCCGCCGATGTGCGGGGTGAGCACCACGTTGGGCAGCCCCTGGAGCTGGGTGATGAAGCCGTCGCTGTTGGTCTCGGGCTCCTCCGGGTACACGTCCACCGCGGCGCCGCCCAGGTGCTTGGAGCGCAGCACTTCGGCCAGCGCGGGGATGTCCACCACCGTGCCACGGCTGGCGTTGATGAGGCAGGCGCCCTTCTTCATCCGCGCCAGCTCCGCCGCGCCGATCATCATGTTCGTGGACGCCGTGGCCGGCACGTGCAGGGTGACGAAGTCCGACTCGGCCAACAGCTCGCCCAGCGTGGGCACCGAGCGCGAGTTGCCCAGCGGCAGCTTCGTCATCACGTCGTAATAGATGACGCGCATGCCGAGCGCCTCGGCCAGCACGCCCAGCTGCGAGCCGATGTGCCCGTAGCCGATGATGCCCAGCGTCTTGCCGCGCACCTCATGGCTGCCCGTGGCCACCTTGCGCCACTGGCCCAGGTGGACCTCGCGGCTGCGGTCGAACAGCTGGCGGGTGAGGACGACGACCTCCGCCAGCACCATCTCCGCCACGCTGCGCGTGTTGCTGAAGGGCGCGTTGAAGGCGGGGATGCCGTGGATGTTGGTGGCCGTCAGGTCAATCTGGTTGGTGCCGATGCAGAAGGCGCCAATGGCCAGCAGGTTCTCCGCGTGGACCAGCGCGCTCTCGGGCACGGTCGTCTTGCTGCGGATGCCCACCAGGTGTACGCCCTTGAGCCGCTCGGCCAGCTCCTCGGGCTTGAGGGCGCCCGCCACCCGCTCCACCTGGAAGCCCTCGGCCGAGAGCAGCACCTCGGCGGACTTGTGGATGTTCTCCAGCAGGAGGACGCGGAGGGGAACCTTGTTGCTGATGGGAGCCGACGGGTTGGGGAACCGGGGTGTGCTCATGACTCCTCGCGTAAACGCGGCCCCCCACGGTGTCAAGCTCCGCTCGCGGGCTTGGTCCCCCGGGGCACAGCCGCCCTTATTCCTCGTCGGGGTTTTGCAGCCAGTGCAGCGCCTCGGGGCGTGACTCGAAGGTGCGCGCGGGGATGTTGAGCATGGCCTGCTTCGTCATCCGCCACGCCTGCAGCCCCGAGGCCGCCGTGGAGACGATGCGCGCCGAGCGCTTCATCCCCTTGAGCTGCGCGTAGGCGTTGAGCTTCGCCATCGCCGCCACCCACTGCGAGGGCATCACCCGGAGCTGCGACTGGTCCACCAGCGCGCTCCAGTCGCCGCCCAGCCCGTCGATGATCTCCCGCACGCGCGCCAGGTAGTCGTCCAGGTCCGCCGTCGTGGGCTGGGGCGGGTAGATGACCTCGAGGATGCGCTCTGGCTGATGAACGATGATCTGGAAGGGCATGAATGCGAAGTCCCCATACCACAACCGGCTGACAAGCGCAGGGGTAGCTGATCATCCTAACCCGCTGTGGGCGCGGAGTTCGACTCCCCTAATGCGTCGGCAGGGCTCGGGAAAGGTACGAAAGGACGAGGGTGTCCGAGGGAAAACGCCCTGGAAGCTCGGACAGGGATGTCAGACCTCCCTGGTAGTTACGTCCTTGCCGCTTGGACCGGAGCCGAAGCGCCAGAGGGGCGCTGAGGCGGTCTCAACCGGCAAGGGGGATTCATGCGAACGAAGCTGTACGTTCTGGGCGCGGTGCTGGGCATCGCGCCGGGCCTGCTGCCGGTGGTGTCCACGCTGTGGGGGCCGCCGTCGCAGGAGAACCGTCAGGACTCGCGCGGGGCCTCGCGCAAGGGGCGCGGGGCGGGGCGGGTGAGCCCGGCTCCCGCGGGTAACAGTGGCGGGGTGGCGGCGCCTCCCGACCTGGTGCCCGCCGGGCCCGGAGAGCTCAGCCACCCGTGCGAGCTCGTCACCCTCGTGAAGGTGCCGTGCGAGTCGAGCACGGAGGCCTGCGAGTACACGTACTGGGAGTGCCCGGCGGCCGTGAAGCCGCTGAAGGCCTGACAGCGACGCTCGGTCCGTCCGAGCATCGCACCTCGAAGTGAGCGCGGCGGGGCTGGCTCCGAATGGGAGTCCGGCTCCGCCGCTCTCGTTTCCGCCCGGTTAGTTCGTCGCGCCCGGGGCGGCCTTCTTCAGGTACTGGTCCAGGAAGGTGCGCGTGCGGGCGTAGGCCTCCGCCTCGTTCTTCTTCTTGGTGAAGCCGTGGCCCTCGTCGGGGAATACCACGTACTCCACCGGCACCTTGTTCTTCTGCACCGCCTGGACGATCTCATCCGACTCGGGCTTGATGACGCGCGGGTCGTTGGCGCCCTGGATGACAAGCAGCGGCTTCTTGATCTTGTCGGCGTGGAACAGCGGAGAGGTCTCCCGCAGCATCTTCTCCTGCGTCTTCGGGTCGCCGATCTCCTGGTAGAGCGCCTCGCGGAACGACTCCCAGTAGGGCGGGATGTTCTCCAGGGTGCGCAGCCAGTTGGACACGCCGAAGATGTCCACGCCCACGTTGAACTCGTCCGGGTGGAAGGCCAGCGCCGCCAGCGTCATGTAGCCGCCGTAGCTGCCGCCGATGATGCCGACGCGGCTGCCGTCCACGTAGGGCAGGCTGGAGAGGTACTTCTTGGCCTCGATGCAGTCGCGCAGCGGCTCCTTGCCGTGCTTCTGGTCGTCGGCGGTGAAGAAGGTCTTCCCGTAGCCGGAGCTGCCGCGGTTGTTGATGCCCAGCACCACGTAGCCGTGGTTGGCCAGGTACTGGATGAAGGGGTGGTAGCCCTTGCGCGTCTGTCCACCGGGGCCGCCATGCACCCAGACGAGGGCGGGCGCCTTGGTCTCCGCCGTGGCCTGGTGCGGCTTGAACAGGATGTTGGGGATCTCCATCCCATCGAAGGACTTGAAGCGCACCACCTGGGCCTCGACGAGATCCTCCGCGTCGACCTCGGGGCTGAGGGCGTTGGTCAGCCGCGTGGCCTTGCCGGTGGCGAACTCGTAGACGTAGATGTTGTTCGGGGAGCGATCACCGTTGTGGTAGAAGGCCATCCGCTTCTCGCTGCGCGCAATGTTCACCGCGGTGATGTCGCCCGCGGGCAGCTGCGGCAGCGCCACCTGCTTGCCCACCTTCACGTCATGGAGCCGGATGGTGGTGCGGCCATCCTCGTTGATGGCGGTGACGCGGTAGGCGCCGTTCTGGGAGAAGTACGTGTACATGATGTCCCAGTCGGCCTTCTCCACGTCCGCGACCTTGCCGTCGGCCAGCGTGTAGCTCGCCACGCGGGTGAACTCCGAGCCGTCGTTGGTCAGGAAGTAGAGGGCGCTGGAGGCCGGGTCGAACGAGGCGGCGGTGTACGTGGCCACGCCCTTGTGCGCGGTGATGTGCTGGGTTTCCTTCTTGGCGACGTCATAGAGGTAGATGTCGCTGTCGGCCGTGGTGCGCTGCTTGTCGAGGGCGATCCACTTCTCGTCGCGGGAGATGTCGGCGAACTCGTAGCCCCCGGGGTTCTGGAAGAGCAGGGTGCGCGCGTACGTCTTGGCGTCGTACTTGTAGAGGTCGAAGAAGCGCTCGTCCCGCTCGTTGGTGGTGACGTAGAAGGCGGAGAAGTCATCCGACTTCCAGCCGACGAACTGGGCCTTGAGCTTGTCGCCCGGGGTGAGGTCCTTCTCCTTGCCGTCCAGGCTGCGCACGTAGAGGTGGTTGTTCTCGTTGCCGCCCTGATCGCGGGTGTAGAGGATGCGCTCGTCCTTGGGGAAGTAGGCGACGGAGAAGGTGCTCTCCGTCTTGGACTGGGTCAGGGCCTTGGGCTTGCCGCCCGTCGTCGCCACGCTGTAGGCGTTGAAGATGCCGCTCTGGTTCGAGGAGAAGAGCAGCTTCTTCTCGTCCGGGGAGAACGAGGCACCCCGGTAGAGGGTGGTCGTCATGAACTGCTCGATCGTGTACTGCTTCGAGGGCCGCGCCGTGGGCTTTGCCGGCGTGGACGGCTTCGTGGCGGGAGGAGCGGCCAGGGCCAGCGCGGGCAAGAGCGCCACGGCGGCGACCACTCGGGAGACGAGCGACGACATGCAACCTCCTTGGGGACGTTGAAGCAGCGGGCCCGAGAGGACCCGCGAGTGTGCGCACTGTGGCGCAGCGTGAGCGGAGGTACGAACGTAAAAAGGCGCCATTGCGCGGGCGGGCCGTAAATCCTGGAGGGTCCGCACGGAAAATCCTTCCGCATCCTGAGAAAGAGAGGTCGCAACCCTGTGAATTGCCTGGGGTCTCCCATGGCATGCCATGCGCATTGGCTCCTTGGCGGTCTCAAGGGGGGTGGCGTTGTGAGCAGGATGCGGCTGGGGGAGTGGTTGGTACACAACGGTGCTTTGACGCCCGAGCAGGTGCAGACGGCGCTGTGGCACCACGCCCGCTGGAAGTACAAGTTTGGCGAGGCGGTGCTGGATCTGAAGATGGTTCCGCCGGACAAGTTCCTGCGCCTGCTGGCCGGTCACCTGAACGTGCCGTTCATCCGCGCGGAGCAGCTCGACAAGGTGCCCGCCTCCATCGTGCAGACGGTGTCCTCCGAGGTGCTGGGCCGCCTCTTCTTCCTGCCCCTGCGTCATCAGCCCGGGGGCTCGCGCGGCTCGCTCTACATCGCGACGCACCAGCCGGAGAACCTCGCCTTCATCGACGAGGTGAGCTTCGCCACCGGCTTCCACGTGGTGCCCGTGCTCGCGCTGCGCGAGGACATCGAGCGGGCCTTGCGGCGTCACGGCGTCATCGCCGGCCGCTACATCGAGCCCATCGAGCTGCCGCCGGAAGAGGATTTCCGGCTGGACGTCACCCGCTAGGGTTCGGAGTGCGCTGGGGCCCGGCTGCTTGCTCCAGCGTCTTGCCGCACGGCAATCGAGGGGGAGAGGGCTTGAAGGCTTCCCCCCGGGAAACATTCGGATGTGCTCCCGGGGTTCCGCTTCCTGGTTGACTCCCTATCCTCGACATCCATGCCCTTTCTGTCCATTCGCGGCGTGCAACTCTATTACGAGGACACCGGAGGGCCCGGCGAGCCGATCGTTTTCAGCCACGGGTTGCTCTGGAACTCGCACCTCTATTCCCGCCAGGTCGAGGCCCTGAAGGGCCGCTACCGGTGTATCTCCTATGACCATCGCGGTCAGGGTCGCAGTCAGGCGCCACCCGGGAAGGTGATCGATCTACGGACCGTCTACGAAGACGCCGTGGCGCTCATCCAGGCCCTGGGGCTGGCGCCCTGCCACTTCGTGGGCCTGTCCCAGGGCGGCTTCGTGGGGCTGCGTGTGGCGGCGCGCCACCCGGAGCTGCTGCGCTCGCTGGTGCTGCTGGACACCTCGGCGGCCTCGGAGTCGCTGTGGAACCTGTCGCGCTACCTGCTGCTGTCAACGACGACGCATTGGTTGGGTCTGCGCCCCGTGGTGGATCGCCTCATGGCGATCTATTTCGGGAAGACCTTCCTCAATGATCCGTCGCGGGCCGCCGAGCGCGAAGAGCTGCGGCGCCAGCTGGTGAGCAACCCGCGCGACGTGTGGCGCGCCATGCACGGCGTCATCACCCGGCGGGGCGTCACCGAAGAGCTGTCGCGCATCACCACGCCCACGCTCATCGTCGTGGGCGAAGAGGATGCCATCACCACGCCGGAGATGGCCGAGGTGCTGCACACGCGCATCGACGGCTCGAGGCTGGTGCGGCTGCCGCACGTGGGCCACATGTCCAACCTGGAGGAGCCCGAGCTGGTGAATGGCTCCATCGAGCGCTTCCTGGAGGGGCTGGCCGCGCCTGCTCGCCCGCCCTTCGAGCGCTGGGCCAGCCTCCCGCTTTAGTCGCCGGCTGCTCACCTGCCCGGGTGGGCAATGCCGGTCGCCAAGGATGCTGGCTGCTCAGGAGGCGCACGCCTCGCCAGCCTGCTTCCGAGGAATGGCACACATAGGGGTTCTGAGTTGTGCGGGTTGATGCACGATCCCTTCCCTCATCTGCTTCAGACGCCTGAGTTCATTCGAGGTCTCAGGCGTAATGCGCTGGTCGCACCCGTCTCTGATTGGGCAAGTCTGAGTGACAGACTTGGACGTGCGACAGCTTGGCTCGACGCAGTTCACCGACAGCTTGCCAGTGGAGGAGATGTCCAAGCCGGGATGCTCTTGTTGCATCACGGCCTCTTCCACATGCGCAACCAGTGGAACCGGAAGGAGTGGCGCCGTTTCTGCCTGGAAGTCGCTCGCGTGCATCCGCTGCGCGAGCTGCTCCACCAATGTCCCTTCACCCGCCATGGCTATGAACGGCCGCGCGGCTACGCGGGGGACGCCGCGCTCATCGACTACCTGTATGCGGAGCGCATCGAGGAGGAGCTGCACCTCCACCCGGGCACGAATATCTACCGCTTCATGTACCAGCAGCCGAGTCCTCGCAGCGTGCGAGAGCGGCGCGTGCTGCTGGCCCAGGAGATCGACAAGGTCGCCTCCCAGGTCCACATGCCGCGGATCCTCTCCGTCGCCTGTGGGCACCTGCGCGAGTCCGAGCTGGCCCGCTCCGTCAAGGAGCACCACATTGGCGAGTTCATCGCTTTCGACCAGGATCCGATGAGCCTGGCCGAGGTGTCGCGTCAGCACCCGGAGAACGCCATCCGTCCGGTCTGCGGCTCGGTGCGCGCCCTGCTCACGGGCCGCGCCCTGTTCGGCCACCTGGATCTCGCCTACTCCGCGGGCCTGTACGACTACTTGTCGGACAACACGGCCCGGCGGCTGACGCAGATCCTCTTCAACATGCTCAACCCGGGCGGGCGCCTGCTGGTGGCCAACTTCGCCACCTGCCCCGAGGCTGGCTACCTCGAGGCCTTCATGGATTGGTGGCTCATCTACCGCGACGAGGACCAGATGCAGGCCCTCACGCTGGACATCGACCCGCTCCAGCTCGCCTCCACCAACATGTTCCGGGACACCGAGAAGAACGTCATCTACCTGGAGCTGACTCGGCGCTGAGCAAGGCGTCTCCCGCCACGGGCTGCTCCGGGCTGCGCAGGGGGAGGGTGATGGTGAAGGTGGAGCCCTGGCCCGGGGTGCTCTCCACCTCCACCGTCCCCCCGAGCGCCTGGACGATCTCTCGCACCAGCCACAGGCCGATGCCAAAGCCGCCGTAGTGGCGCACGGACACCGCGCGCTCGAAGCGCTCGAAGATGCGCTCGGTGTCCTCCGGGGCGATGCCGATGCCATGGTCGCGCACCTGGATGCGGGCGTCGGTGGGCCCACCCTCGATGGTCACCTCGATGGGCTTGCCTGCCCCGTACTTCATGGCGTTGGTGATGAGGTTGCCCACCACCTGCTCCAGCCGCATGGCGTCCCAGTGTCCCACCACGCTGCCGCTGGCGCGCACCTCCACGGGACACTCGGCCCGCGCCAGTGCCTCGCGCGAGCGCTCGATGATGCCGCGCACCAGGGTCACCAGGTCCACGTCCTCGAGCTTGCCGAGGAGCTGGCCCTGCGCCACCCGGGAGATGTCCAGGAGCTCGTTGACGAGCCTGCCCAGCCGCTGCGTCTGCAGGTTGGCCGAGTCCAGCTTGGCCGCCACGCGCTCGGGTGGCGGCCGCACCGCCGCCTGCCGCATCTGCGACATGAGGCCCTGGAGGTGGAGCTGGAGCGAGGTGAGCGGCGTCTTCAGCTCATGCGCGGCGATGGACAGGAAGTCGTCCCGGCGGCGTACCGCCTCCTGCTCCTCGAGGTAGAGCCGGCCCCGCTCCTCGGACAGGGCCGTCATCCGCTCGAAGCCCTCCGCGTTCTCCAGCGCCACGCTGGCCAGCGTGGTGATGAAGCCGGTGAGCCGCTCCTCGTCCTCGCCGAACAGCTCGCCCACCTGACGGTGGCTGGCGCACACGCACGCCACCGTCTTGCCGCGCACCTGGAGCGGCGCGCACAGCAGCGAGCGAACGCCGATCATCTCCATGCTCTCGCTCACCCCGCCGGGCATGCCCTGCCCCATGATGGCGGGCTGGCCCGTCTCCATCGCGCGGGCGATGGCGGTACGGCTCACGCCCTCGGCCGCCCGGACGTCCTCGGGCAGCACGTCGGTCGGGTCCAGCACGGCGCAGTGCTCGGCGCGCAGCAGCTCCAGCATGGACTGGCGCACCGCCTCGAAGACCGCCTCGCGCGTGAGCGCCGAGGCGATGCGCCTGCCCGCTTCCAGCACCCGGGGGAAGCGGTCCACCAGGGACAGCGTCTCTGGCCGCTCGGGCGTGGCGCCGGGGTTGTGGGACTCCTCGCTCAGTCCCTGCTCCATCTCCTGGAGCTCCCGGGTGGCGGTCCTCAGGTCCTCGGCCGCCTCGGGCCAGCCGTGCTCCTTGCCCACCTGACCGCGCGCTAGCAGCGTCTGGGCGCGCTCGTGGCGCATCTTCAGCTTCTCGGCCAGCCGCAGGCTCTGCTCCAGCCACCGGCGGGCCTTGCGGGGGTGGCCGGCCATGGCCGCCAGCAGGCCCCGCTCGCGCAGGGCGTGGGGCAGGTTGTTGCGGTAGGTGCGCGCCACGTGGTGCGCCCGGCGAGCCACCCGCTCGGCCTCCTCCAGCAATTGCGCGCGCCGCTTCGGCGCGAACGCGGAGACGCCCTCCAGGCGCCGGCGCAGCATGGTGGTGAGCCAGGCGGGCACGGGCGCCACGTACTCGGAGCGCAGGTGCGAGCCCTCGACGATGCGCTCAGCCTGCTCCAGCGTCGTCACCGCGCCTTCCACGTCTCCCTCGTGGAGCTGGCGGATGGCCTCCGACATGAGCACGCCGGCGCGGGACTGGGGATCGGCGCCGGGGTTGCCCAACTCCTCTTCCAGCAGGCTCCGGGAGATGCGGCCCCCGGAGGCCTTGCCCCACACCTCCAGGGCGAGCCGCACCGCGTACCGGTCTCCGATGGCCAGCGCCGCCCGGTGCAACTGCTGGGCGGAGCTCAGGGCCTCCTTCAGCCGGCCCAGCCGGTACAGCGCCATGGCCATCTGGAAGTGGGCGTTGTTCACCTCCCACCGGTCCCCGGTCCGGTCCAGCAGGCGGATGGCCTCGCGGATCCGCTCGATGCACTCCTCGAAGCGGCCGGTGCAGTACATGGCCAGCCCGTAGAAGTGCAGCGACTGCCCCTGGCCCCACACGTCGCCCATCTCCCGGCGCATGGCCAGGGACTTGGACACGTAGTCGATGGCGCGCTCGTACCAGGGCAGCACCGTGGCCACCGGCGAGTGCTCGGAGTAGGCCTGCGCCAGCTCCGGCGTGGGCGGGTAGCGCTCGGCGATGTTCAGCTCGCGCAGGTGCGCCCAGAGCACCGCCATGCGCCCCCGGTGGTACCAGTACGCGTAGGCCAGGCGGCTGTAGAGGTGGACGGCGAGCAGGTCCTCCTCGCTGTGGTCCAGCGGGCGGCGCGCCAGCCAGAGCCTGGGCAGCAGCGTGTGGCCCGCTTGCACGGCCACTTCCCACACCGCGCCCAGCCCTCGCAGGGCGTTGCTGCCGGGCACCCAGCGCCCCAGCAGCCTCAGCCCCTGCTCCAGCGCCGCGTTGCCCTCGTCGCCACGGCCGCGCTTGAAGGCCAGCTCTCCCAGTCGGGCCCAGGTGCGTGCTTGTTCCACCCGATCGCTCGCCAGGCTCTGCGCCAGCTCGAGCTGTTGCTGGGCCGCCTCGTACCGGCCACGCAGCATCAACACATCGCCCAGCCCCGCGGTGATGCGGTAGCGGGTGTCCGTGTTCGCGCCCTCCGCGCCGCGCTCGGCGATGCGGTAATTGAGCTCCGCCGTCTCCAGGGCGAACTGCTGCCGTGCCCGCTCCGCCGCCACCAGGGCGTGGGGCAGGGCCTGGGTGTACTCGCCCGCCGCGTCGAAGTGATAGGCCAGCTCGAAGGGGTCCGCTTGAGCACTGGAGGCAATGGCGCGCGCCGCCAGCCGGTGCAGCTCCTTCAGCTCCTCGGGCCCCAGGAGCCCCAGCAGCGCCTCGCGCAGCTTGTCGTGGACGAAGGTGTAGCGGTCCGGCGTGTCCTCCCACAGCATGTGGCGACGGCGAGGCTCGGCCAGGGCCACGGTCACCCGCTCTCGTGGAGTGCCGGACAGGGAGGCCACGCGCTCCAGGCCGAAGCTCTTGCCCAGCACCGCGCCCACCGAGAGCAGCCGCAGCGAGTCCGCCGGCAGCCGCTTGAGCCGACGCACCAGGAACGAGGCCGCCTGGCGCGAGGAGCGCACGTGCGCCATGGCAGCCGCGTCCACCTGCCAGCCATCGGGGCTGGGCACCAGGGCGCCATCCTCCACCAGCCCGTGAAGCACCGCCGAGGCCATGAAGGGGTTACCCTCGGACAGGCGCGCCACCAGCTCCGTGGCCTCGTGTGGCAGGGCGCCCGCCATGGACTCGGCCATGCGGGCCACCTCGGCGGCGCCGAAGGTTGCCAGGCGCAGGTGGGCGCTGGGCTTCAGCCGCCTCAGCATGTGTCCGGGGCCCACCTCCTCGCTGCGGAAGGACACCACGATCATGGTGTGGCCCGCGCTCTGCTCGGCGGTCTGCTGCCAGCTCTCCAGCGCCCGCAGCGTCAGCTCGTCCGCCCACTGGCAGTCATCCAGCAGCACCACCGCCGGCTCGGCCTCCGTGCCCAGCGCGCCCAGCAGCGAGGTGAGGGCGCGGATGCCGCGGTGCTCGCCGAAGGACTCGGGGCCCAGGTGCTGCTGCGGAGCGGGGCGCAGCATCGGCTCCAACTGCGGTAACACCGTACACAGCGCCGTTTCCTGGCCCACCAGTCGCTGGCGCAGCGTCTCGGCCAGCGCGGGCTTCTCCTTCGCCGCCGCGGCGATGGTGGTCGCCACGCCCGTGAAGAGCTGGAAGGGGCGCAGCGCGGCCTGATCCACCGCCTGCCCCTGGAGCACCCACGCCCGGTGGTGAACGGCGCGCGCGGAGAACTCCTCGATCAGCCGGCTCTTGCCTCCGCCGGACTCGGCCTCCACCACCACCAGCCGGCCCGGCTCGGAGCGGGTGCGCTCCAGCTCGCGCTCCAGCAACGCCAGCTCCTCGTGGCGGCCCACGAAGGAGGGTTCGGTGAGGCTGCGGCGCTGATCATGCGCGCCGGTGACGAGTTCCGGCTCCGCCTCGCCGTGCGAGAGCGCCTCGTCCAGGGCGCGCAGGTCCGCCAGCGCCGACTCGGCGGACTGGTAGCGGTCGGACGGGTCGGTCTGCAAGAGCCGCCCTACCAGCTCCTCCAACGCGCGGGGCACCTCCACCCCGCCGCTGCGCAGCTTGGGGCGCGCGGCCAGGTGCTGGCGCAGCACCTCTCCCACCGAGCCACCATCGAAGGCGGGGCGGCCGGAGAGCGCCTCGAAGAGGACGATGCCCGCCGAGTACAGGTCCGAGGTGGCCTCCACCGGGCGGTTGAGCAGCCCGGCCTGCTCGGGCGAGAGGTAGCGTGCGGTGCCCACGGGCAGGTCCCGGAGCGACGGGTCCAGCCGCTCGCTGCGGGCCAGGCCGAAGTCCACCAGCGTGGCGCGCTCCAGCGGCTGGCCCTCGATGATGATGTTGGCGGGCTTCACGTCCCGGTGCAGCACGCCGTGTCGGTGGGCCTCCGCCAGGGCCGCCAGCATGCACTGGCCCAGCGTGAGCACCTCGGGCAGGGTGAGGCTGCCGCGCGTGAGCCGCTCCTGCAGCGACTCGCCCGGGATGTAGGGCGTCACCAGATAGAGCAGCTCGTTGGAGACGCCCAGGTGCAGCACGGGCACCACGAAGCTGCTGTCCAGCTCTTCCAGCACCGCCGCCTCGTGCTCCAGCCGTTGCCGCGTCGCCGAGGCCAGGGCGGTGGTGGAGGTGACCTTGATGACGACCCGGCCCCCGCTCCGCAGGTCGCTCCCCAGCCAGGTCGAAATGCCTCGACCCGTCTTCAGGCGCTGAAGCAGCTCGAAGCGGTTCCCCAGCCGCCGCCCGGGCAGCGGTTCACCGGGACTGGCGCCAACCTGTGGAAAGCCCTCTGACATTCGCTGCCCTCGCCCTCCCATCGCATCGCCAGGGCAATGCGGTCGGCTGTGCGTCCCTGGGACAACCTTGGTGTCGTATGGGTCCGTGCCAAGGGGAGGCAGCCAGGACCCGTGCCCGCTGACTCGGGGATCAACAAAGACCGAACGGATCCACCCCCCTCCAGGGGACACTGGCGGTGATTGCCTGGGGGGCAGACAGCCAGACGTCATTGACGCGGCGCGTCCGAGGCTTGCGCTTCCGCTGTTGCTTGACACCCTGGGGGCCACAGCCGAAAAGCCCGGCCCAGGTGGCCCGGCAGTTCCTTCCTCGGCCGCCTGGGAGCCAGGGATTGAAGCTCGCCACCCTCAAGGATGGGACCCGAGACGGACGGCTCATCGTCGTCAAGCGGGACAACTCGGCGTATGCGCTGGCCACCCACGTGGCGCTCACGCTCCAGGGCGCCCTGGATGACTGGGCCACCAAGGAGCCCCAGCTGCGCGCCCTGGCCGAGCAGCTCGAGGCGGGTGCCGTGCAGAACCGTCCGCTGGACGTCAACGCGCTGATGGCTCCGCTGCCCCGCGCTTATGAGTGGATCGACGGCAGCGCCTACATCAACCACGTCCTCCTCGTGCGCAAGGCGCGCGGCGCCGAGCCCCCGGCCACGCTGAAGACCGACCCCCTCGTGTACCAGGGCGGCTCGGGAGACCTGCTGGCGCCCACCGCGGACATCCCCCTGGCCGATGAGGCCTGGGGCCTCGACTTCGAGAGCGAGGTCTGCGTCATCCTCGGCGACACGCCCCAGGGTACGAAGGCCGCGGAGGCCGGCAGGCACATCCGGCTGGTGATGCTCGCCAACGACGTGTCCCTGCGAAACCTCATCCCCGATGAGCTGGCCAAGGGCTTCGGCTTCTTCCAGAGCAAGCCGGCCACCGCCTTCAGCCCCTTCGCGCTCACCCCGGACGAGCTGGGGCCGGCGTGGAAGGAGGGCCGGCTGCACCTGCGCCTGCGCTCCACGCTCAACGGCCAGTTGGTGGGTGACACGGACGCGGGCCCGGAGATGCACTTCTCCTTCCACGACCTCATCCAGCACATCACCAAGACGCGCAGCTACACGGCGGGCACCCTCCTGGGCAGCGGCACCGTGTCCAACGCGGACCGCGCCCGGGGCATCTCCTGCCTGGCCGAGCGGCGGATGATCGAGACCATCGAGGAGGGCAAGCCGAAGACGCCCTTCATGAAGCCGGGCGACACCATCGAAATCGAGATGCTGGATGCCCAGGGCCACAACCTCTTCGGCCGCATCTCCCAGAAGGTGGTGAAGCGATGAAGCTCTACAGCTATTGGCGCTCCTCGTGCTCGTGGCGGGTGCGTATCGCCCTGAACCTCAAGGGGCTGGCCTACTCGTACGAGGCGGTCCACCTGGTCCAGGACGGAGGCCGGCAGAACACCGAGGCCTACCGCGCCCTCAACCCCATGCGCACCGTGCCCACCCTCGAGTTCGAGGAGGGAGGCCTGGTGCGGCGGCTCTCCCAGTCCCTGGCCATCATGGAGTACCTGGAGGAGCGCTATCGCACGCCCCCTCTGCTGCCGTCCGAGCCGTTGCCGCGCGCCCGGGCCCGGATGCTGGCGGAGATGGTGAACTCGGGCATTCAGCCGCTGCAGAACCTCTCCGTGCTCCAGTTCGTGAAGGGCGAGCTGAAGGCGGACGACAAGCTCTTCGGGGCCCACTGGAACACCCGGGGCCTCACGGCGCTGGAGAGTGCCGTGAAGGAGACAGCCGGCACCTATTGCCTGGGGGACCAGGTGTCGATTGCCGACATCTGCCTGATTCCCCAGCTCTACGCGGCCCGGCGATTCGCGGTAGACCTCACGCCCTTTCCCACGCTCACGCGCATCGAAGCGGCGTGCAGCCAGCTTCCCGCCTTCCAGGCGGCACACCCCGACCGGCAGCCCGACGCGGTACCGGCCTGACGGTTACCCATCCTTAGAAGGAGTCGCACATGGCCAAGTTGGAGTCCCTGGGCATCAAGACCATCGAGAGCGTGCATTGGTACGTGCATGACCTGGAGCGCAGCCGGAACTTCTACGTGAAGGGGCTGGACTTCGCCGAGCTGGGCGTGTCCTCGCCGGAGCTGGAGAAGGCGGGCAAGCAGAAGTCGGCCGTCTTCCAGGCGGGCGACGTCGTGCTGGTGGTGAGCCAGCCGGTGGGCGAGGGCGGGCGCGCGTGGCGCTACCTGCGCAAGCACCCGGACGGGGTGGGCACCATCAACTACGAGGTGGAGGACGTCGAGAAGGCCTTCAAGCTGCTGGAGAAGCGCGACGCCACCTTCATCACCGACATCCAGCGCTTCACCGACGAGAACGGTGGCAAGCTGGCGATGTTCTCCATCACCACGCCGTTCGGTGACACCACCTTCCGCTTCATCCAGCGCGATGGGTACCGGGCGCTCTTCCCGGGCTTCCAGGCGCACGCCACGCCCGAGGGCGGCAACAACCGCTATGGCTTCGGGCGCGTCGACCACATCACCTGCAACTTCCAGACGATGAAGCCCATGCTCCTGTGGATGGAGCACGTGATGGGCTTCGAGACGTTCTGGGGCATCCAGTTCCACACCGACAACGTGGCCGAGCGGAAGATGGGCCACGGCTCGGGCCTGCGCTCCACGGTGGTGTGGGATCCGGGCAGCAAGGTGAAGTTCGCCAACAACGAGCCGCTGCGGCCCTTCTTCAAGGCCTCGCAGATCAACCTCTTCAACGAGGACCATCGGGGCGACGGCGTGCAGCACCTGGCGCTCACGGTGCAGGACATCCTCCGCTCGGTGAAGTCGCTGCGCGAGAGCTCGGGCATCCAGTTCATGCCCACGCCGGGCTCCTATTACGACGCGCTGCCCGAGCGCATCCAGCGCATGGGCATCAAGCGCATCGACGAGGACGTCAACGCACTGCGCGAGCTGGAGATCCTCATCGACGGCGACAAGGAGCACGCCTACCTCTTGCAGATCTTCATGAAGGACGCGGCCAGCCTCTACAAGGACCCGCACGCGGGCCCGTTCTTCTACGAGATCATCCAGCGCAAGGGTGACCAGGGCTTCGGCGGCGGCAACTTCCGCGCGCTCTTCGAGAGCATCGAGCGGCAGCAGAAGGCCGAAGGGCGCATCTAGCCTCGGGCTGGGCGGGCGTGGGCCGCTTCACGGCCTCGCCCGAGTCCCTGGGACAGTACTCGCAGGGAGCCGTGGACCAGGCGCCGCGCGCGGAGCTTCAGCAGGTCCGCGTGCAGGCCCAGCGGCGTGGCGAGGCGGATGTGTCCCCGCGCGTGGGCCTCGGCGATGGCCCGGCGCTGGAGCTTGCCGCTGCTCGTCTTCGGGAGCTGGCCGTAGCGAATGAACAGCACGTCCTCCTGGGACACGGTGACTCCCACCGCCTCCAGGATGGCGGCGCACACCTGCCGCTGGCTGTGGGCTCTGCGTGCCAGCACCGCGGGGTGTCTGGCTTCGGCGAGCACCACCACGCGCCCCTGGTCCTGGAACACCGCCGTCCTGCCGGTGCGGATGAAGGGGAGCCGCTCGATGGCCTGTTCGAAGTCGGCGGAGAAGTAGCTCTGCCCGTTGATCTTGATGCGGTCGCCGATGCGGCCGGTGATGAACAGCTCACCGTCCTGGACGAAGCCCAGGTCTCCCGTGGCGTAGAAGCCCTCTTCTCCACGGAGCGGGCGCTCGTCCTCGAAGTACTCGGGTGCGAGGCTGCCGCCCCGTAGCTCGATCTCTCCCAGCTCTCGCTCGTCGCACAGGCGACCGTTCTCGGCGCGCAGCCGCACGTCGAACTCCCGCAGGGGCCGCCCCACGGAGATGGCGGGCTGCCCGCTCGGGCCGGTGACGACGCGCCAGTCCTCCTCGCGTCCCATGCAAGTGACCATCAGCACTGCCTCGGCCATGCCGTAGCAGGGTTTGAACGCGCTCCGTCGCAGCCCCTGGGGCGCGAGCTGCTCCGTGAAGCGCTTCAGGTTCGGGATGTTGATGGGCTCACTGGCCAGATGCACCGTTCGCAGCGCTGACAGGTCCAGGTGCGCCAGTTCCTCCGGCTCCAGCTCGTTCAGGGTCTTCAGCGAGTAGTCGATCGCGAAGTTGGGGATGACCGAGGAGGTGATGCGGCGCTCGGACAGGGACTCCAGCCAGCCCATCGGGTCCATGAGGAAGCTCATGGGTTGGGTGAGGTAGGCGTCGCTGCCCGCGTAGAAGCACGTCATCAGCCCGATCAGTCCCATGTCGTGGAAGAGCGGCAGCCAGCTCGCCACCCGGTCCTCGGGTGTCATCCCGTCGTGGTGGACGATCATCCCCAGGTTGGCGACCAGGTTTCGCTGGGTGATGGGCACGCCTTTGGGGAACGAGGTCGAACCCGAGGAGAACTGCACGAACGCCAGCTCATCCTCGGAGGCTGTTCGCAGCCGAGCGCCTTCCACCCGCGCTCCCGCCGGGGGCAGCGGGACACGTTCCAAGGGAAGCTCCAAGCCCTTCAGGCTCGGGACATCGAGGATGCGGCTGGCGCCATAGCGCTGGGAGATCCGCTCCAGGAAGTCGCGGTAGCCCTGCCGGCCCGTGGTCGGCAGGTGGGGCTTCACCGATAAGGGCAAGGCGCCCACCTCCATCAGCCCGAAGAGGGAGAAGAGCACCCGCTCATCGGTCTCGAAGGGGAGGATGACGCGCGTCCCCCGTTGCACGCCTCGAGCCCGGAGGTGCTCCGCGCACGCCGCGACTCGGGCGGGGAACTCGGTGTAGGGGATGAAGGTGGGCGCGCTGCGGTAGTCCTCATGCAGGTACAGGCCCCGCTCGGGAGCCGCGCTCTCGAGCCGCTGGAGGAGGTCGAGCATCACGTGCCTCACGGGCGGTTCCGGGCCGAGGCCAGGAAGTCCTGGAGCGAGCGCAGGGAGCGCTCCGCCACGTCGATGAAGGCCACCTGCACGAGCGCGTCCACCGCCACCTGGGCGCTGCCGTCGATCAGGATCTGCTGCCGGAAGGAGGCGCGGTAGATCACCGACTCCTCCTCCAGCTCGTCGCTTCGCGGCGACTCGACGCGCGTGTGGACCACCACCTCTTGGGGGAGGATCTCCCTGCGGTAGCTCACCTCGATCTTGGCGACGACCGGAAGCACGCGCGCCGTGCGGCGCAGGGCATGCTGGTCCAGCCACGCCCAGCGTCCCGCCTCCAGGTACTCGAGCGCGGTCGCGTTGTTCACATGTCCCAGGCTGTCCAGATCATTGGGCCGCACGCGCAGCGTGACGGCGGATTCCTCGAAGCGCACGGTGTGTCCTCTCAGGTGGGAAGTGTTCAGGGGCCCTTCAGGGTCGAGACGATGACCACGGTCGAGACGAAGCCCCCGCTGTGGGAGATGGAGAGCTTCGCGTACCAGCCCTGGCGCTCCATGAACTCGCGCAGCACGCCATGGAAGCGAAAGTGGGGCGCGTGCCGCTCGTCGTGATGGAGCTCCGCATCGGTCCAGTACCAGCCCTCGATGGGAGGCAGGGCCTTGAACAGCGCCTCCTTGCTCGAGAAGCCCGCCGCCAGGCTCTCCACCGGGGAGGGGCTCCACTCGAAGCGGGCCGCCTCGGCCTCGGTGAAGAAGGCCCCGGGTTCCCACAGGCCCTCCAGCGGCTGGAGCTCTTCGAGGGCCTGCAGGTCATGTCCGAGTCCGATCAGCACCCGACCAACTCCAGCCACATGTCTTCGGCCTCCTGGGCCGAGGAGACGGTGATGCCAGTGATGCGCTTGAGCGCGTGGAAGATCAGCGTCTCCTTCTTCTCCACCGCGTCCGGGGCGTTCATGCCCTCGCGGTACTCGACATGATCCCACCAGTTCACGTGCGTCTCGCGCTGCTCCACGCGTTCGCGCTTGCTGCCCTGGACCTCGCCTCCCTCCCGCAGGAAGAGGTGCGCCACCGCGAAGGCTTCTTTGGCCGGGTACCGCCCGCTGTCCACCAGCCCCTTGGCGAACGCGATGAAGTAGGTCATGTGCTGGATCTCGTCCGCGCCCACCTGCTTGAGCAGCGCCTTGAGCCCTGGCTCCTGGACCATCCGCGCCGAGTGGGCGTAGTTGACCGCGGCGACGATCTCCGAGAACGCCAGCAGCGTCAGCGTGCGCAGCATGTCGTCATCCGGGAAGATCTTCCGGAACTCGATGAAGGTCTGGTCGGTGATGGGCTCCATGCCCAGCACTGTTGCCAGTTGGTTGAAGCTGGTCTCGTGGTGCGCCTCCTCCTCGTTCCAGTAGCGGCTCCACGTGCCGCACGCCTGCAGGATGGATGCGACCGTGGCATCACGCCCCTGCCACCGGCGGCACTCCGTGTCGGCCAGCCGCGCGAGCCGGTCCGCTCCCGGCTTCGTCGTCAGCTCGGCGCGTCCCGCGTTCCACACCACCAGCCGGTCCGACTCGGACACGTTCTCCAGCGTCACCGCATCGACCAGCTCCACCACGCTCCAGCGGCGGGACTCGTGCAGGCGCTGCTGCTCCCACGTGATGTCCACCAGCGTGCGGCCCTCTTCCTTGAAGGCCTGGTACAGGTCCGCGACGATCTCCGTCCTGCGCGTCTGGGGCGCCGCCGTCTTCTGGCGCGCGGGGGCTGCGTGCAGGTCCCGGACGGTCGCCGAGGCGTTCTGGGGCACCGAGCTCATGCGGCCCTCCCTTCCTGCTGCCGCTGCGCTTCCTGGAGGAAGGCTTCCAGGACCTTGGAGATCGGCGTGTCGAGCGCGAGCGCGGGCAGGCGGACTCGGATGCCGTGCTCCTTGCGCAGGGCGTTGGAGGTCCGGGCGAACGCCTCCATGAGGTCGACGCTGTTGGTCATCCGCTCCGAGCGGGTGATGATCGCCGCCAGGGTCAGGTCCGCCCCGAAGACCTCATTCGGGCTCAGGCAGGCGTGCTCGCTGAACTTCGTCTGGATGTAGGCCTTCAGCTCTTCGGCATTGAGCATGGATGTCTCTCCGTTGTTGTGTGGACGGAGGACGGTGAGGGTTCTTGTGAGCACCCGGCGGTCCGTGCGCCGGCTCTTCCTGGGAGGGCAGTCAGCCGGGCAAGCCTCCCGCCCAGGTCCGCAGGCGCTCCACGTACGCCCCTGCTTTTTCCAGGGTGGGGAAGTGGCCACAGCCCTCGAACTCCATCAGCTCCGCGTGGGGCAGGGCGTGGAGCAGGGCCCGAGGCGAGGTGTCCTCGTGGGTCCGGTCCGCCCGGCCCCACAGCAGCAGCGTGGGCTGCTGGATGGCGCCGTACTCCAGCGTTTCGGAGCGCCGCAGGGCTTGATAGGCCGAGGCGAGCTCGAAGGGGCCTCCCTCGCGAAGGGACTGGAGCGTGGGTTGGAGGTAGCGCTGACGAGTGCGCGCGTCGGTCCCCTCCGGAAGCGCCGCCGTGTACCAGTGGCGCGCGATGAAGCGCCGGCAGAGGGATACGAGCGCCTGTCCCACGCGCGGCGTGTGGATGAGGCCGCAGATGTCCGTTCCTCGGGCCCAGGTCCGCATCTGCTCCTGCGTGGACACCTGGGCGAGCACCAGTCGCTCCACGAGGTCCGGACGGAGGCGCGCGAGGCGCATCCCCGCCAGCGCTCCCAGGCAGGACATCTCGAGGACGACCTGACGCGCGGACAGGCGTTCCAGCACCTCGGTCATGATCTCCACCTGGAGCTCCAGGCTGAAGCGCGCCCCGTTGCGCAGCTCTGAGCGCCCGAACCCCGGCAGCTCGAAGCAGATGACACGGAAGCCGCGCGCCAGTTGTTCGATGACCTCGCGGTGGTGCTCGATGAGGTTCGGCGGGTCGGGGATGATGACCAACGTCCTCGCACCGTCGCCAGTCACCTGCACCCGGACGCGCGCCCGAGGCAGCTCCATGAAGAATGGCTCCATCACTCTGGTGCTCCCGGCCGCGACACGTGTACGGCGATCGAGGTGAGGGCCGGCACGCCCGCGGCCTCGCGCCGGGGCAACTGGAGCGCGTTCGCGGTGGCGGTGCGCAGCCAGGTGGAGACCTCTTCCCACCAGCCCTCCGGACAGCGCTGGGGATCGAAGAAGCCCGAGTGCCCCAGCCCGCGCAGCTTCAGCCGGTGGTGCTCGACATGGCACCAGAGGGCTGGCGCAGAGGTGTAGAAGTCGTGCAGCAGCACCTGGACGGCCCGCCTCGGCGCATAGAAGGTGTCGTCTTCGAAGCTGAGCGCGAGCAGCGGGAAGGTGCAGGCGAAGAAGCGCGCCGAGCGCGACTCGCCGGAGGGCCACAGGTAGCGCTCGTCCATTCCCCAGCGCGCATAGTCCTCGGCGATGCCACGTTCCAGGTCGTCCAGGCCCACGAAGGACAGGGGCACACGGCCGAAGAGCCTCAGGCACAGCGGGATGTACAGCCGGAAGAAGAGCAGCACCCCGTAGCGCTTCCATCCGCGCCAGTGCCGATAGCAGCCGCGCTGCGACGCGACGAGCACCACCGCGCCCAGCCGCTGGTGGTTGTCGGCGAACGGGAGGAGCTGCCCGCCGATGCTGTGCGCCACGGCCGTGAGTCGCTCGGGGTCGAACGCTTCGCAGACCCACTGGATGACGGCCGTCAGGTCCTGCTCGCCCCAGGCGCGCATGGAGGCGGTGTGCCGGGCCTCTTCCGGGAGCGCCGAGCGTCCGATGCCCCGGTAGTCGAAGGTGACCACCCGCCAGCCGTCCCGGGCCAGCCCTTCAGCGAAGGAGGCATAGCGCTCCTGCCGGGCTCCGATGGCGCACAGCAGGAGCGCCACTTCGCGCGGCGCCCTGCCTTCCTCCTGCCAGGTGGTCACGGCCAGGGAGGTGCCATCCCGGGTGACGACGGTGTGGTGCTGGCGCTGGATCATCCTCAGGCCACCTGCTCGATCATGTCCCCGACGATGGCGACGGACTCCGGAGCCTCCGCGGCCGGCACCGGCCCATGCACCGTCATGAGCCGGGGCAGGATGGGCTTGGGCTTGCGGAAGACCACCAGCGACTTCCAGACCGCCTCCCACCACCCCAGCGTGCGGTACGGGTAGCCCTGCTCCTCGCAGAAGCGCCGCAGGATGCGGCTCATCTGGGGGTAGTACACGTGGCTGTAGCCCGGGAAGAGGTGGTGTTCGATCTGGTAGTCCACCCCCGCGCAGAAGAGCCGGCCCAGGAAGCCCGTGCGGAAGTTCAGCGTCGTGGATGTCTGCAGGAAGATGTAGTCCGCCTTCCGGAAGTACTCCGCTCGGCTCTTGCCCTCCCGGTCCACGAAGGCCGCCTCCGCGGGGAAGTGGGCGGGGGCGAAGGCGATGAAGATGGCGTAGCCCAGCAGCACCACGCGCACCGCGTACAGCCCCAGCACCGCCAGCGGCCCGAAGAAGAACGCCGGAATCACCAGCCACAGCGCCACGTGTCCCAGCAGCGCGAGCGCGTCATGCACGTGCGCCTTCGTGCGGCGCGAGGAGTCCCGCAGGCAGCCGACGAGGTAGCGCACCCCGGCCTGCTGGACGTTGAGCGCGTTGAAGGCGATGGCGAAGGGGATGGCGAGCCACTGGTGCTCGAACCACCAGCGGCGCAGCCCTCGGGCCTCGGCCACATCCCGTTCGGTGATCGTGAAGGTGGGCAGCAGGTCCGCGTCGTCATCGAGCCCTATGACATTCGGGGTGGGGTGGTGGACGGCCACATGCTTCTGCCACCAGTACGTGGCCGACATGCCCAGGAAGAGCGGATAGCCGAAGTAGGTGAGCGCCCGGTTCACCCAGCGCCGCGTGGCGGTGGAGTAGTGCGAGGAGGTATGGGTGTTGGTGGAGACACCCAGCGAGCCCATCGTGGACACGAGGATGCCCAGGGCATCGAGCCACGGGCTCCGGGCCAGCACCACGAGCGCGATGCCTCCCAGCGCGAGCGTCACGTGGAGGGCGAGCTCGGCGAGCAGTCGCCCCGTGGGCTTGCGGTTCCAGCCACGAGCGATGAACTCCTGGTTCAACAGGGACAGGGGATGCACGGTGTTTTCTCCTTGGCTGGCTCAGACGCGGTGGAGCGGCATCGGCGCCGCGTAGTCCTTCATGAAGAGCACCTGGTAGACGGTGCCGTCCGACGCCAGCGGCGCCGCGACACAGCAGTGCAGGTAGTACTCCCAGAGCCGGCGGAACTCGGGGCCGTAGCGCTCCGGGGCCAGGCGGTGCTGGTTCTGCTGGAAGCGCGTGAGCCAGTGCTTCGCCGTGTAGTGGTAGTGGCGGACGATGTTCTCCACGTCCCGGATCGCCAGCCGCTGGCGCTCCAGGTGGGTGGCCACCTCCGAGAGCTTCACCTGTCCCGAGCCGGGGAAGATGTAGCGCTGGATGAACGGGTCATGCGTGTTCGACGGAGCGCTGGTGCCGATGGCATGCACCAGCCCCATGCCTCGCGGCGCCAGCACCTTGGCGATGCGGGAGAAGTAGCGCCCGTACTCCTTGCGCGGCAGGTGCTCCAGCATGCCCACGCTGACGACCTTGTCGAAGCGCCCGTCGATGGAGGCGTGGTCCCTCAGCTCGATGCGGATGCGGTCCGAGAGCCCCGCGCGGGCGATGTTCTCGTTGCCGCGCTCGCAGTGTCGCCGGCTGTTGGTGATGCCCACGCCCGTCACGCCGTAGTGGCGCGCCGCGTGGATGAGCAGGCCGCCAAAGCCGCACCCGATGTCCAGCAGGTGCTCCTGGGGCTTCAGCTCCAGCTTGCGGCAGAGCCGGTCCAGCTTGTTGTACTGGAGCGCCTCCAGCGAGTCCTCCGGCGTGAGCGCGTAGCCGCACGAGTACGTCATCGTGTCGTCGAGGAAGGACTCGAAGAGCTCGTCCCCGAGGTCGTAGTGGTGCTGGACGTAGCGCCACTGGGCACCCGAGAGCATGTTGCCCAGCTGCACGCGCAGCACCCGGAGCACCGTACGCGGGTCCCCCCGCACCTTTTGATCGATGCGGTTGCGCAGCAGCAGGGTGAGGAACTCGTGGAGCTCCCCCTGCTCGACGGAGAAGTCTCCGTCCACGTACGCCTCGCCCATGCCCAGGTTGCCCTGGCTCAGCACGCGGTTGAAGAAGCGGTCTCGGTGGATGCGCAGGGTGACCGCGGGGGGCCCCTCTCCAGCGCCCAGGGTGTGGGGCTTGTCATTGACGAGCAGCTGGAGGGAGGAGTCGGAGATGTGGCGATCGAGGATGTGGAGGAACGTGTCGCGGGCGAGGGTCATGAGAGCGGTGGGGGTTGCGTGGGGGGTTGAGAGGCGCCCAGGCGCATGCCTGGGGCCGACGGGCGGACCGCGCGTGCCTGCTGCTCCAGCCACGAGGCCATGTCCTCCCAGAGGGAGGCGCGGAAGCTCTCGCGCAGCCACTTGAAGTGGCCGATGGAGTCCACCTCCAGGTCCGCTGGGTGGAGGTGGAGGTGCTCCTTGCGCGCGCGGCGGTAGAAGCCCAGCAGGGCCTCCACGGCGGCTCGCGGCGCGAAGGTGTCGTCGGAGAAGCTGTAGGCCCGCAGCGGGCCGGAGAACTCCTCGAAGTGTGGGCGCAGCGGCACGCCGCGCTCGTCGCAGATGTAGGCCGGGTTGCGGCACCAGCGCGCCCACTCCCGTGCCACCTCGCCGGGCAGGTCCTCTCCCAGGCCGAGCCGCTTCGCGGGGAAGTAGCCGAGGAGCCGCGACGCCGCCGGCATCACCGCGTACCAGAGGCAGGCGAGCGCGTAGCGCCGGGGCCCGCTCCAGTGGCGCCAGTAGCCGCTCTGCGCGCCGACCCCGAGCATGGCGGAGACGTACTGGGCCCGGTCCGTCAGCCCGAGCAGCTGCCCGCCCGAGCTATGGCCCACCGCGAGCAGCGGACGGCGTGGGTAGCGCTCCACCAGCCAGTCCACGGCGCCGGCCAGGTCTCCGGTGCCCCACGCCTCCATGTTCGACTTCAGCGAGCGCAGGGGCTTGGGACGCGAGCCGCCGATGCCGCGATAGTCGTAGGTGAGGACGTACATTCCCCGTCCCGCGAGGAACCGGGCGAACTGCGCGTAGAGGGTCCGCTTGACGCCCGTGGCCGGGTTGATGAGCACCACGGGGCCGGTGGTCTCTTCCTCCGGCGAGAAGAGCGTCGCCGCCAGCTTGTAGCCGTCGGTGGCGGGAATCGTCAGTTGCTCGATGTGGATGTTCATGTCTCGCTGCCCTCGCGCAATGGGCCCCTGGCGTGAGGCCCTGTGTTGAAGGTGGGAGCGTGACGCCGTTGCTGCCGCCGCCCTTTTGAGAGGCTTGAGGGAATTCGGCGCGGGTGTGATGGCTCGAATCGGCTCGTGCCTGCTCTCCGAGGGGCAAGCAGCGCTCGCGTCACTTTGGAGTCGCGAGCTCTCCGTCTGCTCAGTCCACCCGATGACGAGGCGGTGAGAGATGGCCAGAGCAGGCTACGCGGTGTTCGACAGCGACATGCACTGTGTGGAACCCCCCGAGTTATGGGAGCGCTACATCGAGCCGGGGTACCAGGCGAGGGCGCCCCGGAGCTCGGAGTTCGCGTTCCGCAACGCGCTCGTCTACATGGAGCTCGAGCAGCGGCTCATGCCCTGGTTCGATCCTCGGGGGCCGGATGGGCGCCGATTGCCCGCGGTGCTCCCCTCGCCGCAGGTCCGCGCGGCCGTCCGCCAGGCTGTCGAGCAGCGGCCCGAGGCCCGCGCGCTGGAGGCCTTTCAGCAGTCCCGCTTCGCCGACTTCTCCCGGCGGGGCTGGTCCGCGCAGACGCAGCTCGAGGCGATGGAGGCCGAGGGCGTCGATATGACGGTTGTCTTCCCCACCTCGGGCCTGCTCGCGCTCGCGGTGGATGAGCTGGAGCCGGGGTTCGCCGCCGCCGTGGCGCGCGCCTACAACAACTGGCTCTATGATTATGTGAAGCACGCTCCCCGCAAGCTGCTCGGTGCGGCGATGGTGTCCCCGTTCTCCGTGGAGGACGCCGTGCGCGAGGCCCACCGGGCCGTGAAGGAGCTTGGCTTCCGGGCCCTCTTCCTTCGTCCGAACCCCGTGTGCGGTCGGCAGTGGTACGACCCCATTTATGACCCGCTCTGGGAGGCCTGCACCGAGCTGGGCGTCCCCGTGGTGTTCCATGAGGGCGTGGGCTCACACCTGCCGCAGGCGGGCAGCCAGTTCGGCAGCAACATCTTCCTGCGCCATGTGGCCTGCCACTCCATGGAGATGATGTACGCGACCATGGCCTTCTGTGGTGGCGGCGTGCTCGCCCGGCACCCCACGCTCAAGGTGGGCTTCTTCGAGGGCAACTGCGGCTGGGTGCCGTGGCTGCTCCACCGGATGGACGAGCACTGGGAGATCCAGCTCGGCGTCTCCCACAAGCAGCTTCCCGAGCCTCCGAGTCACTACTTCCGGCGGCAGTGCGTCGTCTCGGTGGAGGCGGACGAGGACTTCGTCACCCACGTCGTCGAGCACCTGGGCAGCGCCGACAACATCGTCTTCTCCACCGACTGGCCGCACCCGGACTCTCGCTACCCGCGCGCCATCGAGCGCTTCCTGCAGATTCCCCTGCCGGAGAGCGCCCGGCGGAAGATCCTCTGGGAGAACTGCGCCCGCTTCTACGGCGTGGGCGACAGCTCAGGCGAACGGTAGGGCGGCCACCTTCACCGTGGGGCCCTCCGCCAGCGTCAGCTCGGTGCCGGGCTCCAGGTGGTCCCGGTGGACGTAGCCCAGCGCCACCTGCTGCCCGGTGGCGGGAGAGCGCACCACGCTGGTGAGCCAGCCCACCTTCTTCTCGCCCTTGCGCAGCTCGGTGCCGGGCGCTGCCTTCACCTCTCCCAGGAGCAGCCCGGTCAGCTTGCGGTTCATGTGGCCGCGGAAGGTGGCGCGGGCGATGACTTCCTGCCCGATGTAGCAGCCCTTGTTGTACGAGATGGCCTGGGTGAGGTTCGCCTCCAGGGGGATGGTGGTGTCCACCATGTCCTGCCCGTAGCGCGGCACCCCTGCCTCCACCCGGAGCAGCTCCAGCGCCCCGAAGCCCAGCGGTTTCAGCCCGTGTACGCCACCCGCCTGGACGAGCGCCTTCCACACCGCCTCCAGCGCGCCCCGGGGGACGAGCACGTCCACCCCGTGCTTCTCGAACGCCGGCTGCCCCACGAGCAGCACCCCCGCGCCCGCCAGCGTGGCCTCCCGGGAGGCGTTGGCGGCCAGGGGCTCGAAGGCGGCGCCCAGCGCGGCGCCCAGCACCTCGGCCGTCCGGGGCCCGAGCAGGCGCAGCAGCGCCCACTCGCCCGTGACGTCCTGCAGCTCGGCGTCTTCGGAAATCAGGTACTTCTCCAGGAAATCCTTCACCTTGGCGAGAGTGCCTGGCTCCACGTCCAGCAGCAGATCGGCCTCGCGCTTGAGGATTCGGGCGTCGGCCACCATGGCGCCCTTGGCGGTAATCATCGCCGCGTAGGCCGCCGCGCCGGTGGGCAGCGCCTTCACCTCCTGCGTCACCATGCCGTGCAGGAAGCTGGAGCGGTCCTCCCCCGTTATCCGGAGCGTCTCGCGGTAGGAGGCGTCATGTAGGGCCACGGACGCACGGGCCGCTCGATACTCGGCCTCCGAGTCTCCATAATCGGCCGCGACTTCCCGGCCTCCCACCTCCAAGAAGTGGGCGCCTGCCTGCTCGTGAAGAAAATGCAGCGACAGCGGTTCCATGTCCGTCGCTATATAGACGCCCAGGAGTGAATGCCACGATGGATGTGAAGCACCTGTCCGCCTTCCAAGGCTTCTCGGCCGAGAAGCTCCAGAAGCACAACCTCTTCCAGTCGGGACGCTTCTTCCTGGACGTGTACTGCGTCGCTCCGGGCCAGTCCCAGAAGCCGCACAAGCACACCCTGTCCGACAAGGTGTACCTCGTCCTCGAGGGCCGTTGTCGCTTCCGCATTGGCGCCGAGGAGGAGTCCCACGGCCCCGGCGCCGCCGTTTTTGCTCCCGCTGGCGTGGAGCACGGTATGACCAATGAGGGGCCGGACAACGCCCGGCTCCTCGTCCTGATGACCCCCCCTCCGGAGCACGCATGAGCAAGAAGGCCAACCCGCCCCCTCCCGTTCCCTTCCGCGGAGCCGTGGCATTGCTGGTCCTGGGCCTCGCGGAGAGCGCGCTCGCCCTGTTTCAGTGGCGTGAGTTGCTCACGCTGCGCGGTGGCGGCACCACCGTGTGTGGCGTCTCCCAGACGATCAACTGTGAGACGGTGTGGAACACCTCCTTCGCCAGCCGCGTGCATGAGACGCTGGGCATCCCCGTGGCGGGCCTGGGCCTGCTGTGGGGCCTGGTGGCCACGGGGCTCGCGGGCCTGTACCTGGCCTGGCGCAGCTCGGGCCACACCGTGCGGCCCGCCACCAATGGCTTGCGGCTGACGGCCGCCGCGGGTGTGCTGTCCACCGTGGTGTTCGCCGCGGTGAGTGCTTCCACCGGCGCCCTGTGCCCCACGTGCCTGGGCACCTACGGGCTGGTGCTGGCCTTCGCGGCGGTGGCCTGGCGTGGACTGCCGGGTCCGGTGGTGCCCCTGGCCGGTGAGTGGGGCCGCGCGCTGAAGTGGACCGTGGGCTTCGCGGTGGCCGGCTTCGTGGCGCTGCTCGGGCCGGGGCGCGCGACTCCGAAGCTCACCCCCGCCGAGGAGGCGCTGCCGCAGCTCACCGCCGATGCCGGCTCGCTGGAGGCCTACCTGCGCGGGTTGGATCCGCGCGAGCAGCAGATGGCCGCCTCCGCGCTGGCGCAGTACCGCCACGACCAGCCGCTGCCGGCCCGCGCCCCCGCGCGCCGCCGCTTTGGCTCGGCCGAGGCGCCGGTGAAGGTCGTCGAGTGGACCGACAGCAAGTGCCCCCACTGCAAGATGCTGGTGGAGGCCGTGGCCGCGCTGAAGAAGCGCCTGCCCGAGGGGAAGCTGTCCCTGGAGGCCCGGCAGTATCCGCTGGATGGGGCGTGCAACCCCTCCATCCCGCCGCAGCACACGGACGTCACGGGCACGCGGTGCGTCGCCGCCAAGGCGCAGATCTGCCTGGAGAACGCCCCCGACTTCTGGGAGCTGCGCGAGAAGCTGTTCCAGGCCCAGGCCGGGCTGAACGCGCAGAAGGTGATGGAGATCGCCTCCTCGGGCTCGATGAACCGCTCGCAGCTCGAGGCTTGCGTGAACAGCCCCGACACGGCGGTGCGTATCCAGGAGGATGTCTCCTACGCCCAGCAGCATGACATCCACGGCACGCCGCTGGTGGTGGTGAACGGGCGCGAGGTTCCTCCCAGCGTCCCGTTCCTCTACGTGCTGGCGATGGTGGACGGGGACGCGAACGCGCCCGCCTTCAA
Source organism: Hyalangium ruber (assembly GCF_034259325.1). NCBI lineage: Bacteria > Pseudomonadati > Myxococcota > Myxococcia > Myxococcales > Archangiaceae > Hyalangium > Hyalangium rubrum. The sequence continues at coordinate 70,178 of NZ_JAXIVS010000004.1, read as the reverse complement.
GGTGCTGCCTCCCGCCCCCCCGGTGCAGGCTCACGCGCACTGATGGGCAAGAAAGACAAGAAGCCGGAGGAGGCCGCCCCCGCGGCCCCTTTCCACAACCCGTTCGCGGCGCTGGCTGGCAAGCGTGAGGAGCTGCCCTCGGCGCCCGCGCCCGTGGCGGCTCCTCGGAAGGTGGAGGAGCGCAAGGGGCCCGCGCGCGCGGTGGTGCGGATGGAGCGCAAGGGGCGGGGCGGCAAGGAAGTGACGGTGGTGGAGCAGCTGGAGCTCAAGCCCTCGGAGCGGGAGGTGTGGCTCAAGGCGCTCAAGGGCTCGCTGGGCTGTGGCGGAGTGGTGGAAGAGGACGCGCTGGTGCTGCAGGGTGACCACCGAGACCGGCTGCCCGCGCTGCTGGAGGCACGCGGCGTCCGGAAGGTCATCGTGGGCTGACGGCAGTACCCGCCAGGTGGTTGGCAGGGCCCGGACAGGCGGGCCATGCTGGTGCCATGGGGGAGAGTCTTTTCCACATCACCGTGCTGTCCAACCTGGCGCGCGCCTTCGACAAGTACGCGCTGAGCTACTCGAAGGCCCGCATCCCCGAGAGCACCTTCCCGGACCGCTTCTTCCTCCTTCGGCGGGAGGAACTCGACATCGGCGTCCGCAAGGCCGGAAAGCTGCTGGAGCGGCTGGCACTTCCGGGAGATCAGCTCATCGCGCTGGAGACCCAGGTTCCCACCGAAGAGCTGATGCCCAATGAGCGCACCGGGTTGGGGCGCTTCGTTCCCCGGCCGGAGATCCGGCTCACCGCGGTGCATGGCATCGAGGCGGATGGTTCGCTCACCGCGTGGGACCTGGAGGCGGCCCTGGCGCGCTCGCTCCGAGTGCTCCACCCCACGCTGATGCCCTATGAGGGGCTCAAGCCGCGCTCCATCTCGTTTCTGCCCATCGCTCGCGGGTGCCAGGCGGACTGCGCGTTCTGTTTCTCCGAGGCCTCCATCTCGGCGGACCAGGCGCAGGCCGCGCTCTCCCCCGAGGTGGTGGAGGGCCTGTTGGATCAGGCGCTCGCCCGGGGCGCCGAGCGCGCCGTCATCACCGGCGGTGGCGAGCCCGGGCTGCTGCCCCTGCCGCGTCTGGTGGAGCTGGTGCGCGCCTGCGCCGAGCGTTTCCCCCGGAAGGTGGTGCTCATCTCCAATGGTGTCTTCCTCTCGCGGCTGGAGAGCGAGGCCCGGAGCAGCGCGCTGGCTCGACTCGAGGAAGCCGGGCTGACGGTGCTCTCCCTGTCCCGACACCATGCCGAGCCCGCGCGGAACGCGGCCCTCATGCGGCTGGACACCGGGACGGAGCGGGTGCTGGAGAGCTTCCGCACCGGCGGCTTCCGCGTCCTGAAGCCTCGCCTCATCGCGGTGCTCCAGCGGGGCGGGCTGGACTCGGCGGAGAGCTTCTCGGCCTACCTGGAGTGGGCTGCCGCCCAGGGCGTGGAGGAGGTGACGTGGAAGGAGCTCTACGTCTCCACCTCGGAGGAGTCCGTGTACCACTCGCGGCCGTCCAACCGCTGGAGCCGGGAGCATCAGGTGCCGCTTGCCCTGGCCACTGACTGGCTGGAGGCGCAGGGCTGGGCGCGCGTGGCGGCGCTGCCCTGGGGCTCGCCGGTGTACGAGGGCGAGGTGGGCGGACGCTGGATGCGCGTGGCCACCTATACCGAGCCGAGCCTCTTCTGGGAGCGCACCCAGGGGCTGGCGCGAAGCTGGAACGTGCTCGCCGATGGGGCCTGCTATGCCTCGCTCGAGGACCGTCACAGCCGATTGGAGCTGGCATGAACTTCGAGGCTTACAAGCGCTTCTGCAAGGAGCTGCTGGCCAGTGAGCGCGGCTCACGGCTGGTGCGGCTCGACTGCATGAATCCCCCGAAGGCGCTCTCGGCCCTGGCGCCGAAGCTCCCCGAGTCGCCGCCGGTGCGCGAGGCGCGGGAGCTGGAGCGCGCGTGGCGAGAGGCGTTCGGCCTGCCCTCCACTGGGACCGAGGCCCAGGTCCTCTTCGGGCGCGGGGTGCGCGACCTGCTGCGCCTGCTGGTCCAGCACTTCGCCCGAGAGGGGCGGGTGCTGCATGCGCCTTCGGACGTCTATCCCGTGTACCTCGTGCTCGCGGCGGAGGCAGGGCTGCCCGTGCAGCCGTTCCCCACGTGCCCAGCCCCCATGCTGCCTGCGCAGGCTCCCGGCGCCGCGCCGGAAGTCATGCTCCTGCCCGAGCCCCTCGTGCCCCTGGGCCGTGTCCTCTCGGAGGCGGAGACGCGGGCACTGGAAGCCTGGTTGGGCGCGGACCCCCGGCGACTGCTGGTCCTCGATGCCGTGTACACCTTCGCGCCGCGCTTCACCGCTGCGACGGAGCAGCTGCTGCGGACGGGGCAGGCGCTGCTGGTGCATTCGCTGGCCAAGGGACACCTCACGCCGGACCTGGCGGGCTTCGCCCTCGTTCCGGGCGCGGTGGCGCGGGGCCTGGAAGGAGGGCAGGTGCCACCGCTCGATCCCCTCGCCTTGCGCCAGGCCTGCTTCCTCCTGGAGCACCACCGCGAGCTGCCCGCACGCGTCCAGGCCCGCTTCGATGAGCAGTGGGGCAGGGTGCGCGAGGCGCTCGGCTCGCCGCCATTCGAGCTTCCGAGGACTGGGTACTTCAGCACGTCCCCGCTGAGCTTCGAGGCGCTCCTGGAGCGCGGCTGGCTGGCCGTGCCCGGCTCGGTGTTCGGCCCTCCAGAGGCGCGCTGGAGCGCGGTGACCTGCCTGCTGGGGTGAGGGGCTCGGTCCGGAGGGGCTTTGGACAAACCTGTCCGACATCAGACAGGTTTGGAAAGAGCGCCGGTCAGGCGTGCGCGGCGACGAGCTTGTTGATGTCCTCGTTCTCGAGCACGCGCTTGGGCGCTCCTTGCTTCGCGGCCTGGAGCATCGCGCGTCCCAACTGCTCGGTGGTCGTCACGTGCTTCGGGAAGAGCCGCTTCCAGACGGGGTAGAGCGGCGCTGCCGCCACGAAGAGGACCCGGTACAGCTTCGTCCGCGAGTTGATTCCGTGCAGCGGCTGGATGTACGCGGGGCGGAACATGTACGCCGCCTTGAAGGGAAGCTGGAGCAGGGCGTTCTCGGTCTCGCCCTTCACCCGCGCCCACATGGTGCGGCTGCGCCCGGTGCTGTCGGCGCCCATCCCCGAGATGAAGATGAAGGTCATTCCCGGGTTGAGCCGGACCAGCGTCTCCGCCGCCGCCAGCGCCATCCCGTACGTCACGCGCCGGTAGTCCTCCTCCGACATGCCCGCCGAGGAGACTCCCAGGCAGAAGAAGCATGTGTCGTAGCCCGTCAGTGCCTCCTCCACGCCGGAGAAGTTCGACAGGTCCTTGTGGACCAGCTCGCGGAGCTTCGCGTGCTGCTGCCCCGTCGCGCTGCGCCCGACCGTGAGCACCTGCTCCACATCGGGATCCAGCAGGCACTCGCGCAGGGCTCCCTGTCCGACCATGCCCGTCGCGCCAAAGAGAATGACCTTCATGTCATGAGCCTCGTCAATTCACCTGGGTGGAGACGATGGGATCCTGCGCCCCGGTCTTCCAGGCCAGGTCCGGCCACCAGCGCTCGGCCGCGGGCGGTGCGCCCGGCTCGATGCTCTGGCCCGGCTTCGGCACGATCGCCGTCTGCCCCGACTGTCCGGCGGCCGCCAGCACCCGCTCGATCGGCTCGGTCCAGCCATGTGCCGCGAGGGTGAACAGCCCCCAATGCACCGGCACCAGGACGCGGCCTCGGACCATCTCGTGGGCCCGTACCGCCTGCTCGGGCCCGATGTGCCAGTCGGGCCATGCGCTGTTGTACTGGCCCACTTCAATCATCGTCACGTCGAAGGGCCCCAGCTTCTCGCCAATGTCCTTCATCGCCGGGAACAGCCCCGTATCGCCCGAGAAGTACACGCGGTGCTTGGGCCCCGCGAACGCGTAGCCCGCCCACAGCGTCGCGTCCTTGTCGATTCCCGTCCGCCCCGACGCGTGGCGCGCGGGTGTGCAGGTCACCTCGATGCTCCCCACTTTCGTCTGTTGCCACCAGTCGAGCTCGACGATGCGCGCCTCGGGGATTCCCCAGGACTCCAGATGGGCACCGACTCCGAGCGGCACGATGAAGGTGGTCTTCCAGTCCTTCATCGCCTTGAGGGTCGGGTAGTCCAGGTGGTCGTAGTGGTCGTGGGAGATGGCGACGGCATCGATTTCAGGCAGCTCCGCGAGGGGAATCGGCGGGGCATACCAGCGCTTCGGGCCCACCCAGCTCAGCGGCGAGGCGCGGTCGCCCCACACCGGATCCGTGAGGATTCGGTGGCCGTCGATCTCCAGCAACACCGAGGAGTGCCCCAGCCACGTGACACGCAAGCCGGTGGCGGGCGGCGTCTCGAACCGCTCGCGGCCTCCGGGCATCGTGGGCACCGGCTGCCCCACCGGGCTCACGTAGGGGCTGGCGTCGGACATGCCCGTGATGGAACGCCAGAAGTCGTTCACCAGCGGCTGCGGGTTCTCGAAGTGTCCCTCCTTCCACTGCGGAGAGCGCTCCATTCGCGTGCGCCTCGCGCCTTCGGCCTTCCCTCCCATCGCCGGCCACGCGCTGGCGAGAATCCCCACCACGGCGATGACCATCAGCGCCCCGGCCCACAGGGCCACACGGGCAATGCCGCTGCGTAACGTCTTGCTCTTCACCAGGGCTCTCCAGACAGGCGCATCCTCGCCGGGGTTACAAATTGACAAATTGGGTATTTTTTGTCAATTTGTCCTCATGTTGGATGCGAAGGGCGAAGAGCGCGATGCGATGCGTCGGGTGGCAATCCTCGAGGCCGCGCGAGACTGTTTCCTCCAGTTTGGCTACGCGAAGACCTCGCTCGACGACATCGCCAAGCGGGCCAACATCTCGCGACCGCTCATCTACCGGAAGTTCAAGAACAAGGAGGACATCTTCTCCGCGCTCTTCGAGTTCATCTTCGAGGGGCGCTATCCCAAGGTCGAGCAGGTGCTGGCCACGCCCGGCGGCAAGCGGGACAAGCTGATGCAGGTGTACGAGCTGCTACTCCTGGAGCCGTGGGACCAGCTGGTAGGCGCGCCGATGGCGAGCGAGTTCTACGAGGCATGCGCGCGGCTGCTCCCGGAGGTCGAGGCGAAGCACGAGCGGCTCCGGCTCAAGTACACCCAGGCGATCCTCGAGACCAAGGAGCTCTCCGAGCTCTTCATGCTCGCCGTCGACGGGCTCCAGTCCGACGTGCCGGCGACGCGCGTGTTGCGCCGGCGCGTTCAGCTCCTCATCGAGCGCTTCGTGCCGTGACGCGGGCTTCGGCCGCACCCGCCACGACCGGGGGAGGGACTTCCTCCCGGGCCCAGAGCGCCAGGGCCGCACGGGTACACCTGCCGCTCCCACGTCCCTCGTACCCGGCCACCACCCGGTACTCCACCACGTCCTGCTCCGGCGTCGCTCCCGGCTGCTCGTCCACCACCTGGCGGATGGCCCACCGCGCATCCGCGCGGCCATTGGCGTAGCACCCACCCAGCCGGATCTGCGTCGGGGACAAGTGCGTTCCCCCGGCGTGGTGCTGGGCCATGGCGTAGAGCTCCGCCAGTTCCTCCTCCGTCACTTCGAGCAATGGCCCCATCTGCCGCAGCGCGAAGGTCAGGTGCTCCTGGGAGATGGCCGGCGCTTCGGGGCGAGGCGGCGGAGCGCGCCGGGCCCAGGCGACCGGGTAGCGCCTCCACGCGAACGGGGCGTTCACCGCCACCGCCACCACGAGGATGATCACCGCGTTGAGCAGCACGGGCGTGAACACGTACTGGTAGCCCAGCTCCTGCAGCGCGGGCCCTCCGAGCACCGCCGTCAGCGCGGTCGCTCCCCCGGGCGGGTGGATGCACCGGGCGTAGTACATCACCCCGATGGCCAGCCCGACCGCCGCGGGCGCGGCGATGCGCGGGTCGGAGATAAACCGGCAGCACGTGACGCCGGCGACGGCGGACAGCAGGTGGCCTCCGAAGACCGGCCAGGGCTGGGAGAGCGGTCCATGCGGAGCGGCGAACAGCAGCACGGCCGACGCTCCCATGGAGGCGACGACCAGGCTCGCGGAGGTCGGGCCCACGAAGTAGGCGCTGACGAGCAGGACCAGGAGGATGCCGACGAATCCGCCGGCGGCGGAGATGAGCTTCTCCGGGTGTTGGCTACGGGTCACCCAATAGATAGACCATGCGGGACCCTACCTTGTCGATAGGGCCACCCTCTGGGGCAGCCCGCGTGAACCCGGGGTTTGCTTGTGGAGGGAATATGACTCTGGGTAAAATGCGAATAGCGCGCGAGCGCCGTTGGAGCTGAACCCCATACCCAGGAGTCTTGTCCCCATGCGAATCCCCTCTCTGCTGGTTGCCTTCATCACGGGCCTCACCCTCGCTGTCACGGGGTGCGGCGGCACGTACGCGCCCGAGGAGGCCCCGGCGTCCGAGACCGTCCTCGTGGACGAGCAGGCGCAGCAGAGCAGCTCCGAGGAGAACGTCTCCGCGCAGGCCATCTGTGCGCGCAAGTGGACCTGCGACTGGGGCACGTACTACAGCACGGCGTCGGCGTGCTCCACCGCCTGTGGTGGCAACACCTGCTACCTCGACTACGACTGTAACGGCCGCTGCGTCTGCCCGTAGTCCTCGCGCGATGGGCCGCGGGCTGGCTTACGAGGCCCGCGGCACGTCGATGTGAAGCTCCACGCGGCGGTTGGCCGAGCGCCCCGCCACCGTCTCGTTCGGCGCCACCGGCTCCGTCTCGCCCATGCCCAGCACCATCATCTGCTGAGGCTGGACGCCCCGGGAGATCAGCACGCGCTGAACCGCCTCGGCGCGGCGCATCGACAGCGCCTCGTTGTAGGGCCCCTCGCCTCGGCTGTCGGTGTGGCCCTCGATGCGGATCCGGTCCTCCGGGTACTTCACCAGGATGTCTCCAATCCGAGAGACCTGCGCGATGGCGCTCTCCGTGAGCACCGCGCTGTCCGTCTCGAAGAGCAGCTCGCTGCGCAGGTTCAGCAGCAGCCCTTCGTCCGTCCTCCGGGTGTCCGCCACCTGCTCCAGCTCGCGCGCCTGCTTGTCGAGGTAGTTGCCCACGGCCGCGCCCGCCACCGCCCCCACGCCCGCGCCCACCGCCGCGCCCTCGAAGTCCTCGCCCACCATGGCTCCCGCCGCTCCGCCCACGATGGCGCCCGCCGCCGCGCCCGTCGCCGTTCGCTTACCCGGAGTCGCGCAGCCCGTCACTCCCAGCATCAGCGCCGGCACCAGCACTCCCACCGTCTTCCATGCGTTCACGTGAAGCCTCCTTGTGCTCTCCCGTTTGGAAGGGACTTCAAGGGAGCGCATTCACAGGGCCTTTGGGGAGGCTCGGCGCCTTGCTCGCCCCTCGGGGCGCCGGATGACGCTGTGCGCCGTCGCCTGTCCGTGGGCTTGGGGAGCGAGCGAGGGAATAGCCCCCATGCTCCCCTGTTGGGGCGCCCGGTTCCGTTCTGAGTCGACTTCCGAATCGGCCCCGCTAGTCTGCACCCCCACCCATGACACTCCCGTCTGGAGGAATCCGTTGATGCGTAAGCTCTTTTTCGCCAGTGCTGGCGCGGCTGCTCTCGTCTCCGCCGCCTGCGCGACCACCGCCCCGGAGGGCCGCGTGACTGATCAGGAAACCTCGGCCGCTCAAGCGGCCGCGCCCGCCCAGGCGGCGCCGACCGCGCCCGCCCAGCCGCAGAACCCGCTGCTGGCCAAGTGGGTCGGCCCCTACGGCGGCGTGCCCGCGTTCGATCAGGTCAAGGTCGAGCACTTCAAGCCCGCCCTCGAGGCGGCCATGGACAAGGCCCGCCAGGAGATCGCCGCGATCGCCAACAACCCGGCCGCGCCGACCTTCGAGAACACCATCGTCGCCCTGGAGGACACCGGGCGCACCCTCGATGCCGTGGGCACCAGCTACGGCGTCTGGGCCTCGACCATGGCCACCCCCGAGTTCCAGGGCATCGAGCGCGAGATGGCGCCCAAGCTCGCCGCCTTCTCGGATGAAATCACCCAGAACGAGAAGCTCTTCCAGCGCATCGAGGCCGTCTACAACTCGCCCGAGAAGGCCAAGCTCTCCCCCGAGCAGCAGCGCCTGACGTGGCTGCGCTACACCGACTTCGTCCGCTCCGGCGCCAAGCTCGACCCGGCCGCCAAGAAGCTCGTGGTCAACATCAACCAGCGCCTCGCCACGCTCTACACCAACTTCAGCCAGAACGTGCTCGCCGATGAGGAGGGCTACGTCGTCCTCATCGAGAACGAGGCGGACCTGGCCGGCCTGCCCGACTCCGTGCGCGCCGGTGCCGCCGCCGCCGCCGAGGCTCGGGGCCAGAAGGGCAAGTGGGCCATCACCAACACGCGCTCCTCCATGGAGCCGTTCCTCACCTACTCCGCGCGCCGCGACCTGCGCGAGAAGGTGTGGCGCAACTACGTCAACCGTGGCGACAACGGCGACGCGAAGGACAACAACAAGATCATCACCGAGGTGCTCCTGCTGCGCGCCGAGCGCGCCAAGCTCCTGGGCTACCCCACGCACGCGCACTGGCGGCTCGAGCTCACCATGGCCAAGACGCCCGAGCGCGCCATGCAGCTCATGGAGGCGGTGTGGACGCCCGCCGTCGCCCGCGTCCGCGAGGAAGTCGCCGACATGCAGGCGATCGTCAAGAAGGAGGGCGGGAAGTTCAAGATCGCCCCCTGGGACTACCGCTACTACGCCGAGAAGGTCCGCAAGGCGAAGTACGACCTGGACCAGAACGAGGTGAAGCCGTACCTCGAGCTGGAGAACCTGCGCGAGGGCATGTTCTGGGTGGCCGGCGAGCTGTTCAACTTCGCCTTCAGCCCCGTCACCGGCGTGCCCGTCTACCACCCCGATGTGCGCATCTGGGAGGTGAAGGACAAGACCAGCGGCCGCCACATCGGCCTGTGGTACTTCGACCCGTACGCCCGGCCCGGCAAGCGCTCCGGCGCGTGGATGAACGCCTACCGCAACCAGGAGCGCTTCAAGGGTGAAGTCACCACCATCGTCTCCAACAACTCCAACTTCGTGAAGGGCCAGCCCGGTGAGCCGGTCCTCATCAGCTGGGAGGACGCCGAGACGCTGTTCCACGAGTTCGGCCACGCGCTGCACGGCCTGGCCTCCAACGTGACGTACCCCACCGTGTCCGGCACCTCCGTGGCGCGTGACTTCGTGGAGTTCCCCTCGCAGCTCCTGGAGCACTGGCTGCCCACGCCCGAGGTGCTCAACCGCTTCGCGCTGCACTACCAGACGCGCAAGCCGGTGCCGCCAGAGCTGGTGGCGAAGATCGAGAAGGCCTCCACCTTCAACCAGGGCTTCGGCACGGTGGAGTACCTGTCCAGCGCCCTCGTCGACATGAAGCTGCACCTGGCCGGCGAGAAGACGATCGACCCGGATGCGTTCGAGCGCGACACGCTCAAGGCGCTCGGCATGCCGGAGGAGATCGTCATGCGCCACCGCACCCCGCAGTTCGGCCACATCTTCGCGGGCGACGGCTACTCGGCCGGCTACTACAGCTACCTCTGGTCCGACACCCTCACCGCCGATGCCTACGAGGCCTTCACCCAGGGCAAGGGGCCCTACGACAAGTCCGTGGCCGAGCGGCTGCGCAAGAACGTCTTCTCAGTGGGCAACACCATCGACCCGGCCGAGGGCTACCGCGCCTTCCGCGGCAAGGACGCCGGCATCGACGCGCTGATGCGCAAGCGCGGCTTCCCCGTCCCGGGCGCCTCCTCGCCGAAGAAGGCGGCGAAGTAGGCCCGCTGCCGTAGCACACAGCGAGAAGCAGGCAGGCCCCGGCCGGCGCTCGTGAGAGCCCGGAACCGGGGCCTTCCTTTTCAGGGCCGAGGGGACTCGGTGGACGCCGCGGGGGCGGCCGGGCCTCGCTTCCGGGTCAGGAGCGAGCGGCGCGGGCCGCGCAGGGCGAAGTTCAGCAGGAAGGCGCCGGGCAGCAGCATGCCCAGCCCCTGAGTCAGGTTGGAGGGCGGGTGGGCCACCACGCCCAGCACCAGCGCGGCGAACAGCAGCCCACAAATCACTCGGATGACGAGGGAGCTCACGGCGCCAGTCTACTACGCTCCCCCGTCTCCGGTGCCCATGGCGCCTCAGGCCGCCCGGCTGGCGGGCGCGGGCACGGCGGAGATGACGCGCGAGTGCGTCTCCGGCACCGAGAAGCCCGACTCGCGGATGGCCAGGTTGGTGTCGGCGGACACCTGACCGAAGTGGTCATTGTGGCAGCACGGGCGCACCGCCAGCACCGGGCCGGCCAGGGTGAAGTTCTGGATGAAGACGTCCGGCGCCGGCGTCTGCTTCACGTTGGGGATCTGCGCCAGCTTCTCCTGCAGCGTCTTGATGGCCGCGCGGTGGTCGTCGCCATGGGCCAGCTGCGCCTCCAGCAGCACGCGCCGGTGCGGGTTGGCCGAGAAGTTCTGGATGGTGTCGGAGAAGATCTTGTTGTTGCCCACGAAGGTGCGCACGTTGTCGCCCGTGTTGATGGTCGTGGTGAACAGGCCGATCTCCTCGACCGTCCCGCTGACGCCTCCGGCGGTGACGCTGTCACCCACCTTGAAGGGCCGCAGCACCACCATGAAGATGCCCGCCGCGTAGTGCGACAGCATGCCGGACCACGCCGTGCCGATGGCAATGCCCGCCGCCGCCAGCACCGCCGCGAACGAGGTCGTCTCCAGGCCGAAGTAGCCAAGGATGGCCACCACCAGGACGACCTTCAACAACACCCCCAGCGCGCTCTCCACGTAGCGCGCGATGGTCGCATCCAGCTTGCGCGAGTCCATGCCCTTGCGCACCAGCCGCACCGCCATGCCGGCCACCCAGCCGCCGATGATCCACAGCGCCAGGGCGCCCAGGAGCTTCAGGCCGATGCTCGTGCCCTTGGTGATGAGTTCCGTCGTGAGTGCGTTGACATCGAAGTTCATGGGGACTGCTCTCCTGTTCCTGGAGGGCTCCAGGCAGTGTTGGCTGGGCGACCTTTACCTTTCTCTGGCGCATTGCAACAGAGCGGCCAGGCTGCTGGCCCTCTGGCCAGGCAGTTGGAGTTCCCATGGTTTGAGCTCCTTCGACGTGTCAGTGGCTCGGACTGACACGTCAGCGGTGGGGCTGTCGTGTCAGGAGCCGGTGGCCCGGCGGGCCCGCTGCTCTAGCGTGACGAGGGGGAACAATTCGTGAAGCCGGCGCCAGGTTTTCAGCACCCGCTCCAGGAAGCGCTGCCGGCGGAAGCGGTGGGCCACCGTGTAGGCGGCCAGGCGGTTCACCAGGAGGTCTCCGAGCGAGGCGCGGAACCCAAGCTCCCACGCCGCGGGGTCCATCGGGCGCCCGGATTCTCGCTCCAGCGTGGCGCGGTGGAGTTCCAGGTAGTGCTCTACCTCGTCCGTGGAGGTCCGCTCGGTCAGGGTGAAGCAGAGCAGCTCCGCGAGGTCGTGCTGGGGCAGGCCGAGCGTGGCGAGCTCCCAGTCGTAGGCGCAGAGCCGAAGGCCCTCCGCGTCCTGGCGCAGGGCGAGGTTTCGCGGGTTGAAGTCGTTGTGGATGAGCGTTCGGGGGAGGCGCTCCAGGGGCTCCCACCAGCGGCCGAGTTCTTCCACGAGCTGGCGGTGGAGCGCTGGCAGCTCGCCGCCGCCCGCCTGCGCGAAGCACTCGCGGCTGTGGGACTCCAGGGCCCGCCAGAGTTCCCCCGCGCTGACCATGTCCGCAGTGGTGACGGGTGGGGGCAGGGTGAGTCCGGTCCAGTCGTTTGAGCCCAGGCCGATGGCGTGGAGGCTCGCGGCGCCTCGCACCGCTGCCTCGAGGTGGGGGCGACTCCAGGCGCCCTCGGTGTCGGCGCTGTCCAGCAGCTCCAGCGGCTGGAGGTCTTCGAGGACCAGGAGCCAGCGGCGTGCTTCGTCGTCCCGGTGCGCCGCGAGGCAGGCGGGCGCGTGGCGGGTGAAGCGAGGGTCCTTCTGCGCGTAGAGCTCCAGTTCTCGCACGTGGGTGCCGGTGAAGCCCAGCAGTCGGGGGAAGCGCGCGAACGCCTGGCCTAGCTGGGGATGACATTGGTGCGCCACGCGGGTGGCGACGTCGAGGACCTCTTCGTCCGAGGGCTTCACCTTGACCACGACCGGTAGCACGCCGGCCTCGTGCTGGAGCTGGTAGCGGAAGAGGCCCAGGCCCCGGGAGTGCCTCCAGGCGGTCAGCTCCGTGGTGATGCCGTGCTCTCCGAGGCGCTCCATGCGGTGCGCTTCAAGGAGGCGAGCCTTCGCGGAGACCTGTCGCAGCGCGCGTTCGAGCAGCGCGGGCTCGACTCGCGTCCGTGCCTCGTGGCGCTCGCCCTGGCGGTGTCGCGGCACGGCGGGCAGATGCCCCTGCTCTATAAAGGAGGCGAAGTACCGGTCCAGCAGGTGCGCGTCCAGCGGCGGGCAGGGAACGTCCCAGCCGGCCAGCTCCTGGCGCGTCAGCCGGGAGGTGATGCGGTTGCGCCGGCCCGTCTCGTAGAGCTCGGGGAGGGTGAGGCCGCCGGCCTCCTTCCGGCGACGCAGGAAGAACGAGCGCAGGTAATGGAGCGCATGCTCGGGGTGGGCGGCCTCGCGCTGGAGCTGTCGGAGCCACTCGCCGTACGGGGTGAGGTGGACCGGGTAGCCCAGCAGGCTCATCCACAGCACGCACTCGCGCCAGTGTCGTGCCCGTGGCGGCACCGGGTGCAGCACCGCGAAGCCGCTCGGCTCGCGGGAGGCCACCTCGAGAATCATTCGGCTCACGAAGTCGACGGGGCAGCAGTCGAGCTCCCAGTCCATGTCCGGCGCGCTGCCCATCTGCACGCACCCCTTGATGAGCGCGGCGAGGAAGTCGTCGGTGGCGCAGTGGCCCGTGGCGCTGCTGCCGAACAGGAACGGAGGGCGGTAGATGCGCACCGGCAGCCCTCGGTTGGCCGCGGCGCGGGCCAGGTGCTCGGCGACGCACTTGGTCTGGGCATAGCCCAGGTGCAGGCCGGGCAGCTCGGGGAGCATGTCTTCCAGCTCGAGGACCTGCCGGGGGGCGCGCAGGCTGGAGTGGCAGACGAGCTGGGAGGAGACGAAGTGGAACGGCTTCCGGCGGTGGAGCGAAGCCAGCGCCAGCAGCGTGCGCGTGCCCACCACGTTCTGCTCCCGGAGCGCGGAGTAGGGGAAGACCCAGTTGACCGCTGCGGCGGAGTGGATGACGGCGTCCGTCGAGCGCGCCAGTGCGTCGAACAGCGCTTCGTCCAGCCCCAGCAGCGGCAGCCCGAGGTCTCCTTCCACCACGGTCAGGCGTGCCTCGAAGCTGTCTTCCCACAGGCCACGGGCCTGGAGCGCGGCGCGGAGCCTTGCTCGGCTGCTCAGGCCACCGGCGGCGCGGACGAGGCAGTGGACCCGCGCGGAGGTGCGCACCAGCAGGTCTCGGAGGAGCTGGGCCCCGAGAAAGCCTGTTGCTCCGGTGAGGAGCACGTCACGGGGAGGGCCCGAGCGCGGTGGCGCCGCGTCGGCGGGAGCAATCTCCGGGGGGAGCACCGCGTCCGCGAGCATCACTTCCAGTCGGTCGGCGGCGGGTGCCTCGGAGCGCTCTCCGGTCGCCAGCCTCGCGAGCGACTCGAGGTGAGGGTGCTCGAGCAGCTCTTCGAGGCGGAGTTCCCTTCCTGCCTCGCGGGAGACGACTTCGAGCAGCCCCATGAGGCCGAGTGAGTCGAGCCCGGAGCGGGTGAGCGGGAGCTGAGGGTCCACGGAGTCCGCAGGGACTCCGATCTGGAGCGCGACGTACTCCAGGAGCATGGCCAGGACGGGCTCGGCTTCTGGCGCGACCGTGGGACTCGGCGCGGGCTGGGCCGTGACGTCCCGCGCCAGCTCGCTCATGCTGCCCTCCAGGAACGCCTCCCGGCAGGCGAAGCGTTGCAGCTTGCCGCTCGACGTCTTGGGCAGGGTCTTCGGTGGGACGAGGCTCACCGCGTGCAGCGCGATGCCGTGCCGTGCCGCCACCTCGGTACGGATGGCTCGCAGCAGAGAGGGGAGAGACTCGGGCTCCAGGAGCTTTCGTGGTTCCACCTCCGCCAGCACCACCGCGCGCTCCTCGCCGCCGTGCTCGATCGAGAACGCCGCGATGCATCCAGGCCGGAGCGCTGGATGGACCTGCTCCACGGTGCGCTCCAGGTCCTGCGGGTAGTGGTTCTTCCCTCGGAGGATGAGCACGTCCTTGATGCGCCCGGTCACGAACAGCTCGCCTTCCCGCAGGAAGCCCAGGTCGCCGGTGCGCAGGTACGGCCCCGCTCCGTCCGCCAGCCGCGCCCCGAAGGTCCGCGCGGTGGCCTCGGTGTTGTCCCAGTAGCCTTCCGCGACGCTGGGGCCCGCGATCCAGATCTCCCCGACCTGCCGCTCCTCGCGGCGGGTGCGCGTCTGGGGAGCGACGATCAACACCTCCACGCCATGGCGCGACTCTCCGCAGCCGACGAGCGAGGTGGTGGGAGTGTCCGGTGTCAGCGGCTCGATCGCCTCTCCGGCTCGCAGCGTGGCGGCGTCGACGTCCCGGAAAGAGGGCGTGGTTCCCCGGCGAGAACCGGTGACGACCAGGGTGGCCTCGGCCAGCCCGTACACCGGCAGGATGGACTTCCACCGGAGCCCCTGGGGTGTGAAGGTCTGGACGAAGCGCTCCAGTGTCTCGCGGCGCACGGGCTCCGCGCCGTTGTACGCCACGCGCCAGCGGCTCAGGTCCAAGCGCTCGCGCTGCTCAGGAGACACTTTGCGCAGGCAGAGCTCGTAGGCGAAGTTGGGGCCGCCGCTGTTGGTGGCACCGTAGCGGGAGAGCGCCTCGAGCCACCGCGTGGGCCGCTGGAGGAACGCTCCGGGCGGCATGAGGTAGGCCGGATAGCCCCCGAACAGCGGCAGCAGCGTCCCTTCGATGAGCCCCATGTCGTGGTAGACCGGCAGCCACGAGACGGACACGCTGCTCGCGTCGTTCTGTTCGATGGCGTTGCCGTACTCCAGGTTGTGGAGCAGGTTCGCGTGGCTTACCCGCACGCCCTTGGGCGAGGAGGTGGAGCCAGAGGTGTACTGCAGGAACGCGAGCCCCTCGCGCACCGAGGGCGAGAGGCGTCCGGCCTCCTCGCGCGCCACCGCGTCCGTAGCGAGCCACTGGACCTGGGCCAGCTCGGGCGCGCCCGGCAGGAGCGCCTCCGCCATCTCCGTGATGGCCTCCGTGGTGAGTAGCAGGCGCAGCCGGGCGTTCTGGGCAATGCCTCGCAGCCGGGCCAGTCCGCGGTCATCCCCGCTCGGGGCCGGAGGGAACACCGGCACCGCCACGGTGTCGGCGTAGAGGCACCCGAAGAACGCGGCGATGAAGTCCAGGCCCGGAGGGTAGAGCAGCAGCGCGCGTTCACCCGCGCCTCCCAGCGCGTGGATCCGTGCCGCGATGGCGCTCGCCTGTTGGTCGAGCTCGGCGTACGTGAGGCTCTCCGTTTCCGTCTCGCCATCCGCGAGGAAGGTGTAGGCCCGAGCGTCGGGGGTTCGTTCGGCGCGCTGGCGCAGCAGCTCGCCCAGGGTTCGAGGAGGAGGCGTCATAGGTGTGGACTCAGGCGGCGGTGGGGAGGGAGGGCGTGCCTTCGGCGTTCAGGTGAGCGAGGAAGTCGACGTAGCGCTGGCGGACGTGCTCCTTGTTCCGCTCCAGGTCCTCGAGCCGCCAGCCCGTGGTGGGCACCGGGGGCAGCACGTGGACGTGGACGGTGCAGGGGTGCGCGGCCAGCCCCTTGCCGGGGTTTCCCTCGGGGGGAATCTGGATGAAGAGCGGGACGATGGGCGCCTGGATCTCGGTCGCGAGGTGGAAGGTGCCCTTGTTGAAGGGGCCGATCTTCCCCGTGGTGACGCGAGTGCCCTCGGGGCTGAGGAGCACGGAGTCCCCGGTTCGCTGGAGCTTCGCGGTGGCGGCCTGGAAGCAGCGCACCCGCGCTCGGGGCAGGCGCTGGGGCGGGGTGAAGAACGTCCCCACCATCCAGGCGGCGAGGCCGAACGAGGGGAAGACCCACGAGCGCCGCTTCATGAAGTAGCGCGTCCTCGGCAGGCGCAGCGCGAGCAGGATGAACATGTCCAGCGTGGAGGTGTGGTTGAACGTGTAGACACACGGGCCCGTGGTCCGTGGTCCGTGCTCATGGAGGACGAGCGTCACGCCGAACTGCCGCAGGATGGCGCGGGACATCCACGCGCCGAGCACCTCGGCGCAGAAGCGGCGCGCCCGGCCGAAGGTGACTGCTCGCGCCACGAGCATGGCGAGCGCGGTGAGGGTAACGAGCCCCGAGGACACGGCGATGTTCAGGGCCGTGCGGGCTCCGGTCGAGCGAGACATGGGGCCTTTACCGCCTCTCGCAGATGACCGTCTGCATGGCCAGGTTCAGCCGCTTCTCGAGCAGCAGCACGGGGGTGAGCGCGAGCTGCCCGGCGAAGTACGGGTAGATCGCCTTGGACAGGTCGAGCCCCTTGCCCTGGAGGAGTCGGAAGGCCGCGCCCGCGAACAGGTAGAAGTAGGCGGGGAAGGCGCCGTAGGGCAGGTAATCGAGGACCTTGAGGCCGGTGTCCTCCACCAGCCGCAGCAGGCTCTGCTTGTCGTAGAGCGCGGTGTGCTGGGGCGCCTGCAGGCCGGGCCAGCGGTCGCCGTAGAGCTTGAAGGTGACGCTGTCCAGGCGCGGCACCTCGATAACGAGTCGCCCCTCCTTCTTCAGCACGGAGCGCGCCTTGTTCAGCGTCCGCCGTGGGTCGTAGTCGTGCTCCAGGAAGTGCCACATGGTGACGAGGTCGAAGCGCTCGTCCTGGAGGTCCTGCTCGTAGAAGAGGCCATGGCGGAAGTCGACGCCCTCCAGCGAGGGGTGGCCTCGGAGATCCTTGAAGTCCACGCCGCACACGCGGGCGCCGTGGCGCTGGCGCATCCGCTGGAGGAAGGTGCCCACCGCGCATCCCACGTCGAGCACCTCGCTGCCCGTGCCGAGCTTCACGTAGCGGCTGACGATCCGGTCCTTGTCTCGGTCGTGCTTGCCCATGACGTGCTCGTACAGCGGTGTGAGCACGCCCCAGTCGGTCTTCTTGCGGTGGGCGATGTACTCGTCGTCGTAGTAGTCGGAGATGCGCTCCACGACGATGCGCGGGTGTTGGTACACCAACCCGCACGCCTCGCAGCGCACGAAGCGGAAGGTGCCGGGCTTGCCGGTGAGGTCGTCCTGCGCGGTGATGAAGTCCGTGCGGGACTCGCTGCCACAGCAGTAACAGGCGACGGGCTCGAAGAGGGAAGGGGCGGGGGGCTCCAGGGGACGGACGGCGGCGGTCATGGACGGCTCCTCAGGGTGAAGCTCAGGGTCTGCAGGAAGGAGAGGGCGAAGACGGCATCCGCGAGCGGGCCTACGCCCTCCCGCCCGAGGCTTCGCTGGTAGAGGGCCATGAGCAGCCCGGGCGCGCCGAGACTCAGGGCGAGCTGAGCGCCCCAGAGCACGCTGGGGGCAGGGGAACTCAGGCACAGCGCCACCGATGCGGCCCACAGGGTGAGCATCTCGGCTCGCAGCAGTCTCGGCATGCCAGGGCTGCTCAGGAGCCTGCGGTCGTGGAGCAGCTCGTGGACGCAGAAGCAGAGGTAGACAAGGCTCGGCACCAGCGGGGGGAGCGTTCCTTCTCCCGAGGCCGCGTGGAGGATCGCTACCAGCGCGGGGTACTTGAGGAGCACGCCATGGGCCGTGAGCGCTCCGTGTGGCAGGCGGGGCGCCAGCCACCGGTACCAGCAGAGTGCTGCCCCGCACAGCGCCGCGTATCCGAGGAGCGCGGGAATGGAGGCCAGGAGCAGCGCGGTGTTGAACGCCACGGTGATGCCCAGCAGGGCCAGGAACGGCGTGCGCGAGCGGGCCTGACAGAGGACGCGGTCAGGGTGCTCGCGGCGATCCTCGGGAAGGCTCTCGAGGTCATCCCAGAGCCGGAACTGGAGCACAAGCCCCAGTGCGAGCAGCACGCTCCGGGCCAGTCCCGGCGGCTCCCAGGTGCTGGAGCCCGCATGCCCCGCCGTCGCCAGGAACATGGCCAGCGGAAGGAAGCGCGAGAGCGGGTAGCGCTCGCGCAGGTAGGCGAGGGCCTCAGTCGAGCGCGCGGACATGGCCCAGGTCTCCGTCCACCGAGAGCGTCTGGCCCTGGCGGATGCGCTGCGTGGCGTCCTTCACCCCCACGACGGAGGGCAGGCCGAACTCCCGCGCGAGGATGGAGCCGTGCGACAGCATGCCGCCGCGCTCCATCACCAGGCCCTTGATGAGGAAGAACACGGGGGCCCACCCTGGGTCCGTCTGGCGCGTGACGAGGATGTCGCCCGCGGTGAGCAGGTGGGAGTCCGAGAGGTCTCGCATCACCGTGCCACGCGCGGTGACCGTGCCCCCGCAGGTGCCTGTCCCCGTGAGCGGCCCGCCGTCTTGGGCGGCGTCCTCGAAAGGATCGCTGAGGGCTTCCGTGAGTGCCTCGCCCTCCCGCAAGGTGAAGGTGTCCGGCGGGTTCAGCCGGCTGAGCTCCTCGTGGTGTGCGCGCCGCAGCGCCACCAGCGCCGCCGTGCCTCCCGCGAACATCGCCGTTCCCGACAGCAGCGCGTCGATCTCCGGATAGGTCAGGAAGAAGATGTCGTCCGTCGCGCGCAGGTGTCCCTGTTTCACCAGTCGCTCCCCGATGGCGAGGGCGATCCGGCGCAGCCGCGTGTAGAGCAGGGCCTGCTTCATCCGCGCGCGCTCACGGAAGCCCACCGCCTGCTGAGTCCAGCGCAGGAGGTGCTCGAACAGTCGAGCCCGGTCGGTGAACGGGACGAAGCCTCCCCAGCGTCGCCGACCCAGCTCTTGGCGGATCCGCGCGGTGATGGCCTCGCGCTCCGCGGTCTGGGTGCTCAGGCGCTCGGCCGGGGAGGGCCCTTCGAGCCCCACATAGCCCTTGAGGATCTCCAGCAGCCCAGTCGGGTCCTCCTGGAAGCTGGGCTGGGTGAGCATCAGCTCGCCGGAGCCTCGGAAGCCGAAGCGCTCCAAGAAGTCATCGAGCGCCGCGTTGAACTCCGGGAAGGCGCCCGCGCGTACCCGTTGCAGCAGCTCGCTGCCCGTGCAGGTCGAGAACAGCGTGCGCAGCTCAGGGCTCTGGCGGACCCGCCGCGACAAGGCCCACAGCGCGTCAATGGGCGCGCTGCTCGCCAGGTCCGAGAGGCCCTTGAGCAGGGTGTTGTGCAGGGCGGCCTGCTCGGGAGCGGGGAACTCGTGGCGCAGGAACTGCTGAAGCCCTCCGTAGCAGACCATCGCGGCAGCGTCCGCCAGCGAGGCGTGAGTCCAGCGGTTGAAGCGGATGTCCAGGAAGCCCCGCAGGTCCTCGCGCAGCTCGGAGAGCGGCTTGTCGGCGAGCCGCTTCGGGTGAGCCCGGGCACAGAACGTGTCCACGGTGCGCTCGAACTCCTGGAGCCGCTGCTCCATCGAGAGGTAGAGCCGGCCCGTCTTGAAGACGATGACTCCCAGCTCCAGCGCGCGGGAGAGCTGAGACTCACGGGCCTTGTCCGCGGGTGCATCCGGAGCCGCTGGCGCGCCCACGAACTGGTCGAAGTACCGGGCAAGCAGCTCGCCATAGGGCGCCGCCCGCAGGACCGCGTGGATGTTCGTCAGGTTGTAGTAGAGCCGCGCGCCGTGCGCTCCGATGAGGTGGCGCAGCGGGGACTCCATCCGCTCGAGTCGCCGTGAGGAGAGTCCAAACGCTCGGGCAAGGTTGCGGAAGTAGCAACGGTAGCCCTCGGCCGCCACCGAGTAGAGCAGCGGCGTCACCGGGCCTGGGAAGTTCTCGCTGATGTTCGCGTTGGACCAGAGCGCTCCCGGAGCCTCCTCGGAGGGAGGTGGCTTCTTCTCCCCAAGTGGCGCGGTGATGGGCCGGGCCTGGACGAAGTAGAGGTGCCCGTCGCCGTCGATCGTCCACTCGATGTCCTGAGGGCCTCCGAACTTCTCCTCCAGAAGCAGCCCCTGCCGGCCGAGCTGGGCCACGCGCTCCGTGTCGAGCAGTTCCGCCGCGCCGTCTTCCTCCTGCTCCGGCGTGGCGAGGAGGCGCCAGCGGTAGTCTCCGCGCGAGATGGTGAAGCTGCCCGGGTTGAGCCGACCGGAGACGAGCGCCTCGCCCTGGCCGTAGCAGTACTCGGCGAGCATCTCTTCTCCGAGAGCCCCCGCGGGCCCTCGGGTGAAGAGGACCCCCGCGACTCGCGAGGGGATGAGCCGCTGGACCACCACGCCCATTCCCCGCAGGGGGACTCCGCGCGAGAGCTGGTACGAGAGCGAGCGTCGGGACCAGTACGAGGCCCAGCACGCGGCGAGCGCACGTTCCAGCTCTTCGGGGGTGCGCACGTGCAGGTGCGAGTCGAGCTGTCCCGCGAAGGAGGCCTCCTGCGAGTCCTCGCCCACGGCGGAGCTGCGGACGATGAGCTCCTCGCCCTCCAGCCAGCGTGAGCGCCAGGCCGCGAGCTGCTCCCGGAAGGATGCGGGGAGCGGGGCCGTGAGGACGAGTTCCTGGATGCGCTGCGAGGCGGCCTCCAGGGCGGGCAGGTCTTCGCGCCGCAGCCCTGCATGGAGTCCACGGATGTACTCGCCCAGCCCGTCTTGGGAGAGGAAGCCCTGGAAGGCGGCGTTGGTGACGATGAAGCCCTCGGGCACCGGAATGGAGAGCCGTTGCATCCTCCCGAGCGAGTGAGCCTTGCCGCCCACCTCCTCGACCTGCTCGGCCTCCTCGAAGCGACGAAAGAGCGCGCTCACGCGGGCCTCGCTTTCACCCCGAGGGCATACAGCGCGACGTTGAAGAGCCAGTGGATGGCGGGGCCCACGGCCAGCACGAAGAGCCAGACCCGCCAACTCACGGGGACCAGCAGGCTCAAGGCCAGGAGCATCCCCACGATGGAATCGAGCCGATCGACGGCGAAGCCGAGCCACCGTCCCCAGGGACTCGTCGGCGCCGAGCCCGGAGCGATACCGAGCTGCCGCTTCATGAAGGAGTTGGGCAGCTCACCGAGCATGAACCCCAGCGCCGCGCTCCCTCCGAGCAGGGCGTACTGGAGCGGCGTCAGCGGCCACAGTCCCTCGCTCAGGCCCGGCAGCGCGCGAGCGGCGGTTGCCAGCAGCGCGAAGGCCACCATCGCCGCGGGCACCATCACCACGAAGCCCTTCCACGTCTTGTTCGCGCCGAGCAGGCGGCGGCCTCGCAAGGTGCGCCCGCCATCCAGTGGGAGCGCGAACCGCGCGGAGCGCGGGCTCTTGAACCACCACGTCTGTGCCGCGCCCGCGAGGATGAATGCGGAGATGAGGAAGAGCGCGCAGCGCAGCGGATCCAACGTGCTGGGGTCCGCGCTGCCTGTCCAGGTCCACGACATGGTCCCTCTCGTGCAAGGAATTGCGCGGATGCGTTCGTGCATCCGATTCGCGGAGGAGTCCCATGCAGGTTGAATGCCGTCCCCCGAGTCCTCGCGAGGTGATGCATCTGCGGCCGAGTGATGCCGCCGGCGCTGGAATCGTCCTGGGCTTCTCGGCGGTGACGGCGCTCGCGCTCTGGCTCTCAGCCCAGCCGGGAGTGGCTTTGTGGCTCGTGGGGCAGGTGTTGCTGTCCGTGGCGCTGGTTCAATGGTTCGTCCTGCTGCACGAGGCGGGACACCGCACGCTCTTCCAGACGCGACGCCTGCATGCCGTGGTGGGGCGAGTGGCCAGCGTGTTCTGTGCAATCCCTTTCACGGTGTGGACTGCCGTGCATGGTCAGCATCACAAGTGGACGGGTTGGCAGGACAGGGATCCGACCACCGCTGGGCTCGTTCCGAGACCGCTAGCGCCCATGGAGAGAGCGCTCATCAACACCTGCTGGCGCTGGTGGATCCCTCTGTTCTCGGTGCTCTACCGGGTGAGCAACTTCTGGCACATGCGCAGGCTGTGGCGGATGTTCCCCGAGCGCAGACATCGGCTCGCTTTCGCGCTGGATGCGGCGGGGCTGGTGTTCCTCTATGGAGGCGTGGTGGCCTGGCTCGGTCCCGTGCAGCTCTTACGCTTGTTGGGGCTGGGGTTGCTGCTGAGCCTCGTTTTCCTGGACGTCATCCTGCTCAGCCAGCACACGCATATTCCGATGAAGCGCAGCGGAGGCGAAGAGGTGCGGCCTTTCGCTGCGGCGGAGCAGGGCGTCTTCACCCGCTCACTCCGATTCCCCTCGTGGTTCTCGGTGGGCGTGCTGCTCCAATTCGATGCGCACGAGCTTCACCACCTGTACCCCGCGGTGCCTGGGTACCTCTTGCGACGCATTCCCTATCAACCCGCGAATGAGATGCCGTGGTGGAACTGGGCCCTCCGTGCCCGGCGCATGCCCGCCGAGCGCTTCATGTTCCAGAACCGGCACGACACCGGCGAGAACCTCTAAGGTTGCTTGTTCGGCAGGCGACCGAGCGTAGGACGCTGGGACGATTGGTGGGGGCGTGTCGTAGGGCGCAGTATGCGCAGCCACGAAAGCCGACGTCTCAATCAAACCTACCTGGAGGGGGTATGGCTCATTGCGTCGTGTTGAGATCCTTTTGCCTTTTTGCACTCTGCGGAAGCCTCGGCTGCGCTGCGTCTCGCCCATCTCTGGCGGATGAGCTTGCCAACAAGTTCGACCAGCGCATCAGTGAACTCGAGGCCAAGAACAGAGAACTGGAGCAGCAAGTCGATCAGCTGAAGGTCGATTCAAACGAGAAGGATCAGAAGATCTCCAATCTTCAGGAGACCCTGTCCGTCATCTCGACAGAGAGCAAAGCCCCAGCGACGCAAACTGGTTCGAGTGGCGGCTGATCCCAACAAGCTCGACGTGATGAGTTTTTGATATCACCAAGCAACGCGCGTCGCTCAGAACGCCACGGGGAGCTGTTCCAGGCCGTGGAGGAGGATGCCGGTGCGCCAGCGCAGCGTGGCCGGATCCACCGCGAAGCGCAGCTGGGGCAGGCGCTCCAGCAGCAAGGGAATGGCGAGCACCGCCTCCACCTTCGCCAGCGGTCCTCCCAGGCAGAAGTGGACGCCCGCCCCGAAGGCGATGTGCCGGTTGGGTGTGCGGGTGATGTCGAACCGCTCCGGCTCCGGGAACTGCTCGGCGTCGTTGTCCGCTGACAGCAGCGAGGCCACCACCATCTCCTGGGCCGGGATGAGCTGCCCGCCGAACTCCGTCTCCTGCAACGGGAAGCGGGTGGTGGTGTTCTTCACCGGGCCCCGGTAGCGCAGCATCTCGTCCACCGCGGAGTCGATGAGCCACGGGTTGGTACGCAGCAGCTCCTTCTGCTCCGGGTGACGCAGCAGCGCCCAGACGCCATTGCCCAGCAGGTGCGCCGTCGTCTCGTAGCCCGCGATGAGCAGCAGGAACACCATGCTCATCAGCTCCGCTCCCGAGAGCTGGTCGCCTTGCTCCTCGGCGGCGATCAGCGCGCTCGTCAGGTCCTCCCGAGGATGAGCCCGGCGCCGGGCCAGGAACTCCTGCAGGTACCCCTGGAACTCGCGCGCCATGCGCCGCAGCGGCTCGAAGTCGCCGCCCACCGGCGGGGTGAAGAGGATGTTCACCCACTCGCGAAAGCGGCCATGGTCCTCGCTCGGTATCCCCAGCAGCTCGGCGATCACCGTCACCGGCAGGGGCATCGCGAACGCCTCGAGCAGATCCACGCTGCCCTTGTCCTGCATGCCGTCCAGCAGTCGGTTCACGATGGTGGTGATGCGCGGACGCAAGTCATCCACCCGGCGCGGCGTGAACGCCTTGGCCACCAGCGAGCGCAGGCGGGTGTGCGCCGGCGGATCCGCGTTGATCATGTGCTGGTCGAGGTGACTCAGCTCATTGACGCGGAAGTACAGGCGCCGCGTCTGCGCCGAGAGCTTGTCCTTGTCCTTGATGAAGCGTGGGTCGCGAAGGAACTCCACCGCTTCCTTGTACCGGGTGACGAACCACACCGGTGCGCCCTGGTGCGGGTTGAACAGACGGATGACGGGCGCCTCTCGACGCATCCGCGCGAGGATGGGCAGCGGATCGATTCGAGCCTCCTCCGACCACAGGTCGAAGCGAGGGGCCGACGTGCTCACGGTTTCCTCCGGGACGAGGTAGCGCCCACTGCAACGGGCACACTATAGCCAGAGCCCTCCCACCAACAGGAGGTGACAGGTGTGTCCGTTCCCTTGGAAACCTCAGTTGGGTAACGCCAGCGATCAGAACTGGTTCTCGCGCGCCTGCTCGAAGGGCACGCGGTGCTGCATGTACAGCGTGTCCAGCATGTGGTTGCTGATCGGGTTGAGATTGCCGTCCGTGAAGCGATGCACCACCGCGCCCTTGCCCGCGTCCTTGGCGAAGGCCAGCGGGTCCACGCTGCCGCCCAGCCCCGTGAGCGTCGGCACCGCGTCGGCGTTGTTGATGTAATGCACGTACTGCGGCCCATCCGGGTAGTGCGTGGAGGCCGCACCGAACGTCTCCACCTTCAGGCGGCTCATCGTCTGCTCCACCTGGGCCTGGGACAGCCCGTCCTCGATGCGCAGCCGCTTCGCCACGTCATCCAGCGCGCGCGCCGTAATCAGCCCGCCCTGGCTGTAGCCCATCAGGTGTACCGAGCGCCCCGCCTTCAGCTCCGAGTAGAGCGTGTCGGCCAGCGTGTCCACCGCCGGGTTGCTGCCCTTGTCCAGCTTGTCTCCCACGCACTGCGCCAGGTCCGCCACCAGCCCCTGCGTGGAGTTGTGGATGCCGATGACCTTCGCCCCCGAGGTGTCCGCGATGGACTGCATCTCGCCGAGCTGGCCCTCCAGCGGCGTCATGATGCCGTTGACGTAGAGGATCGTCTCCGAGGGGTTCGGGTTGTTCTTCGGGGTGACGCCCGGAATCATGCCCAGCGGCGTGCCGGGAGCGAACGTCTGCCCCTGCGTGCCCACCAGCTGCCCGTCGTGCATCCGGTCCGGCTTGGCGCTGCCGTTGCCGAACAGCCGCTGCAGCTCGCGCAGGTGCGATGACTCGAACACGTCCGCGCCCATCTTCACGAAGCGGGGCAGGTCCTCCAGCCCCTGCTTGGCCAGGTCCACCACCTTCTCCAGCGGGTTCAGAGACGCCTTCTCGACGCTCTGGCGCGCTTGGGGGCTCACCTGGCTGACCAGGTTGCGGCTGCGATCAATGGGGGCCATGGAGGTCTCCTGCGGGTTCCGAAAGGTACTGCGATGACGGATTATCCCACAAGGTGGGCAGAAGTTGCGTGGCCGGTTGATTTTTGAGTCAAGGAGCGGGCGGGCCCCGGCTCAGCGGGTCCCAGACATAGGTCTCGGTGGGGATGAGCTGCATGTTCGTCAGCCCATGCCGCTGGACGAACGCGGTGAAGCGCTCGGAGACGACGATGCACCCCGGGAGGCCACGGGGCATGAACACGTCCTCACCCTGCCAGGTGCCCGGCTCCAGGGTGAAACCATGGATGGCGTCCAGCCCTGTGCAGCGGCACTCGGAGCAGGTGATGGGCTCCGAGCGTCGGATGTGGCTGTGCGCCTCGTCCACGGCAGCTCGGCCAAAGCCGAAGGTGGCGACCACATAAGGGGGGGCGGCAAGGGTTCTGGAACTCTTGCGCTTCCTCCGCACGCGGATCATCTCCACAGGGTGGAAGCCGAAGAGCCCTGTCAGCCCTTCTGTTCGGAAGGTCTCGGCCATGCGCTCGGAGAGCAGCATGTTGTCGCCAGGGAACTTCACGAAGTCACCGGCGGCCTCGCCATACAATTCCAGAGTGCCCCGGTAGGGAGGCAGCCAAGGCCTCAGGCCGATGACGTCGCCGCACTGTGGACAACGGGCGGCATCTCCTGTGTTGACGGGGTCGGCCGTGTCGAACTGAGTGTCGAACCGCCCGAACATGTCACCCTCGAGCAGGTAGAAGCGTGGGGTGAGCGGCCTGTCAGAAGCCACGGGGAAACCTCGCGAGCATCTCCGGCCGGTTGTAGATCTCCCGTAGGTATGCCTCGAACTCCTTCGGAGTGGCCTTGCGGTTACGTGCAAGCCAAGCAATGACCTCCGCGTCCAGCTTGCGGTGCCAGTCCTGGTAGCCGCAGTGTGCTTCCTCATCCACGGCCTGGGTCTGGAAGCGGGGATCGCGCGGCCGATACACCCCGCGAAGGGTTTCATGTCTCTCCAGCGCCTTGGCGATGGGCTTGGAGATGACATGGTGGTTCTGCCCCTCGCAGTCCGGGGGCTCGGGTGAATCGGAGGAAGCCTGGGACTCGGTGTCTTTGGCGGTCTGCCGGCGGGCCTGTTCGAGCTTCACCGCCAGTAGGGCCGCCTTCTCCAGCTCATCCGCCAGCCGAGGGTCGGTCACCCGCACGGCCGCGCAGGCGCTGAGCTGGCCCTGCTTGCAGTGGCACACCGTCGTGGGTTCGTTGCTCGCGCAGGGAACCTGCGTCACCCAGAGCATCAACAGCAGTGAGAGCACGCGCGTCACGCTACCACGGTGACGCCGTCGCTCATGACGCGGTGGGCCATGCGTCCGAGGCTCGGCGAGCAGCGAGGCGGGGGGTGGCCTCCGTCAAGGCTCTTCGACCAGGCGTAGCCTCACAGGTTGTTTGCGTCACGATCTCCTGACGGGGTATTCAATCTGCTCTGGCCCATAAGGGGTGAGCATGAGCATCCTCATCAAGAACGGTCGCATCGTCACTGCTGTCGATGACTACGTCGCGGATGTCTTCATCGAGGGCGAGAAGGTCACCCTCATCGGCAAGGACCTCAAGGTCCAGGCCGACAAGGTCATCGACGCCAAGGACCGATTGGTCCTCCCCGGCGGCATCGACCCGCATACCCACTTCGACATGCCCTTCGGCGGCACCACCTCCGCCGATGACTTCGCCAGCGGCACCAAGGCCGCCGCCTTCGGTGGCACCACCACCGTCATCGACTTCGCCATCCAGTCCAAGGGCGAGTCCACCCTCAAGGGGCTCGACGCCTGGCACGACAAGG
Source organism: Hyalangium ruber (assembly GCF_034259325.1). Lineage (NCBI taxonomy): Bacteria > Pseudomonadati > Myxococcota > Myxococcia > Myxococcales > Archangiaceae > Hyalangium > Hyalangium rubrum. Next base: position 43,190 of record NZ_JAXIVS010000004.1, on the reverse strand, counting down.
CCAGCGGCAAGGCCACCATCGACTACGCCTTCCATATGATCATCACCGACATGCCCGACGAGCGGCTGCCGGAGATGCGCAAGCTGGCCGATGAGGGCGTCACCTCCTACAAGCTCTTCATGGCCTACCCCGGCGTCCTCTACGTGGACGACGGCACGCTCTACCGGACCTTCCGCCAGGCCGGAGACAACGGCACCCGCATCTGCATGCATGCCGAGAACGGCATCGTCATCGACGAGATCATCAAGGCCGCCGTCAAGGACGGGAAGACCTCGCCCAAGTACCACGCGCTCACCCGCCCCACCCGCATGGAGGCCGAGGGTGTCCACCGCGCCATCAGCATCGCCGAGGTGGCCAAGGTTCCCCTCTACATCGTCCACCTCTCCAGCTCCGACGCGCTCGAGCAGGTGAAGATGGGCCGCGCCCGCGGCGTGGACGTCATCGCCGAGACGTGCCCCCAGTACCTCTTCCTCGACCAGAGCTACTACGAGCGCGAGGGCTTCGAGGGCGCCAAGTGGGTGATGACGCCCGCGCTGCGCGAGAAGTGGAACCAGGACGAGCTGTGGCAGGGCCTGAAGTTCCGCGACCTGGAGACCATCGCCACCGACCACTGCCCCTTCTGCTTCAAGGACCAGAAGGAGATGGGCAAGGACTCCTTCACCAAGATTCCCAACGGCGCCCCCGGCGTCGAGAACCGGATGAGCCTCGTCTACAACGGCGGCGTGGTGTCCGGGCGAATCAGCCTCAACCGCTTCGTGGAGCTCACCTCCACCGCCGCCGCCAAGGCCTTCGGCCTCTTCCCCAAGAAGGGAACCATCGCCGTGGGCTCCGACGCGGACATCGTCATCTTCGATCCGAACCGCAAGGAGACCATCAGCGTGAACAACCCCCACACGCACCACATGCGCGTGGATTACAGCGCCTACGAGGGCTTCGAGGTGCAGGGCTTCACGGAGACGGTGCTCTCGCGCGGCCGCGTCATCATCGAGAAGAACGAGCTGAAGACCGAGCGTGGCGGCCAGTTCATCAAGCGCGCCCTGTGCGGCTCGCTGCTGCGCTGAAGCTCCAGTCGGGCAACCCCTTCCACCCCATCGCTTCGCCCCGAGGTTCTCATGGCACGTAAGGTCATCGGCGGGCTCATCCAGATGTCCAACCCCATCAACGACCCGTCGGCCTCCGTGCAGACGATCCGCGATGCGATGTTCGAGAAGCACCTGCCCTTCATCGAGGAAGCGGGCAAGCGCGGCACGCAGATCCTCTGTCTCCAGGAGGTCTTCAACGGGCCCTACTTCTGTCCCTCGCAGGACTCGAAGTGGTGTGACCTCGCGGAGCCCATCCCCGGCAGCACCACCGTGGAGCGCCTGTCCGCCTACGCCAAGAAGTACCAGATGGCGATGGTCATCCCCATCTACGAGCGCGAGATGGCGGGCGTCTACTACAACACCGCCGCCGTGGTGGACGCCGACGGCACCTACCTGGGCAAGTACCGCAAGAACCACATCCCGCAGACCAACGGCTTCTGGGAGAAGTACTTCTTCAAGCCGGGCAACCTCGGCTACCCCACCTTCCAGACGCGCTACGCCAAGATTGGCGTCTACATCTGCTACGACCGGCACTTCCCGGAAGGGGCGCGCCTCTTGGGCCTGAATGGGGCGGAGATCGTCTTCAACCCCTCGGCCACGGTGGCGGGCCTGTCCCAGTACCTGTGGAAGCTGGAGCAGCCGGCGCACGCGGTGGCCAACGGCTACTTCATCGCTGCCAGCAACCGCGTGGGCACCGAGGCTCCGTGGAACATCGGCAGGTTCTACGGCACCAGCTACTTCTGTGATCCGCGCGGCACCATGCTCGCCGTGGGCAGCGAGGACAAGGACGAGCTCGTCACCGCCGAGATGAACCTCGACCTCATCGAGGAGGTCCGCCGCACCTGGCAGTTCTTCCGCGACCGCCGGCCGGACACCTACGACAACATGGTCAAGCAGCTGCCGTAGCACCACCGCAGCGGGGCAACACACCAACCAAGCGCAGCGACCGCGAGAGCACCTCGCGGTGATGGGAGTGGAATGAGAGTCATGGAGCAGAAGCGGTGGGAGCTGCCTCCGGGCCGGGCGGAGGAGGGTTTCGAGGACAAGAAGCCCCTGTTCACCCTGGCGGAGGCCGTGGCGGAGTCCAACCGCTGCCTGTACTGCGCGGATGCGCCCTGCATCAAGGCGTGCCCCACCGCCATCAACATCCCCGAGTTCATCCGGAAGATCGGCACCGGCAACGTCAAGGGCGCCGCGCGCACCATCCTCTCGGCGAACATCCTCGGGCAGAGCTGTGCCCAGGCGTGTCCCGTCGAGGTGCTGTGTGCCGGCTCCTGCGTCTACACGGGCTGGGGCCGCGAGCCGATCGCCATCGGTCGGCTCCAGCGCTACGCCGTGGAGAACACGCTCCCCAAGAGCCCCAACCTCTTCCAGGCCCGCCCGCCCACTGGCAAGCGCGTGGCCCTGGTGGGCTCGGGCCCCGCCTCCATCGCCGCGGCGGGCCTGCTCGCGCTCGAGGGGCACACCTGCATCATCTATGAGCGCAAGCAGATCCCCGGCGGGCTCAACACGCTGGGCATCGCTCCCTACAAGCTCAAGGGCCCACAGGCACTCAAGGAGCTGGAGTGGGTGCTGTCGCTCGGCCGCATCGAGCTGCGCACCGGCGTGGAGGTAGTGGAGCACGCCACCGCGCCGGGCCAGCTGGCGGCCTCGGAGCTGCTGTCCACCCATGACGCCGTCTTCCTCGGGCTGGGGCTCGGGGCGGACTCGCGGCTGGGCGTTCCGGGCGAGGAGGGGCCGGGCGTGGAAGGCGCCACCCACCTCATCGAGCGCCTCAAGGTGGAGCCCGGCTTCAAGCTGGAGGGCGTGAAGCACGCCCTCGTCGTCGGCGGCGGCAACACCGCCCTGGACATCGCCCACGAGCTGGCGCTGCTGGGCGTGCAGGTGTCCATGGTGTACCGCCGCTCCGAGAAGGAGATGGGCGGCTACGTCCACGAGCTGGATGCCGCCCGGCTGGACGGCGTGCGGCTGGTGGAGAGCCGGCAGCCGGTGGAGGTGGTTCGCAAGGACGGCAAGGTCGTCGCCGTGAAGCTGGCGGCCACCCGCGAGGGCAAGCCCGTGCCCGGCACCGAGGAGCTGGTGCCCACGGAGCTCGTCGTCATGGCCATTGGCCAGGAGCGCGCCACCCAGGTGGCCAAGGCCTTCCCGGGCGTGGAGCTGGACTCGCGCGGCCGGGTGAAGGTGGCGGCCGCCACGCACCGCACGGGCCATCCGAAGGTCTGGAGCGGCGGAGACTGCGTCAACGGTGGCAAGGAAGTCGTCAACGCCGTGGCGGAGGCGAAGCTCGCCGTCGCCGACATTCAGCGACACCTGGTGGGGGAGTAGAGCGCAATGGCTGACTTGTCGATCGACTTCTGTGGGGTTCGTAGCCCGAACCCGTTCTGGCTGGCCTCCGCGCCTCCCACCAACACCGGCGATCAGGTGATGCGCGCCTTCGACGCCGGTTGGGGCGGCGCGGTGTGGAAGACGCTGGGCAACCCCATCGTCAACGTGACGAGCCGCTTCGGTGGCATCGACTACGGCAACACCCGGCTGATGGGGCTCAACAACATCGAGCTCATCACCGACCGGCCGCTGGAAGTGAACCTCCGCGAGATGCGCGAGGTGAAGCGCCGCTACCCCAAGCACACCCTCATCGCCTCGCTCATGGTGGAGACGAAGGAGGAGTGGCGGGAGATCATCCGCAAGGCCGAGGACACCGGCGCGGACCTGCTGGAGCTCAACTTCGGCTGCCCCCATGGCATGTGCGAGCGCGGCATGGGCTCCGCCGTGGGCGCCGAGCCCAAGGTGCTCGAGGAGATCGCCCGCTGGGCCGTGGAGTTCGCCACCGTCCCCGTCATCGTCAAGCTCACCCCCAACGTGGGTGACATCCTCGAGCCGGGCGAGGCGGCGGTGCGCGCGGGCGTTCCGGCGCTCTCGCTCATCAACACCATCAAGTCCATCATGGGCGTGGACCTGGACCGCATGGTGCCGCTGCCGCAGGTGGGCAACGCCTCCACCAACGGCGGCTACTGCGGCCCGGCGGTGAAGCCGATTGCCCTGCACCTGATGGGGCAGCTCACCCGCCACCCGCAGGTGCGCAAGCTGGCCATCTCCGGCATCGGCGGCATCTCCAACTGGCGCGACGCGGCGGAGTTCATCGCCCTGGGCGCCACCTCGGTGCAGGTGTGTACCGCGGTCATGCACCACGGCTACCGCATCGTCGAGGACATGATGGAGGGCCTCTCGGACTTCCTGGACGAGAAGGGCATGAAGTCCGTCAGCGAGCTGCGCGGCCGCGCCGTGCCCGCCTACCGCGAGTGGGGCGAGCTGGACCTGTCCTACAAGCTGGTGGCGAAGATCGACGAGGACAAGTGCATCGGCTGCCAGCTCTGCTACGTGGCCTGCATGGATGGCTCGCACCAGTGCATCCACATCCCCGGCCGCACCGAGGAGGAGTCTCGCCGCGCCGGCCACACGCACATTCCCAAGGAGCTGCCCAACCGCGTGGTGACGGCCAAGGCCGGCACTCCGGGGGCTCGCGTGCCCTTCGTGGACAATGACGAGTGCGTGGGCTGCAACCTCTGCCAGCTGGTGTGCCCCGTGCCCGACTGCATCAGCATGGTGGAGCTGCCCTCGGGCAAGCCCTCGGAGACGTGGAATGACCGCGTCGCCAAGGGCACGGACTTCGTGCCCGGAGGCTTGGACGCGACCCTGGCCGCGCGGAAGGCTCGCTAGCCATGTCGCTGACGAACGAGGACCTGGCCGCGACGCCTCCCGAGGCGCGCACCTGGACGACGAAGCACTTCGCCGCGCTCTGGGTGGGCATGGCGGTGTGCATCCCCACGTACACGATGGCCTCCGGCCTCATCGACCAGGGGATGAACTGGTGGCAGGCCCTGCTGTGCGTGGGCCTGGGCAACGTCATCGTCCTGGGTCCCATTCTGCTCAACGCCCACGCGGGCACGCGCTATGGGATTCCCTTCCCGGTGTTCGCCCGGGCCTCGTTCGGAGTCATGGGGGCCAATGTCCCCGCGTTGCTGCGCGCCCTGGTGGCGTGCGGCTGGTTCGGTATCCAGACGTGGCTCGGTGGGCAGGCGCTGTGGCAGCTGGCGCTGGCGGTTGCTCCCGGGCTGCAGGGGCCCTTGAGCTCCGAGGGGATGAAGGCGGCGATCGGCATCCACCCCGGTGAGTTCATCGGGTTCGCCGTGTTCTGGGCGGTGACGCTCTACTTCATCATCAAGGGCACCGAGTCCATCAAGTTCCTGGAGCTGTACTCCGCGCCGTTCCTCATCGTCGTGGGCCTGGTGCTGCTCATCTGGGCTTACGTCAAGGCGGATGGGTTCGGGCCCATGCTCTCGCAGCCCTCGAAGTTCAACGACATGGGCTCCTTCATGGGGGTGTTCATCCCCGGGCTCACGGCCATGGTGGGCTTCTGGGCCACGCTGTCCTTGAACATCCCGGACTTCACCCGCTATGCGCGCAGCCAGAGAGACCAAGTGGTGGGGCAGGCGCTGGGGCTGCCCGGGACGATGGTGCTCTTCGCGTTCATCGGCGTGGCGGTGACGTCCGCTACCCCGGTCATCTTCGGGGAGATCATCTGGGATCCGGTGAAGCTGATGGGCAAGGTCGGCGGAGCGTTGGTGACGCTGCTGGCGATGCTCTCGCTGTCCATCGCCACGCTGTCCACGAACCTGGCCGCCAACGTCGTGTCTCCCGCGAACGACTTCTCCAACCTGGCGCCTGGGAAGATCTCCTACAAGATGGGCGGCATCATCACCGCCGTCCTGGGCGCGGTTATCTTCCCCTGGAAGCTCATCGAGTCCTCGGGGGGCTACATCTTCACCTGGCTCATCGGCTACTCGGCGCTCTTGGGGCCGATTGGCGGCATCATGGTGGCCGACTACTTCCTGGTGCGCCGCCGCGCGCTGGTGGTGGAGGACCTGTACCGGCGCGGTGGGCAGTACGAGTTCAGCGCCGGGGTGAACTGGAAGGCCATGCTGGCACTGGCCATTGGCGTGGTGGTGAACGTGCCCGGCTTCCTGGCCGAGGCGGTTCCCGGGCTGAAGGACGCGGTGCCGAGCTTCTGGCGCACGCTCTACACCTACGCGTGGTTCGTGGGCTTCCTGTTGTCCGGGGCGCTCCACTACGTCTTCGCGGTGATCTCCGCGCCGCCGAAGGCGGAGACCCGGCTCGAGCCGGGGCGCTGAGGGGTCAGTCCTCTTCTCGGTGATGCGAGCCCGGGGGCTCTTTGTTACACCCCCGGACCATGGACAACCCGTCTGGCCAGACTCCTCCTCCTTCGCAGCAGCTCTTTGAGCGCATCACCGGTTACTGGGTCTCTCAGGTCATTGGCGCCGTTGCCCGGTTGGGCGTGGCGGACAAGCTCGCGGCCGGCGCTCGCGCGAGCGATGAGCTGGCTCGCGAGCTGGACGCCAACCCGGATGGCCTGTACCGCCTCCTACGAGGCGGTGTGACGGCTGGCCTCTTCGAGGAGTCCGCTCCCCGTACGTTCTCGCTCACGCCCATGGGCGCGTGTCTCCGTTCCAACGTCCCCGGGTCCATGCGCGACATGTCCATCGCCCTGTGCGACCGCTCCCACTGGCTGCCCTGGGGCCGCCTGCACGAGGCGGCTCGCACCGGCCACTCCACCAGTCGCGCCGCGCTGGGCATCGACATCTGGGAGCACTTCGCCAAGCACCCCGAGGAGGCCACCCACTTCGCCCGCGCCATGGGAGACCTCTCCGGTCTCGTCGCCACCGAGCTGCCGCGTCTCCATGACTTCTCGTCCTACGCCCGCGTGGCCGACATTGGCGGCAGCCAGGGCGTGCTCCTCGCCTCGGTGCTCCGCGCCAATCCCTCCGTCCGAGGCATCCTCTTCGACCTCCCCCATGTCATCGACGGCGCCCGCGCCCGCCTTCAGGCCGAAGGGCTCGCTGACAGGGTCGAGCTGGTGGGCGGCAGCTTCTTCGAGCCCGGAGTGCCCGCGGCCGAGGCCTACCTGCTCAAGCACATCCTCCACGACTGGGACGATGCCTCCTCCACGCGCATCCTCCAGCAGCTCCACCGCGCCGCGCCGTCGGGGGCCAAGCTGTTCCTTCTGGAGATGGTGATGCCGGGGGACAGAAATCCCACGCCCACGGCGCTCATGGACCTCAACATGCTCGTGCTCGTGGATGGACGTGAGCGCACCGCGCAGGAGTTCAAGGCACTGCTCGACGGTGCCTCCTGGGAGATGGAGCGAGTCACCCCCTCTCAGATGGGCATCAGCCTCATCGAGGCCCGTCGCCGGTAGGCCCGCTCACGAGGCCTGAAGCCGCGTCGCCTTCTGCGCGAGCAACTCGCGCAGTCGGCCGATATCCACCGGCTTGACCAGGTGCTCGTCGAAGCCCGCTTGTAGCGCCTGGCGCCGGTCCTCTGGCTGGCCATAGCCTGTCACCGCCACCAGGAGCACGCCCTGTCCCTCCTGCGTCGCACGCAGCGCCCGCGCCACAGTGTAGCCGTCCTGTCCCGGGAGCCCGATGTCCAACAGGATCGCGTCCGGCCGCAGGTGCCGCGCCTTCTCCAGTCCCGAGGTGCCGTCCTCCGCCTCGAAGACGACGTGCCCCTCCGCCTCCAGCAGCGCCCGCACCGCCTCGCGTGTGTCCTCGTGGTCCTCCACCACAAGCACGCGCCGGCCCAGGGACCGCGCCGCCGGTGCCACTGGCAGGCGCGCTACCTCCTCCGTCGCCAGCCGGGGCAGGCACACCGTGAAGGTGCAGCCGTGTCCCAGCCCCGCGCTCTCTGCCCGGATGGTGCCTCCGTGCAGCTCCACCAGGCGCTGCACCAGGGTCAACCCGATGCCCAGCCCGCCCTGCGCCCGGTCCAGCGTGTGGTCCGCCTGGAAGAAGAGCTCGAACACGCGCGGCAGCGCTTCGGCCGACAGCCCCACCCCCGTATCCGAGACCCTCAGCTCCGCCTGTCTCCCGTGCTCCCGCGTGGTGACGGTGATGCGGCCGCCCGCGGGCGTGTACTTCAGCGCGTTGGTCACCAGGTTGGTGATGAGCTGCTCCAGCCGGCTCTCGTCCGCCTCCAGCCAGAGCGGCTCCACCTCCACCACCAGCTGGTGCCCTTGGGTGCGCCCGGCCACCTCGAGCGTGGCGATGGCACGCCGCACGCTCTCGGCCAGCTCCACCTTCCGCTTCTGCAACTGGATGCGGCCCGTGTTCACCCGCGCCACGTCCAGCAGCTCATCCACCAGCCGGGCCAGGTGCAGCGCCTGTCGCTCCACCAGCGCCCGTGCGCGCTCGCGGCGCGGCTCCTCCTTCGCCATGGCGATGAGCTTGACGCCGCTGGTGATGGCGGCCAGGGGGTTGCGCAGCTCGTGGCCCAGCATGGCCAGGAATTGATCCTTGGCCCGGTTGGCCGCCTCGGCCTCGGCGCGCGCCGACTGCGCCGCGCCCATCTGCGCCCGCAGCGCCGCCTCCCGTTCGGCCACCTGCGTGGTGGTGCGCTCCAGCGCCGCGCGCAGCCGCTCCAGCTCGGAGATGCCCGTGGGGCCTACCTGGGTGAAGGCCGCCGGCGTGGCCGCGCTGTCTCCCGCCGCGCGCGCCAGGGCCCGCAGCGGGTGGGTGATGCGACGTGCCACCCAGGTGGCCCACGCCACGGCGATGAGGCAGCACACCAGCCCGATGGCGAGCACTCCCAGCAACGAGCGGTTGAGCGGCGCGGAGAAGGCGGCCTGGGGCGCCGACAGTGCCACCGTCCAGGGCGCCATCTGGGAGCGGGTGATGGCCGAGAAGACCTCCATTCCATCCACCGTCACCGAGGGGAAGAACGCCTCGGGAGAGGAGCGGATGTGGTCGATGAACTGCTGGCGCGCCCGCACGCCGACGTACTGGGAGGCGCCTCGGCTGCGCGAGAGGATGATGCCCTCGTTGTCCACCACGGTGCCCACCCACCCCTCGGGCAGGCGCTGCTCGGACCAGAGCTGACCCAAGGTGCTCAAGTCATACACCGCCACGAGTACGCCGCTCAGTCGCCCTTCGCGTTGGACCGGCACGGCCACCACCACCGTCTGTTGCCCCTTCGCGCGCGTGGCGAGGAAGTCCGAGACGGCCGGCTGCCCCGTCTGCACCACCGCGTGAAAGTAGGCGCGATCCGCCACCCCCGGCAGCGGTGTGCCCAGCGGGTGGGTGGTGGAGAGCAAGGCTTGGCCCGAGACATCCGCCAGGCCAATCGCCGTCCATGGGGAGCGCGAGTGGAGCACGGCCTGGCAGGTGTCGTAGAAGCCTTGCAGGTCTCCGGCCGCCAGGGACTCGGAGTGGGCCAGCACCTCCAGCGCCTGGATGCTCTGCCGCAGCTCCCGGTCCATGGCCAGCGCCAGGGCGCGGGAGGTCTCCTGCATGCCGCGCGTGCGCACCTCGCGCTGGGATTCGGCGAAGCGGCCGACCATGCCCGCGGCGAACAGGAGCACCGGGACCAGCAGCCCCAGCGCCAGCAGCGTGAGGTAGAAGCGTAAGGGGCGAGCGCTCATGCGCCTCGCTTTGAGAGTGGCGAGCACAACGAAGAAGCCCATCTCGGGTCGTGGGGAGGACTGACGGAGGCGCATCGTGCTTCTCGCCTCGGAGTGACGCAAGGTGGACCCCCGCGCGCACGGGCGGCGTGGGGCCGGTGGGGTGTTCGCCAGTACACACCCTTGGTGACGCTCAGCCTCGCGCTGGAGGCTCCGACACCGGGGCGGCTTCGGGCGGCAGGAGGTTGGCCAGGGCTGCTCCGGAGAGGATGAGCGAGCCGCCTATCAGCAGGGACGCGGTGAGCGGCTCGCGCAGCACCACCACGCCGAGCACCACCGCCACCAGCGTGTCGAGCAGCGCCATGGCGCCCAGCGCCGAGAGGGAGATGCGCGGCAGCAGCCAGTACAGCAGCTGGTAGGTGAGCACCGTGCCCCCCAGGGCGAGGTAGGCCACGGCCAGCACCGCGCGGAGTGTCCAGTGCGTGGGCGACTGGGCCTCCAGGAGGAAGGACAGCCCCAGCAGCGGCACGGCGCTGCTCAGCGTCTGCACGAAGACCAGCACGTGCGGCGGTACGTGCGTCATGTGCCGCTTCACCAGCACGTTGGCCACCGCCACGAGCACCGCCGCCGTGAGGATCAACAGGCCTCCGAGCAGCGCCTGGCGGGAGGTCTCCAGCGCTCCGAGCTGGTCTCCCTGCAGCGCCACCACGCCCGCGAGCCCCAGCCCCGCCGCCAGCAGCTTGCGCCCCGTCAGCCCCTGGTCCGGCAGCAGCACGCGCCCCACCAGCAGCAGCCACACCGGGAAGGTGGAGAAGAGCAGCGCGGACCAGCTGGAGGCGACCCATTGCTGGCTGATGAACAGCAGCGCGAAGGGAATGGAGATCTGCAGGCAGCCCACGCCCATGAGCTGCCAGGTGGTGCGTACACCCAGCGTGGCGCCGCGCGAGCGGGCAAAGGGCAGCAGCACCAGCCCCGACACCAGCATCCGGACCCCCACGAAGCGCAGCGGGGGCAGGTCCTCCAGGCCCACCTTCACCACGGCCCACGTCGAGCCCCAGAGGATGAAGCAGGTGCAGTAGGCGAGCGCGATCTTCAGCGGGCCCGCGGGGCGAGGGGCCGGGGAGGAAGCCATGGACGAGGGCGGAGTAGCACACGGGGCGTGGCTTCGTTCCAGTAACGGGCAGTCGCACCGCCTCCCGAGACAGTGGAAACGGCCCTCGGCGCGCCGAACCCTTCCGCACAGTCTCTCGCGGAGGCAGGCCATGCGGGCGTGGCGGGCAGGGCTGGTGGTGTGTTGGCTGGCGGCGGGCTGTGGGGAGCCTTTCTTGGAGGAGTCGCCTCCACCGGAGGCGCTCGTGGACGAGGCAGGCGAGCTGTCCGCCCAGGTGTGTCCCCCGAGGGTGGGGGAAGCTCGGCGCGTCAAGGTCATCCTGCCGCCGAGCATGTTCTTCGCCCGGTTCGCGGAGCAGCCCGAGAGCTTCGTGGAGTTTCGCGGCCAGCTCGCCTTCGCCATCAACTTCGAGGATCGCCACATGGCGCTGTGGCGGAGCGATGGGACGGAGGCGGGCACCGTCGAGGTGAAGGCGTTCCCTCCGCTGCCCTCATTTGGCTTTGACCGGCTCAGAGGGCTGACTCCCGCCGGAGACAAGCTCTTCTTCCTGGCGAGCGAGGCGGCCACCGGCAGCGAGCTGTGGGTGACGGATGGCACCTCCGGTGGGACAGCGCAGGTGGCGGACCTCACGCCCGGGACCGAGGGCTCGTCCCTGTCTCACCTCGAGGGTCTGGGCTCCAGGCTCGTCTTCATCCGCGAGCTGCCCGGCCCACCGGGGCGCGTGGAGCTGTGGCGCTCCAATGGCACGACCGCGGGCACGCAGCGACTGGTGGATTTCGGTCCGGACACCAGCGTGAGCTTCCAGGAACTCCGGCTGGGGGACACGCTGCTCTTCTTCGTCTCGAGCGCAGTGCGAGGCACCGAGCTGTGGAAGACCGATGGCACGGCGGCTGGCACGGGGCGAGTCCGGCGCCTCGATGCGGGACAGGTGGGCATCTTCGATGTGCGCACCACGGGCGGGATGGGCTTCTTCACCCTGTTCGACGAGGGAGGCCTGACCGAGGTGTGGAAGACGGATGGGACGGTGGGCGGAACGTTGCGCCTGCGCACGTTCGGGCCGAGCGTCTTTCCTCGGCTCCTCCACGCGTTGGGGGCACACCTGTACCTGGCGAGCACGGACGCCGCGACGCTGCGGATGCGCATCGACCGGCTGCGCACGGACGGCTCCGGTGTGCGCGAGCACGTGGTGACCTTGCCCAACCCCTTCGCGGATCAGCCCGATGCGTTCCCCAGCCTGAACGAGGTCTCCCTGGCGGACGGGAGGATCTTCTTCTCCATGGCTATCGGCACTTCGGGTCCGGCGCCTCGCGATACCCAGCTCTGGGTGACGGATGGGACGCGGGCGGGGACGCGGCTGCTGCGTCGGCCCTTGAGCCTCTCGGACGAGTACGGCTCCCCCATCTACGCCGTGAGTGACCAGCTCGCCTTCTTCACGGCCTTCGAGGCAGAGACGGCCGGCATTGAGCCGTGGGTGACGGATGGCACGGTGGGGGGGACGCGCCGGCTGAAGGATGTGGCGCCTGGCAGGGAGGGCTCGTACACGCGCTCCTTCCTGCGCGTGGGCAACCGCCTCTTCTTCAGTGCCTATGACGACACGCTGGCTGGGCAGCTCTGGTCGGTTCCCTTGCAGCGCTCGTGCATGGCCGGGATGGGCGGCCTACCTTGAGCGTTGGCTTCGTGGGCACGCGCGGCGGCAAGGCCCGATAAATTCGAGCAACGCGCTTTTCATGGGGAGTCCCCCACCGGTGAAGGATTCCGGTGGGAGTAGATGCCCCCTGTGCCTGGGACGACTCCGGAAGGGCTTCGGGGCTGTCCCTGGGGCCAGGAATATGGCCGTGACTACTAACCAGTTAGTAGTCGACCCCCCGAAACAGGGATGAAAGGGGTCGTGACTACTAACCAGTTAGTAGTCTGAGTGCCGGGACGGGGGCCGTGACTACTAACCAGTTAGTAGTCGACCGGCTGGAGAAGGGCAGGTGCTTTGAGGACCCATGGGGTAGGATAGGGCGGCGACTGGATCGGGGCACACGTCGCCCTGGCTGGAGAGTGCCCGTGGGAACCAAGCGACCCCTGCAGGAAGTGGATCCGCTCAGCCTTCCGGTAGGGATGCGGGTGGGGCCATGGCGGATCGAGGGCTGGGGAGGTCGGGGCGCCTACGGCACCCTCTACCGCGTGGAGCATGAAGGTCACGATGTCTCCGGACCGTTCGCGCTCAAGCTGGCCATTCACCCGGGGGATGAGCGCTTCGCGCGCGAGGCGTGGCTGCTCTCGCACATCCACAGCGCCCACGTTCCCCAACTGCATGCGCAGGGCGTGTGGGAGCATCCCTCGGGAGCTTTTCCCTATTTGGTGATGGAGTGGGTGGAAGGCGAGCCGCTGTACGAGTGGGCCTCGCGGCGAAGCCCCTCATCGCGACAAGTCCTGCAACTGCTGGCACAGGTGGCGAGGGCCTTGGAGGCCACGCACGCAGCCGGTGGAGTGCATCGAGACGTGAAGGGGAGCAACGTGCTGGTGCGGCCTGGCGATAATCGGGCCTTCCTCACGGACTTTGGGGCGGGGCATTACCGGGGCGCGGCCACGCTCACCTGGCGGTTGTTGCCTCCGGGAACTCCTGCCTATCGCAGCCCGGAGGCGCGGGCGTTTCTCCACGCGTTTCTTCGTCACCCCACGGCGCACTACCCCGCCAGCGCGTGTGATGACCTGTTCGCGTTGGGCGTGACAGCGTGGAGGCTGGTGACGGACGAATATCCGCCCACGGATGAGGAAGGCACCGAAGTGTGGCGCGAGGCTGGGCCCGGGCCGCGTCTACCGAGAGCGCTCAACCCTCGGGTGAGCCCGGAGTTGGAGACCCTCATCCTGCGACTGCTGGACATGGCGCCAGTGGAGCGGTTTGGGGGCAGGGCCGTGGTGGCGGCCGAAGCACTGGAGCAGGCCGTGCGTAGCGCGGGGCCCGAGGCGGACCGTCCATTGTTCTGCTGGGGAAACGAGCCTAACCCTCGTTGGCGTTCTCCAGAGCGAGTACAGCGGGTCGTGGAGCAGGATGTCGCCGCGAGGGAGGGCCTGGCGCTGCGTGAGACAGAGGCACGGAGACGGGCTGCGGCATACCGTGAGCAGGCGCGGTCTCGGCTGCTGGCACCGACATGGGGAGCGGAACTGGCGGTGGCGCTCCTGGGACTGCTGCTCGCGGGGCTCACGGTGGCGTGGCTGCACCGAGGGCAGGACATGGCTCCTGTCGCCTCGAACAGGAGTTCCCAAGAGGATGGCAGCGTAGCGGTGGGAGACAGCGTCACTCCCGCCTCGGCGCTGGCCACCATGCTCACGGACACCAAGGTGCCAGCGGTGGGACTGCCGCTGCCCGCGAACCCCTTTCCGGGGCAGCGCAGGCCTCCTTGCAACAAATATGGCGAGGTGGAGCTCCGGGGCGGGTGCTGGTACGCGCTGCGCGATGCCCAGTCACCGTGCCGGGAGGACGCATACGACTGGAAGGGGGACTGTTATCTGCCCTCCTTTCCTCCCCGGCGCCAGCCAACGGCGCACCCACCGTGAGCGCTTCACAGTGAAGAAGACAGTGGTTCAAGCGAAAGGGCTTCTCTAATCCCCTTCAGGTAAGTGAGTGAAGACCCAGTTCCCGAGAGAGGACCGCCGCCTCTCGTGTGCATCGCCGCTCAGGCGCTTCCGCCAGGTGCTGAAGGCTGCGCAGTGGAAAGTTGGCTCCGGGTCTTGCATTAGGGGCCGCCCCGGCGGCGCTTCTGCCCAACCTGTCTGATGTCTGACAGGTTTGCTCAGCCCCCGCCCTGGGCAGGCGCTCAAGCCCTGATCGCTCTGCCTCCACGGAAACGATGGCCATCGCTCAGCACCTTCGGCAACTTTGCTGAAAAGGGTTAGAGGAACCTCCTCGTGAAGGCGCTTGGGAGCATCTATGCGAAAGGGAGGTGTCTTCCCACTGGATGGACGGAACTCAACCAGCTCGTCACCCAAGGCAGTCCGCGCTAGGTGTCCGATCCATGTCCCAGCGGTTCTTCGCGCTGTCCGATGACGTCTATTTTCCGCACCGTTGGCACCTCGCCACCCCGACGGATGGCCAAGGTTACGAGGTGGACGACTGGCAGTTCAGTGATGGGAAGTCGCTACTGATCAAGGGGCGCCTGAGAGTTCCGATTGAGCATGTGGGCAAGCCGTTGGATTTCTCCGAGGCAGGAATCAAGATCCCAGTGGTTCATATCAAGGTGGCCACGGCATTCTTGGAGTTGGCGCCGAACGATGTGCAGCTGATTCCCGTCGATATCGAGGGCCACCTGGATCAATACCTGATCCTTGTCGCCACGCGCCTCATTCGCTGCATCGACGAGAAAGCATCCAGGGTCCTGCTGTGGACTCCTGAGGACGGTGAGCCGGAGAAGGTAGGGCAGTATCGTGATGTACGAAGCTTGCGGCTCGACAAGTCGAAGACAGGGAACATCCAAGTGCTTCGTCCCGAGGGGTGGTCAGGCACTTTGATTGTCTCAGGTGAAATCAAGGCTGCCATGGAACAGATTGGCGCCACGGGAGCTAGGTTCGAGGAGGTGTAATGCACCCGCGCGCTAGAACCCCCGAGCCGGCATGCTCGGCGCGCGCTGCAGCCAGTTGTCCTCGGGGTAGGTGGCCGTGCCATCGATGAGGTGCAGCGAGTAGGCGTGGCGGCTCTTCGGCGAGGTGTTGGCTCCGCTCTTGTGCGGCAGCAGCCCGTGCAGCACCACCAGCGTGCCCTTCTTCACCTCCAGCGGCACGAAGCCCTCCTCGGGCACCGGCGTGGAGTCCAGCACCTGGAACGCCGTACCTCCTCCGGGCGCTCGCACGAAGCGCTTCTTCAACCCCAGCGTGTGTCCTCCTGGCAGCGCCCACAGGCAGCCGTTCTCCAGCGTGGCGTCCTCCAGCGCGAACCAGAACCCCAGGCACGTGTACGGCTCCGTGTAGAGGAACGTCGAGTCCTGGTGGCTGTTCACCTCGCCGCCAATGTGCGGCTGCTTGAAGATGTACATCGACTGCAGCAGCAGGGGCTTTCGCACCCCCAGCTCCGTGGCCAGCGCGGCCAGCTCCGGCGTGCGCGAGAACCGCTCGAAGACCGGGTCCAGGTCATGCATTGCATGGCCGAGCTTGTTGATCGACAGCGCCTTGGCCTGTCGCAGAGAGCCGTCCGGTGCGAAGGCGTTCTCCTCGAAGAAGAACCGGATCTGATCCCCCGAGGACAGGAAGTACGCGTCCGAGGTTCGCGTCTGCTCGTGGGTGGTGAAGATGGAGACCGTCTCCGGCTCGAAGCCCTCCACCAGCTGTTCGGCGCGGGCCTTCAGCGCATCGCACGCGGCCGCCGGGACGAAGTCCGGCAGCACGAGGAACCCCTGTCGCTCGAAATCATCGGCTCGGCTCATGTCTGCCCCCAGCGCGGCGGGACCGTACCCCGAAGCCAGCAGAGCGAGAAGCCAGGCGCGGCCGGCCTCAGGGACAGGCGCCGCAGTCCAGTCCGCAGTTGTCGTACTGGTTGGAGGTGCCACAGCTCTCGGACACCTGGCACGCACCATCACCGCACAGGTAGACATCCTCCTCGCGCAGCCGCGTGGTGAGGGGGCGGTAGGTGACGCCGTTGTAGGTACACGCGGTGTAATACGTCTTCGAGGCATCCAAGGTGCAGTAGGCCGCGCAACTGCCGACATGCACCAGGGGCGGGCAGTCGGTGTGCCCGCCGCCGGAGTTGGAGGAGAGCGAGCACGCGCGAGCGGTGCTCTCTCGAGCGTTGAGCTTCCCCCGGTCGCTGCCGAGGTAGAGGCCCTCGGAGGTGAAGAGGTTGCCGAAGAAGCACGCCTCGCGCTGTGAGTACGCGCGCAGCTCCGCGCTCGTGTACGGCACGGGCGCTCCCGTGGCGCCCAGTCCCAGCACGGAGATGGGAACCGTCATCCCGTACTTGTTGACGTGGGCCGCCAGACACGCGGAGACCACCTGTTGCTCGCTCGTGCTGGCGCGCGTGCCGCTGGCCCAGCCCGGTGCCAGTCCCAGGAGGCCCTCCCAGGTGTAGCGCTCCCCCGTCTCGGGCACCGTGTACGAGAGGGACGTTCCCTCAGCCAGCGCGCAGCGGACCACGTAGCGCATCACCGAGTCCGCCAGCGCCTCGTCCGCTTGGAACCAGCTGGCGAACTCCGAGGTGGACAGTCCGTTCGCGGACAGCCCATTCGCCGACAGCCCGTTGGCTGACAATCCGTTGGCCGAGAGCCCATTGGCCGACAGTCCGTTGAGTCCCTCCAGCCCTTGGGCCTGTCGCGTGTGCTGCCGTGGCTCGGAGGGTTCGCCCACCGGACCGCAGCTGGTGGCGAGCGCTACACCCCAGAGGAGCAGCAACGCACGGAGACGAGCCAGGCAGGTGCATGTCATAGGCGTGACCTCTTCCAAGGTGAATGAGCGGAAGTGTGGGGTCCGCACACGCAAGCGAAATCCCCTGGGGAGGCAACAGGGCTGTGTGTTTTCCAATTGGAGGACACAGCCCGCGTCGCGGTGTTGAGCACTGGAAGCTCCAGGCATCCACTGCTGGATGATCCAAGTGTGGATCCCCCCAGGCATACAGGGGGTGAAATGCGCTCATGTGGTGGCGTGTGATCAGTTCCATCACTCAGGAGCGGGGCTCCAGATGCACCTGAGCCGGCGAGGAACTACCTCTGCACTCAGCCACGGAAGAAACGGGGGCGGGCGATGGGTGAAGTCTTCCCAGGAGAGGAGTGTGCCGCGAGGGCGGGCCCGTGGGGGCCGAGCGGCGGCGCGCCACGGCGCCAGGGCCGTGCCATGCCTCCGACAGGGACGGTGGCGCTGGTCTTCACGGATGTGCAGGGCGCCACCCGGCTGTGGGAGCGCTGCCCCGAGAGCATGCGGGACGCGCTGGAGGTCCACGACGCGGTCCTGCGCGCGCTGCTGGATCGCGGCACGGGCTATGAGGTGAAGACGCAGGGCGGGGCCTTCATGCTCGCCTTCGCCTCTCCGGTGGAGGCGGTGCGCTGGTGCCTGGAGGCGCAGGAGGCGCTGCTGCGGGCGCCCTGGCCCGAGGACCTGCTCTCGCAGCCGGAGGCGGCGGAGGAGTGGGGGCCGCTGGGACTCCTGCACCGGGGCCTGCGGGTGTGCATGGGCGTGCATATGGGCGAGCCCGAGTGCCGCATCGATGAGCGCACGGGCCGGGCGGACTACTTCGGCCGCATGGTGAACGCGGCCTCGCGGGTGGCGGGGGCGGGGCACGGCGGGCAGGTGCTGGTGAGCGGCGCGGCGTGGGCCCGGGTGGCGCCCGAGGCCGAGGCGCTGGGCAGGCCCGCGGTGCGTCCGCTGGGCACCTTTCGGCTCCGGGGCCTGGAGAGCGCCGTCCCGCTGGTAGAGGTGCTGCCCTCCTCGCTGTCCGAGCGCCGCTTCGGCGCGCCTCGGGCACCCCGGGAGCGCCAGGGCAACGTGCCGGCTGCGCAGCATGAGCTGATCGGCCGGGCCACGGAGCTGGAGACGCTGCGGCGCTGGCTGCGCGAGGACACCCGCGTCATCACCCTGCTGGGGCCGGGGGGGATGGGCAAGACGCGGCTGGCCACCCACCTGGGCGGGCTGGAACTGGAGGCGTGCGCCTGGGAGGGCGGGGTGTGGCTGTGCGAGCTGGCGGAGGCGACGACGGAGGACGCCCTCTGCCATGCGGTGGCGCAGGCGCTGGGCGTGTCGCTGACGCGAGACGGAGAGGTGAGCGAGCCGGTGGAGCGGCTGGGCCTGGCGCTCAACGAGTGCGGCGAGGCGCTCATCATCCTCGACAACATGGAGCAGGCCACGCGGCCCGGGGCACAGTTGCTGGAGCGGTGGATGGTGCTGGCCCCGCGTGCCCGGTTCCTCGTCACCTCCCGGCAGGAGCTGTGCCTGCCCGGAGAGCGCCTGCTGGAGCTGGGGCCGCTGCCGCTGCCGGCGCCGGGGGAGACGCGACTGGAGGAGATCGCCCGCTCGGAGGCGGTGCGCCTGTTCGTCGAGCGGACGCGCGAGGTGCGCGGGGGCTTCGAGCTGACGGCGGAGGAGGCGCCGCGTGTGGTGGACATCGTCCGCCAGCTGGACGGTGTGGCCCTGGCGATCGAGTTGGCCGCGGCGCGCACGGGCGTGCTGGGCGTGGGGCAGCTGCGCGACAGGCTCTCTCGTCGCTTCGAGCTGCTGCGCAGCGGGCGCAGGGATGCCTCGGCGCGGCAGGCCACGCTTCGGGGAGCTATTGACTGGTCCTGGAACCTGCTCGAGCCGGCGGAGCGGGACGCGCTGGCGCAGTGCTCGGTGTTCCGGGGTGGCTTCACGCTGGAGGCGGCGGAGGCGGTGGTGGCATTGCCCCCCGGGCCGCTGGATGTGCTGGACGTCATCTACTCGCTGCGGTGCAAGTCGCTGCTGCGGACGCAGGAGACGGACGGGCCGGCCGAGGAGTGCCGGCTGGGGATGTACGAGAGCGTGCGGCAGTACGCCGCCGACAGGCTGCCGGAGCTGGGCAACGCGGCGGAGTTGGTGGCTCGCCACGCGGACTGGTACCTGGCCCTCGCGCGGGGCCTGCGGGAGCGTGCGCCGCGAGAGGGCGTCACCGAGGCGCATCGCCGACTGGCGCGCGAGCGGGAGAACCTGCTGGCCGTCTGTGACCACGCGCTCGCCGTGAAGCCCGCCACGTCCCGCTCCGTGGCCGTGGCGCTGGAAGCGCTGGAGGCGCTGGAGCCGGACATCGTCGCCCGGGGACCCTTGAGCCTGCTGCTCACCCGGCTGGACCAGGCGCTCGAGCTGGCGAGTGCCGTGGCGCTGGAGCCCTCGCGCCTGGCCTCGGCCTGGGCGGTGCGGGGCCGGGCGCACCTGGAGGCGGGCAACCTGGACGAGGCGCGCCAGGACCTGGAGCAGGCCCGCGCCGCGCTGCATGGGCTGGGAGCGGTGGCAGGGGAGAAGCGGGTGCTGGTGGACCTCTCCATCGTGGCCCGCCAGCAGGGCGATGTGGCGGGAGCGTGGGAGCTCGTCCAGCAGGCGCAGGGTTTGCCCTCGGGAGGCGACCGCTGGCTGGAGGCGTACGCGGTGGGCCACCTGGGGCTCGTGGAGCAGGCGCGCAAGGGCGCGGGCGCCGCGATTCCCCACCTGCGCGCCGCGCGGGAGCTGTTCCGGGCAGTGGGCGATGTGGCGCTCGAGGTGGGCTTCACCACCCACTGCGCCGTGGCGATTGGAGAGACGGGCCGCCTGCGCGAGGGCAAGGCGCTGGTGGAGGAGGCGATGACGCGCGCCGCCAGCGTGGGAGACCGCGCGGGGCACACGCTGGCGCGGCTGCACCTGGGGTGCCTGCTGTTGGAGGAGGGCAAGGCCTCGGAGGCGCGCGAGCACCTGACGGCGGCGGTGCGGATGGGGCGCCAGCTCGGCGTGCGCCTGCTGGAGGGCACGGCGATGGGCGAGCTGGGCCGCGCGGAGCTGGCCCTGGGAGACCTGGCCGAGGCGAGGCACTGGCTGGCCGAGGCGATCTCCGTGCTGGACGGCGTGGCGCGCTGGCACGCGCTGCGCTTCGCCGCGCACAGGGCCGCGGTGGATGCGACGCTGGGAGATGCGAGCGCGGCCATCGCGAGCTTCGAGGCCCTGGAAGAGGCGCCCGAGACGAGCAGGTGCCCGGTGCTGCGCGGGCTCACCACGCTGCTGAAGACAGCGGCGGACCTGGCCCTGGCCGAGGCGGCCTCGAAGGGAGGGGAGGATGCGCGGCATGCTCGGGAAGCGGCGCGGCGCTGCGTGGAGACGTTCCACGGCATGCCCGGGGAGGCGTTCTCCTCGGATATGCGCGGGGCGCTGCGCTTCCTGGAGCGGCTGCTGTCTCGGGGACCCGAACTCCGCGGCTGAGGGGGCAGAGACTCAGCGAGGAGACGGCAGCGGTGGGCCTGGCGCCCGGCGCACTCCAGGCACCTGGAGCAGTCGTTCCAGCACCTGATCCATCCGGGTCCGGCCACTGTCGCCGCGCACCTCGAGGGTGAAGCTGACATCGTCGTAGCGGTGGGCGCGCTCGAACTCCAACGCGGGACGAGGCACGTCCTCGATATTGGCGGCGGAGCCGCGCAGGCCCGCGTTCCACTCGCGCACGAGCTGTTCCACCGAAGAGGCCTGGATCATCAGCCTGTACACGACGCCGGGAGTCGCGGGGTACTCCAGCCCCTGCCGCCCCAGGACTTCGTAGCCTGCCTTGCGCAGCGCGGTGCGCTGAGCGGCGGAGAGGAACCGCTCGGGTGCCACCGAGGGGGAGGTCGGGTTCAGCTCCTCTCCGGGAAAGGAGAGCAGGGTCGAGAGGAAGGCTTCGCGCGCCTTCATGTCGGCGGGGCGCTCCCGAAAGGCATCCATCGCGCGTACCAGCGCGGGCAGCCGCTCTTCGAGGGCCTTCTGTCGCGATGCGAGCGCCTGCTGTTGCTCCGGGGTGAGCAGCTCGCGTGCCTGTGCCGCCGCCACCACCTCAGGGAGCGCTGCCACGAGGGGCGCCTTCTCCCGAGGATCGAAGGAGACGTGGACGAGCACACCGGCGGACTCACTCGGAGCACGCCGGACGCGCAGGGCGGCAGGGGAGAAGAGCTCGAAGCGGCCAGCGGGGGTGAGGGTGACCTGGTGAAGCTCCTCCGAGCGGGAGCCGAGTTCGCGCTGCCGGTCCTCTGAGTCCTGGGGCCAGGTGAGCCAGAAGCCGAAGGCTGTGCCAGGCGCCACCTTGCGAGGCAGCTTCTCCTCCAGACGGAGGAGGCCGCCATCACGCTCCTTGTCGGCCAGGGTGACGCACGCGCCGCGCGGGGTACACACGGTGCGAGACAGCTCGACGCGAGGAGGGGTGGCCGCCGTCAGCAGCAGGAGCCCTCCGCCCAGGACTGCCAGCCTGCGTGCCGTCACGGCCCGGCTCCTCTCAGCGAACAGCCTTGGCGAAGTGGTTCGCCAGCCGGTGCAGCAGCTCGGTGTTCTCGTCCTGGGCGGCCTTGAGCTTGGGGACCTGGGAGCGCAGCTCCTGCGCATCCTTGCCCCGCTGGGCGAGCTCCTCGCTCCAGTGGGTGAGCCAGCGGTCCAGGTCCTCGGCGCCCAGCTCCAGGTGGAACTGGAAGGCGTAGGACTTGCCGAGCCGGAACGCCTGCTGCGAGTACCGGTCCGTGGAGGCCAGCAGCGTGGCGCCGGGCACGGCCTTGAAGGTGTCCTGGTGCCAGTGGGCCACCACGGTGCGGGGGCGCGAGCCGGCGATGACGGGGTCCTTCAGCCCGTCCTGCGTCCAGCGCACGGGGAGCGCGCCGACTTCGAACCCGTTCTTGCCAAGGAACACCTCGGAGCCGGCGGCGGAGGCGAGCATCTGCGCGCCCAGACACACGCCGAGGCAGGGCCGCTCGTTGGCGAGCCGCTCGGAGAGCAGAGCGATCTCCTCATGGAGGAAGGGGTGCTGGTCCGCCTCATAGACGCCCATGTGGCCGCCCATCACCACCACCAGCTCGGCGTCCACATCCTCGCGGCGTACGGAGCGGAAGCGTCGGGTCAGGGAGAATCCGGCCTGCTGAAGCACCGGGCCGAGTAGCCCCACGCCCGCATCCTCATCATGCTCGAAGACCACTGCGCGCATCGTCCATCACCTCCACGACTCGAAGGCCCCGGAGGAAAGCACGATCGACTCTCTCTGGCACGAGGCAAGCCGCTGGCGGCCGTGCGCTCCCTCGCTTCGTGTACCCGTTGAGTCAGAAGCGCGCGTGCGACTCGGCGAATCATCCCATCGCCCCCAGCCCCCTTCCTAGTCTGTGCGCTCCTCCTTCGAGGCGGTGAGACCCGTGACTCTGCGTGGGACAGGTGCGCTTCTGCTGGTGATGTTGGTGGTGGGGTGCGGTAGCACTCAACGAAGGGTCCGCGTGAGCGGGGGGCAGGGCGAAACAGTTCACCACTTCCCCCGCGCTGCCGAGCTCCAGCCCGTGGAAGTGACGCCGGAAGAGCTGGCGCGGTCGCTTCGCATGCTGGCGATGGAAGTACGCCTCAGCGGCTCCCCTCGGGAGACCGTCTGGAGGATGTTCCAGCTCAGAGGGGCACTGGTGGGCGGGCGCTACCTCGATCTGAAGGGACGCTACGTCCTGGCACTGCTCATGGCGGCAGCAGTGGCGCTCACCCCACGTGCAGCGTGTGACCTACTCCGGGCAGACCGATGTCTTCAGGGTCGCACCACGTAGCCCGGCCTTCAGTCATCCTGTTCGGAAATGTCGGGGGTTTCGGGCGTAAAAAGTCCCGACATTTCCGAACAGCCGAACACGCGGGGTAGCTCCGAGGGCGCTGCAACAGGCGGTTGCAGGTTGAGCAATGAGGCTTCCCACTTACCTGTCTGCCCCTGCTCAACAACCTCTGCTGAGAGTGGCCCTGTGGACGATCTCCACCTCGCGACCATCTGCAACGACAAATCCATCCTGCGCGGGGGACCATGGTCGCCCAGGTTCCGAGAGATCTTCGCCAAGGCGGGAATGAAGCTGAATGACCCCGCGAACAAGCTGCCTCTCGAAGGGCACCAAGGGCCGCACCCTTATGAGTACCATCGGCTCGTCTACCAGACGCTTCGCAGGGCGACGCAGACCTGCCGGAGTGTCGCGGAGTGCCGGGTCAGGTTGACGGGGGCGCTCCAGGACCTCGCCCAACAGATCGCCACGCCGGGGACGGAGCTGAACCGACTCGTGACGCGTGCCAATCCACGATAGAGGGGCCCTATGCGGCGCCGTTTCTTCGAACTGCATGATGACGTCGAGGCTCCAGGCCGATGGCACCTCGCCACGCCTGTCGACAGCCATGGCCGCAAGCTGGACGACTGGCAGTTCACGAACGGCAGGCCTTCCCGCATCACGGGTCGCTTGAAGGTCCCCATCGAGGTCGAAGGCCGCCCCCTGGACTTCTCCGAGGCAGGGCTTGGCGTCGCGATCCTCCATGTCAGGGCCGCGACCCTGTTCGCGGAGCTGGCTCCGGATGACGTGCAGCTGCTCCCCGTGGACATCGAGGGGCAGTCGGACCAGTACCAGCTCCTCGTCGCGACCCGGCTGATTCGCTGCATCGATGAAGCGGCGTCGAAGGTCAGGCTATGGACGCCTGAACATGGCGTGCCCGAAATGGTCGGCCAATACCTCGGTCTCGATCATCTGCGCATCGATGCCGCGAGGGTGGGAACAGCCAAGGTGTTTCGCCCTGAAGGCTGGGACGTTGCCCTGATCGTCTCGGAGGACCTCAAGGAAGCGCTGGAGCGCCAGGGCACCACGGGGACGCGGTTCCAGGAAGTGTAGCGCGAGCGCTCAGGAGGCGCGCCACAGCCGCCACAGCAGCGTGAGCCGGGGGCTGTAGCCGATGGTCGCCTGGTCGATACGGCCCTCGGGCGAGAGGACGAAGAGCGTTGGGAAACGGTCCACGCGGAAGGAGCGTGTCAACCCGGAGTCCCCTCCCAGCAGCACGGGGTAGTCCGCGTCCCAGTCCTGGACGAAGCGCCGCACATCCGCCTCGTCCTCATAGGCCACCGCCACGGTCACCACGTGTGCCCAATCGCCCACCATGCGCCGCAGCGCCGCGAGGTTCGAGGACTCGGCCTTGCACACCGAGCACCAGGGCGCCCAGAAGACGAGCAGCACGGGCTTGCCGCGCAGGTCCGACAGGCGCACCTGCTCCCCCGAAAGGCTGCGCAGCTGGAAGTCCGGCGCGGGCGTTCCGCTGCCCGGCAGGTGGCGCGTCTGCCACGCCATCACCGCCATGAAGAGCAGGGCGAACAGAGCCAGGTCCACGCCCCAGCGCACCCACCACCGCTTGCGGGCGTGGTGGTACGCGGCCCATGCACCCTTGAGGCCTCGCCTCGGCTCCTGCTGCTCCATCGTGGCTCCTTGCCCCCGCAGCCTACCGCTTTCTGCGAGGGCCTGTCGCCCGGGGCTACTCCTTCAGGGCGCCATCGAGCGCCTTCTTCAGCTCGGCGCTCTCGGGCTCCACGGAGCTGGGGAAGGCGGCCTTCACCTGGCCATCCTTGCCCACCACGTATTTGTGGAAGTTCCACTTGGGCGCCCCGTGCTTGCGCGCCAGGAACTCGTATACGGGCGACTGCCCCTCGCCCTTCGTCTTCACCTTCTCGAACATGGGGAAGGTGGTCTTGAAGCGCAGCTCGCAGAACTTGGCGATCTGCTCGGAGGTGCCCGGCTCCTGCCCGCCGAAGTCATTCGAGGGGAAGCCCAGCACCACCACGCCCTTGTCCTTGTACTCCTGGTGGAGCTTCTCCAGGCCCGCGTACTGCGGCGTGTAGCCGCACTCCGAGGCGGTGTTCACCACCAGCAGCACCTTCCCCTTGTACGAGGAGAGGTCCTCCGCCTTGCCATTGAGGCGGGTGCTCTTCAGCTCGAAGAACGACATGACGGGCTCCGCGAAGGCGACGGACCCGAAGGTGACCGCCGCGAGGGTGGACAGGACGATGAGTGTGCGCATGGGGGCAGCTTACAGCGCGGCGATGATGGCTTCGGTGAAGTCGCGCGTGGTGGCGCCGCCGCCCAGGTCGCCGGTGCGCACCTTGCCCTCGGTGTAGACCTTCTGGATGGCGTTCGCCATGCGCTTGGACTCATCGCGCATGTCCAGCCACTCCAGCATCATCACCGCGGACATCATCAGCGCGGTGGGGTTGGCGATGCCCTTGCCGGCGATGTCCGGCGCCGTGCCGTGGACCGCCTCGAACACCGCGGTGCGCTCGCCGATGTTGGCCCCGGGCACCACGCCCAGGCCGCCCACCAGGCCCGCGCACAAGTCACTGACGATGTCGCCGTAGAGGTTCTCCAGCACCAGCACGTCGAAGCGGGTGGGGTCCTTCACCAGCTGCATGCAGAGGTTGTCGATGATGAACTCCTCGTACTGGATCTCCGGGTACTCGCGGCCCACCTTGCGGCAGCAGTCCAGGAAGAGGCCATCCGACAGCTTCATGATGTTGGCCTTGTGGACGGCGGTGACCTTCTTGCGGCCCAGCTTCTTGGCGTGCTCGAAGCCGAAGCGGGCGATGCGCGTGGAGGCCTTCTCGGTGATGATCTTCAGGGACTCGACGACGCCCGGGACGATGATGTGCTCCAGGCCGGCGTAGAGGCTCTCGGTGTTCTCGCGCACGACGATGAGGTCCACGTCCTCGTAGCGCGTCTTCACGTTGGGCACGCTCTTGACGGGGCGCAGCGAGGAGTACAGGTCCAAGCGCTTGCGCAGGCCCACGTTGGCCGACGGCATGCCGCCGCCCACCACGGTGCCGGTGGGGCCCTTGAGGGCCACGCCGCTGCGCAGCACCGCCTCCACCGTCTCGTGGGGCAGGTTGGTGCCGTACTTGGCAATCACCTCGGTGCCTGCGTCCTTGTACTCGAACTCCAGAGGCAGCTTGAGCGCCTCGAGGACTCGAACGGTGGCCGCCATGACTTCGGGGCCGATGCCATCGCCATTGATGATCGTGACAGTGCGGTTCGCCATGGAGGGGATTCAAGCCACAAAAACCCGGGGCTCGAAAGGCCGAAAAGCCCCCACCTGCGGCCTGGCTGATGGGTGCCACAAGGCGCGACCTCAGTGTGCCGGACTGGACGGAGGGGGCTGGGAAGGCGCCCTGGCGCGGCTGCGGCGGCGAGGCCGGCTGAAGACATAGGGCCGGTAGAAGGACTCCCACAGCACGGCGCGGCGGCTGCGGGGCCGGGGGCGCAGCTCGCCCAGCGGCGCGCGCACGAAGAACGAGGAGATGAAGAGGTAGGCGGCCAGCAGGGCCACCACGGTGATGACCACCATGATGAAGCCGCCAGGGACCGGGCCCACGTGGGCGCGCTCGACGAACTCGCCGAAGCTGTCGGGCGGCTGCGGGTGGCTGTACACCTTCACGAACCAGCTCAGCAGCAGGACGATGAGGATGGGCCCATAGGCGCGGTTGAGCCGCGTGGAGATGGCCGAGAAGAGCGAGAGCTGGATTTGCGGGCGCGACAGCTCCACGGCCAGCTCGCGGATGGCGTCCGGGTCGATGGGCTCGTGGCGCAGCATGGGCGCCCAGTAGCCGTCCTCCAGCAGCCGGACGCGGCGGTTCCACAAGTCATAGTACCGGTAGCGGCGCGCCTCGATGAGCAGGAAGGAGATGACCATCCAGATGCCGACGATGAACGTGACATGGGGGCTGCTGGCGTTGGCGAAGCCGAAGGAGATGACGGCCGCGGTGGTGGTGAGCGCCCAGTTGGTCGTCGTATCCAGGCGCGTGCGCCACTTGTCCGAGCGGCTGAGCTCGCCTCGGTAGAGCTGTGCCATGGCCGAGTCCGAGAGGCTCAGCGTCTCCAGGTCGTTCTTGTCCCGTCCGTTGGCTTGCATGCGGGTGGCTCCCGCAATGGTGGGGGCGGCGGGCGGCGGATGCATGCGGCCAGTCCCGGAGGGCTGCCTGCCTGCTCGCTTGCCGGGACTGGCCAAGGCGGCCGGTCGTGGCCACCTTCCTGGCCTGACGTGGAGCCCATCGAACCCATCGACGCGCTGTCCGAGTTGCTACAGGAGGAGCGCGAGCGCATCGCGCGCCTGTGGGCCAAGCGCCTGCGGGAGGAGCTGTACGAGCTGGACCTGCCGGGCCGCGATTTACGCGCGCCCCTGAGGCGGCTGCTGGAGGAGCTGGCCCGGCTGCTCAAGGATCGGCCGGACGAAGTGGTGCAGCTGTGGCCCGAGGTGGTGCGCCCGCACGGCGCGTTCCGGTACGACCAGCGCTTCGAGTCGGAGGATCTGGCGCGCGAGTTCAAGGCGCTCCAGGCGGTGCTGCTGCGCGTCTACTCCCGGCGCCATGGCCAGGAGGTGGAGCCGGGGGTGGCCGAGCTCATCAACGAGCTGGTGGGAGAGGCGAACGCCTCGGCGCAGGCCTCCTTCGCGCGGGTGCTGAGGACGGAGGAGGTGCGCTTCCGCGAAGCAGCGGTGATGGAGTCGGTGCTGCACCACATGGACGTGGGCATCCTCCTGGCCGAGGCGGATGGGCGGGTATCCTTCGCCACGCCGCCGGTGAGCCGGCTGTTGGGCGTGCCCATGCGCTCGGTGGTGGGAGAGCGGGCCACCACCGCGCTGGCGCCGGTGCTGGCGCAGGTGAACGCGCGCCACGCCACGGGTGAGCCCTTTCGGGTGACGGACCTGCCCTTCATGAGGGCGCTCAAGGAGCGCGGGCCGGTGCGCGGGGTGATGATGGTGGTGGAGCGCCCCGGCGGCGGCGAGGCGAGCCTGGAGATGAGCGCCACGCCCATCTGGGAGGAGGGCGGCGAGCTGGCCGGTGTCATCCAGACGATGACGGACCGGACCGAGGCGGCCACGAAGACGCGGGAGCTGATGAGCGCGCAGGACGAGCTGCGGCGGCTGCAGGGGCGGCTCTTGCAGCGCACCCGGGCGCAGGCGCTGGGGCAGTTGGCCAGCGGGGCGGCGCACGCGCTCAACAACTTCCTCAACGTGTTGCGCCTGCGAATCACGCTGCTGAGGCGCGAGTTCAAGCCCGAGCACCTGGACGCGCTGGACAAGACGGTGGGCCAGGTGGGCGAGCTGGTGAGCCGGCTGCAGGAGTTCAACGTTCAGCGCACCGAGGAGGTGCTCACGGACGTGCCGCTGGACACGGCGGTGCGCGAGGCGCTGGAGCTGGCGCGCGGCGAGCTGGAGCAGGGCGAGCACCCGCTGGGGGTGGACCTGGTCCTGGGCGATCCGGGCTCGGTGCGAGCCGACGCGGGCTTCTTGCGCGAGCTGGTGGTGAGCCTGCTGCTGGCGGCCAAGGACCGGATGGAGCGGGGCGGACGGCTGGCGCTGACGACGCGTCCCGATGGCGAGGGCCGGCTGGAGCTGCGCATTCAAGATGAGGGACCGCCGTACGCGGTGGAGGAGCTGGCGCGGCTGTTCGACCCGCTGCAGCGGGAGGCGGGGGCGGCGCAGCACGCGCTGCAACTGGCGGTGGTGCAGGCGCAGGTGCAGCGCTGGGGCGGCGAGCTGACGGTGGAGAACGCGGACAGCGGGAAGGGCGCGGCCTTCGTGGTGCGCCTGCCCCAGGTGCGCGAGGCGGGAGTCGAGGAGCACGCGCCCCAGGTGGCGGTGACGGGCCCACGGCGCTTCCAGCAGACGCGCCGCGTGCTGGTGGTGGATGACGACCTGGACAATGCGCGGATGATGGCGGAGGTGCTGGGCGACGAGGGCTACGAGGTGCAGGTCGCCCCGAGCGCGGAGGTGGCGCTGCAGCTCTGGGAGAAGCGGCGCTTCGACGCGGCGCTGCTGGACGCGCTGATGCCGGAGATCTCCGGCTGGGAGCTGGCGCGCGAGCTGCGAAAGCGCACGCCGCAGGCGCTGCTGGCCATCGTCACCGGAATGGACGTGCGGGGACAGAACCGGGCCAACCTGGCACTGGTGGACGCGGTGTTCCGCAAGCCCATCGACGTGGGCGCGCTGGACGAGTTCCTCTCCCAGTCCGAGGCGCCCACGGCGGAGGGCGGGGAGCGGGCCGCGCCCAGCGTGCCGCCCCACTGAGGGGCTTCAGGGCGCGAGCAGCAACACCTTGACCTGACTGGGCACCAGCCGCGCGCCCGGACAGTTGGTGGAGTTCTGGAGGGAGACGCTGCCCACGCGCGTGGCGGGCATGCCCCCGACGAGCACGCTGAAGGCGCCCGTCAGGTGGCGGGAAGGCCCCATGACGGTGCCCGAGGCCATGCCCATCGCGACACCCGCGTTGTCCCCGTTGGTGAGGGGGACCACCGTTCCCAGGTTGTGCGCGGGGGTACACTGGAACATGACCTTGTAGGCTGCGGGGACGCCCATCGGACCCGCGGCGATGTTGGGGTAGGGCACGGGAGTGGGCGCGGGCATCGGCGTGAGGCAGACGTCCGGAAAGCCCATGTCGACTCCACCCATCTGCGTATTGGCGAACATGCGAGCTCCTCGGGCCTCAGCCCAGGTGGACCTGATCGCCGTCCAGCTTCACGAGCTGTTCGGCGGTGACGAGCGCGTTGCGGCCGCGCACGCTGACGTTCTTGGAAGCCATGTAGTCGAGCTGCTCGGCGCGCACGGAGTCCACCTCCTCCACCTGCCGGTACGAGCGCCGCACGCGCTGCGAGAAGCGCTCCAGCACCGAGTCGAAGAAGCGGCCAATCACCTTCAGCGTCTCCACCTGCACGCTGGCGAAGGTGCCGAGGAAGTGGGCCTTCTCGATGGAGAGGTTCGCCTCCACGGCATGGGCCCGCAGAGAGCTCGTGACACAGGAGACGTCCTGACCGGAGACGACGCTCATTCCCTCGGAGGCCGTCACCGTCAGGCGCCCGGCTGGGAGGTGCAGCCCGAGGTTGCCCTGATGGACGAGCCGGCCCGGAGCGCCCTCTTCCCGCTCGAGCACGGCGAGCACGTAGCAGCCCCGGCCCGGAACGAACGTGACGAGGACGAGGTCTCCCGGCTCGGGCGCGAGCAGGCAGCTCGGCGCGCGCTTCGCAGGGTGGGGCGTCCCGCCGACGGCGACGCTCAGCGAGGCGCCCTCGGTGGACAACACCGAGCCGACATCCTGCTGAATCACCGTGGACCCGATTCTTCCCGCCAGCTTCTCCACACAGCCTCCTTGGTGCAGGTGTTGCGCGCTCAATGCGTTGGTCGCCAGTTCTCCGCCTGGGCCCGCTTCTCGTCGGTGCCCAGCGCCCCCACCGGGGAGCGCCCCACGGTCCCTCGCTCCAGGGCACCATGGAACTGGGTGCGCTCGAGGGTGGCCCGGGTGAAGTCCGCGGCGGAGAGGTCCGCGTGGCTGAAGTCCGTGTAGGTCAGCTCCGCGCCAATGAAGCGGGCCCCCGCGCACTTGGCGCGGGCGAACTGGGCCTGTTGCAGATTGGCGCCGCTGAAGTCGGCCTTGCCGAGCTCCGCGTCCAGCAGCAGCGCCTGGAAGAGGTTGGCCTGACGGAAGTTGGCCCCCGCGGCCCGCGCCTGGATGAACAGCGCGTTGGCGGCGTTCGCCTTCTCCATCTTGGCGCCGCTGAGGTCCGCGTCCTTGAAGCCGCACTGTACGAGCACGCTGTCGCGCAGGTCGCACCCGGACAGGTTGGCCCCATTGAACTGGGTGAGGGTGAAGCGCATCCCCTGAAGGTTCATCCCCGAGAGGTTGCTCTGCAGCAGCAGGGCCAGCTCAAAGCTCGCGCCCGTGAGGTTCACGGTGCGCAGGTCCGCCTCATTGAGCACTGTCTGCTTGAGCGTGGCCCCGGAGAGGTTCACCTGGCCCCAGCTCCCCTGGAAGAACGCGGTGCGGTCGAGCAGGGTGCCGGAGAGATCGGCGCCCGTCAGGTTCACCTCCGAGAACACCCCGAGGGCGAGCCGCGCCTGGCGCAGCGTGACTCCCGAGGCGCTGCACGCGTGCCACTTCGCCCCCGTCAGGTCCGCGCCCTCGAGCGTGGCGCGGTCGAGCGAGGAGTGGTCCAGCACGGCGCGCGGCAGCTCGGCCTTGCGCAGGTCCGCGCCTTCGAAGGAGCAGCCGGCGAAGATGGCCTCCCGGAGCGCGGCGCCCGCGAACTTCGCCGAGGCGAAGCGGACTTCCTGGAACACGCCTCCGGAGAGGTCGGCGCCCGAGAGGTCCATCCCCGACAGATCCACGCCGGTGATGGGCTCACCGTGGCGCACCTGCTCGATGAGCTCGTCCCGGGTCATGTCCGCTCCTGGGTGATGCGCACATCCGTGAGGAGCGCCTGGCGCATGCTCGCGGCCTTGCCCCGCACCTTGGCGAAGTCCGCCCGGAAGAGGTTGGCGCCCGTGAAGTCCGCCTGGGAGATGTCCGCCTTCTGGAGGATGGCGTTCATGAGGTTGATGGACACGCAGTGGGCCGCTTGAAGGTTTGCGCGGACCCAGCGGCTCTCCCGAGCGACGGAGCGGTAGAAGCGCGCCCCGCGCAGCTCGCACTCGCTGAGGTCCGCGCGGTCCAGCGTGGCGCCGGAGAAGTTGCTCTCCTCCAGCCGGGTGCCGCGCAGGTTGGCCTCGCTGAGCTCGGCCTCCTGGAAGTCCGACTTCGCGAACGAGCAGCCCTGCACCAGGCGCAGGTTGCCGAGCTTGGCCTGGCGGAAGTTGGCCCCATCTCCCTTGGCCGTCAGGAACATCCCGGAGGTGAGCGTGGCGCCGCTGAAGTCCGCGCCGGTGACGGTACACTCCAGGAAGATGCACCCGGCGAGCTGGGCGCCCGTGAACGCCGCCTGGGAGAGGTCGGTCCGCATGAAGGTGATGCCGGCCGCCGACACCTCCCGGAAGTCCGCCCCCTTCATCCGCGCGCCGGACAGGTCCGCGCCGGTGAGCTTGGCTCCGCGCAACTTCGCCCCGCTCAGGTCGGCCTCGGAGAGGTTGGCGCCCGAGAGCTCCGCGCCACCGTCGAACCGCGTGCCGAGGAGCTGGGCCCGCCCGAGGTTGGCGCCCTTCAGGTTCGCCCCGGTCAGGCGGGCGCCGGACAGCTCGGCGCGAGCGAGCACGGCCCCCTCGAGGTTCGCCCCGCTCAGGTTGGCGCCCTTCAGGTTCACCCGCTCCATCAGCGCGCCCTGGAAGTTCACCCCAGGCAGCTCCATGCCCGAGAGGTCCGCGCCCGTGAGGTCCTCCCGTGCGAGCGGCTGTCCGGCCCGGTGGCACGCCTCCACGCGGGCGCGCACCTGCGCGGAGGACGGGGCGTCCATCGCGGCCGCGGGATCCATGTGGTGCGCGAAGCGCTGATAGATCTCGCGAAGCTGGGCCTCACCGTGCTCCATCCGCTGGAGGAACGCGGGGGCGGCGAGCATGGCCTCGAGCTCGGGCATGGGCTGCCCCTGGCCGCGAACGTCGGCCGCGAGCTGTTGGAGCTTCGCGAACTCCTCGCGAGCCGAGAAGCGGGGAGGCCCACCCGCCTTCTCCTTCGCGTCCTGCATGACCTTCTCGTAGTGGATGCCATGCTCGGCGCAGATGCGGCGTGCGTGTTGCTCGGCCTCCACCCGCTGGCGCTCGGCCGAGGCCTTCTGCTCCTCGATCTGCGCTTCGATCTGGCCCACGACGGCGGGCAACTCCTCCAGGGTGGGTGCCCGCTCCTCGGGCGGGAGGGTGGCGGGCAGGACGGTGTCCGGATCCACACCCGCGGCCCGAACCGTCTCCCGGGCGCGGTCCCGTTCGCGCTGGGCTCCGCGCCGCATGGCATCGCGCAGAACCTGGCCTCCCACGGTGAACTCCGGGGGCACGGTGTCCAGGTCGCCCGGAGCGCCGGCGGGCTGCTCGGGCAACAGCTCGGAGTCCTGCAAGGCGAAGAGATACCCCTGCTTCTTGTCCAGGCGCCGCGCGAGCACGTCCTTGTAGTGCTGGGCGGGACGCGGAGCGCCTTGCGCCTCGAAGGCAGTGACGCAATGGAGCACGTCCGCGGCATCGTCCTCGGCGACCTTGGCGAGGGCGCGGAAGAGAAGCACCCCGCGCTGGGCGTGCGGAAACAGCCACACGGTGTCCAGCCGGGTGGAGAGCTCCTGCAGGGACTCGCCCTGAGGCGTCTTGAGGGTGACGAAGGCGCGGGCGGTCAGCCGCGGCAGCGTGCCCTCGATGCGGGGCTGGGAGGGGTGGAGGTGCTCGAGGAAGAAGCGCTCGCCACCCTGGAAGTAGCCGGAGAGCCACTGGTCCTCGGGAGCGGCGTTGAAGTAGCTCTCGTCCAGGTCCTCGGCGAAGCCGGGGAAGCGCGTCTTCAACCAGCGGCTGTCATACGTGCCGGCCTTGGAGGCCCGCTGCGGCCAGCTCGTGTCCAAGGGCAGCAGACCCGCGGGGGCGGGCTTGTCCTTGGGCGAGCGGATGAGCTGGTTGGGCGCCTCCACATTGGGCAGGGGGTGGAGCGCGCCGGGGGGGAGCTTCCCCTGGACGAAGCCCTTGCCCAGGGGATTGGGCGCGTAGCCCTGGCCGCCGAAAGCCTGGGCATACGTGAGCGGCATCTGGGTGAAGGGCTCGGGAGGCGAGGGGACTCCACTCCGGTCCCAGTGACGGTTGCCCACCACGCGCAGCGTCTTGTCGATGGAGCCCACGCGCACCCGCACCTGGCAGGCGACCTGCGGGGTGCCTCCCGGGGGAAAGGCCTGCGCGTGGACGAGCACCTCGCCGCGCTGCTTGGGCAGGCCCTCGTCCAGCGGCGTCTGCCCACCCAGCTCCTCGGCGGCGAACTTCCAGAGGGCCACTTCGGGCAGGAGCACGTCGGGCTGATCCAGCGGGAAGAAGGCGGCCATGGTGAGCACGAGGAAGGTGTCCTTCCCGTACTCGAAGGAGCGCGGCAGCAGCCCGAGCTTCTGCGGTTTGATGACCTTCATACGCCGGGCTCCGCTTTTCCTCCCCAATCGATGAACAGCGTCCCAGGCTCGGAGGCGGGAACCCGAACGGGCAGCCGCTCGTCCGGGCGAAGCCGGCCGACGTAGGCGGTGGGGATCCACTGCTTCAGCGCCATCCGGTAGGGCTGGCGTGAGGGCACGGTGATCTCGACGTCGAGCGAGAGCTCCACGGAGTCTTCGTTGGCATACAGCTGCTCGAAGCTGACGATGCGCAGCACCCCGGGAACCGCCGAGGCCTTGAGCTCCCGGAGCCGGGCGGCCTTCTTCCGGTTCTCCTGGTGGAGAATGATCCCGATGGGCAGGCCCATGACACCCAATCCGAGGATGATCCCTCCAGAGTAGCGAAGGAACATCTGGAGCGAGCCACCGCTGTCTGTCTGCGCCTCGGGGGACACGTAGAAGCTCGCGATCAGCATCGCGATCGCGCCACCGATGATCAGAAAGCCCAGAATGTACCCGACGGCCTTGCCCGCGGCATCCGGCTCCTGGTTCGTCATCCGTTTCTCCCCTTACGCCACGACGAACAAGCCGACGACGTGCAGGTTGCAGTAGGCCTGCTGGATGGCGGCTCCGAACGTTTTGATGGTCGTCGGGTTGTTCTGATACTTCATCGTCGCGATGTCCATCTTGAGGGACGTGAGGTCCATCTTCACGTTCGTGGCGGCCACGGCCATGCCCGCGACGACTTCGGCCTTGGCGCCCAGGATGGAGAACTTGAAGCCGATCGCCTCGCCACTCCAGGGCGCTGACTTGAAGTTCTTGGCGGGAGCCACCTGGTTCACGTTGGGCGCGACGATGTTGTAGCTCACGGGGCTGGTGATGGTGGCCGCGCCGGTGATGGTCTGGGTGAGCACGCCGTTCACCGTGAGCGTCTGGGGGCCCGTCGTCTGGGTGAGCGGGCCCGAGATGGTCTCGGTCCGACCGCTGGAGCCCACGGTGATGTTCTGTCCGCCGTTGGCGGTGATCTTCTGCTGCCCGGTGATGGTGTGCGTGTCCTTGCCGGTGACGGTGTGCGTCTGGTTCGACTCGGCCGTGACGGTGCGGTTGCCGGTGACCTTGAGCTTCTGCTCCTTGGTGACCTTCGTGTCGTCGTTGCCACTGACCGTGAGGAAGCGGTCCTCCTTCACCTTGGTGTCCAGGAGGTTGTCGTAGGTCTCGGTGACGGACTTCTTGACGTACTCGGTCTTGGCTCCTTGCACCTTGGTGTCGTAGTCACCGCCCAGATCGATCAACGCGCTGCCATTGGAGCGCAGATGGATGTTGTGGCTGCTCTCGTCCGGGGCGCCCATGTGGAGCAGGGTGTCCTGGGTGGGCGTGGACAGCCGCACGTGCTGCACGTCGGCCTTGTCCTCCAGCTCCATCCGGTTGCCGCCGCCGGTGAGCAGGACGTTGAAGGTGGCGTTGTTCTGGGTGACGGGGCTGGGGGTATGGGGGTTGGGCACGACGCCGGCGATGACGGGGCGATCCGGATCTCCCCCGAGGAACACCAGGAGCACCTCGGTGCCCTTGCGCAGCGGGAAGTGGAAGCCCTCGCGGCTGCCACCGTGGGGCTGGAGCATGCGGACCCAGGTGGAGGCCTTGCCGTTGCGCGGATCGTTCTCGTCGAAGTGGAGCTGGAGCCTGTAGCGGCCGTGCTCGTCGATCTGCGCGTACTGGCTCTCCTGCTCGCCGTCCACGCGTCCAGTCTCCACCCCGAAGATGCGGGGGACCGGAGTCAGCTGTGGGGGGCGGAACTGGACGCCGCTGGGAATGGCCTCCACCCGCATGAAGTAGGTGGGCTCCGCGTCCCGGTTCAACTGCGTGGGCGCTTCGTCGTCCAGCTCCTCGACGTCGCCGATGCCCTGGCTGCCCTCATGCTCCACGGTGACCGCGAGGTACGAGGCGTTGAAGGAGGGGCGGGGATGCTCGCAGACCTCGAAGAGGTAGCCTGGCTGCGCCTCGAAGGCCCGGCCCCGGCCCTCGAAGATGGCCTCGCGGGCCTTGAGCTCCTCGGCGCGGGCCTGGGCCAGCCGCTTGCCGTCCGCGGGGGTGGTGTAGTGCTCGTCGTGGCTGACCACCTCGCCGACGCCGTGCGGGGACACGGGGTGGCTCTTCTTCAAGTCCATGGTGGGCCGCAGGTAGTCGTACTCGCGCAGCCGGACCTCCTTCGGGCGCGTGCGGCACCGGGAGGTGAAGGTGGCGAAGGCCTCGACACCGGTGAGGTTGCGGCCCGCCTGGGGGAAGTACCGGACCGAGCCGCTCGACGCGGCGTAGCTCTTGTGGTCGGTGATGATGAGCTTCTCGCGGTCCTCGAGCTGCTCGAAGTAGAAGTAGATGCCCTCGCGCTCCATCCGCCGCTGGATGAAGGCCAGGTCGCTCTCCCGGTACTGGGAGACGTGCTCGAGCTTCGGGTAGCGCTCCTTCAACCGCAGCGCGTAGTCCTCCGCGACGAAGCCGTTGTCCTCGAGCAGGTTGGTGATGATGGTGGGGATGGCCTGCTGGACGTAGACGTTGCTGTGCTGGTTCAGCCCCAGCCTCCACAGCCGGGGTACGAGCACGACTTCATAGACGGTGTGGTCGGCGGTCTCGCGGACCCAGTCGATGGAGGCCAGCACGCCATGAAGGGTGCGGCGCGGCGTCCCGTCTCCGCCGTGGATGGTCAGGGTGGCGGGGGCGTTGAGGGCCTGCTCCATCTCGAAGACCAGGCCCTCGTCCTCGTGCATGAGCAACTGGAGGGTGAAGCTGTAGAGATGGGAGATGCCCTCCGTGCCGCCCAGGCGCAGGACCCGCGTGTCCGCGGGGAGCGCGTCGCACGAAATCGTGAAGAGAGGCTGGGTCGGAAACCTGTTGAGATCGAGTGCTCCGGGCATCGCGTCTCCCCCGCATGGACGTCATGGGGCCTCGGCTCCTGGAAACTGGATGTTCCGGGAAGGCCCGTTACGCCCCTGACCCTAGTTCTCCCAGTGCTCGCCGCTCAACGCCTACTTACCCGCCGATGCGCGCCCACGTGTCTACCCACGTGGGGGCGGGAAGCGGAGGCTCAGTCCAGGGAGGCCTGGGCGGCGAAGAAGACCACGCGCCCTCCGAGAGAGGGAGAGGTGACGCCGCTGACGCCCTCGGTGACGGTCCACAGGTTGGTGCCACTGCCGGTGGCGTGCATGCCCTCGGGCATCCGAGCCCACTGCGAGCTACCGGAGAGGTAAGCGGTGCGTGAGGCGCTGGTGGAGACCTTGAAGAGCGCGCCGCCATAACGCGTGGAGCTCAGCCAGTACGAGGTGGTCGCCGTGGAGGTCATGATGGGGGCCACACCCTGCACGTTGGGCTCGTTCATGACGTAGGCCCGCTCTGGGGAGACCAGCCCGCTCACGGTCTTGAGGCGGGAGGT
Source organism: Hyalangium ruber (assembly GCF_034259325.1). Classification (NCBI taxonomy): domain Bacteria; kingdom Pseudomonadati; phylum Myxococcota; class Myxococcia; order Myxococcales; family Archangiaceae; genus Hyalangium; species Hyalangium rubrum. Next base: position 5,878 of record NZ_JAXIVS010000004.1, on the reverse strand, counting down.
AGCGGAGTCCATGGGCCAGCGATAGAGCCGCCCTCCGAGGCCAGGAGTGGAGCCGTCATAAGGGCACGAGGTGCCGGTGTTGTTGCAGTACTCACCGGAGAGCACCACGTCGGTGGAGCCGCGGGTGTCCTTGCCGAGGAAGGAGAACTTGGGGCGGCACGGGCTGGTGATGGAGGAGGGCACCACGTAGGCGCTTACCTGAGGCAGGACGTACTTGTAGCCATAGGCGCACCACACCGAGCCGACGTGGCCGATCTGTGTCTCGCAGGTGGTGCTGGTGTCGACCTCGCGGATCTGCGTGAGGTCGAACACGCGCATGCCATCGGAGGTGTCGGCCATGTAGAGGGAGTTGCCGAACCATGCGAGGCCGCCGCCGTGCTCGGGGATGGTGGTGAAGTTGCCGGAGCTGGTGGGGCGAACGAGGAGAACGTGGCGGTAGCTGACGGCGCTGGCGGCCATGTCGGAGATGTCGGCCACGGAGATGCGCACGCCCTTCTCGGGAGCGGTGGTGGGGGCGTAGTGCCAGGAGACGATGGCGACGTTGGCGGAGCCAGAGGTGCCCGCGGTGAGGGCCTGAGGGATCCACTCAGTGGTGGCCATGTCGCCATCGTTCCAGCGGAAGCCGCCCTTGTAGCCCACGGCGGGAGGGCGGGTGGAGGCGGTGAGCATGGGGCCGGCGCGGTTGAGGTCCTGGAGGACGGTGCTCAAGCCGAGGGCGGGGCCGACGGGCGTCATGTACGAGGGATAGGTGCTCCAGGTGTTCTGGTCCTGGAGCTTGAGGCAGCTGGCGTCATGGGTCGTCAGCGGCGCTCCCTCGGTGAGCGCTTGCTGGGACTCCACGAGGGGGGCCGCCTCGTCCGTCTCCGAGGAGGGGCCACAGGCGAGGAGAAAGGCCGCTAGGGTGAGGAAGCGCATTGGCTGAAAGACCTCCGCAGGTATGTCTATGAGAGCCACTTCATCTCATGGAGCTTGTCGAAGATGATCTGACTGACGAGAGAGACACGTTCCCGGTCCTGATACGTCAGCCAGACTAATTCCTCGATCTCGGAAGCGGGACGCAGCTCTCCATCGAACTCCGCGAGATAACAAGTCATCCGCACCCGCACACCTTCGGGTTTCCCATGGGCCTGGGCCTCGAAGGTTCCAAAGAGCGAGGCGGTCTCGGGTTTGATCCGAACGGACAGCTCCTCCTCGACCTCTCGGGAGAGCGCTTCGATATCCGTCTCGCCGGGCTCACGCTTTCCTCCCGGGAGGTAATAGGTGTCCTTTCCCTTGGAGCGAGCGCCCAGGATTCGCCCGTTGGCGACCCGTATCCATGCGAGCTTGTCAATCACCGTCAGCCTCTCTCCCAGAGAGCGGTTCAAGAGCCGTGACCATACGACAGCGGCGCCTGGCCCGGGGCATTGCGCGGCGTCCTGATCGCATACGCCTCGGACGTCAGGTACACACCCATGCGGCATGGGGTGCCCTGCCACTGAGCGAACACGGCGGACTGCAACCCCACCCCCGCCTCCAGCGGCCGCCGGGCGACCTCCGAGAGGACCTCCCGGTAGTGCTGGCGCTCTCGCGCATCGAGCAGCTCCGCGATTCGCTCCCGTGCCACCCGGTCGTCGTCCGCATAGGCATGCACGGGGAACTGGAGCGTACTGCCGACGGCGCGGGGCTCGCTGCCCGTGGAGAGCATCACCGAGGTGCGGACGGCGCCCCGGGAGATGGGGCCCGCTTCTCCCGCCAGCATCTGGAACAGCCTGCGCGCCTCTCCCGAGGCATACCCCTGCCCGAGCGCCAGCACCGGCTCCACGTCCTCGGCGGTGGCGTCGAGATGTTCCGCATGCAACTCGACGCGCGCCTCGGGACCCTCGGAGAGCTCCAGCGCCAGGGAGAGGAGCCGATCCTTCGGTCGGCGCAGCATCGCCTCGCGCAACGAGCGCCAGGAGCGCGCGAGCCCGAGACGACCGAGCGCCTCTTCCACCCGCGCCGGTGCCTGCTCGGCGCCCTGGGCCTGAGGATTCAGGAACACCCAGAGCTCGGGCGGGGCTCCTGGCCTCAGGGTCATCGCATGGCCCATCGCGAACGTCGCCCCGGGCTCACGTGGCACGAAGAGCTCCTCGATGCGCCGCAGCCGCTCCAGGGAGCGCTGGTACTCGAAGCTCAGGCGCCCGCTCAGTTGTTGTGCCACCGCCCAGTTGGTGGCGGGGCTCGGGTTGTCCCCCAGGGCTTCCACACGCAAGCGCAACTCGGGCTGTCCACCGTGCGAGGACCAGGAGAACTCGAGCGGCGAGTGCTCCTCGCTCAGTGTCGAGGGCCACAGCGGCACCTTGCGCATGGGGCGCTCTCCCCACGGGGCGAACAGGTTGCCAAAGTCTCGCAGCGCCGCCGAGGGCTCCAGCCCCGAGGCACGCGCCAGGGGCTCCAGCCGCGTCAGGCCGTGCTCCTTGAACGTCTTGCCAGCGAACTCCTCGGAGCGAGGGATCCAGTTCCGGCGCCGAGAGACCGCACCGGCGTGCTCCTGCAGCCCATCCGCCAGCAGCACGAAGGACTCGAACACCCTGTCCACGATTCCCAGCGCTTCCTCGCGGAGCCCATCGGGCACCTCGATGGCGTTGAGTTGCCGCTCCACTTCCTGCTGGAAGAGGGTGTGACTCTCCTCCACGGAGATGTGGTGCCCGGCGAAGAACTTGAGCCCCTGGCCGAGCCCACACTGCTTCAGGTGCTGGTCCATCATCGGGAAGTACACCTGCGAGGTGGCCTCCAGGGCCTCCACGAACACCAGCCGCAGTCGGTCATCCTGGATGCGGTAGATCTCCGAGCACAGCGCGAGCGCCGCGTCCCGCATCGGCCGGTTCTCCCGGGAGAACAGCCAGCCGATGTCCCACTGCCGCTCCGGGAAGATGAGCTTCAAGTCATCCAGGAACCAGAGATCGTGCCCCGTGTCCTCGCTCGCATGCCGGCCGATGATCTTCTTCAGATACGGATCTCGGGTGAGCCGCACGTTGATCCGGATGATGTCCTGGAACAGCAGGATGACGAACGCGGTGTAGGGCGTGAACGACAGCACCTGCTCCAGCGTGTTGCCGAAGTTCATCCGGGTGAAGAACTCGTGCTGGGCGAGTCGGTGCTCCCAGCGCTCGATGTAGCCGTGAATGTGCTTCATGCGGTCCTCTGGGGGCAGCGATGCGGAGGGTGGACACTGTAAGGCCTGATGAGTTGGGTATGTAGGGCGGTGCTATGTTGAAGCTCCGCGCGCCTTCCAAGCGCAGGAGCCACACATGGCCGAGAAGCCCATCCAGAACTGCGAGGTGCGCTTCCAGTTCAAGTGCCCGAAGCAGTGGGACGCCTTGAGGGAAACCGCCGAGGCCGGGGTGCGCTTGTGTGACGCGTGCCAGAAGCACGTGTACCTGTGCGAGAGCAAGCTGGACGCCGCCCGACACGCGCGAGAGGGCCACTGCGTCGCGGTGCCGGGATGGGTCACCTCACCGAGCGACGCTCCGGGAGGCCTCCCCATCCCAGACCGGGACATCGCCCGGCTGGTGCCATGGGAGTTGGCGGAGAAGCACCACCTGATCGCGCTGGACAGGGTTGGCACCACCCTGGTGGTGGCCATGAGCGACCCAGCCAATGTCGATGCCATCAACGAGGTGCGGTTCTTCACTGGCTACAACGTGGAAGTGCGGGCAGCCTCGCGGCGGGACATCGAGGAAGCGCTGACCCAGGTAGCCGCTCGGTACAAGCCCAGCACGCTGGAACTGGGGGTGATGGCAGAGGAGCCAGCGCCGAAGCCTGGCGCGAGCAAGGTGTTGCGCGAAGCCCACGACAAGAAGGAAGACTGAAGCCAATTTTCCGGCGGGAGGAACAATGAAGGTGGGTGTCCAGAAGCTGCTCTGTGTGGTTGCGATTGCGGGGTTGGGGCAGGGCTGCACTGGCTCGAAGGCCCTGAGGGATCCGGAGCTGCGCAGGCGCGCGGCGAACGTGGCCATCGTCGAGCCGAAGGACCTGCAGGGCCGGCCGTATACCGTCCTGGGAGAGGTATCCGCGGCGACCTGCACCAGCGGGATGTACCGGACCAACTACTCGCCCGCGGCGCTGCAAGAGATGTTGAAGGGCGAGGCTGCCTCCCTCCATGCCGATGCCGTGACGCAGATCACGTGTGGAGAGGGCGGCGTGCGGATGGAGTGTTGGACCTCGTATGAGTGCCGAGGGGACGCGATCCGCTGGGAGCCCGAGACGGCCGGTACCCAGCCCGCACCCGCCGAAGCTTCCTCCACAGAGGAATCTACGGCACCCCGTGATGGGACGTAACGAGTAGGTGGCGGGTGTACCCTCATGCGAGGTAGGGTGCCGGGCAGCCCACCTGCTTGGACGCCTCCATGACAATACCCGCTGGCCCTCGCTCCCCTCACCTCGGCGAAGTGCTTGGTCGCTGGAAGCTGATCGATCGTGCCGGCCGTGGGGGCTTTGGCGTTGTCTTCAAAGCACAACTCACCGCTGAGCCATGCACCGTGGCTGCGCTGAAGCTTGCACGCGAACCGATGGACGCGCGCTTCGAGCGGGAGGCGAAGCTGCTGGACGCCGCTCGCTCGCCGCACCTGCCCCGGCTGTTGGACAAGGGGGAGTGGCTCTCGCCGGATGGGCAGAGCTACCCCTACCTCGTCATGCAGTGGGTAGAGGGCCTGCCGCTATACGCAGTGCCGAAGGTGCGAAGCTTCACCAACGCTTCGGCGGCACGGGCCCTGGCCCATGTGGCGCACGCGCTGGCGGAGCTTCACCGCCTCGAAGGCGTGCATCGAGACGTCAAGGGCGACAACGTGCTGGTGCAGGCCGATGGCACCGCCGTGCTGGTGGACCTGGGCGCCGCCTGGCATGTGGGGGCACGCCCTCTCACCGATACCGTGATTCCCCCGGGAACCGAGGCCTACCGCAGTCCCGAACTGCTTCGCTTTCGGCGCCAGTTTCGCCGCACTCCCGAGGCGCACTACCTTTCCCAGCCGGCCGATGACCTGTACGCGCTGGGGGTGATGGCCTACCGCTTGGTAACGGGGCGCTACCCGGGCCCCATCACCGATCCGGACACCTCCTCGGCCGAGCCCCCGCGCTTTCTCCCACCGGGAGAGGTGGCCACGGTGACTGTGGAGCTTGAGCGGCTCATTCTCCAGATGCTCTCGGAGGACAGCGGGAAGCGCGGCACGGCGGTCGAACTGGCCCTGGCTCTGGAGAGAGCCGCCGCCAGCGCTGGGGCAGCACGTCTCATGGAACGCCCCTGCATGAGGGAGACCCAGAAGACGGCTCGGCCCGGCCCACGGTCGCGACACGCGCTGCCTGCCTGGCTCGCCTGGGTCGGCAGCTCCGCACTCGGGGCCGCACTGACGCTCGCCGTGTGGACGCTGGGTACCGCTCCGAGAAAGCGGGAGCGTGCCGAGGAAGAAGCGCCGCCGAGGGCAGACATGTCTGACGAGCGCATGACAGGCCTCGCGGACGCAGGGGTGGAGGAAATCCATGCGTCGACGGCAGCACTCCCGAATGCGGGAGTACCCACTTACGCCATCGGCCTGCCGATGCCGAAGAAGCCATTGCCTGGCCAGCGTCGACCGCCATGCGGTCCCGGATTGGTCACCCTCAACGATGGGTGCTGGGCAGGGCCGATCGAGGGAGAGCGCCCGCCCTGCGGGCAGGGGATGTTCGACTACCAAGACCGCTGCTACGTCGCGGTACTCGTCCCTCAACGCCAGCCAGCCTCGGAGCAGCCCTAAGCCCCACCCCTTTCAAGGTGTAGGTAGCGGTCGCCTCCATGCAGAGTAGAGGAGAGAGCGAACCGTGGAGGAGGAGCGAGGTGTTCCGGATGCACCGAGCTGTAGAGCCGGGGCTGCTGGGGACAGGTCAT